>NZ_OMKE01000063.1 GCF_900299535.1 Aquimarina aquimarini | reverse complement strand
GAATTGGGTCAGACACAATTTAATGATGGGAGTTATGAGGTGATGTTACGCTTTGAACTCTTTAAGAAATACAATAGAATGTTAACTCCTAGATTCTTCTAGTTATACAAACTAGTAAGAAGAAGAATTTTGAAATACATAAAAATAAAAATCAACCCCTAATTAGTCCAAGTTTTTAGATTAAAAATAAAAACGACATACGTATGAATTTTAATAAACACATTATAACCATATCACTAAGCATATTAGTATCGGGTATTATTTTTTCACAAGAAAAAAAATTAGCCAAGGCAAACGAAAGTTTTAATCGGTATGCTTTTGTAGATGCTAGAAAAATTTACCTTCAAGTAGCAGAAAGCGGATATGAATCTCCAGATTTATTAAAAAAGCTAGGAGACTCTTATTACTTTAATGCAAAATTAGAAGATGCAATACCGTGGTATGAAAAACTAATTACAAAATACTCAGATAGTATCAATCCCGAATACTTATTTAGATATTCTCAAAGTTTAAAAAGTATACAACGGTATGAAGAAGCGGATAAAGTGATGGAGCAATTTCAAACACTTATCGGGAATGACCAGAGAGCCGAATCTTTTATGAATACTAGAGATTATCTAAATTTTATTGAAATGCAATCAGGTAAATTCAGATTGTTAAAATTAGGGATAAACTCAAAATATTCAGATTATGCACCAAGCTTTGATAATCAAGGAAAATTGATATTTGCATCATCTCGTGGAGGAAGTTCAGGAATGACAAAGGTTATACATGAGTGGGATGAAATGCCATTTTTGGACTTGTATTCTTCTGAAATTATAGAAAGCAATGGGATTCTGAAGACTCCGAAAAAAATAAAAGGCAAAATAAATACAAAATTTCACGAATCTTCAACATCATTTAGTAATGATGGGCAAACAGTGTATTTTACCAGAAATAACTACACCAAAAGAAAATTAGGATCTAATGAGCAAGGAACAGTATTGTTAAAAATCTATAGAGCTACATTTCAAAATAATAAATGGACAAATATAGAGGAGTTACCTTTTAATAGCAATGAGTATTCTGTTGCCCACCCTACTTTGAGTAAAGACGGAACCAAGCTTTACTTTGCTAGTGATATGCCAGATAGTAGAGGGCTTTCTGATTTATATGTTGTAGATATAAAAGAAGATGGTACTTTTGGAACCCCTCAAAATTTGGGTGATAGAATTAATACAGAAGGAAGAGAAACTTTTCCTTATATAGGAGAATCTGGTAGTTTGTATTTTGCCAGTGATGGTCATATTGGGTTAGGAGGATTAGATGTTTTTGTAACTGTGCCAGAAGAATTTGGTGTATTTTCGATTCCTTATAATGTAGGGAAACCTGTGAATAGCTCAGAAGATGATTTTACGTTTGTACTAAATGAAGATACAAAAATTGGATATTTTTCTAGCAATCGCTCTGGTGGAAAAGGGAATGATGATATCTACAGTTTCAAACAAACAGAAGAGCTAATAACCTCTTGTAATCAGTATGTAAAAGGAGTAGTGACAGATGCTACTTCTAAAGAACTTTTGGCTGATACAGAAGTGTTTTTGTTAGATGATTCGAATAATGAATTACAACAAACCGTTACCAATGCAAAAGGGGTGTATAAGTTTGATCTTGATTGTGAAAAATCTTATATTATTAGAGCTAATAAAGTGATGTATAGCCCAACAGAAGTTATTCTTGCTACAAATACGGTATTAGAGCATGAGTATAATCAACCATTGCAATTAAATAAAGGTGGTTTAGCAGATAAAGAGGTGAAGCCAGGGGATGATCTCGCAAAACTTCTAGACCTTGAAGTTATATATTTTGACTTAAATAAATCATTTATTAGATCAGATGCAGAAATAGAGCTACAAAAAATTATTGCAGCACTAAAAGAGTACCCTAAATTAAAAATAGATGTTCGATCTCATACCGATAGTAGAGCAAATGATAAATATAACATGTATCTCAGTGAGAAGAGAGCAAAAAGTACGGTTAAATACATTATTGAGAAAGGAGGGATAGATAAATCCCGAGTTACAGGTAAAGGATACGGAGAAACTGCATTGGTAAACAAGTGTAAAGATGGAGTGCCTTGTAGTAATGATGAGCACCAGCTAAATCGTAGAAGTGAATTTATCATTGTACAATAAACATAACTTTACTAGGTTTCTTATGTAAACTAGTAAGTTTATGTATATTTGATTTGTTGAACTCGTCTTTGGTTTTATTTTGTCAATGATAAATTTGTAGGCAGTAATAGAAGCAGAGACGAGTTTAGTATATATAAATACCCTAGATCATAACAACATTATTATAAAAAATACTATTTAAAATGAAAACAGCTCAGGAATGGTTCAACTACGGTATAGAACTAGCAAAAGAATTTGGTCCCAAACTTTTAGTTGCAATACTGATCTATATTATTGGATCATGGATTATTAAAAAACTTATAGGTAGTGTAAAAAAGGTGATGTCTAAGAGTTCTTATGATGAGTCTTTACAGAAATTTTTATTGAACCTGATAAGTTGGTCTTTAAAGATATTTCTAGTTATTATGGTAATCTCTATGTTAGGGGTTGATGTAACTACTTTTGCTGCTGTAATAGCGGCGGCTGGTCTTGCGATAGGTATGGCGTTACAAGGTTCTTTATCTAATTTTGCTGGAGGAGTATTGATAATGATTTTTAGACCTTATAAAATAGGAGATGTTATAGAAGCCCAAGGTGTATTGGGAGTTGTAAAAGAAATTGAGATTTTTACTACTAAGCTAACCACTCCCGAAAATAAATTAGCTATAGTTCCTAATGGTATTATGGCAAATGGAAATATTATCAATTATACAGCAGAAGGAAAAATAAGAGTTGATATTACTATTGGTATAGGGTATGATGAAGATATTAAACAGGCTAAAGATGTATTATTAGAAGTCTTAACATCCAATCCTAAGGTGTTAAAAGACCCAGCACCTTCTATAAATGTTGTAGCGTTAGGGGAAAGTTCTGTTGATTTAGCAGTACGACCATACAGTACCCCAGAGGATTATTGGGATGTATATTTCTCTACTCTAGAAAACTGTAAAATAAGCTTGGATAAAGCTGGTATAGAAATACCATATCCACACGCTGTAGAAATTCAAAAAGAAGCATAGAGTGTATTAAATCGTGTTCTAAAGAAAAAATTATCCAGAATGATATGGATAATATATACAGAAAACTCATAAAACTTTTTTAAGTTTTATGAGTTTTCTGTATACTGCTATTATAAGATGTATGATTATAAAGATAAGAATGTCTAAAATTACATCTTATTATATGATGAATATCTTATCAATTTCAATGAATTTTTAAGGACTAAAAACTGATAATTGACTTTTTTTTTGGCAACAGTTATTTCGGTAAAATACATGTATCATCGAATAAAGATTGTTTTTTAAATAAAAAAGTAGGTGTAGTCCTACTTTTTTTTGTTCGTTTTAAGACTTATTTTTATTGTAATTTTGTTTTTAAATTATTGTTTTTCAGTTTTTTAAGTATTTTTTTACTTGCTTTGTAAGCTATTGTTGTTTATCCTTTTTTTATTTTGTTTAGTCGTTTATATTTATGTGGTAAAACCAGAATTTTTATGTGGTATTCTGGTATTCGATTTTGCTAAATAGTAAGTATCTTTAAGTATTGTTTTTAAACAAAGCGTATAGTTGCGATTTTTAGAATAAAAAACTTATTATTTACCCTTTTCTGAGTTTTTTATAATCAAAATTAGTTGACTTGAGATAAATAAGTCTACTATACCAACTAAGATAATTGTTTTAAAAGTGATATGTTTTTATTAATTAACAATGAAGCATTTTGCCAAATGTGAATTAATAAAAGAAAATGATATGATGTAAGTCTTTTAAGAACGACATTATATGATTTGGTATAAAGTAAAGATCATATTTTTTTGAAGTAACTTATTTTTATAAGTTTTGTTGTAAAAAGTATGATTGAATAGTACAACCCCATAATTGTTACTTTGGCGAGCCAACAATGACAGGGTCTGAATAACGATTAATTTAAAATAAATCAATCATTATGAGAGGAGAACTATTAGTATAGATATCCGTTTGCCAGTTGTTAATCTTAATTACAATTGGATCAATATCGGTAACTCTTTATTCTTATCAAAGTTTCTTCGTTCAATTCTGAAAGATTCATTTTCAACCGTATCGTTTATTTGGTTTTACTTTTTTTATACCAAAAAAGAAAAGAGATCAATA
Source organism: Aquimarina aquimarini (assembly GCF_900299535.1). Taxonomy (GTDB): domain Bacteria; phylum Bacteroidota; class Bacteroidia; order Flavobacteriales; family Flavobacteriaceae; genus Aquimarina; species Aquimarina aquimarini. The sequence continues at coordinate 10,969 of NZ_OMKE01000063.1, read as the reverse complement.
TTGTCATATTGTCTAGTACAATAAGGATTAAGATATGACTATAAAATATATAAAAATTAAACGATATTATATTGCATACTACAAACAACTGAAAAAGAAAAATTGAATTGATTATTAATTAGTTAATCAATCATTACGATACATTTTGACAATGTGTTTACTTAAACCTTCCGTTTTTAGGGGTAATTTCGGGAGGTTTTTTTTTGAATACTTGGTAAATGAACAGTATGTAAATAAGAGTATGCTGTAAATGTAACATTTCATTACTTTGTTTTATATGGAACATAACATTGTTATGATGCATTTATAGTGAAATTTAGTTAAATTAAGTAGATTGTTGAAAGACTGTTTGGTAATTGTATCAAGCAGTTTTTTTTGCTATTCTTTATTCTTGAAGTAAGGATAATACCAGTTCTGATTTAAATTCACTCATAAGAAAAATGATGGATTTTTGACTTAGATGAAAAAGAAAATTCTGGCATAGCAGGGCTACGGTCATGTTTTATTTTGAAATATTAAACAAAAAGGCGCGGTTTTATTGAGTAAATTTAAGTTGGAAATGGTATAAGGAAAGTATTTTATTACAACAAATTTAAAGTGTAAATGGTATAAGATGTTTTTATATTTTAGCGGTATGATAGATATAAAACTTCTCGAATATATAGAATCATTTCTCACTCCACGAAGAGCTGGATTAAACAAGAAAATTCTTGACGAGCGCACGAATCATTTTACTGTTGCAGTAGAAGATGTGTATCAATTACATAATACAAGTGCAGTAATACGTAGTTGTGATGTTTTCGGAGTTCAAAATGTACATGTGATAGAAGAGGTAAATGTAAAACGAATTGATAGAGAGATCGCAATGGGGGCTCAAAAATGGGTCGATATCAACAGGTATGGATCAACAAAAGAATGTATATGTGCATTAAAAGAAAAAGGGTATCAGATTGTTGCTACAACACCACATGATGATTCTATTGTATTGAAAGATGTAGATGTATCTAAACCAGCAGCTTTTTTCTTTGGAAGAGAGCAGAAAGGGCTAAGTGACTTAGTTTTGGAAAATGCTGATAGTAAATTACATATACCAATGGTGGGTTTTACAGAAAGTCTTAATATATCTGTATCTGCAGCCATAATTTTGCAACATGTAACTTCTAAGCTTAGAGATACTGGTGTTGCCTGGCAATTATCTGATGAGGAAAAATTAGAAAAAAGATTAGAATGGGCCAAAAAAGTAATTAAAAGCCACGAGCAAATTATAGCGCGTTATTATGAAAATGATGAAGATAAATAAATTTATAGTAGCGCGTATACTACTACTGTTGCTACATCTATAAAGAACTTTATCTTCTTTCTAATACTTTATATTCTTCATAACACTCGCTGATGGCATCCAAAATTTGAAGATCGTTTGCAAATTTTATAAAATCTACAGAATAATTACAATTACGAAGAATTTCATCAATATCCATTCGTTCTACCTGTAATAAAGCCATCAAGGTAGCGCGATCAAATTTGTTTTCTAGAAGATTTCTGATCTCGTCATCCTTCTTCATTTTTCGCAATTTTTTTAATTCTTTAGAGCGTTTACTAAAAATATTATATAGAAAATCAGCAGGATTAAAAATAGCTCCTAAGACTTTATTAACAGCACTAGGTTGTTTGCTTCCGCCTTCATACCCTGAGTTTAATCCAGATATACTATATCTGTAATTATTGTATACAGGTATTCTTTTTGCATCTATTTCAAGATAACCAGTAAGTTGTACATCTGCAACGACTACTTCTTCTAGGGCAATCCCTAGCTCGGTCATCTTTACTTTTATATCACCAAATTTAATCCAGTCATTACTAACTCTTATCTGTAAAGGTTTGTAACCGATATAAGAAAAATATAAAGTGTCATTTACTTTTGCAGAAATACTGAAGTTTCCTTTATCATCAGTTATGGTACCAACAACTTGACTGAGGTTTACAATGTGTACATTTTCAAGTTTTAAGTCTGTAGCTGCACTTAATACTTTTCCCGATACAACCCCTGAATTATCATCTTGTGAATAGGTGGTTATACTTATAAATAGTACGATGTAAAATAATATTCTCTTCATGTAAATAATATGACGTTCAATTTTTAATAATATACCATAAAAATCGCGCCAAAAATCATATTACTAATTAATATTCCTTGATGCGTTAAATTTAACGCATCAAGGAATATTTGATTTATCTTCGATCACTACGTTTTCTTCGGTCTCTTCTTTGATTTCCTCCACTACCTTTACTGTCGTTTGAATCAAAGCGTCTTTTTCCTTTAGGTTTAAACCCATCGCTTCTGCGTTTTCCTTTGAAACCTCCGCCGTTGTCACGACGACGACGTCCACCTCCTCCTTTACGACCAGAACCTTTAGAAATCTCTACATTAACTTTTCTGCCTTCCATTCTGAAATCTTCAAAGACCTCAAGAACTTTTTCTTGGTGTTCTGCATTGGTGTTGAAGAAAGAGAAACTTTCCTTTACGTCAACACGGCTCAAAGAATCGCTTCCTAACTCTAATACTTCTTTTAGGAAGTCTTTTAATTTCATCCAATCGAATCCATCTTTTTCTCCTACATTGATAAAGTAACGAGTGCTTCCATCATTACTATACTCCCCACCTTTTTCATTTATAGCGTTTAGATCCTTTGCTTTTTTATAATAATTGTGGAAACGAGAAAATTCTACAGAAAAGAATTTTTTGATTAACTCTTCCTTAGAGAAATTTTCTAGCACCTCATTAATAGAAGGTAAATAACTATCAATTTCATGATTTATCTCTGCTTTTGCAATATCATTTGCAAGATGAAATAATTGAACTTGACATATTTCTTCACCACTAGGAATATCTTTTTTCTCAAAACTCTTTTTGATGATTCGCTCTACAGATTTTATTTTTCTGACTTCACTTTTAGAAACGATAACCATCGATACACCGCTTTTTCCAGCACGACCTGTTCGACCACTTCTATGTGTATACGTTTCTATTTCATCTGGGAGTTGGTAGTTGATTACATGTGTTACATCGTCTACATCAATTCCACGAGCAGCTACATCTGTAGCAACCAGCATTTGTATTTGTCGGTTTCTAAAGCTTTTCATTACCAAATCTCTTTGGTTTTGACTTAGATCACCATGTAGGGCAGCAGCATTATATCCATCTCCAATAAGATTTTCGGCTACTTTTTGAGTATCTCGTTTAGTACGACAAAATATTACGGAAAAAATATCTGGATTAGCATCTGCTAGTCTTTTTAATGCGGCATAACGATCACGAGAATTTACAACATAGTATTCGTGAGATACATTTTTTGATCCTGTATTTTTATGGCCTACAGTGATTTCTACTGGTTCTTGCATAAATCGTTTTGCAATAGTAGAAACTTCTTTAGGCATGGTAGCAGAGAATAACCATGTGTTTTTGTCTTTTGGAGTATGAGATAAAATAGCATTTATATCTTCATAGAATCCCATATTCAACATTTCATCTGCTTCATCCAACACACAATAACCAATATTGGTAATATCAACCATTTTACGGTTAATCATATCCTGCATTCTTCCAGGAGTAGCCACTATGATTTGTGCTCCTCGTTTTATTTGTTTTGCCTGCTCTGTAATACTAGCACCACCATAAATCGCAACAGTATGTAAACTAGGAATATGTTTAGAGTAGTTTTTTAGTTCATTAGTAATCTGTAAGCAAAGCTCTCTAGTAGGAGATAGGATTAATCCTTGCGTAATTCTACTGTTATGATCTATTTTTTCAATCAAAGGAAAGCCAAATGCGGCAGTTTTTCCTGTTCCGGTTTGCGCTAATGCAACAATATCCGTATCTTCATCTAGCAAAATAGGTATTGCCTTTTCCTGCACTTCACTTGGGGTTTCAAATCCCATATCATTCACCGCCTTTATAATGGCTTCACCTAGGCCTAATGCTTCAAATTTATTCATATAGCTAAAAATAAGCCGCAAAGGTACGGTTTATTATCTGTCTATTACAATAACGAGACATTTATTATGTTGTTGCAATATGGTTTCTGAATATTGAACTAGAGTTTATCTATTTTTTTACCTCTGTAATACTTATAAATATTATTGTTTATAAGGTTTATTTGACTATTTCGATCTCAAAAATTTTGTCCCAATTTTTACCAGTTACAAATAATCTCTTTGTGTCTTTTTTATATGCTATACCATTGAGGACATTAAGGTTATCATGTTGAGTTACCTTTTTTCGTAAACTACTAAGATTTATAACAGCTTCAAGAGCTCCGTTTTTGGGGTTAATAATGGCTATTCCATCTTTTTGCCACGTGTTTGCATAGATTTTCCCTTCAACCCATTCTAATTCATTAAATCTAGATTTAACACTTTTGTTAGTAGTAACCTCTATATACTCTTTTTCTGCCAGTGTATTAGCGTCTAGTATCCATATTTTTTCTGTTCCGTCACTTTTATAAATATGCTTTCCGTTATTGCACAATCCCCACCCTTCTTTACTTTGGTTATAGGCAAAGTTTCCAATTTTATTCAAAGTTTTAAGATCGTAAATAAATCCTTCTTTTGAAGTCCACGTTAATTGATAAATTTTGTCATTCATAATCGTAATTCCTTCAGCAAAGTATGTTGGGGGAACTTCTTTTTTTATATTAATCTTTCCTGTTTTATAATCAATTTTTCTTAATGAAGACATTCCCTTTTTACCAGTACTCTCATATAATGTATCGTTATAAAATTCTAAACCTTGTGTAAAAGCTTTTTGATCGTGGGGGTATTCTGCGATGATTTTATAAGAATATAATTTTGGAGCGATATTATTGAGAAAAGTTACTTTTTTGGTAATGGTATCAACATTACCATTATAAAATACATTTGCCGTCAATATATGATTACCTAGTTTTTCTGTATCTATTATTTCTTTAAAAGTAAAATCTTTTTTGAGAAGTGTTTTCTTATCACCAAGTTGATAGATTACAGAATCAATTTCAATCTTTTTAGCATTTATTAAGCTTGCTTTTATGGTTTCTCCTAGCTTAAATTTGGTTTGATTGTCTATAATTTTTATCGAAAAATTTTTTTTTCGTTTATTTTGATTGCTTCCGCAAGAAAAACAAAGTATGCTTAAAATAATGATGATTAATGAGTTATGTGCTTTCATTGTTGTTGTTGAAATTTAAAGCAAGATATTTATTTTAATTGGGTTTAAAAAATCATTGTTTTATTTGCTAAAGATTGTATCTTTGCAGCGGCAAGTCCTACACAACTAGCTCCTGTTGAATCCTCCAGGGCGGGAACGCAGCAAAGGTAGATGGTTGAGCAGTGTGATGTAGGTAGCTTGCCTTTTTTTGTATCCGCTATTTTGGTGTATAAAAGGAAATCTTTCTACTATAATATCCTATCCTTTTTATTTCTTATTTCGTTTTTTTAGATTGGTAGAAGGTCAATCATAATTGTATATTTGTGACCATGAGTAGAAGTCAAAATAAATCCGTAGTCTTAATTACAGGAGGTTCTTCGGGAATAGGAAAATCGATAGGAACATATTTGGTAGCGCAAGGGTACATTGTATATGGTACCAGTAGAAATCCTTCTCGATTTCCAGATTTTACTCCTTTTCCACTATTAGAATTGGATGTTGCAGATACAAATAGTATTGCATCTGCGGTTCATATTATTGAGCAAAAACACGGGCAATTAGATGTTTTGATCAATAATGCAGGAGCAGGGATTACTGGGCCAATAGAAGAAACTCCTAATGAAGAAATAATTAAAAATTTTACAACAAATTACTTTGGCCCCATAAGTGTTACCAAAGCTGTTTTGCCGTTAATGAGAAAACAAGGCGGGGGATTGATTGTAAATATAACATCTATTGCTGGATACATGGGCTTACCATATAGAGGTGTGTATAGTGCTTCTAAAGCTGCCCTAGAGATGACAACAGAGGCATGGCGTATGGAGTTGAAGGGGTTTAATATTAAAATGACAAATGTAGCTCCAGGAGATTTTGCAACTAATATTGCGGCAGGCCGTTATCACGCTCCTGTGTTAGAGGGATCTCCTTATGAGGTGTCTTATGGTAATACATTAAAAATGATGGATGATCATGTAGACTCGGGGAATGATCCATTAGAGATGGCAAAAGCTGTTTACAGAATTATAAAAAACAATAACCCAAAAGTGCATTATAAGGTAGGGGCGTTTATGCAAAAATTTTCTGTTGTATTGAAAAGAGTTTTACCCGATAAACTGTATGAAAAGTTATTGATGAATCATTATAAATTATAGAAACTTTTGAGGCATAAAAGGGTAATGATGTTTTTTTTATAACTAGTATGAAATTCTCAAAAAAATTAAATAAACCAAAAAGAATGTATTAGCCAAGACTGATTATTTTTATCTTCGCACTTTGTTAGAAGACAAAAAGTAAAGGCAACAATTTTTTAAAAAACACTACTATGAAATTTTTTATTGATACTGCAAATCTGGATCAAATCAAAGAAGCGCAAGATTTGGGAGTTCTTGACGGGGTAACTACAAATCCATCTTTGATGGCAAAAGAAGGTATTACTGGTAAAGAGAATATTATTAATCACTATAAGAAAATATGTGAGATAGTAACAGGAGATGTAAGTGCTGAAGTAATCTCTACAGATTATGAAAATATTATTAAAGAAGGAGAAGAGCTAGCTAAACTTCATGATCAAATTATTGTAAAAGTACCAATGATCAAAGATGGTATAAAAGCAATAAAATATTTTAGTGATAAAGGAATAAAAACTAATTGTACTTTGGTGTTTTCTGCAGGACAAGCTTTACTCGCAGCAAAGGCAGGAGCTACCTATGTATCTCCGTTTATTGGTAGATTAGATGATATCTCTACAGATGGTCTTAATCTTATTGCAGAAATAAGAATGATTTATGATAATTACGGATTTGGTACTCAAATTTTGGCAGCATCAGTAAGACATACAATGCATGTAATTGATTGTGCAAAAATTGGTGCAGATGTAATGACAGGGCCTCTTTCTTCTATAGAAGGATTACTTAAGCACCCATTGACAGATATTGGACTTGCTAAATTTCTTGCGGATTATAAAAAAGGAAATTAATTATTAATTAATTTCTTTTCTGATTGAAAAAAGTTTAAATCACTTTATTATATAAAAAAGCTATTCATTAATAAAATGGGTAGCTTTTTTAATGCTCTAGACTGGCTAATTGGGTGTATTGCATTAATTGTTTTTCAAAGATAGAAGCAAATAGATCGGTACTAGGGTTTATAATTTTACCATCTTGATCAACAAGAAATACTTTGTTTCTATAGTGAATCACTAATTCTTCAGAGGAACATTTAGGGTATTTAAACTCATATTCATTCTCTAGATTATAACGATGTCTTTTAATGGTTTTTAACCAATTTTTTGTTTGTTCAGCATCAATATTCACAGCAATAAAGTCAATATTAGGATATATCGTATTGAGATGTCTAGCTTTTTTATGAGCTTTTACATAATGTTCCTTACTCTCCATAGACCAAAAATATAGTGCTGTAATAGGTTTGTTGAAAAGAGAAGAAAGTCTTACCGTTTCTCCTTTTGATGAGATGAGATCTTGATCAGGAATAATATTGTTTGGCCTAAGTTTAGAAATATACCTTGATAAACGTATCAATTCTTTTTGAGATCTTTTGTTAGAACTTATAGATAGATAGTGTTCTAGAACTATATTTGATTCTTTATTGTTTTTACTATCTAATAAAAAGTTGATAGTAGATCTTCTCAATAAGCTATTTTTGATATACGTATGTTTTACGATACTATCTATTATATTTAATTTATATACAGCATTTGCTACCTGATCAGTTTGTGTGAAATCAGTACTACAATTGCTAAGAATAGCATTTGTAAAATAACAATTCAGAAACCAATTATAAGAATATAACCTTTTGAGTTCATCATCATTAAAATCAATTTGATTTCTATAACTAAAAAAAGAAGCTGGTAAACCACTATCAAAATCATCAATCTTTCTTAATTGATGATGACTATTGTAATATAACTCATGCCTCATGTAGTAATCAAAAATAACACTAGCTTGAGTCATTTTTTTTGCTAGGTCACTAAGAGTATGTTTGCTGATCAGTTTTTCAAAAGTAGCTAATTTGATATTTAATAGAGAATCTTGGTTTTCTTTAAAAAAAGAAGGAGTTTGTCTAAACCCATTTCTATTTAATCTTTCACGCTCAATTTCATTCTGCAAGAACATTTCAATAAGAAAATTATTCTTTCCTGCGCCTATTCCTGTAAAAACTAAAGATTCATCAAATTCTAAAGTATTTAATCGAATCAATGTACTATCACCTTCCTCTAGAAGAATGATTTGGCTTTCAGGGCTATGTTTAAAAGAATATAGTCCATTTTTAAGGTTTTCTATTTTATGAAGAAACCTGTTGTTTTTATCCAAAAAAATCGTGTCTCTATAATCATAGCCTTTAGATAAAACAACATAATTGGTGTTAGGATTTACAATTTCCCCTCCAAAATATGTATACTCTCTTTTATCTTTTTTAGGGGAACTACAATTGCATAGTAAACATGATAAAATAGATATGAAAATAAAATATCTGAACCCAAAAAAATGCATTTAATATACGGTATAATTAGCGACTAATCGCTCAAAAGTAAAAGGAAAGTGCTGTATCTCTTGTTAATTATACGTTAATTCTATAGGTATTAATTAATTTGTTTAAAACCAGAGTATTTTAAATAAACAGATAATTCTTTTTTTAGCACAATCCTAAACATAAATTAGAGTAAATTACAAAGATATTATTTATATGTTTTGAACTGCTTGTATAATTTAATTATGTGTTTTTTTTACGAATACAGATTATAAAATCTAAGCACAGAGATAAGTCCTCTAAATTAATGAAGGATTGTTTTCTGGTTCTGAATCCATTTTTCTACTTTTGCGCCAAATTTAAACTTTACAATTCTACATACTCATGCTATCTGTTTCTAATCTTTCGGTTCAATTTGGTAAACGAATACTTTTTGATGAAGTAAATACCGCTTTTACACAAGGCAATTGCTATGGTATCATTGGTGCCAATGGAGCAGGAAAATCTACTTTTCTTAAAATACTTTCTGGTGTACAAGAGGCTACATCTGGTCATGTGCATCTAGAACCTGGAAAAAGGATGTCTGTTTTAGAACAAAACCATTATGCTTATGATGAATATACAGTATTAGAAACTGTCATTATGGGTAATAAACCTTTGTATGAAATAAAGAAAGAAATAGATGCTCTATATGCTGATTATACAGATGAAAATGCTGAAAAGATAGGAGAGTTACAGGTACAGTTTGAAGAAATGAATGGTTGGAATGCAGACAGTGATGCTGCAGCAATGCTATCTAATTTAGGAATAAAAGAAGATTTGCATTTTACAAAAATGTCGGATCTAGATACAAAACAAAGAGTAAGAGTATTATTGGCACAATGTTTATTTGGTAGTCCAGATGTACTTATTATGGATGAGCCTACCAATGATTTGGATTATGAAACAATTACATGGTTAGAGAGCTTCTTGGCTAATTATGATAATACTGTAATTGTAGTATCTCATGATAGACACTTTCTTGATGCAGTATGTACACACATATCAGATATTGATTTTAGTAAAATTAACCATTATAGTGGTAATTATACGTTTTGGTATGAATCTTCTCAATTAGCTGCTAGACAAAGAGCACAGCAAAATAAAAAGGCTGAAGAAAAGAAAAAAGAGTTACAAGAGTTTATTGCACGATTTAGTGCCAATGTAGCAAAATCTAAACAAGCTACCTCTAGAAAGAAAATGATAGAGAAACTTAATATAGAAGATATTAAACCATCAAGTAGACGTTATCCTGCTATTATTTTTGAAAGAGATAGAGAAGCAGGAGATCAGATATTGAATGTAGAAGGGTTATCAGCAAGCTTGGAAGGAGATGTACTATTCAAAGGTATCGATGTAAACCTTACAAAGGGAGATAAAGTTGTTGTGTTTTCTAAAGACTCAAGGGCTACCACAGCATTTTATCAAATATTGAATAATAATCAACAAGCAGATGCAGGTAAGTTTGATTGGGGAATTACTACTACACAATCATATTTACCAGCAGATAATAGTGAGTTTTTCAAGAATGATCTAAGTCTTGTAGATTGGTTACGCCAATGGGCAACTACAGAAGAAGAAAGAGAAGAAGTTTTTCTTAGAGGATTTTTAGGGAAAATGATTTTTAGTGGGGAAGAGGCCTTGAAAAAATCAAATGTATTATCAGGAGGAGAAAAAGTACGTTGTATGCTGTCAAAAATGATGATGACACGTGCTAATGTCTTAATGCTTGATGAACCTACTAATCACTTGGATCTAGAGTCTATTACAGCCTTTAATAATTCTCTTACCAAGTTTAAAGGCACAGTTTTATTTACGACTCACGATCATGAATTTGCTCGTACTGTTGGTAATAGAGTAATTGAATTAACTCCTAATGGGGTTATTGATCGTTATACTACATTTGATGAGTATATGAGTGACCCAAAGGTTAAAGAGCTTAGAGAAAAAATGTATACAGTATCATAGTATTTTAATATAAAATACAATAAATATATTATAAGCCGTACTTCTTATTTATTTAAGAAAGTGCGGTTTTTTTATTAAAATCACATTTCAAAGTTAAAATAATATGAAGTGTGTTTAGGTAATTAGAAATAGTATTTTCCTTAATAATACCATGCGTTTTTTTCTATTTTAGATCCTTTTGTTCTAAGGTTACATATAATACGATTTACACATAAAAATTTCGTATATAGTTTGTTTCTTTTGCACTATATCTGTGTTATAAAATTCAACAATAGCTAAGGCTATTCTTTAATTTTA
>NZ_OMKE01000001.1 GCF_900299535.1 Aquimarina aquimarini | reverse complement strand
ATCATTTGACGAAAGTGTGGTTTCACCAGAAAGTACTCCTGAGGAAAATCTTCCACAAGACGATTCTCCTATTATTACAACAGAAAAAATTATTGATAACTATATCGAAGTTGATGGAGGTTTAAACAACTAGTTCATACAACAAGTATGTTCTAAAACTTTGCCTTCGATTTCAAATAAAAAAATTAAATCTGATGATCAAAAAACTACCATTTCTACTTGCAGTTATTGCTATCCTACTTTCATGTGAAAAAGAATCATTTGACGAAAGTGTGGTTTCACCAGAAAGTACTCCTGAGGAAAATCTTCCACAAGACGATTCTCCTATTATTACAACAGAAAAAATTATTGATAATTATATCGAAGTTGATGGAGGTTTAAACAACTAGTTCATACATAAACCTTTTCTAAAAAAAATAGTTCTCTTTAAACAATTTAGAGTTAGCCAAAAAAACTTAAAAAAAAGAGTCTATAAAAAAAAGAAGCCCCAATGGGGCTTCTTTTTTTATTGTATTATGTTTTTCACGTACCTGTCTCGATAGAGTTACACTACCTCACCATACAAATCAAAATCTTCTGCTTCATATATTTTTACGGTTGCAAAATCTCCTGTTTTGAGATACTGCTTAGAAGCATCAATAAGCACTTCATTATCAACATCAGGAGAATCAAATTCTGTACGTCCAATAAAATAGTTCCCTTCTTTGCGGTCTACAACAATCTTAAACTCTGCTCCTATTTTTTGTTGATTAAGCTCCCATGAGATTTGGGATTGTATCTCCATGATCTCATTTGCTCGCTGCATTTTTACTTCTTCTGGCACATCATCCTCTAATTTATAAGCATGCGTATTTTCTTCATGAGAATATGTAAAACACCCTAGACGTTCAAAACGCATTTCTTTTACCCAATCTCTCATGGTCTCAAAGTCCTCTTGAGTTTCTCCTGGATATCCCACAATAAGTGTTGTACGAATCGCCATTTCTGGAACAGCTTCTCTAAATTCCTGAAGGAGTTTTGTAGTCTTTGCTTTGGTTGTTCCTCGTCGCATTGATTTTAAAACTGAATCTGATATATGCTGTAAAGGTATATCGATATAGTTACATATTTTAGGTTCTTCTTTCATCACCTTAAGCACCTCCATAGGAAATCCTGTTGGAAACGCATAATGCAAACGTATCCATTCTATACCTGTCACTTTTACCAAAGCTCTCAATAGGTCTGCCAGTTTTCTTTCTTTGTACAAATCCAACCCATAATATGTTAAATCCTGAGCAATTAGTACTAATTCTTTTACCCCGTTTGCAGCTAGTTTTTCTGCCTCTATTACTAATTCTTCTATCGGAGTCGATGTATGTTTACCCCTCATCAAAGGAATTGCACAAAACGAACAAGGACGATCACATCCTTCTGCTATTTTGAGATACGCATAATTCTTTGGGGTTGTGGTTAATCTTTCTCCTATTAACTCATGTCTATAATCAGCCCCTAAAGCTTTTAACAGCCCTGGAAGTTCTGTTGTTCCAAAATATTGATCTACATCTGGAATCTCTTCTTGCAAATCTGGTTTATACCTCTCTGATAAACATCCTGTAACAAAAATCTTATCTACCGCTCCTTCTTCCTTTTTCTGTACATATTCTAAAATAGTATTTACAGATTCTTCTTTAGCATTTGCAATAAACCCACATGTATTGATTACAACGATATTTCCTTCTTCTTCATGAACTACTTCTTTTTTATTTGCGCGTAATTGCCCCATTAGCACCTCACTATCATACACATTCTTACTACATCCTAATGTAACTACATTGATTTTATTCTTCTTTAATGTCTTTGTTCTCATATCTTTTGGGTAAAGGTGTGCAAAGATACAAGGATTAACTCAAGTTTATGGTATAAATTCGATATCTCTATAGCTTGTCCTTTTTCAATACAATAGTAATACCATTTACACTTTGAATTTATTGTAAAAGAAAATCAAAGTATAACTGGTATAAGTATATTTTTAAACCTTTTGTATATTAACAAGTCTAACCCTATAAATCTACCTTTATGAAAAAAAACAACATACTACTTCTAGCATGTCTATTATGCCTTATATCTTCTTGCTCTGATAATGATTCTACAGAAGAACTTATGGATCAACAAGAAATAGACACCACTCCAGAGGTAAATACATTATATTTTCCTCCTATTGATTCTGATACCTGGGAAACCTCTTCATTACAAGAATTAGGATGGAATACTGATAACGAGCAACCTTTATACACTTTTCTTGAGGAAAGAGGTACAAAAGCTTTTATCATTCTTAAAAACGGAAAGATCGTAATTGAAAAATATTTTAATGGGGCAACCGCTTCTGATAACAACCCTTGGTTCTCTGCAGGAAAAACCTTAACCGCGTTCACTATCGGAATAGCACAACAAGAAAACTTATTAAACATTGATGAAGCCTCTGCTACTTATCTGGGCGCTGGATGGACTAATATGACTACAGATCAAGAAAATGCCATTACAGTCAAACATCACCTTACTATGACTACTGGTTTGGATTATACTGTCTCTAATCAAAACTGTACCAGCTCAAACTGCCTAACTTATCTAAATGCCCCTAGCGATTTTTGGTACTATCATAATGCTACATATACATTATTAGATAACATTATCACGGGAGCTACAAATCAAGAATACAATACATATTTTACTAATAAAGTCAAAAATAAAATAGGAATGAATGGAGCATGGGTCACTCTTGGTTATGCCAAAATATTTTATAGTACTGCCAGAAGCATGGCTCGTTTTGGCTTATTAAGCTTAAACAAAGGACTTTGGGACACAACAGAAATTTTAAATGCCCCTGAGTTTTTCACCCAAATGACCACTACCTCTCAAAATCTAAATCAAGCATATGGATACTTATGGTGGTTAAACGGAAAAAATAGCTTTAGGGCTCCTGCTTCAGAAACTCAATATACAGGAAAATTGATTCCTGATGCTCCCAATGACTTGATTGCTGGACTTGGTAAAAATGACCAGAAACTATATGTAGTTCCCAGTCAAAATCTGGTTATCATCAGAATGGGAAATGATACAGGAGAAACATTATTAGGCCCCTCTGGTTTTGATAATGAATTATGGAAAAAAATTAACCTGTTAATTAATTAGCATAATTAGCAGGTGCTTTTCTTTCGTTTGTAGCTTGCTCATAGCTATATGCCAATTGCAACAATAAAGCTTCAGAAAAAGGCTTTGCTATAAATGTAAGTCCTTTTGGCTCTCCTTTTGCACTATATCCCATTGGTACAGTAAGAGCAGGGTATTTAGCCACAGCTGCATATCCTGCATCATAATTATTTATAGATAGTACTGCATCTAATTTATATGCATCAATAGAAGTATCAAAATAATTTCTTGCGACTATCTTTAAGTTTTCTTTTATACTAGCTAATTCTTTATCTGTGGTAGTATCTTCTAGAATACCTGTAAACATTTGCTGCCCATATGGTATTTGTATCAAAGAATCTTTCTGATTAAATATGGTTATGTCTTTTATATTCTCAATTGTAATATTATCACTTGCGTGTGTGTTTATGTATTTTGGCAAGTCATTTTTCATATCAATATTTAAAATATTTAAAAAACCTGGTAAATCAACTAATTCTGGTTCTATTTCTACAATAGTCCCTCCTGCCTTTTTTATATTTTCTATCGCTTTTTTATAAAGAGAATCTTTTAATAATTCTTTGACTACTCCAAATCGCTTTTCTTTTAGTGAATGCTCTTTAACTGCCTTTACAAAATCAATATTTACAGCCAATGAAGCGGGGTCACTAGTATCTTTTCCTAGTATAGCATTTAGTACAATTGCATTATCTATAACATGTTTTGTCATTGGCCCCGGAGTATCTAATGTACTAGATATAGGTACAATGCCAGTTCTACTTAGCACTCCAATAGTTGGTTTTAAACCAACTACAGAGTTTTGGCTAGCAGGAGATAATATAGATCCACTAGTTTCTGTACCAATAGCGGCAACACAAAAATTTGCCGCAACGGTAACTCCACTTCCTGAGCTTGACCCACCGCTTTCATAAATCATTCTCCCATATGGATTCATTGTCTGCCCTCCTATTGCACTATACCCAACTGGACATCCTGAGCATAAAAAGTAAGCCCACTCACTTAGGTTGGCTTTACCTAAGATAAGGGCGTTGTTTTCTATAAGTTTATCTGTGATAAAAGCATTCTTTGCTTTATTATCCTTCAACACAACTGCTCCAGCTGTGGTCATCATATCCTTTGTACCTATATTATCTTTTAACAATATAGGCATACCAAAAACAGAATTACTATCGATTTTATTTTTATCAATCTTATCTAATGCTCTTGCTTGTTTTACAACATTGGGGTTCAAGGATATTACAGAGTTTAATGATAATGAATTATCGCTTTCGTATTTTCTGATACGATAAATATAAAAGCATACCAACTCTTCATATGTAAGGTTTCCATTTTTGATATGATTTTGTATCGTAGGAATATCTTTTTCTATAATAAACGGTTTCAGTGAATCATATTTATCTTTGGAAAAATAATCTAACTCAGACTCCAAAACTCTCCATACATCATTCTTATCAGACACTTTAGAATTGATCAATTTTAGATGCATTCTCGTCTCCTCAAGTTTCTCTGTAGCTTTTAAGTCTTGTGTTTCATCATAAGCTTGCCATACGATTCTAGGTTCTTTTTGTGGGTGGGTTGTCTTTTTTTCTTGTTTTTTACAAGAAAAAAACAAACAAATTAACGCTAAAACATATAGTACCTTTTTCATTGTGACCGTATAAAAAAATTATATTAAAAAAATGCCCTTATATCATTTCATACAAGAACTCGTATTCTCTTTTTCTAAGCAAAAATTTACTTGCCTTTATGTAATAGAAAATCATTCTTCATGTAGTTGCTAATACAATCTCTTTGCTGTGTTTATTGGACTCTCAAACCTAAACGGCAAAGTTCTATTACATAAAAGTGGGTTTAAAATATAAAAAAAGGCGTTGAGAAATATTCTCAACGCCTTTTTTAACTATTCTGTAACAGTCTTTATTTAAAGAATGAATCTACAAATTCATATTTATTAAACACCTGTAAATCTTCTATACCTTCTCCTATACCTATGTATTTAACTGGTATTTGAAACTGATCACTTATTCCTATTACCACGCCTCCTTTTGCAGTTCCATCTAATTTGGTTACTGCCAATGAGGTAACTTCTGTTGCGGCTGTAAATTGCTTAGCTTGCTCAAAAGCATTTTGCCCTGTTGATCCATCTAGAACTAATAACACATCATGAGGAGCATCTCCTACTACTTTTTGCATTACTCGTTTTACTTTTGTCAACTCATTCATCAAATTAACCTTATTATGTAATCTACCAGCTGTATCTATAATGATTACATCTGCGTCTTGATTAACTCCAGATTGTAATGTATCAAATGCTACAGAGGCTGGATCACTTCCCATCTCTTGTTTTACAATAGGAACATCTACACGATCTGCCCAGACTTGTAATTGATCAATTGCTGCGGCTCTAAATGTATCTGCGGCTCCTAATACAACTTTCAATCCTTTCTTTTTTAATTGGTACGCTAATTTACCAATAGTTGTAGTCTTTCCTACTCCATTTACCCCAACAACCATTAACACATACGGTTTCTTAGTCTTAGGGATTTCAAAATCTGTAGCTTCTCCTACATTGGTTTCAGATAACAACCCTGCAATTTCTTCTCGTAGAATTTGATTTAGCTCATCTGTTCCCAGATACTTATCATTTGCCACTCGATTTTCTATACGCTCAATAATCTTAATGGTCGTTTTGACACCTACATCACTTGTCACCAAAATCTCTTCCAGATCATCCAACACATCATCATCAACTTTGGATTTACCTGCTACTGCTTTACTTAATTTGGAAAAAAAGTTAGTTTTGGATTTTTCTAATCCTTTATCAAGTGTCTCTTTTTTCTCTGAAGAAAATATTTTTTTAAAAAGCCCCATTTGTACTATTCGATATGCTAAAAATTAAAAACTATAACAGTTAGTTAGATTCCTTAAATATAAAAAGAAAGAGCCATTTCAATACAATTGAAACGGCTTCTTTTTAAAATATCTTGTACGAAATTACTTTTTCTTTAAAAAATCGTTAACCGCCTCTGGCGCCATAATCGATTCTACAAAAGTATACGCTCCTGTCTTTGGAGATTTTACCATTTTGATGGCTTTAGTTAATCTCTTTGACCCTGTCTGTAACGATGCTACTGATTTCTTTGCCATTGCTTATTATTTTATTTCTTTATGAACAGTCATTTTCTTAAGAATAGGATTAAATTTCTTTAATTCTACTCTATCAGGAGTGTTCTTTTTATTCTTGGTTGTGATATATCTTGATGTACCTGGTTTACCAGTTGCTTTATGCTCTGTACATTCTAAAATTACCTGTACTCTATTACCTTTCTTTGCCATTATAAATATCTTTTAGAATAAGGAGATTATTTATTTAAGAAACCTTTTGCTCTTGCTTCTTTTAAAACAGCAGAGATTCCGTTCTTGTTTATATTTTTTAACGCAGCAGTAGACACCTTAAGTGTTACCCAACGATCTTCTTCTGGGATATAAAAACGCTTTTTTATTAAATTCGCATTGAATTTACGTTTTGTTTTATTCATCGCATGAGAAACATTGTTCCCTACCATTGCTTTTTTACCTGTAAGCTCGCAAACTCTTGACATCTCTTCTTAATTTTGGTATTATTTCAAAACAGGGTGCAAATTAACGAATTATTTACCGAACCACCAATAATACTTTAGTTATTTTTTCTTCTTTTTTATTTTTTTTCTGTTCGTTCAAAAAAACAAAAAACAGGTGTTTTTACGTATTTCATAAACATCTGCATACAACTACCTTTACATCAGTTGGTTTCATAATTGTAACTAACTACTTAATATGGGGTAATTAAGTAGCAAATAAAGCGGGTCATAAATTTATGATCCGCTTTTTTTGATCATCAAATTAGATTAAATTTGGCATCAAACATAGTATCTTTTATAAATTATGCAATGGAAAATCAATAAAAACCTTATAAAAAAGTATGATCTTGATATTGGCACAGTATCCTTTTATGAGAATTATGTTGTTACCGAAATAAAAGAAGGCATACTTCTCAACTATGAAAAAGCAGGTCAATTACTCTTGCTTGGCAAAGAACACTATGGGAACAATATTCCTTTTGTTTATATATCAAATAGAATTCATTCGTATTCTTTTGAGCCTACCGCTCATTTTAAATCTACAGAATTGTTTCCTAATTTAAAAGGATATGCTGTGATTACACATAATGCAATTGGTAACAAAATTGCAGAACTGGAGCAATCTTTTTTAAACACTCCTACTCAAATCTTCAACAGCTTAGAAGATGCTGTTATATGGGTAGAACAATTAATTTTTCATGATTAACGTTGCTCTTAAACAAATCACTTAAGTAATTCATTATACAACAGCTCAAGTGATTTATTGACAGTTTTTCCAATAGTTCGTTCTCTAAGATTGCTAAACACATGTTTCTCAGAAAAAACTCCCTCTGGAGTGGCTATTGCGATAAAAACAGTACCTACCTCTACATCTCCATCTCCTCTTGTTGGTCCTGCATTACCTGTAGTAGCTATTGCATAGTCTGTTTTCATCTTCTCTTTCACTTTTAAAGCCATAGCTTCTGCTACTTCTGTGCTGGTTACTGTATATGTTTTTATAAGATCAGCATCTACCCCCAAAATATCAACTTTGGATTGAGTAGCATAGGTAACCACTCCTCCATTAAAATAAGCTGATGCTCCAGCATTAATTGTAAATGAATGTGCTATCATGCCCCCTGTGCAACTTTCTGCTACAGAAAGGGTTTTATTTTGCTTCACCAACAATTTACCGATCCCTTTTTCTATAGTTTGATCTTCTTCATAACCAACAATAACATCTCCAATAATAGCATCAAGTGCTATCACATTACTATTAATTGTATCTACAAGAAGTTTCTCATCAGTTCCTTTTGCAGATAACCTCAGACGCACTCTACCTAAGCTAGGAAGGTATGCCAACTTTATAAATTGAGGCAAATCATTTTCCCAATCCTCTATCTTTTCTGCTAATAAACTTTCTCCCATACCATGTGTGAGTATGGTTTTATGAATGATATATGGTCTTTTAAACCTCTTTTGTATTCTTGGTAAAACCTCATCTTTCATCAGCCCCTTCATTTCATAAGGAACTCCTGGCATAGATATAAAAACTTTGTTGTCTTTTTCTAACCACATTCCAGGAGCAGTACCATATTGATTCATTAGAACCGTAGCTGTACTAGGCACCAAAGCTTGTTGCTTGTTTACTTCTGAAATTGGAATTGAAATATACTTTGCAAATAATTCTTCTACATGTGTTAACACTTCTTTGTTTAACACCAAGGTATCATTAAAATATTCGCAAAGTGTATGCTTTGTAATATCATCTTTGGTAGGCCCTAACCCACCTGTAATCAAGATAACATCTGCCCTACTACTAGCTTCTTGCAGAGCATTGAGTATATCTTCTTTCTCATCTTTTATAGATGTAATTCTACAAACATCGACTCCAATTTTACTAAGCTCTTTGCCCATAAAAGCTGAGTTAGAATCAACAATTTGCCCGATAAGGATTTCATCTCCTATAGTAATTATTTCTGCATACATAGTTAGCTAAAATCAACTTTCAGATCATCTAACGCTCCTTTTACTATTGCTACAATATGATCTAATACAGGAAATATCTGTTCTTTATCTTTTTTGGTTTTTGACCAAGCTTCTATTTGTTTTATTTCTTTTAAGAGATCAATATCAAACAGTTGAAGGTTGGGTTTCATTTTGTGAGCATATTGATAGGCCATTTGTGGATTATCTGAATGTACAGCCTGCACCATACTATCCAAATCGGGAGGGATTTCTTCTAGAAAAGTCTGTACCAAAACAGCTATAAACTCATCATCGCCTCCTGATAACTCATTTACATTTTTTAAACTATATCTTTTGTTCATCTATTTAACTTTTATTGAAAAAAATTGTTGGTTATTTATATATCCAGTCAAAATATCATTGGGATTTACAGCCCCAACACCTGCAGGTGTACCTGTAAATATAATATCTCCTATCTTCAAAGTAAAATATTTTGACACATATTCTATCAATTCATCAATCTTCCACAGCATAAATCGGGTATTACCTTTCTGAACGACATCTCCATTTTTTTCTAGATAAAAATCAATAGCATCCACATCTTCAAATTCTTTTTTAGACACCCATTTTCCAATTACAGCAGCACCATCAAAGGCTTTGGCTTTTTCCCAAGGCAACCCTTTTTCTTTGAGTTCTGATTGCAAATCTCTAGCTGTAAAATCGATACCTAAACCAATTTCGTTATAATATTTATGTGCAAACTTCTTATCGATATGTTTTCCTACTCTATTTATTTTGACCAACACCTCTATTTCATGATGCACATCATCAGAAAAATCAGGTATAAAAAAAGGTTGTTTTTTTAATAAGATAGAAGTGTCAGGTTTTATAAAAACAACAGGATCTTTTGGTTTTTCATTTTCCAGTTCTTCTATATGGTCTGTATAATTACGACCTATACATATAAGCTTCATGATATAAGAATGATAAATACGATAATTACAAATTTAAACTATTATTAAGTTTACGTAGTCTAACAGCGGTAAGTACTTTTTTGGTATACAATGGAAAATCTGCATTTTGTATCCATCCAAAATAGCCTGGTTCTTCTTCCATTATTTTCTCTACCAGCTTTCCTTTGTGTTTTCCGAAAGAAAAAATTTCTTTTCCGTTCTCATCATAAGCAATAAAACCTGCAAAATCTGCAAATTGTTTTCTAGAACTAAACTCTGCTAAAAATTTGGCATCATTTTCTAATTCTGGATATCGATCTAGTTGCGCTTTTAGTACTTCATAAGTAGCCATTGTGTCTGCCTCAGCAGAATGTGCATCTGTTAAGTCTTTATCACAATAAAACTTATATGCAGCAGATAATGTTCGTTTTTCCATCTTATGATAGATAGTTTGAACATCTATTGC
Source organism: Aquimarina aquimarini (assembly GCF_900299535.1). Taxonomy (GTDB): domain Bacteria; phylum Bacteroidota; class Bacteroidia; order Flavobacteriales; family Flavobacteriaceae; genus Aquimarina; species Aquimarina aquimarini. Next base: position 174,975 of record NZ_OMKE01000001.1, on the reverse strand, counting down.
TACTGCACTCTTCATATCAAAGTCTAATCCTGCTCTCAATAATTCTTCTGCTAATAATGGAATATCAAATCGATTAGAATTAAATCCTCCTAAATCACACCCCTTTATCATCTCATTGATCTTGGTTGCTATTTTTTTAAAAGGAGGTTCATTTGCAACCTTAGCATCATCAATACCGTGTACTGCTGTAGTTTCTGGAGGAATTGGCATTTCTGGGTTTACCAACCAAGTTTTGCTTTCCTGAGTATTATTTGGAAAAATTTTTAGAATAGAAATTTCTACAATACGATCTTTAGAAATATTTACACCGGTAGTTTCAAGATCAAAAAAACATATCGGTCTTTTTAAATTAAGCTCCATAAATTGATTGTGTGATACTCAAAGATAACAGCAATTCTCTAACTATCTTATAGAGTAACTCTATTTTAACATTTGCAAATCTTATACTACCTTCTTAACGAATACATTATCTGCAAATTTTCTTGTAACAGTTTCTACCGTATTATCAAATTGAATGCGAATGGATTTATCAAATTCTCGAATTTCCAGAATTTTTATTTCACTACTCAACACCAATCCTATTTTTGAAACATATTTTAAGAAGTTCACAGAACCATCATCTACAGCTACCAACTGGCATACATCTCCTTCTGATAAGGAAGATAGTGTAATTCTTGGTAAAATAAAATATTCTCCATCTGCATTTGGAATAATTTCTCCGTGAGGATCATTTTTAGGAAAATCCATAAACCTATCCAGTTCATCAATTAACTTCTGAGACTTGATATGTTCTAATTGTTCTGCCACATCATGTACCTCATCCCATGTAAAGTTTAAATAATTATATAAAAAGGTTTCCCATAACCTATGCTTACGAATTAATCGCACGGCTATAGCCTTTCCTTCTTCAGTTAGGTCTAGTTTACCATACTTCTCACTGATCACATAATCTTTAGCTTTTAGCTTTTTGATCATGTTATTTGTTGATGCCGGAGAAACTTTAAGGTACTCTGCTAACTGATTATTCCCCACCTTCACAGAATCATCCTCTATAAGCAACTGAAAAAGAGCCTTTAAGTAATCTTCCTCACTTTTTGTTAAATTGTTTAAATTTATCTTGTTAGTCATAGCTAACTTTTTTAGTTTTGCGTAATTAATAACTATAGTCACATGTCGATAACATATAACGGTAATATGCACAAATATATTTACTTAATAGGTATCATATTTATTTTTAACACTGGACTTGCACAAAACGGTATATTAAAAGGCTTAGTATATGATGATAACGGCTTGCTTCCTTTTGCAAATATATTTATAGAAGGCACTAATTTAGGCAGCTCTAGTAATGAGCAAGGTGCTTTTGAAATTAATAATATCCCTATAGGAACCTACAAAATAACAGCTTCATTTACAGGATATAATTCTATCAAGAAAAAATTCACCATCAAAGAAGGTGATAACCAAATTCGTTTTGTTTTGACACAGGGTTCATCCTTGGATGAAGTGGTAGTTTCTGGTACTCTTAAACCTGTAAAAAGATCAGAGAGTCCCGTACCTGTAGAAATATTCACTCCAGCTTTCTTTAAGAAAAACCCAACACCAAGTCTTTTTGAAGCTTTACAAAATATTAATGGAGTAAGACCTCAACTCAATTGCAGTATTTGCAATACAGGAGACATCCATATTAACGGTCTTGAAGGCCCTTATACTCTGGTTATGATTGATGGCATGCCAATCGTTAGTGGTTTATCTACCGTCTATGGGTTATCAGGAATTCCTAATTCTTTGATCGAGAGAATTGAAGTTGTAAAAGGCCCTGCCTCTTCCTTATATGGTAGTGAAGCTGTGGGAGGATTAATTAATATTATTACAAAAAAACCTGATAACGCCCCACAAATTAGCACCGATGTTTTTGCTTCTGGCTGGGGAGAAACCAATATAGATTTTGGTTTTAAAGCAAATGTAGGTTCTGCAACAGCTTTGGTTGGTGCTAATTATTTTCTGTATGATCAAATCATTGATAATAATGAGGATGGTTTTACCGATCTAACCTTACAGGATCGTATATCGGTATTCAACAAATGGAATTTCAAAAGAAAAAGTGGTAAAAACTTTACACTAGCAGGTAGATTCTACTATGAAGATCGATGGGGAGGAGAAAATGAATGGGATAAAACATATAGAGGTAGTGATCAAGTATATGGCGAAAGCATATATACAAATCGATATGAACTATTAGGTAACTATGAATTACCAATAAAAGAATCTGTAGCATTGTCATTTTCTTACACAAATCATGATCAAAATTCCTATTACGGAGATGTATCTTACCAAGCTGAACAACGAATTGGTTTCACACAGCTTACTTGGGATAAGAGAGTGAAATCACATGACCTACTTGCAGGGATTGCTTATCGCTACCAATATTATGACGATAATACACCTGCAACAGCCATTAGCACTACTAATGCCCCAGAAGAAAAAAATGTACCAGGAGTATTTCTGCAAGATGAGATAACAATAACTCCAAAACAAAAATTATTACTAGGAACTCGATTTGACTATGATGATGATCACGGAACTATCTTTACTCCTAGAGTAGCGTATAAATGGAGTATCAATCCTAATAATATTGTTAGAGTGAATGCTGGTACAGGTTTTAGAGTAGTTAACTTATTTACAGAAGATCATGCTGCACTTACAGGATCTAGAGATGTAATTGTTGAAGAGGATCTTAATCCTGAGGAATCTTATAATATCAACATCAATTACGTTAAAAAGATTTTTCTTGATAATGGATCATTCATTGGTTTAGATGCTTCTGCATGGTACACACATTTCTCTAATGCTATTCTACCTGATTATGAGACAGACCCACAAGAGATACGCTATAGTAATCTTGATGGGTATGCGGTTTCTAAAGGTGTAAGTTTAAATTCTAATGTTAATTTTTCTAATGGGTTAAAACTCATGGCAGGTATAAGTGCACTAAATGTTTCTAGAACAGAAAATGGTGTACGATCTCGTCAGGAATTAACAGAGAGCATTACTGGAACATGGGGAGTAACTTATAAAATACAGCCCTTGCGTCTTACAATTGATTATACTGGTAATCTATACGGCCCAATGCGCTTACCAACATTAGGTCCTAATGACCCTAGAAGAAAAAACTCTCCTTGGTGGAGTATCCAAAATATACAATTCACTCACGCTTCCAAAAACAATTTGGAAATTTATGGAGGAATCAAAAACTTATTAAACTGGACTCCTAACAAAGGAAATCCATTTTTAATTTCACGTGCAGAAGATCCTTTTGATAACAATGTTCAATTTGATCAAAACGGAGATGTTTTGGTAACTCCAGACAATCCATATGGACTTACATTTGATTCTACTTATATTTATGGCCCAAATCAAGGAATGCGAGCTTTCCTAGGAGTTAGATACAACCTTTTATAATATGAGAATAATAAATAACATACTCATCTTTGCTTTATTTATAGTATGCCAAAGTGTAGTATCACAAATAAAGATAAATTCTTTTGAGTCTCTTGAAGATGCTATGAAAATTGACCCAAAACCTGTGGTTGTTTTTATTCATACAGATTGGTGTATGTATTGTAAAAATATGGAAAGTACCACTTTCAAAAACAATCAGATCATTCAAAAACTGAATACCAATTTTTATTTTATATCCTTAAATGCAGAAAGTCGTGAAACGATTAACTTTCTTAATAATGACTTTCGTTTTAACTCAAATGGACATAAAACAGGAATACATCAACTAGCAAAAGAGCTTGCCGTTGTAAACAATAAAGTTGCGTATCCTACATTAACAATACTTAACAAAGAATATGAAATTATATTTCAGAAACAATCTTTTTTAAGTGCAAATCAACTTCTTAAAATTTTAGAAAAAATATCTTAAAATGATCAAACACATACTACTTATATGCGCATGTATTGCAACTCTATTTTCTTGTAAAAAAGAGGTTAAAGATAAAAACGAAAAACTCAATGTAGTGACTACAACTTCTATGATTACTGATTTAGTAAAAAACATTGGTGGTGATCTAATTGAAGTCAATGGATTAATGGGTAGTGGTGTAGATCCACATTTATATAAAGCCAGTGAGGGTGATGTCTCTAAGCTAATAAATGCTGATGTGGTATTCTACAATGGCCTCCACCTAGAAGGAAAACTTGTAGAGGTATTTAAAAAAATGGCACATCAAGACACCAAAACTATTGCTATTGGAGAAAGTATCGACAAAAACACATTGATCGGTTCAGACTATTTTGCTTCAAACTACGATCCACACATATGGTTTGATGTGGCAAATTGGAAAATTATCACCACATTCGTTATTGATCAACTCAAAACTATTGATCCAAAAAATGCAGAAGCTTTTGCTAGTAACGGAAAAATATACCTAGATCAACTTGATAAGCTAGAAACTACTTTAAAAAACACGATCAATACACTACCCATAGAAAAACGAATTTTGGTTACTGCTCATGATGCTTTTAGTTATTTTGGTAAAGCTTATGATTTTGAAGTAGTTGGATTACAAGGATTATCAACAGCTACAGAAGCTGGAGTACAAGATGTACAAAAATTGGCTAATTTTATCATTGATAACAAGGTGAAAGCTATTTTTGTAGAAAGCTCTGTACCTAAACGAACTATAGAAGCACTACAAGCCGCAGTAACATCAAAAAATCATCAAGTCACTATCGGAGGCACATTATTCTCTGATGCTCTTGGCAACCCAAACACCAAAGAAGGAACGTATATCGGTATGTTTGAATACAATGTAACTACAATTATAAATGCGCTTAAATAACTATCATATAAAAAAGGGTTATTTATTACTATTTTAATATGATATGTCATATCAAAATTACATCGAAAAACATTTATTTTTATTGATCTATTCTGCTATATTTATCAATATTTCTCTGATGTGGCAATATGCTTACTATTGTCTCTTTAACAAAATGATATATGAGTAACAAAATTGCAGTTCAAATAGATGACCTTACTGTAGCTTACAACTACAAACCTGTATTATGGGATATTGACCTAACAATCCCCGAGGGTGTACTTATGGCAATTGTAGGCCCCAACGGAGCTGGAAAATCTACTTTGATTAAGTCTATTTTAAATATCATAAAGCCTATTGCGGGAAGTATTCAAATCTACGGAAAGCCATATCACAAACAACGCTCACTAGTTGCTTATGTTCCTCAAAAAGGAAGTGTAGACTGGGATTTCCCTACAACAGCATTAGATGTTGTAACGATGGGTACTTACGGTAGTCTTGGATGGATCAAAAGACCTGGTCAGAAAGAAAAAAAAGCCTCTCTCGAAGCTTTGGAAAAAGTAGGAATGCTCGCTTTCAAAAACAGACAAATCAGTCAACTATCAGGAGGACAACAACAACGTATCTTTCTAGCAAGAGCCTTAGTACAAAATGCCGCTATTTATTTTATGGATGAACCTTTTCAGGGAGTTGATGCAACGACAGAAAAAGCAATTATCAATATACTAAAAGAGCTGAGAAAATCAGGAAAAACAGTTATCGTAGTACATCATGATTTACAAACCGTTCCTGAATATTTTGATTGGGTAACATTTTTAAATGTAAAAAAGATCGCTACTGGTCCTGTAAAAGATATCTTTAATGATGATAATTTGACAAAAACATATGGTATTAATTACAAGGTTAGTGTACAACAATAAAAATTAGTTTTTAGAAAAAAAGGACTCGTAATTAAAAGATAGAAACGAGTTATAAAATAATTTATGTCAGAAATGAAATTTAACTTTGAAGATTTAATAGCTACCCCATGTTATAAATTTCCTAAAACAAAAAAATTACCTAAACATTAATGGATATAAAAGAATACATAGAACTTGTTTTTACCGATTACACGCTACGTACCATTACATTAGGAACTGCTATACTAGGAGCTATATGCGGTATGTTGGGTAGTTTTGCAGTATTGCGTAAGCAAAGCTTATTGGGAGATGCCATTTCTCATGCTGCATTACCAGGTATTGCAATTGTTTTTCTTATTATTGGCACCAAAAACAGTTCCCTATTTTTGTTAGGTGCTTTAATTAGTGGGTTGGTAGGAACATTCTGGATTCGAGGGATAATTAGTAAAACCCATCTTAAATCAGACACAGCTTTAGGATTAATATTATCTCTTTTCTTTGGCTTTGGAATGTTATTATTAACATATATTCAAAAAATGCCTAACTCAAATCAAGCTGGATTAGAAAGTTATCTTTTTGGACAAGCAGCAACTCTTCTAGAAAGCGATGTATGGCTTATGGTTATCGTTACAGCAATCAGTCTGGTTGTTTTGTTACTTTTCTGGAAAGAACTAAAAATATTGCTATTTGATTCTGATTACACCAAAACACTAGGTTTTAATACCCAGTTTTTAGATATACTCATCACCACCTTTATTGTCATTGCCATTGTATTAGGTTTACAAACTGTAGGTGTAGTACTTATGAGTGCCATGCTACTTGCCCCTGCTGCTGCTGCAAGACAATGGACCAATAGTCTTGGAGTTATGGTTACACTCGCGGCAATATTTGGAGCATTTTCTGGTGTTTTAGGAACCGCTATTAGTGCCAGTCATAATAATCTATCAACTGGCCCTGTGATTGTATTGGTAGCTGGTGTCTTTGTATTGTTTTCCTTTATTTTTTCTCCAGGCCGAGGGTTATTATTTAGAGAAATCCGATTTAGAAAAAACCGAAACGATTTACAATTACACAAAACATTATCTTTTATGTATGACATTGCGAGTACACATGAGGATATTTCTCATCCACATGCAATTAAAATTTTAAATAACTTTCAAGGGTTTACCAGAAAATCACTTCAAAAATTAGAAGATAAGGATTATGTAAAAATTCAAGGTAATATGTGGCACATGACAGAATCAGGATATCATACTGCTTCTAATTTATACAACCAATTAATCAAAGAAGAAGATGAGTAGTGCACAAATAGAAATACAACTCATTGCAAGCCTTGTTGCAATAGCATGTGCTATTCCTGGTACTTTTCTTGTATTACGAAAAATGGCACTAATTACAGATGCTATTAGTCACTCTATACTACCTGGAATTGTTATTGGTTTTTTTATTACTCATGATTTATCCTCTCCATTATTAATTATTTTGGCTGCTGCAAGTGGTGTTCTAACGGTAGTATTAGTCGAATTTATTCAAAAGACAGGATTGGTTAAAGAAGATACAGCTATTGGTCTTGTTTTTCCAGCCTTATTTAGTATCGGTATTATACTTATTGCTCAAAACGCTAATGATGTACATTTAGATGTTGATGCTGTATTACTAGGGGAATTAGCCTTTGCTCCTTTTGATCGTTTATATATAAGAGGTACAGATGTAGGGCCAAAATCCTTATGGATTATCGGTTGTATTGTTGTTATTACTTTAGGTCTTTTATTTACTTTTTTTAAAGAACTAAAAATTAGCACGTTTGATACTGGTCTTGCCGCCGCTCTAGGGTTATCACCAGTTATAATGCATTATGGATTAATGACCGTTGCCTCGATAACTACAGTTGGAGCCTTTGATGCTGTTGGTGCTATTTTGGTAATTGCATTAATGATCGCTCCTGCTGCTACAGCTTACCTATTGACAAATGATTTAAAAAAAATGCTTCGACTTGCAGTATTTTTTGGTGTGAGCAGTGCCATTATAGGGTACTGGGTAGCACATACACTAGACACTTCTATTTCTGGATCAATGACTACTGTTTTGGGGCTTATATTTTTATTTGTGTATTTATTTGCCCCCAACAAAGGGCTATTCTCTGTACTATACAGACAAAAACAGCAACGCATTGAGGTTTCTTTACTTACTTTTCTTCTGCACCTAGGAAATCACAAAGAAGAAGATGAACGCCATGTAAAACATCTAAATGAGCATATTAACTGGCAAAAAGTACAATCAAAATCTGTTCTTGATCTGGCACTTAAAAACAATATGATTACTATTGATAATGATATTGTTTCTTTGACAAAGAAAGGCAAAAAGTTTACCACAAAAGCTATTGACTATATCATAAGCAATAAAAACTCTGAAATAGAAACCATGAAAGATCGTTTCTTCTTATTCAGGGGATAAACAAAATAATTACATATAACTCACCTATATCATATGGCTATAGTATCTTCTAAGTATTATCAACTTCTATTCGTAATTCTATTCTTTACAGTTATATCTGGGCACAGTCAAGTAGACACTGTACACTTAGTAGAAAAAAAGTTAAAAAAACGTACAATCATATATGTACAAAACGATACCGATGAAGAAAAGAATGTGTTTTTAAAAATAAACCCTGTAGGATATAGAAAAAGTGCACAGCGACCAATTATCAAAAATATCCCTGCCAAAAGCAAAATACAGATGCGTATCCTCATTCCGTTACTTAATGTAGAATCTCACTACACATATGATTTGATTGTAAACAAAGAAGCAGAAACTATAGATTTAAACAATGTAAAACAAAAAGATAGCCTGTAACAAGAAGCTCTTTTTATCTAAACCAATAATTCTTCACAAAAAAAAGGTTGAAGGTAGCCTGTTACTTTTCTACACAGTTACATAGTATTCTAACTTTGAAATAACTCTATTCAATTTTTCTTTTTAACTAAATTAAAAACCTCCCCCTCCCATTTAACCAAATTCAAATAAAAACTGGTATAAAAAGCCTTTCTGTTACTTTAAATTATTAAGTAAAAATTAATAATCATATAAAAAATCATAGTAATCTTCTTATTTACCTAACAATCTCTTAATGAATTCTATTTTTATTTAGATTTATTACAAATAATCTTGGATAATTATCATCACCCCACTACATTTGCGCGAAATGGACTACTTAAAATAACAAATAAAAGTAATGAAAAATCAATTATCAATCTTATTCTTTTTAACCCTAGGCGTCTTTGGGTTTTCCCAAAATGGGACAGTCAAAGGAACAATATCCGATAATACTCAAGCTGTATTATCTGGAGTTAACGTATTAATAAAAAACTCAACTCGAGGAGTACAAACCAATGAAAATGGAATTTTTGAAATAGCAAACATACCTAATGGGGACCATACACTAGTAGTGTCTTATTTAGGATTTAAAACCAGAGAGTTCTCTCTTACAATAGCTAATAACGAAACAAAAGAACTGGGGGCTATCATTTTATATGAAGGAAATGAAATACTATCAGAAGTCTTTCTGGTAGGAGAACAAGCGAATAAATTTTCTAGAAAAAAGACAGCATATGTAGCTAAATTACCATTAAAAGATTTAGAAAACCCTCAAGTATACAGTACAGTTACTTCTGAGTTATTAGAATCTCAACTAGTAACTAGTTTTGACGATGCTTTAATCAATGCTGCTGGAGTCAATAAACTTTGGGAAGCTACAGGACGTTCTGGTCAAGGGACCAGTTATTACAGTATGAGAGGTTTTTCTGGCCAATCTTCATTTATTGATGGTCTTCCTGGGTTTACATTTAGTGCTGTTGATCCTTCTTATATAGAACGTATAGAAGTATTAAAAGGCCCTACCGCTACCCTTTTTGGTAGTACTGTGCCATCATTAGGAGGGCTAATTAACGTAGTTACCAAAAAACCATATCAAGGCTTTGGAGGAAGTGTTACTTACACTGGAGGTTCTTTTAATACACATCGAGTATCTGTAGATATCAATACTCCTCTAGGAAATTCAGAAAATCTTTATTTTAGATTAAACACTTCTTATCTTACACAAGATAGTTTTCAGGATGCAGGGTTCAAAAAAACATTCTTTATTGCACCTTCTCTTTCATATAGAGTAAATAATCGACTTAATCTTTCTTTTGGTATTGAATATTCACGTACTAAACAAACCAATCCTTTAATGATTTTCTTACGTAGAGGGTATCCATTGGTTTCTAATACTATTGAAGAATTTGGACTCGATAATGATAAATCATTTACCAATGATGATATCTTCTTGACAGTACCTACCTTGACTACACGAGCAGTAGGAGATTACAAAATTTCTGACCAATGGACTTCTCAAACTATAGTAGCCACTAGTAATACAGATAGTGATGGATATTACCAATATATAGTAGAAGGGGCGGCAGTACCATTATTAGCTTCTCCTGACCCTAATACTCAAGCTTTTGCCAATCAACTTTTACAACAAGATGTACTTACCAGAGTAATAGACAAAAGAGATGAATATGCCTCTACTATAAACGTTCAACAGAATTTCATAGGAGATTTTAAAATCGGTAAAATACGTAACAGAATGGTACTCGGTTTGGATTATTTCACAAAATCCAGTGGGTTTCGCAACAAATTTAGCAATCCTAATCTTCCAGGGTTTCCATTTTTTGATGCTTTCTTTTTACCAAATGGAGAGGTGTTACCAACCCCTTTTACACCAAACAGTAATTATAGAATTACCAGAGCAGAACTTGATCCTATTTTTGATTTGATGCCTGCTACTATTATCGATACTAAATCTCAAACTTTTGCTGCATACGCATCTGATGTAATCAATTTTTCTCCCAACTTATCTGCAATGATTGGATTACGTTTAAACTATTTTGATCAGGATGGTGACGAGAACGAACCTTTGGATGACTATACTAAAACAACATTTTCTCCAACTGCAGGAATTGTATATCAACCTATATTAAACAAACTATCTTTATTTGCTAATTACCAGACTGGTTTTATCAATGTTGATCCTAATGTTGGTACTGATGGTACTGTAACGACTTTTGATCCTTTAAAATCAGAGCAATTTGAAGCTGGGGTTAAAACCAATTTGTTCAACGGTAAACTTAATGCAGGAATTAGTTATTATCATATCATAGTGAATGATAAAGATGCTCCCGATCCTACCGACCCATTATTAGTACGAAGAATTTCTATTGATGAAACAATAAGCCAAGGAGTTGAAATTGAAATTAATGCAACTCCTATTAATGGATTAAATATAAGAGCCTCTTATTCTTATAATGAAAGTGAGATTTCTAGTACTGATTTTGATGTTTTAAAAGATACTAGACCAGAAGAAGCTGGACCAGAAACTCTTTATAATTTTTGGGCAGATTATAAATTCCAAAAAGGAACATTTTTAGAAAACTTTGGTATCGGAGCTGGTTTTAATGGAGCTTCTGAATACTTCACACTAAACAATAATACCTCTGGTCAATTTACACTTCCTGAATACACTATAGTAAATGCTTCATTATATTATGATGCTAAAAAATTCAGAATAGGTATAAAAGCTAATAATCTTACAGACGAAGAGTACTATAAAGGTTGGAGCACAATAAACCCACAAGCGCCACGTGCATTTTTGGGTACTATATCATATAAGTTTTAACACCTCTTATAGTTGATATTAATTCATATTTGAAACCCCAAATAACTCTAAGTAAAACAGCTTAGAGTTATTTGGGTTATAACAAACAGATAGTTATTAGTACTAATATTTCATTATAAAAATTACTATACAGGTTTATTTCGAATTCTATTTTACACATTTTTAATCTTCTAATTTATATTCTAAACTATGCCAGCAAACCCTAAATATTTAAATAAATCACCTTGGCAGCAATTTGCCAAAATTTCGGCAGGAATAGTAGGTGGTTATATTATCAGTGCTTTATTGCATATGTGCTTACCACTATTTTTACCTAATCCTAAAGAAATTTTAATTTCATCAATATTCACTTCATTTATTATCTGGTGTACGTTTTTGATTATCCCTTTCTTATTCAAAAATGGATGGAAAGCTTGGCTATTATACCTTACTATCACAGGAGTACTCTTTGGAATATATTATTTAGGAAATCAAAATAATCCATTTATCTAATGAATAAAAGAAATCACAACGTATTATTCAACACACATACTGTAAGTGGCATTGTTATAAGTTTTGCATTATACGTAATTTTCTTTGCAGGTGCATTTGCATTGTTTAGGGAAGAAATCACAATATGGGAAGAGGGAAAAACAAAAACACATATTGAAGGAAAAGACATTGATTATGATCATATACTAAAAAAATTAGATACCGAATATGAATTAACTGGTAGGGATATTCAGTTTAACATAGAGACTCAAGCTAATAAACTTTATGTATCTATGGATGTTAGCAAAGATTCCTTGGCATCCGAAAAAGGAAAAGAGTATCATTATTTATATTTAGACATTAATTCATTAGAAACACAATCATATACCGAGTATTATAGTCTAGGTGAATTCTTATATCGATTACACTTCTTTGATCAGTTCTCTTATATAGGTATATATCTTGCTGGTTTTGTATCCTTATTTTTCTTATTCGCTATTGTCACAGGTGTTATTGTTCACTGGAAAAAAATTATCCCTAATTTTTATGCTTTCAATCCCAGAGCCACGCTAAAACGCCTTTGGACAGATGCACATACGGCTTTAGGAATAATAGGACTACCTTTTCAATTTATCTTTGCCGTAACAGGTGTATATTTCTGTTTAAGTCTATTGGTACTTATTCCCGCAAATTTTCTATACAATGGCGATCAAGATAAACTTATAAAAGATTTACGTCCAGAAAGTGAAGTTTTTGAGTGGATTAAAAAGACGGATCAAAATATTCCTGAATTCAATAAATTTGCTCAGCAAGCATCGAATCGTTGGGATAACTTTCATCTAAAAAAAGGGTTTATTCGTAATTACGGAGGAACCAATATGAAATATATTTTGAATGGAGAATTGGAAAGTGATCAACGTTTTATTGGTAAAGGACGTCTTTCTTATACGATTACAAAAGGGAAAATTGAAGTAGAAAAAGACCCCTATGAAACGGTTTACAAAGAAGATGTTCAACGAGTACTAGGACGTCTTCATTTTGCTGATTATGGAAATATTGCTGTAAGAATCGCGTATTTTATTCTAGCATTGATTACTTGCTTCGTCATTATTACAGGTGTTTTAATTTGGATCGAAGCGCGTAATAAAAAGAATATGACGATTAGTCAACGATTATACACTGCCAAAGTAGGACATATCTATATGGCAATCTGCTTATCAATGCTTCCTGTTACTGCACTGGCATTTATATTTGTCAAAATATCAAATGGACATTTTGAAGATAAGTTAACTGCTATTTACTACTTCTATTTCATTACATGGTTAATCACAATTCTATTTTTTAGGTTCAAAAGAGATAATTATTTCACAAACAAATGCAGCCTATTACTTGGTGCAATATTTGGTTTTTTAATTCCAATTATTAATGGGTTTGTATCAGGGAATTGGATATGGGATACCTATACCAATCATCAATTTGATATCTTATTTATTGACCTTCTATGGATTATCATAGCAGTATTTTCTTTGATCTTTTATTTTAAAATACAACCTCAGGTAAAAGAGCAAAGCGCATACAACAAAAACCCTATAGACTATAAAAACATTGCTTCTTTAAAAGAAGAAGAAAGACAACTTACTAGGCAAAGTATAGATACCTCTCTAGTAAGTGAATCATCAGAAGTAGAACAAAACAATTCAAACTATCTCCCTATGAAAACAAAAATTATTGTATTATGGATGCTTATCATCCTAGGATTTATATTTCACCATATTTATGGACTAGCGACTGTATTCTTTAATGAATCTGTATTTATTGAAGGCTCTACAGGAGAAACTCCTTTTTGGGCACATCAATGGCGTATCTTGATGGAAGGTCTTGCCTTTTTGTTTGCTGTGCTCACAGTGCAACTATCTCAAAAATGGTTTCGATGGACCTCATTTATATGGGCAATCATCGTTGCGCTTTTTAATGTATACCATGTGGCAGAAGCAATTATGCATGAAGCCTCCAATTACTCAGAAATATGGATTCTTTTATTGATGGCAGTAGCTAGTATCCTACTCGTTATCAATTTACATAAATGGAAAAAAGAAAATAACTAAACCATATGTATCTAACAAGCTCAGGTCCTTATCAGACCTGAGCTTTTATCATATTATATAGTTCTTTATTATAAATTGTTCTTCAAACCCTAAACCGAGATATATATTTTTTCCCATCGCAGAGGCTTGTAATGTCATATACTCACTTCCTCTAGTAATAGCATCGTTTATTAATAATTTCATGATTTGCCCAGCAAACCCTCTTTTTCTCATTGTTGGGATAACACCAATACCATGCACTCCTGTGATTTTGCCAGTTTGATGTACTATTATTGTTGCAATAGGTTGATTTTGGTAATATGCTAAATGATATTGAATATCTTTTTGAGTTCTCATCAATATTTCAGAAGATATCCTATATCCAAATGCCATAGGATATAATTCTGCCCATATGCTTGCTTCTTCCTCTTTTGTAACTGGTTTTATGGTAACTGTTTTTTCTATCTCAAAAAAATCATGTAATCTTAAATGCATTCCTACTTGTTCAAATTTTAGCTTGAATCCATTTTTTTCAAAAAGTTGATATGAATCACCTCCTTTTATATCCCAATGAGGAACAACCAAACCTGAGGTTCTTATTTTTTCTTTAGTCAAGTCAATATTTTTTTGCTCTACTTTCTTATGAAACCACAATCTATTAGGCCAATCTCCTTTTTTTATTGCTAAACAATAGTCAAATTCTGGCGTTGTTGTATAAGTATCAAAAGGAACACCTGCTGTTTTCCATAAAGAGGTAAGGTTATTGATATTAGACACTATCATTTTTGACATTTCTTTCATGTATTTAATTATATTATTATTTTAATATGAAAATTTGCGATGATTTTACTTTATGGTAATAAGTATAATCCCTATACTCATCGAGACTACTCCTATTATTCTTTTGAGTGTCATAGGTTCTATAGGCAAGTTCAACCACCCAAACTGACCCGCGAATAATGAAAAAACTAGCTGTCCACATAGTCCAAGTGAGATCATTGTTGCAATACCTAATTTTGGAATTGTATAATAATATATGCTAACTCCAATAACACTACATAATCCACCTGTAAACCATAAATAAACAGGCACTTCCTTTAATTCACTCAAATTTGGCACATCTCTTACACTTACAACTATACATATAAATGCAAAAACTAGACTGCTAAAAAAAGCTACAGCAGATGCCATTAATGGGTTTTTTAAAATCACTCCAAGATGCGCATTCAATCCCCCTTGCATTGCCAGAAATACACCTCCTACAAAAGCTAAAACTACCAAGACATACTGATTCATAGAGTTTCAAATAATTTATCAGCAGGTTTTCTCGTTTTTGGTGTAAATTGTGTTTGATCCTGATCTGATCGATACCCTATTGTCGCAATAACCGCTGTACTTAACCCTTTTTCTGTAAGCTTTAATATTTCATTATATTTCTCAGAAACAAACCCTTCTATTGGGCAAGCATCAATTTTAAGATCAGCGCAAACATTCAATAAATTACTAAGAACAATATAAGTTTGTAAAGCAGTCCAATGAGCAATTTCTGATTTTGACTTTTCTTTAATTTTACTTTTTATAAAATCGCCATACTGTACCAAATCATTCTTACTTGCTTGTGTCATTACCTCTTTGAGTCCTATATATTGATCTATATCTTGATCTGTTACCGTAGTATAGTTACAAAATACAATGAGATGAGATGCATCTGTTATCTGGTTTTGGTTCCATGAAAATTTCTTTAACTCCTCTCTCAATTCTTGATTTTGTATGATTAATATCTTATACAACTGAAGACCATACGAAGATGCTGATAACCGAAGTACTTCTTTTATTGTAGCTAAATCTATATCAGATATTTTTTTTGAAGGATCAAAAAGTTTTGTGGCATAACGCCATTCTTGGTTCTGTAATACTGTCATATCTATCTTAATTTAGCACAAAAATAAAATAGAGTACTCAGCTATGCATTTACATATGTTGATTCAAGAATTTTTCTTTATCTCTTTTCTTATTCTACTAAGCTGAGTAGGCGTTACTCCAATATGTGATGCTATATGTAATTGTGGTATTCTTTGATCTATATTTGGATATTCTTGTAAAAGTTGAAGATATCTTTGTGTTGCATTCTCCATAACCAAAGAGATTTCTCTTTGCTCTTTTTCTATTACCCAGTTTTTTTCGAGATAAGCGATATAGAAATTTTTGAGATCTTCTTTTTTTGTAATGAGATCTCTATATTTCTTATAATTAATAGCTATTAATACAGAATCTTCTAAGGCTTCTAATGTAAAAGCTGAAGGTGTCTTTTGTAAATAGGATACTGTTGATCCTGCAAAATCATTTTCAAGAAAAATATTTTTATTATACGTATCCCCATCACTATTAGTAAAATATGCTCTTAATGCTCCCCTACACACGTAATAAAAGTTCTTTGCGACCTCTCCATGCCTAAGCAAAACTTCTTCTCTTTTCAATGTTTGAAAACTAATGATGGATCGCATCAACAACCAGGATTCTTGCTCTATAGAAGCATAACTTTCGAATTTTGATTTGAGTTCTACAATACATGCCTCTTTATCAGTTATCATTTTTAATACTATTTATTCTATTTCAGATAATAAATCATCTATAGCCTCATCTACCAAAATTCTTATATGTTTGTCAAAGCCTCTGGTATTACACATTTCTTTTCTTTCGTCTTCTATAAAATACCCCCATTCATCTTGATTGAAGTTTACAATGCTTACTTCTCCTGTTTCTTTATTAAGAGTATTAAAATCTAAACAATGATAATACACGCTTTGCAATGATTCATCGCCCGTAGAGAATATAAATACCTTATTCAACCTTTCTTTTGCTTCTATTGAATCTTCTTTTTCTACATCAATATTCCAATAATCTTTTAGTGCATCTGTCATAGTTTCATAATCAAGAAACATCTTTCTATTACATTGACTTTCTTTTCCAAATATCAATAAACCATATTTTACCACAAATTCTTTATAACTAGGAGGAAATACAATCCCTAGAGATATTTCATGCTTTTGTAGCTCATCTTCTGATATTTGCTTATAAAAATAAGGCTTCCAGTACAATTCGAGATCTTCTTCAAAATCTTCTGTAATATCCACCTCTTTCTGGATAGTTTTAATTACTTTTTCATAACGCCTTATAGCTTGAATTGCTGTTTCGCTATCAGGCCCTTTTACATATCTGGTAAAATCGACATCTTGTCGATCTAACAACTCTCCTGATTTATTGTAGAAATTATAATTCAAAGGAGAGACTCCTACTTTTCTAGAAGCTTTCCAGACACCTTTTAATTTACATTCTTCATCAGGAAAATACTCTTCTGTTTCTTGAGTACATCGATAATAGTTTCTTATCTCATATCCATCACTATTATATGACATCTCCATTGCTATTTCTCCATTAGGATGATATCTCTTTGCCGACTCCATATTCCCTTCATTATCAAAAAAGGTATGACAACATAAATGACCCGTTGGAGCCAACCACCATTTCCACTCACCTATTTCATCTCCTTCTTCATTTCTTTCTCCTTGTCCCCACTCCATATCATCTTCATCCCAAACAGCATCTTTTGGCACATGAGCTGGAGGAAAATAAGTTTCAGATATTTCTTCTCCATATTCATCAAAAACAATTCTTAAATACAAACGCCCATCTGGCAACCAATAATTCCACTCCCCAATTTTCACTCCTTCTTTATTTTCTTTTCCTACTCCCCAATCCTGATCCGATTCATCCCATATTGCTTCTGAAGGAACGGTTTCTGGTCTTTTATCTGCCTTCATTACTATTTTTGTTATACTATTTAAGAGTTTCTTACTCTATCTTATAGGTTCTCACAGTATAAATATAAGTTATCTGTCTATAATATTGATATTACAAAATATAAATAGTTACTACTACTTACCCCCCTCTTTTTCGGTGAAAAAACACTGTATTCACATCCCATTTTCAATCAAAAAAAAATCAAAATGCATTAGATACTAGTATAACTACAGGATATGACATAAAAAAAATACCACTCTGATGGGTGGTATTTTTTTATGTTATAACAAAGATGTAAGAGACTAGAACTCTCTATTCACATCCCAAGCTTCAAGGTATTCTTGTACTCGTTGTACAAACTGCCCACCTAAAGCACCGTTTACAACTCTGTGGTCATATGAATGCGATAAGAACATTTTATATCGAATACCTATAAAATCTCCTTCTGGAGTCTCAATTACTGCAGGAACTTTTCTTATTGCTCCTAATGCAAGTATACCTACTTGTGGTTGATTGATTATTGGTGTTCCCATGATACTACCAAATGTACCTACATTGGTTACTGTATATGTTCCTCCTTGTATATCATCTGGTTTTAAAGCATTATTACGTGCTCTATTTGCCAAATCATTTACTGCCTTTGTCATTCCTACCAAATTCAATTGATCTGCATTTTTGATAACAGGAACTATCAAATTACCATCTGGTAATGCTGCGGCCATACCAAGATTTATGTTTTTCTTTTTAATGATGGTATCTCCAGAAACAGAAATATTCATCATTGGGAAATCTTTGAGAGCCTTAGCTACTGCTTCCATAAAGATTGGAGTAAACGTAAGATTTTCTCCTTCTCTTTTCATAAAATCAGCCTTTATTCTCTTTCTCCAATTCCATATATTGGTTACATCGGCTTCTATAAATGACTGTACATGTGCTGATTTTTGAATAGATTCTACCATATGATGAGCAATTAGTTTACCCATTCTGGTCATTTCTATAATTTCATCTTCTCCTGATGCTACTACAGGAGCTACTTTTGACACTTCTTTTTGTTTGGCAGGAGTTGCTTTTGCTTTCACTTCTTCTTTTACAGGCTTAGCTGCTACCTTTCCATTCTTACGATCATCAACAAATTGTAAAATATCGTTTTTGGTTACACGACCATCTTTACCTGTTCCTGATATAGAATCCAATTCGTTTAACGAAATACCTTCTGCTGTTGCAATATTTTTAACTAATGGAGAATAAAACTTACTACTCTCTGAGAAATCTGTAGTAGCAGTTCCTACTACTTCTGTAGCTTCTGCTATTTGCGTTTCTATCTCT
Organism: Aquimarina aquimarini; assembly: GCF_900299535.1. Taxonomy (GTDB): domain Bacteria; phylum Bacteroidota; class Bacteroidia; order Flavobacteriales; family Flavobacteriaceae; genus Aquimarina; species Aquimarina aquimarini. The sequence goes on along the minus strand of NZ_OMKE01000001.1, from coordinate 155,849 downwards.
ACTGCTTCTTTTGGAGTTTCTGGAGATGTTGTTGCTTCTTCTACTGCTGATTCTACAGTTCCTTCTCCTTCTGTCTCTATAACAGCTATTACCTGACCTACCTGCACAACATCATCAACCTCAAAAAGTTTTTCGATCAGTACTCCTTCTACCTCACTAGGTACTTCACTATCTACCTTATCTGTTGCAATCTCTACAACTGCATCATCTAGTTCGATAGTATCCCCAACTTCTTTTAACCAAGTTGTTATTGTTGCTTCTGCAACACTCTCACCCATTTTTGGAAGCTTTAGCTCAAATTTTGCCATATCCTTAATCAAAAGTGTTTATTAGTTATCTTTTTTGCGAATTTAATTAAATTTAAGCTTAAAAGTTAGTTTTTATCTAAAATTTAGCTTTTCTATTGTTTTTCAACCTATCATATCTATCAACCCAGAAGGTCAAAATCTCTACAACTATTTTATTCTTTCTATATTCTATATTACGAATTCTTTAATGCTTTTTCAAAAGGAATTCTATTACGTATACTTCTTCCTAAAGTAACTTCATCTGCATACTCTAATTCATCATTAACACCAATTCCTCTTGCTATGGTAGAAGTTGTTATATCAAAATCTTCTAATTGTTTATATATATAAAAATTAGTTGTATCTCCTTCCATAGTTGCACTCAGTGCAAATATCAATTCTTGCACTTCTCCTGATTCAACTTTTTGAATCAATGAATTAATAGTCAATTCTTGTGGGCCAATACCATCCATCGGACTAATCTTACCGCCAAGCACATGGTATAAACCTTTGTATTGTCCAGTACTCTCAATAGCCATCACATCTCGTATATCTTCTACGACACAAACAATCCCTCTATTTCTAGATGGGTTACTACAAATATCACATATATCAATATCGCTTATACTATGACATGTTTTGCAAAACTTGATATCTTGTCTCAATGTCCCCAATGCATTTACCAAATGCTCTGTCTGAGCCTTGGGTTGTCTAAGTAAATGTAATACCAATCTCAGTGCAGTACGTTTTCCTATACCTGGTAATTGTGATATTTCATACACTGCATTTTCTAATAATTTTGAAGAAAATTCCATAGCGCAACAAATTTAGCATTTTTAATGAACAACTCTTTATAAATAGTATAGTAATCTTACTGTGAGATTGAGACCTTTTTTGCTATTTTTACTTCAAAAGTAAAATAATGCTAGATTCACTTTCTCAAGAAACTCAACTTATTCTTATGGTTATAGCCATAGGAATTCTATTTGCTCTTGTTTCCTGGAACACTAAACGAAATAAAAAGAAGCTATATAATCGTGATGAACGAAATTTCAGGAAAAATTATTCTAAAAAGAAAAGCAGAAAATAATTGCACTTACTAGAATGAAAAAAATACATGTAAGAAAAGCTACCCTCAAAGATCTAACATGGATAAATACTACTTATCAAAATATAGACTTTTTACCCTCAGATTTTAATACTGAGTATATTGCTCTAGCAGAAATAGAAGGTATAAAATGTGGACTAGGGAGAATTATTTATGTCGATAAAAATAACTTGGAGTTAGGAGGTATATATGTATTAGAACAATTTCGAGGAACAGGAATCGCAAAAGAGATTATCTTACATTTATTAAAAAATCATGAACACTATAAAAAAATATGGTGCTTACCATTTAAGTACCTTTGTTCTTTTTATTCCAAACTAGGTTTTCTAGATCAAAAAATACACAACTACAAAATTCCAGACAAAATAGATCATAAATATAAATGGTGTAATCAAAACTATAATAAGGAGGTACTTTTATTAGTTAAGTAATTATCTACCATAAAAAATTGCAATTCAATGAAAATATATACAAAAACTGGAGACAAAGGAACTACTGCTCTCTTTGGTGGTACTAGAGTACCAAAACATCATATTCGTATTGATAGTTATGGTACTGTTGACGAGTTAAATTCTTATATAGGGCTTATCAGAGATCAAAAAATAGACTCTCAGAGTACGCAAACGTTAATAGATATTCAAAATAAACTTTTTACTGTGGGAGCTGTTCTTGCAACTGATCCAGAAAAGGCAATCTTGAAAAACGGTGAAAAGCGTTTAAATATACCTACCATATCTAGTAAAGATATTGAGTTACTTGAAAAAGAAATTGACAAAATGAATGAATCGCTTCCTCCCATGACACATTTTGTATTACCAGGAGGACACCAAACCGTGTCATTCTGTCACGTTGCGCGTTGTGTATGTCGAAGAGCAGAGCGTTTGGCTACCGCATTATATGAGATAGAGCCATTTGAAGAAACCACACTACAGTACTTAAACCGACTATCTGACTATCTTTTTGTACTGGCACGAAAGTTGACACTCGATCTTAAAGCAGAAGAAATTGAATGGATTCCTAAAAAAAATTCTTAACTTTTAGAAACTGTATAAAATTAACGAGGGAAACCTTATAAAAAATCACGTTCTTATTATTATTGTTGAAATAATCAATTTTTTACTTGACTTTTTAAACTAAAAAATTATTTTTGCAAAAAATTAAACCAGTAAGCATATGTATTGGACTTTAGAATTAGCATCTTATTTAAGTGATGCGCCCTGGCCAGCTACAAAAGACGAATTAATCGATTACGCAATTCGTACTGGAGCACCTTTGGAAGTTGTAGAAAACCTACAAGCAATTGAAGATGAAGGAGATTCATACGACTCTATAGAAGAAATATGGCCGGATTATCCTACAGATGAAGATTATCTTTGGAATGAGGATGAATATTAAATTAACGAAATAGTATTAAAAGTCTCGCAAGAGGCTTTTTTTTTGCGTAAATTACGCCTCTCTTGTGATGATTTTACATTACAAAAGTATTGTATAATATGGCCTATATAGGTCCTGAGATAACAATAGACTTCCAAATATTGGATTAGACTAGAATGTTACCCTATTGAAAAAATTAATAGTTTCTTTTTTTTGAAACTAAAATCTCATTAAACACACAACCATAAAATTATGGGAATATTAGATTCTGTATTAAAAGTATTTGTTGGAGATAAATCCAAAAAAGATATAAAAGAAATTCAACCCAAAGTTGAACTTATAAAAAAAGCAGAGAAAACTGTAGAAGGGCTTTCTCATGATGAATTACGTGCTAAAACTGTTGAATTTAAAAACAGAATAAATGACGCCCGTACTGAAATCAATTCTAAAATAGAAGCACTTACCGAAGAAGCTAATACTACTGAGGATATTGACAAAAAAGAAGATATCTACGGAGAAATCGACAAACTAAAAGAAGAAGCTTATAAAGCAACAGAAAAGGCATTGAATGAGATTCTTCCTGAAGCTTTTGCTGTTATAAAAGAAACTGCCAAACGTTTTGCTAATAATGATTCTATAGAAGTTACTGCTTCTGCATATGATCGTGAGCTTTCTGGTAACAAAGAACATATCACTCTTACCGATGAAAAAGCAATTTGGGCTACAAGCTGGGATGCCGCTGGTAAAGAGGTGAAATGGGATATGGTTCACTATGATGTACAGCTTATAGGGGGTATTGCTCTACATGAAGGGAAAGTTGCAGAAATGCAAACTGGAGAAGGAAAAACACTTGTAGCTACACTTCCTGTATATCTTAACGCATTATCTGGCAATGGTGTTCATCTGGTAACCGTAAATGATTACCTAGCACGTCGAGATAGTGAATGGATGGCGCCTATTTTTCAGTTTCATGGACTTACAGTAGACTGTATCGATAATCACAGACCTAATTCTGAAGAGCGTAGAGCAGCATACAACGCTGATATTACTTACGGAACTAATAATGAATTTGGTTTTGATTACTTGAGAGATAACATGTCTCATGCACCAAAAGACTTGGTACAACGCCCGCATAACTATGCTATCATAGATGAAGTAGATTCAGTATTGATTGATGATGCACGTACTCCTCTAATTATTTCAGGTCCTATACCAAAAGGAGATATCCATGAGTTTGATGAACTAAAACCTAAAATTGCAGATATTGTTTCTGTACAACAAAAATACCTTACTACAGTGCTGGCAGAAGCTAAAAAACTGATAAAGGAAGGAGATGCAAAAGAAGGAGGTTTTAAACTATTACAAGTATATAGAGGAATTCCTAAAAATAAAGCGTTAATTAAGTTTTTGAGTGAAGAAGGTGTAAAAATGCTTCTTCAAAAGACAGAAAACTTTTATATGCAAGATAACAACCGTGAGATGCATAAAATTGATGCAGATCTGTATTATGTTATCGAAGAAAAGAATAACCAGATTGACCTTACCGATAAAGGAGTTGATCACCTTTCTGGGAAAGATGATCCTGATTTCTTTGTTTTACCACAAATCGGTATGGAAATCGCCAAAATCGAAGGCTTAGAGCTATCTAAAGAAGAAGAAGCCGAAAAGAAAGAAGACCTTTTTAGAGAATATAGCGTAAAAAGCGAGCGTATCCACACCCTACGCCAGTTACTAAAAGCATACTCATTATTTGAAAAAGATGTAGAGTATGTAGTAATGGATAACAAGGTAAAGATTGTTGATGAACAAACTGGTCGTATCATGGACGGTCGTAGATACAGTGATGGACTACACCAAGCTATTGAAGCAAAAGAAAATGTAAAAATTGAAGATGCAACCCAGACTTTTGCAACAGTAACACTTCAAAACTATTTCCGTATGTATGGTAAGCTGTCTGGTATGACAGGTACCGCGGTAACAGAAGCAGGAGAGCTTTGGGAGATATATAAACTCGATGTAGTAGAAATTCCTACCAACCGACCTATCGCAAGATATGACCGTGAGGATTTGGTATACAAGACCAAACGAGAGAAATACAATGCCGTTATAGATGAAGTTACAGAATTATCTAACGCAGGAAGACCTGTACTTATTGGTACTACCTCTGTAGAGATATCTGAGCTATTAGGTCGAATGCTAACCATTAGAAAGGTACCGCACAATGTATTAAATGCAAAACTTCATAAAAAAGAAGCCGATATCGTTGCCGAGGCTGGTAATGCAGGTATAGTAACTATTGCAACAAACATGGCAGGTCGTGGTACAGATATTAAATTATCAGACGAAGTAAAAGCTGCTGGCGGTCTTGCCATTATAGGTACCGAACGTCATGATTCTCGTCGAGTAGATAGACAGCTTCGTGGTCGTGCAGGTAGACAAGGGGATCCAGGAAGTTCTCAGTTCTACGTATCATTAGAAGATAATCTTATGAGATTATTTGGATCTGAGCGTATTGCTAAGATGATGGATAGAATGGGATTAAAAGAAGGAGAAGTAATCCAACATTCTATGATTTCTAAATCTATAGAAAGAGCGCAGAAAAAAGTAGAAGAAAACAATTTTGGAGTGCGTAAGCGATTACTAGAATATGATGATGTAATGAATGCGCAACGTGAGGTAGTATACAAACGTCGTTACCATGCACTATTTGGTGAGCGTCTTCGTGTAGACATTGCCAATATGATCTATGATACTGTAGAGGTAATCACAGAAGGAAATAAAGTTACTCAAGATTTCAAAAACTTTGAATTTGAACTAATTCGCTACTTCTCTATGAGTAGTCCTATTTCTGCAGAAGAATTTGAAAAAATGGATGCTCAAAAAATTGCTGGAGAAATTTATAAAGTTGCATACGTACATTACCAAGACAAAATGGAACGTAATGCAGAGGCAGCTTACCCTGTTATCAAACAAGTTTATGAAGACCCAGCTAGTAAATATGAGCGAATTTTGGTACCATTTACAGATGGAGTCAAAAGCATTAATGTAGCAACCGATCTTCAAAAAGCATATGATTCTCAAGGAAAACAACTGATTACCGATTTTGAAAAGAACATTACACTTGCCATTATTGATGATGCATGGAAAACGCATCTTCGTAAAATGGATGAACTGAAACAAAGTGTACAATTAGCTGTTCATGAACAAAAAGACCCATTATTAATTTACAAATTCGAAGCTTTTGAATTATTTAAAGCAATGATCGAAGAAGTAAACAAAGATGTTATTTCGTTTTTATTCAAAGGAGAATTGCCTACTGGAAATACTCAAGATATTTCTGAAGCTAGACAAGTACGTAGAAAAGAGAATCTAGAGACCTCTAAAGAGGAAATCCCTAATATGGATGAACGTGCTGCACAAAATAGAGCTGCTGGAGAAACACAAAACAGACCACAGGTTACCGAAACAATTACACGAGAGCAACCAAAAATAGGTCGTAATGATAAAGTTACTATTAAGCATGTAATGAGCGGAGAAAATAAAACTGTAAAGTATAAGCAAGCGATTCCATTAATCGAAAAAGGAGAATGGGTTATCGTAGACGAATAAAAAAATAATTACATATAAAAAAACCTGAAGTAGTTACTTCAGGTTTTTTTATATCACTTTATTAAATAGAAGTGATGTAAACTTTTTTTTGATTCTGGCGAAAAACAGTTATTTTTTATAGCGAATTGAAAAAAGTTTACATCACTTCATACTATAAAAAACTAAATACTTACTTTTTCATACAACAATGTAATCTCATTAAACACCTTGGTTAGCTCATTACTCATTTTATACACTTCTGCTTCATCAAGCTCTTGATTTGTTAATTTACTCGCATTTTTCTTAATCGTATTCCATTTAGAAAATGCTAAGCCAATCTTCTCATCAATTTTAGGAGTATTAAACTTAGATATTAGTAATTTATTGATCGCTCCATCCAATTCATGAAAAACATTACGAAGCATTTGAGTAGAGTTCTTATTTTTAAGCTCCAGTTGATTTGCAAAATAATAAAATGCCAAACGCTGTGATAACATTCTTTGCCTTCCTGAAATATTTATTATAGTTTCTAACGCTATTATATCTTCTATAGCATCAGCCTCTTCGATACTATTTTTATTATTTTGAATGGTTTTTTTGGATGCTGAAATAATAGACACCACAACATCATTTGTTGCTTTTAATAAATCTGTATTTGTATCTATTAGCTTTTTAGCATTATCATAATTTGGTTGCCCGTCAATAAGGTTTTTAAAATTCTTCCACAACTCATTGACTTTTACCAATCGATCAGTAGTTTCTTTAAACTTACAGTTTTGTATAAGAACTCGGTTTTGTTCTTCAAAAACTATTTGACTGGTTAATAAATCTCTTTTTGCTTGTGCATCATTTGTGTTGTTTAATAAATATAAATATGCTTTAGATATTTTTTGAGTAAGCATTCGTTGTTTACCAGAAACATTAATCGCATTATTAAATGATAATGATCCGTATTCATTATTTTTTTGTGCATGAAGTTGTATTGAGTTCATATATACTAATCCTATTACAAATAACATTAATACAAACTTAAAAGGGGGATTTTTACTTTTCATCTGGATAGATTCAATTGTTTATTATTTTTAAAATTTACTAGCAAATAATAAGAAGTTAAGTCTATTTTTTATCGACCCACAAAGGCATTCTTATCCATTTGCAACGGCAAAAGTATTCTAGACAATACTCAAGAAATATGACCTTTATCAGTATATAAGTCCGCCTAAATAAGTATACCAAGACTTAGCTTACTGTTTAACAGTATTAATTTTAATTTTTATTTAGAGAGTTTTAACTAAAAAATAGATTTGAACTCGTTATTGAGCCCTTTCAAGTCACTTATAATTGCAAAAAAGTTTCAGTAGTAGTCAAAAAAAATCAAGACCTACAATAGAAAAAGTAGTTCTTTAAAAAAAGTGATTATCTTATAAATGTACAAACAATCGTTTTATATTTCAGTTACAAGAAGTATATACCTACAACATCAGGATTACATAGAAAACTTTTTATCTATCCTTCTTTTCAATATTGGTATTTGCACAAAAAACAAAATTGCAAGAAGTAAAATACCGTAAATAGTTGATTTAGGAAATGTATAGTTAGAAAATGGATTTTTTATATTTGGTAATGATTTTATAAAAGAAAAATCAATCCAACTTAATAATGATATTTTTGTATCTGATAAAAATGGAATACTAGATAACAACACTACCAATAGTAAACCAATACCCCACCAAACCTTTTTAGAAATTAAAGGCTTATACACAAACATCGCTGGATCTTCAAGAGTATCTACCTGATTCATAATATTGTCCAAAAAATTAACAGGTGGTTTTTCTACTCCTGCTTCTTTGATTAGGCTCTTAATATTTTTATATTTCTCTTCCATTGCTACCACTCATTTCTGGATATATGTAATATTGTAATAGTGAATATAGCTTTTTTCTACTACGATACAATTTTATTTTTACATTATCAGCTGTTAAATTTACTATCTCTACAATTTCTTTCACACTTTTTTCTTCAAAATAATAAAGTGTAATAATCGCTGCTTCATCCTCTGGAAGCTTCATAATACTATCCAAAATAATTTGTTTCCTTTCTTTTGCTTGCAAACAACTTAGCGCATCTTCTACAAGTGCAATATTCTTCTCTCCTATTTCTTTTATATCACTAGAGCTCACAAAACGTTTATTTACTTTTAATGCATCCAAACTCTTACGATATGCAATTGTATATAACCAAGTAGAAAACTTAGCATCACCTCTATATCTATCAAGAGCCTTATATGCTTTAACAAAAGTATCTTGAGCAACTTCTTCTGCCTGTTCTTTGTTCTTAAGCATACGATACACCACAGTGTATACTAAACTTTGATAACGCTCTACTAAAACTGAAAACACATTGACCTGCCCGTCGAGAACTTTATCTATATAATATTGATCTGATTGATGGTTCATTTTGTTATAAGACGCCCCCCTATCTCTTTTGGTTACATCTTTTTTGCTAAAAAAATAAAACTATTTTTTCCCTTTTTTTTGTAACCGTCTTAAATCTTTGTTCGTCTTAATTAGAAAACGAACAGTATTAATTAATTTTTTAAATCAAAAAAAATGGGAGCAGAAGTAATCATAATGCCTATACTATTTGGTAGTATCTTTGGAATCTTATATCTATTCATTTCAGCCAGAAACAAAGAACGAATGGCTCTTATAGAAAAAGGAGCAGATGCCTCTATATTTTACAGTAGTAAAAAGAAAAGAACAACCTCTCTCTGGAAAGTTTTTATCTTAAACCTATCACTACTACTAATGGGTGTGGGTGTTGGAATTTTTATTGCTGGTATTTTACACCTTTCTATAGGTGTAGAGGAAGACATTGCTTATCCAGGAACTATCTTTCTAATGGCAGGAATTGGCTTATTTACAGGATTTACGATGACAAAAAACCTTGATAAACAAAATAACATCGATGAATAGGTCATAGCATAACCTGTTATTACAATATTCATTTATCAAAATCCCAATACTTATCATATTGGGATTTTTTATGTACTATATACCATCAAATAATGATTACCTCATATTACACAAAATCTGCATAATAAAACACTATACAGAGTTTACTATATAGTTTCATATCGTTTCCTTATAAAAAATTTATTTAATCACATAAACAATACATTTTATAGAAAAGGTATCTTATAAAACCAAAAAGTCCTTCTTGATATTCAAGAAGGACTTTTTTATATTGTTTTTCTTTTATTACATATCTACTATAAGATCATCGCTATTATCAAACTTTTCAATTACAACAGCATCACCTCTATTATTCTCAAGAACATAAACTCCTGCTGGTAATTGACTAAGATCTATAAAATTAGTTGTCTTTGATAATATATGCACCGTATCTTTTACTTCAAATAATTTTATCTTATCTCCTTCTTCAAAATTAATTACAGTAACAAAATCTCCTTCTCTCTCTATTTCTAAAATATTCATTTCTGAACTTTTATAGTAACGCATAAACTCTTCCTCTACATCTTCTACCTGAAATTCCTGTGTACCATTCTCTGCATCATTTTCTACTATAAAATTATTTTTGATATTTTCTAGTGCTCCTACTACATCTATTTCTTCTTCTGTACGTACGATAACAACAGATTCTCCTTGATTATTTTCTAACAAGTAAGCTCCTAGTGGTAATTGACTAAGATCAATCTCTCCATGTGTTTTAGACAAAACATGATCTCCGCTTTCTACTTCAAATAATTTTATCTTATCTCCTTCTTTAAAATCAACAACCACAACTACAAGACCTTCTTTCTCTACTTGTAATATTTGGTCTACATTATTTGCATAACTGTTTACAAATAAAAATAAGCTAAAAAAATATGTTATTAATTTCATCATTTTATTACTTTACAGCGGGTATGTTATTACTTTCTTACGGTTTTCCCATACAATGATATTACATAATTATAGTTAAAAAAATTAAAAACTAGACTTTTAGATCAAGTGTTTTCGATTTTCGACAAAAGACACAAAAAGTGTTAAATAATCCTTTATAAAATGTTAAACAGCTGATAATGAGGTATTTAATTTTAATGTTTTTTCAAAAAATCAGATAAAGTGTACTATAAAACAGACCAACAGATCATGATGATGTATTTCTGACTTATCTATGTTAAACAATATGATTTAAAGAAGGGATTTTATAGTATATTTTAGAAACTAAATTTTGGAAGAGAAATAATACCATTTATCAATAGAAATTATTTCCTAAAATAGTTTCTTTTTACTCATGTTTCAGAATAAAACACATCGGTATCGATATCATCTTTGAATTTTATTTTTCTGCCTAAACCAAAAATAATTTAATTCGGATCACAGTGATTTCAATTGAGAATTTACACCTCAAAAAAAGGTATAAAAATCTTTCATATTTAAAAAAGCCCTATCAACCTTGCTGATAGAGCTTTTTTACAATTAACACTACATTACTATGAAAAAAATTATTTATTACCTAGTACAACAACCTTGCTATATTTTGCATTGATTGTAATCATTTTATCTGTACTACGAGTTTTTTGAAAACCATTTATAAAAACATTTCCAAAATTATTTCTTGTATTTATTTCTAATGTTTTAGGTAAAGAAATTATACTTTGTGTTCCGCTATAAGATAGATTTAAAGCCGATTTAGGTAACATAAACTTAAAATCGCTATTCTGAACTGCTAAATCAAGAGTGGAGAATGATTCTCCAAGATTAGCTATAGTAATCACTCCGAAACTTCCAGATATTGCTCCATTCTCATCTAGTTGTTGAATATAAATATTACTAGAATCTGTATTGGCAAGGAGATTTTTAGCATTTTGTATCCTACAGTTCTTAACATAATTCAGAACCAACCTTCCGTTATTCCATTGCTTGATAAAAACAGGAGAATAAGCAGCCTTAATAAAAGTTTGTTTACCATCTATAACATTGCCCATAAGTTTGGTATGAGACAGAGATGCTTTTAAATTATTAGTTTTCTCTGCTAATTGTACATCTCCATGGCGAATATTAAGTTTTAATTTAGCTTGTTTTGGCATATATACTTTTATTATTTTACTACTACCATTTGTAGTTGCTTTACTATTGCTATACCTATATACAGTAATATTAGCCGTTCCTGATTGTTGTTTTCCTATATCTTGTATTAATTGTGATGCCCAAGCATCCATTTGCTGACCATATTGCTTACTCCATGTCTCTAAACGAATTTCTACTTGACCTGATGGAGCATTTGATTCTTTTGCAAATTGATTAGCCCACTTTTGTTTTTCTTTGCTTATATCGTCTTTAAACTTTTCACGTATTTGGCTTTCCCATTGTGTGATATATTTTTCATCACTTTTATTGACTCTTTCATCTTTATAAGTAACATTGGATTGATTCTCAGAAAGTGCATTTGGCATAGGGTTTTTAGCCATATTCTTCATAATAGGCTCTAGCATACTGGTAATCATTGGTTCCAGCATTCTCAATTCTTGCAAGTTTCTATTTGATGTAGTATTACTAGAAGTGGTCACGCTTCTACTCCATAAATTACCTGCTGTAGAATTAATGGTAACTTGTTGATCATCTCCTAATACACTCACTTGCCAACTATCCAGTATTCGTTTGCTATTTTCATCAGAAAGATCTCCTTCTAAATATGCTTCTACTACTATAGTATTTTTATTCCATGTTTCAAAAACAATATTAGTATGACTGGTATTAAGATTTACAGTGACATCATTATCAACTACAAGTTTTTTGCTCAACTTGTCCTGTCTGTCTTGTGCAAACAATCCTGCACAGCACAGCACCCCAATTGTAACAATATTAAGCTTGTATTTCATTGTAATTTTGGTTTTCAATTCGCTCTAATTCTTTTAGTTTATCTTTTAATCTATTCAAGAGGGATAATCGTATCGTTAAATTTTCCATCATTGCTTCTACACTCTGTACATTAGGTCCTACCTCTATCAATTCTTTATTGAGCTGCTGGTATTCTTTATCCAGATTGTTTAATCGTGTCATAAAACTTTCTACCAGCTCTCTATTAGAATCATCTATTGTTATCTGAGATAATTGAAATTTGATACTGGTAAGTATACTATTTTCGACTTCTTCATACTCTGGAGATATTTCTGCTAAAGGCGAGGTTTGTTTTGTCAATATAATTGACGAATTTTTTACTGATTCGTTATCAAGGTTTACTACCTCAGTTCCTTCAGCATTATTTACATTTAATTGATTATATGTTAATAATGACACAGAGAATATAACAACTATACTGGCAGCTATATTAAGCCAATGATATGGGAACTTTTTTGTTTTTTTGGGCAACTCTTTTTCTAATCTGGACAAAAAGCGTTGTTCATGTCCTTCTTGTATGCGCTCAGAAGGGATATGTTTATCCTTTTTTAATAACTCTCTAATATCCTGTGCCATCTCTCAAATGTTTTAATTGTTCTTGCAATTGTTTTTTACCTCTATGTACTAACGTTCTCGAAGAAACGGGTGTTATATCTAATATTTCACTAATTTCATTATGGTCATACCCTTCTATCAAAAACAGCATGACTGCATATTTATATTTTTCTGGTAATGTTTCAATTGCTTTTTTCACCTCATCTACAGTAACAGAGTCTGACACAGACCAATCATTCTGTTCCTCTACTGTTGACATAACCTGCTCATTAATTGCTACCATATTCATTTTCTTGGCTTTTAGCATATCTATGCTTTTATTAATTACAATTCGTTTTAGCCAAGCTCCAAAAGTAACATCTCCCGTAAACTGATGAAGCTTTGCAAATGCCTTAATAAAAGATTCTTGCATGGCTTCTTCTGCCTCGAATGGATCTTTAAGAAAACGCAACGCTACATAATACATACCATCACAGTATTTATTATAGAGTTTCATTTGCGCTCTACGATCATTAGTCCTACATTGTTGTATTAGCTCGCTTTGTAACAAACTTTCTTAACTTTTGGTTAGTGATTATTTTTCAAAAAAATCGTCTTTTCAATGGTATTCATTTATATAGACGGAAACACATATTCTGTGTTGCAAAATTAAGTATAAAATTTACGTTTATTTAATAATTTAAGTCATTCCAAACTGTTAGCCATACAAAGTAAAGATCTCTCCTATAGGGTATCCAGTTTTTTAAACATTAATAGTATCAAAGAGTCATAAGGTAGAGTTATACTTAATAAACCTGCCATAAAGGGAAAAATATTATTGTGCCTTATATACAATTCTATCTATAGAATATGTAAATTCCATCTTTAAAAATGTTATATTTAAGATTAAAAAGAAATCATGACAAAACTTCTAAAACAAACTGCATTCATTGTATTAGGGTTAGCGGTAATTGGATTTATAGGGATGTATTTTCTAAAACAGAACACTAAAAAACACAGTCCAGAAGAAACTATTACTCATACCGCAAAAGGAACTGATTTTACTGTTTTTTATAACCGCCCCTATAAAAAAGGTAGGGTTATTTTTGGTGATCTTGTTCCATTTGATCAAGTGTGGAGAACTGGGGCAAATGAAGCAACTACTTTTACTACTAATAAAGATATACAGGTTGATGGCACTATCCTAAAATCAGGTACGTATACATTATGGACTATCCCTAATCCAAAATCATGGAAAGTCATTTTCAATAGTAAAAAATATGATTGGGGAGTACATATGAATGGTACGGCAAAACGAGAAGCCAAATTTGATGTACTTACCGTCGAAGTGCCCGCACATCCTCTACTCAATGTAGTAGAACAGTTTTCTATATATTTTGAAGATATGAATGAATTTACAACTATGTATATTGCCTGGGATAGAACTGTTATCGCCATTCCCATCAAAAGTTAGTCCCTAATAGATATGTAAACCTTTATATCGAATATATGAGTTTACAAAAAGGAATGCATAACTTTGTCATAAATCTATTTATTCTGTGTCTAGTAATTCTGCCAAAAATACTACCCCTCTATCAAAAGTACCTTCTAGTACTAGCAATCTGTCTATTAACAGGTTTAAAAAACTACAGCAAAAAGAAATTTTGGTTGATGCAATTTTTAAATCGATTGTTGCCAATGATACAGCAGCGTTAAGCAAAGGAATTACATTGATAGAAAGTACAAAAAAGAGCCATCTAGAAAAGGGGCAACAACTTATAGAAATGTGCCTTCCTTATGCTAATAATTCTGTAAGAATAGGTATAACTGGAGTTCCTGGAGTTGGCAAAAGTACATTTATAGAGGCTTTGGGTAATTTATTACTAAAGAAAGGAAAAAAAGTAGCTGTTTTGGCAGTAGATCCTAGTAGTTCTATCTCACATGGAAGTATACTGGGTGATAAAACCAGAATGGAATCACTTGTACAATCCCCTAATGCATTTATACGCCCTTCTCCTTCTGGAAAATCTTTGGGAGGTGTTGCCCAAAAAACCAGAGAATCTATTATTCTATGTGAAGCTGCTGGATATGATGTAATTATTATTGAAACTGTTGGCGTAGGACAAAGTGAAACCGCTGTACATAGCATGGTAGATTTTTTTCTATTACTAAAACTTGCTGGCGCAGGTGATGAACTACAGGGAATAAAAAGAGGAATTATAGAGATGGCAGATGCTCTTGTTATCAACAAAGCAGATGGAGATAACCTCATTCCTGCTAGAAAAGCCAAAAATCAATTTAGAAAAGCATTACACCTTTATCCACTTGCTCAAAGTAGTTGGTCTCCAGAAGTACTTACATGTAGCGCTATAGAAGGTACTGGTATCGCAGATATCTGGATAATGATTCTAAAATACCTTGATATTACTGCTAAAAATGGCTTTTTTGAAGAAAACAGAATCCAACAAAACAAATTTTGGCTATTACAGACTATAGAAGAACAATTAAAAACTTCTTTTTATAACCATCCAAAAGTTAAGGCCGTTTTAGATACTCAAACAACAGCTGTACAACAACATAAAATAACTCCTTTTGCCGCTGCTAGATATCTATTAGATATAAGTAAAAAGTAATCCTCAAAATAAAATCGCTACCTAATGTATTATTCTAATTTGACTAAAAGTTTACATTCATTTTATATACAGAATAACGCATTGGTATCATTTCTAACGAAAACGGTATACATACCCTACTCCAAACTCAGAGAAATCAGCTTGTCCTAGATTTGCATTAATATGTGCAGCCAGAAAAAAATTGTTTACAGGAGATTTATACGTATTAAACAAATAATACTTTATTCCTAATCTACTAGATATAGTACGTTTTACATTATAATACCAATCTAACTCTCCTAATTTGGTATATTTATCATTATAAAACTCTCCTTGACTTAATTGCCAATCTATTTTATAAAAAGGTTTATAAATATTGAACCCTAAATCAAATTCTATTCCTACATGCCCCAGTAACAATTCACTAGTTACAAAAAACCCAAAATTGGTAGCATACCGATAAGGATATTTTCTAAAATGTGGCACTTGCTCACTGATAAGCTCCTTATTATCATTTATATGATCATAATAATGCTCATAAAACCGATAATACCCTCCTACTCCAAATTTATAAGTTCTATTAATAATTTTACCCATAGATAGTGCTGTAGAATACACTTCTTTTTTATCATTAAAAATTCGAGAAAGTACATTTTGACCAATTCCTGTCCTGAAAGAAAAATAGTACTCTGAAGATTTCTTTTTTGTTACATTTTGCTTCGTATCCTTATCATTAATATGCTCAGGATTATTTCCTATCTGTGAAGATAAACTGAGCAAAAACGAATTAAGTCCTTGGTTAGGTAATCTTGTGTGGCCATTAGAAAAATGAGTATACCCCAATCCTATGCGCCAATCTATTTTCTGTCTTTTTACAATATCGTAATATAAAAATGATCTAAAAGACCAATTAATATCTGTAGTAATAGCTCTATTAAATGGGTTTGTATCAGGGTCATATTTAGTATCTAAATACGATGCCCCCATTGCAATGTTAAAATTCCATCTTTCTGAATACTTTTTAAACAAACCTACTTCTACAAAAGGCATAATAGTATATGCAAATCCTATTTTTTCTGTATTTCCAAAATTAGTAACACCTAGTGAAACCCCTGTTTTTGGATATCCCAACTCAATAGCCCATTGCTCATCAGATCCCTTACTATGCATCCCCATACTAACAAAAAAAGAGGTTTGTAATTTAGTTTTAGGAAAATCAGTATTCGCTTCCATTGTTTTCCCTATAAGAACTTCGGGAGTTATAAAAAGTGACTTCTTGTTTTTTATAGTTGATGTTTGTCCTCTTAATTGAACTCCAATAAATAGCAGGAATAGATAGTATCTCGTTTGCTTCATGTATAATTTTGTATCAGGTACCTTGATTATTTTTCTCTATATTCATTACCCGATTATTTACATAATTACTCATTATACATACTAAAGCTTTATTTCTCATATTGATATAATCTACTATATAATTATTTTGGATAGTTACTTTTTTATTTATTAAAGGTATTAATTACTAACTCTTTAGAATTTTCTTTAAGGAATAGTTCCTATTTCGTTAAATTTCCACTCTCCTTTTATTTTCTTGAACTGAAAACTATGTTGTCCTCCTTCATGATTAAACACAGGAGCTGTTGTAGTCACCAAAACTTCATAATGAGCTATTCCTTCTATTTCTCTTTTATAAAAAACTGCTTTTCTTTCTTTTAATATCTGTACAAACTCTTCGTTAAAAATTAAATCATAGTCATTTTCTATAAAATCATCTATCGGAATATAGATATCCTTTGTATAAAGAGTAGTATACCAATCAGAATCTGTTTCTCTTTTTTTATTCAGCTCCTCTTGCTCAATTATCGTATTTTCTAGACACAAATAACAGCGTATCGATTGATTTGAAAGGGTTTTAAATCCACTTTTATCCTGTATGGCAATAATATTCAAAAACTTTTTCCAAACCTGAGTAATATCCTCTTTTTCATGAACATATTCTCTCTCATCTCTTGATGGTATAAAAGATGAAATTAATAGTGATAAAAATAAAACAGATGCTATTTTTTTAATTTTCATTAATATTTTTATAGATAATTGCAGGAAATCACGTACAAATAATTGTAGGTTAAAAAATATACTGTCCAAAATGTATTTCGATCTATATCTGCTTTTAAGTTTTAAACTTATAAAAATTTGATGTTATTACAAAAAGAAAGTAATATCAAAAAACATGTTATGGTATTATTTTTATATAGATTTCAACTTATAAGCTAACTAAAGGTTATAACTACAAAAGCAACTATCATGGGATCATAAAAATATAGTACAACTTACTAATAAAGCATTACTTATCGCTTATATCGCCGATTTCATCTTTACTCATTTCTCTGGGAATAGCACTTATTTTTGTGTCGTTTTCATCTTCTTCAAAACTCTGCATCGTATCTGCCAATCTTTTACTTATTTTAACTAGATAAATAGTATCTTCTGTTCGTACCTCAACAGCTTCTATAGCTTCATTATGTTGGTTTTTGAATAAAATAATATCCCTATCACTATAGCCATCAGGAAATTTATCTACTAAAAGATTTAAAATATTTTTATTAAGTTTCTTGTAATCAACAATCATTCTTTTCATAGTTAGTAGGTTTAAGAATTAGGTTTATATCTTAAAATAATAGTGTCTTCTATTATAAACTTTGGAGTACCTTATTTAACTTACTTCTAGCAATTTGAACTGACCGCACATCTATACTTATGCTATATGATTTCTTATTACAAGTCTAAATAAAAAAAATGAAACATTCAGAAATATCATTCAAAAAAACCAATTATTTTTTTGAAATTTTACTTGTTAAAAATCATAAATTTCACCTTACAACCAGGTATTGTCAAAACTTTTCAGGACATTTATAATGGTATTCTATTATTACAAACACAAATAGACAATATTACACCAAACTTATACTTATGAAAAACAGCCTACTATATGTATCTTTGGGCATATTAATCTTCTTTTCATTTTTTTTATATTTCTATACTCTCGAAACTTACAATGCAATAGAGACTTTTTCTATTTATATTCGTGAGCGATTTGGCAGGTTCTATCTATGGTTAGGCCTACTTTGCGTTTTATTGCTTATTATTTTAGCTTTTTCACCTTGGGGGAAAAGACGATTAGGAAACCCCTCAGACCAGCCTCAATTTTCTAGATTGGCTTGGATATCTATGTTATATAGTGCTGGTATGGGTGCAGGAATCTTATTACGTGCTGTGCAAGAACCTGTTTTTATGGTGCATAATCCCCCAATTAACACAGGAACTAACCCCAAGATTATTGCATTAGAATACACTTTTTATCAATGGGGATTTACTGCTTGGGCATTCTATGCTGTATTTGCTATTATCATAGGATACTATCTATTTGTGAAATCTCAAAAGGTATTATCTAGTAGTGCATTCTTACCTATACAACAACTGACCACATCAAACAGATCTAGAAATATTATTTTTGGGAGTATTGATGTTCTAGCAATTCTTACCACAGTATTTGGTTTGGTAGCTGCTATTGGGTTAGGTACAACTCAAATACAAGGTGGATTAAATCATATTTTTACCAAAGATTTTGGACTCAATACCACTATTATTATACTGGTCATTATCTCGGTATTGGCATTCATCTCTGTTTTTAGAGGAGTAAACAAAGGAATTAAAATCATCTCAACCTGGAATATCTATATCACTCTAGGCTTATTGTTTTTTGTCTTTATACAAAGTGATATTGTATCAATCATCAATCATTTTTTTATTGCCTTGTATCATTATATAATTGATTTTATTCCTCTTAGCTTAGCTTATGGTCAATATAATCCAGGAGAAAAATTTCTTACAGACTGGACCTATTATTATTGGGCTTTTTGGTTGGCATGGGCTCCTTTTACAGGAATTTTTATTGCACGTATCTCCAAAGGCCGTACTATGAGAGAAGTAATTTTAGGAGTACTTCTTATACCGAGTTTGGGAACATTTTTTTGGTTTACCACTTTTGGGCATTCAGCTTTTGATATTATTGAGGGTTTTGGAACGTATCAAGGACAATTTGACAATGTGTTTAGTTCTATTTTTGTCTTTTTTGAACACTATCCATTGCAAGGTTTCATCAATATACTCACCCTTTTATTATTAATAAGTTTTTTGGTAACTTCTCTAGATTCTGCAATTTTTGTATTGAGTATGTTTACAGATAATGGCAAACAAGAACCTTCAAAAAAGCACCGCCTTTTATGGAGTAGTATACTTACTATCTTTTGTATTGGCATTCTTCTCTTAGGAAATGTAAAAACAGATATCAATGTATTAATCGCTATGCAAAAATTACTTATTATTACCTCATTGCCTTTTTCTTTATTAATGGTAATAATGATTGTATTATTTGTATGGTATTACAGAAAAAACATAAGAAATTAACAACCTCTAATAATATAATATTTTCGACGTTATGTATGTCGGTATACTACTATATGGTAAAGACAATTTTACAAAAAAAATGGGTCAAAAAGTTCTTATATATATCATGTGGAATCTCTTTTTTGGCACTATGCTTTTATACAAGTATCTATTTTGGAGTATGGGGAAAATTACCCAACAAAGAACAGTTAAGCTCTTTGAAACAGGCAGAAGCCACTCAAATACTTGACAAGGACAATCACCTTATTGGTAAATATTACATCTATGATAGGCAACCAATAACGTATAACGACCTGCCACAACATCTTATAGACGCACTTATTGCTACAGAAGATGTACGTTTCTATGAGCATACTGGAGTAGATAACACAAGCCTGTTACGTGTATTTTTTAAAACTATATTACTGGGCAATAAATCCTCTGGAGGCGGAAGTACAATAACTTTACAATTAGCAAAAAATCTTTTCGGAAGAAAAAAACATATAGTACTTAGTACCGTAGTAAACAAAATTAAAGAAGCATTCATTGCCAAAAGAATTGAGGATATTTATTCTAAAAGTGAAATTATCACCCTATATTTCAACACAGTACCTTTTCCTGATAATACATATGGAATTGAAAGTGCTTCTCAAAAATTCTTTAACAAATCTACTTCTCAACTCAATCTATCTGAAGCAGCTACACTTATTGGATCGCTAAAAGCTAATCATAGTTTTAATCCTAGACTCTTTCCTGAAAGAAGTCAACTCAGAAGGGATGTTGTATTACAACAGATGGTAAAATACAACTATATAAGCGCCAATCGATCCAACAGAGCCATGAATCAGCCTATCGTTTTGGATTATCAATATTTTAACCACGACCTTGGCCTAGCCCCTTATTATAGAGAAGAAGTAAAGAAAGAATTAATAAAGGCTTTAGAACATCGTAAAAAACCAGATGGTAGTGCATATGATATTTATAATGATGGATTAATCATACACACTACTCTAGATTATAAAATGCAGTTTCTGGCAGAGAACGCCATGAAAGAGCATATGAAAACTTTACAATATGATTATGAAAAATCATATGGTAAAGATGCTCCTTGGAAAAACAATCCAGATCTTATCAAAAATGCAGTAAAAAACCTTACTGCTTATACCACTTACAAAGAGCAAGGACTTACAGAAAAACAAATTAAGGACTCTCTTTCGGTAAAAAAAGATATTGAATTATTTGAGTGGAATGGTAATATTACTAAAAAAGCATCTTCATTAGATAGTCTACAACACTATTTAAAATTTCTTAATACGGGTATGATTGCTATAGAACCAACAACAGGTGCTGTAAGAGCATACCTTGGCGGAATTGATTACCGCTATTTCAAATATGATCATGTCTCACAAAGTAAACGACAAGTAGGCTCAACTTTTAAACCTTTTGTATATACCACTGCTATAGAAAATGGTATCAAGCCCTGTTCTTATTTCTCTACAAAAGAAATTACGTATACAAATTTAGAAAACTGGACACCAAAAAATGCTTCTATAGAAAATGATCCGCATCTTAATTTTACCTTAGAAAAAGCACTAAGTAATTCTGTAAACACTATAGCAGTAAAAGTATTAAACAGAGTAGGCATACCCAATGTTATTGATCAAGTAAAAAAACTTGGTATTACAACTGCTTTATCTCAAAACCCTGCAATGGCTTTGGGTACAGATGCTATCAAGCTTAAAGAGCTTGCGGGAGCATATTCCAGTTATATAAACCGAGGTAAAAATACAGCTCCCTTTTACATTTCTCGTATCGAGGATAAAAATGGGCATACCATTGCTTCTTTTACTCCTAAAATAGCAGATACTGTTGCTTATAGTGAATATACAAGATTGGTCTTACTAGAGATGATGAAATCAACAGTAAAACAAGGTACCGCAACCAGACTCAAAACTTATTACAATCTTGATAATGATATTGCGGGTAAAACAGGAACAACACAAGACAATAAAGATGGGTGGTTTGTTGCCATTACTCCAAATCTAATTATTGTTACTTGGGTAGGCAATGATAATAACATAGGTTTTAAAACTACTGCGTTGGGTCAAGGAGCCAATACCGCATTACCGATTTTTGCAAAATTGTATCAAAAAATGAATCAAGACCCATATTTTGATCCTATTACCAAAAGTAAGTTTGAAGAAACCCCTCCAGAAATCCTAAACGATATGTCATGCAAACCTGAAAAAAGAGATAGTTTTTTCAAAAGGCTTTTTGGTAAAAAAAGGAAAAAGAAAAGGTTTTAAACTTTTTACCTAGCAGTACCAGTATCGCCATATTTTTGGATTAAAAATGTATGTAGTTTATATGCTAAGGTTCCAAACAAAATTCCAAAAACCATACCTGTAACTACATCACCAGGATAATGTACTCCTAGATAGATTCTACTATAACTTACAACAACAGCCCATACTACCATAAATGGAAATATATATTTTAAATATTTACGTAAGGCTAATCCTGTAAAGAAGGCTAGTGCCATAGAATTTGCTGCATGCCCAGAAAAATACCCATGTCTCCCACATCGTTCTGCGATTATACGTGTAAATTCTGATACCCCAACTGCTCCACATGGTCGCGGTCGCATAACCAATACATTTTTAAACAAATTTGCCGTTTGATCAGCTACTGCGATTAATAATGCAACAACTACCAAAGTGATGATCGTACCTCTAATTCCAAAATATTTATAAAAAAAAACAAGAAGTATTAGATACAAAGGAATTTGATAGAATTTTTCAGTCATAAATAACCAAAATCCATCCCACATAGGAGATCCAAGGTTATTGAGATATAAAAAAAGGTCTTTATCTAGTTGTATAAGGTCTTCCATTATAGCGTATTTATTTGTTTTTTATTCACCGTATCTTTCTATCTCACGATCATAAAAATTATTGGCTTCTATAAACAAATTTTCTGCCTCACTCAATAATTCTTTCTCATCATCTTTATCAAACTCTTCTAGCCATTCAACTTCATCATTTTGCAGATTAATTATAAATCTGGGAAACTCTGTATGAATTACAAAGATGGCGTCTGGATAATCTGTATTATCACCTAATAAGAATTTTGGGAAGTCCATAATGAATACTTAAAATTACAAAACCTCAAAGGTACTTTTTTTGGGGAATCCAGAAAATTATTATGTAATTACTATTCAATTTTAATTTCTACTCTATTATTTGATTCTGGATCAAGGTTTGGATCTTTATCAACTATCGGACTTGTATTTCCTGAAGCAATGACTTCTATTATAGATTCATCTATTCCTTTTTCTATAAAATATTTTTTTACATTACTGGCTCTCATTCCAGACATAATTTCATTCTCAAAAGACGAACCTGCATCGTCTGCATGCCCAATAATTTTTACAGAACTTACTTTGAATATGCTTACGTATTGTATGTAAGAATCTAATGCTTTCTTGATTTCTTTATATGCTTCGCTTTCGCCTACCAAAAATTCTATAGGAGAAAAATCAAGTGCCATATCACATACTTGCCCAGAAGTTAGGTTTTTGGTACCTCTCATTTCCATTAGTAATACATCATCAATAAAATAATACGCTGTATCAAAACTACCTCCTTTTACCGATTTCCCTTTAGGACTATCAGCAAAATATCCTAATGAAATATATTTTTCTGTTCCTTTTGCTCTATACACTCCACAAACCTTGGACCATCCTTTTGTATTACATATCATTTTTGATGATTGTACATGCAAAGGGTATTTTGAGGTCGTAGTAATTTTTGGGACTCTTGCTGTAAAATAAGAACCTATAGACGAGGTACATGAATTTGAGATTCCTTCTCCTAAAGAGACATACATGTGAAAATAATAATATTTCCCTTTTGATAAAGGTTTTTTTAGTTTGGCAGTTACCCCTTCTTTATAAGGTCCTCCTGCAATATACATCCCTACTTTTCCTTCTCCTGTTCTAGGTTCCTGCTCACCAAATTGTTTTAAAAAATTAGGAGATTTATGAATAAATCTAATCTCTTCTAATCTTGGGTGATAAGCATCTGGTGAATTGATTGCTGATTTCCAATCTTTAATAATTCCAAAATTCTGCATCTCCATTGCCATTCTAGAAATAGCTACGTTGGTAGTTTCAAAACTGGGATTAGGAATAAGGTTCTGGGTTTTACTATGAGTAAAGTTTTGGCCTGTACTACTTTGAGCAATCAATAGAGTGAAGATAGCAAGCAGCAGACAAAATTTAGAATTTGGGACTCTCATCTTTTGTATTCTGTTTTTTTGGAAAGATAGTTAATTATTCGTTAATACCAAATAAACGTATTAAGTATAAAAAAGGTATTTCATCTTCCTTTTTTATTTAAAAATTTCTACAAAAACATACTGACACATACATAGAAAATAACAGAAATAAAGGGTTACTTTTTGTGAATCAACTTCTTGGTTAACACATTAAATCTAGCATATAACAATAATGCAGAAGCAGAAAGACCTGCTAATAATCCTATCCAGATTCCTGAGCTTTTATATGTTGTATATAATCCTAAATAATAACTAATAGGAAATCCAATAACCCAGTAAGCGATAAATGTAATCAGCGTTGGTATTTTTACATCTTGTAATCCTCTTAGTGCTCCCAGAACTGTTACTTGTATTCCATCAGAAATCTGAAACAAGGCAGCAATTACTAATAATTTGGCTGCAATCATGATAGTTTCTGTATTATCTGTAAGGCTTTCTGTCTCTTTAATATCCAGATAAATCTGCGCTAGTGGTTCATTAAATAAAATAAAAATAAAAGCAAATACAACTTCTATCAAAAAAGTTAATAAAAATATAGAGATCGCAATTCTTCTTAAATCTTTGAAATGCCCAAGCGCTTTTTGATTTCCTACTCTTACCATAGCAGCTACATTTAATCCCATTGCTACCATAAAAGTCATAGATGCAAGATTTAATGCGATTTGATTTGCTGCTTGCGGTTTTTCTCCTAAAATTCCAGACAACCAAATAGCCGCAGTAAAAATAGCTACTTCAAAAAACATTTGTAATGCTGATGGAAAACCTAATGCTATAACCTTACGCATCATTTTACTTTCTAAAATAAAAATTTTAATCTGTGTAACATACGGTTTTGATTTTTCTTTACCTCTTAAGAAAATCCATAAAAAAACAACCATTACAAATCGGGAGACTAATGTACCTACCGCTGCTCCTACAATTCCCATTTTTGGAAATCCAAACTTTCCAAAAATCAACAAATAATTTAAAATTATGTTTACCAAGTTGGCTATCAATGTTGCATACATAGGTATTTTGGTCATTGATAATCCATCAGAAAATTGTTTTAATGCTTGAAAAACTATTAACGGAATCAAAGAGAATGCTACCAGATCCAAATAAGGTATCGCAAGCTCTACAACTTGCGCTGATTGTTTCATTGAATACATCAATGGTTTTGCTAACAATATCAATAAAAACAATATAGTCCCTAGAGTAGTACACAAAACCAAACCATGCTTGAATGCCGATTTACCAGTATCAAAATTATTGTTACCATCTGCTTCTGCTACTAGCGGTGTAATTGCTGTAGAAAAACCAATTCCCAAAGACATGGCTATAAACATAAAGCTGTTTCCCAGAGATACTGCTGCCAGTTCTGTGGTCCCTAATTGCCCCACCATTATATTATCAATCAAGCCTACAAAAGTATGCCCAAGCATACCCAGCATTACTGGTGCTGCCAATGTTAAATTATACTTGAATTCTCTGGTGTATTGTTGTAGCATTTTACAATTTTGAGAACGCAAAGGTATCAGAACCCTTAAGAATTCAAATTATTCTTATCGTATTTTTAACGTTGCCTATGATTATTTAAATCTTTTCTAAAGAAGAAATTGAGGTTACCTTCTATGGATATCTAAACTCATTCTATGACTTATATGTTCTATACAATACCATCGACACTACTATAGAATCAGTTATTCATCTACTGTAAGCTCATTATCATTAGGAATTTCATATTCATTACATATTTCCTTTTTTTCTTCATATGTTTCTGGGGAGACTTCTATCCAATATTCATCTCCAAAAAAATTAAAGAAATAACGTTTATCGATATAGAGTTCAAACGCCTCTTCTACCTTAAAATAACTACTATCTAAAACTTGGTTACCTAGTGTATCTTTATGGGTAATAGAGGTATATTTTTCTTTGAGATAATGCACATACACCTCTTTATCACAAAAAAGAATATGTTTTGGTTCTCCTGCTCCTTCATCCCAATTAACATCTCCTCTATCTACAGTAAAATTATAGGTGTATTGATGTGTAGAATTATAAGTATGATTGGTTAAAATCCCTTTGTAACTTGTGTTTTTATTGATTTTTTCTACAACCAGATGCTTCCCGTTTTCTAATAATTTATTTGTCTTATCTACTTTTGTGATCGTTTTTGAAGTACAATTACTAAATAGCACTAAAACTGATATTAAGGATAGTGTTTTATATACTTGGTGTTGCATTTTGTTTTCTTAATGTAATTCTTACTAATCAAACAAAGATAAATAATATGAAATATCACAAAGTTTTTATTTACACTACTACATTTTATCAAAAAACTATGATATTGTCTACACAATTATAATTGTAACATCATTTCATATTGCCCATCTCCTTTAGGCAACTGTAAGCTATCGCAAAAGCTTCTAAACGGTTGATAGTTCTTTTCTATATTAATTATTTTTACTGTTTCTGATTGAGACAAGTACAGTAGTTCTTGTAATAACATCATCGCAATACCTTGTCTTCTATATTGATGATGAATTGCTAACTGAGCAATATCTCCTGTATGCCTTTCTATAATACCATACCCAACACATTCATCTTTGATCAAAACTTGCAGTATGGTAAATCTATCAAGTTTTCTTTGTATGGCATCAATACTATTTTGCCATGATGGGAGAATATCCCAAAATGATTGAGCTTTATTCCAGTCAAGTGATGTTACTTTGTCTATAATTACATCTTTTATTGATGATTCTTTCCTATTAGTCAATAAAGACTTTGAAAATATATAATAATCAAAAACTCTATTGATCATAAAACTTTTTTTATTGTACAGAGATATCGCATTTTGATTAGTCTTTATAACTTCAAGGAGGTATTGCTTAATGCCATTTCTTATCAGATCAGCAATAGCATAACTAAATAAATCTTTGGCAATTCCTTTTTTCTGAAAACACTTGCTGATTCCAGTACCTGTATCATAGGATGTATAAACCCCATTCCAGTTCCCAACTCCATTTAATATAAAACCAACGAGTTGGTTATTATCAAAGGCTCCATATGATAATTTTAGATCCCCTCCTCTTCTTTCAAACATATATCTTAATTCTGACTCTGTAGGTTGCATTGGCACCTGATAATCAGAAAAAGCATCTATAAAAACAGAATGGATTTCACTAAAACTTGTATGCTGCAAGTTTTTAAATTCTAACATTGACAGTAATTTTACAACACTAAATTATGTTTATGACAGAGCTCTATTTATATTTTTCATAAATCTCTATTTTCCAATTACATAACAGTAATCATCTATACTTCTAAGGATTAGCAATTATTTTACTCCATATTTATCAAAAAGATATATTAGGCTTGTCATGGTTGCAGCTCCTAATTCTAATTCTCTTTTATTCACAGCATCAAAAGTATCATTCTTTGCGTGATGATAATCAAAATATCGTTGTGAATCAGGTCGCAATCCAGCCAATACCATTCCTTCTTTTTTTAAGGGCCCTATATCTGCACCACTTCCTCCTTTAGTAAAAGAGTGAATTAAATAAGGTTCAAAAAGAGGTTTCCAGCCTTGCACCTGCTCAAAATTTTCATCATTACAATCAAAAGAGAATCCTCTTGGAGTAAACCCTCCTGCATCACTTTCTAAAGCAAAGACATGGTTTTCTTTTTTACTTTTAGCAACTTTTGCATATTTTTTACCGCCACGTAATCCATTTTCTTCATTCATAAACATCACTACTCTGATGGATCTTTTTGGTTTGTATCCTATCTCCTTAAATAACCGCAACACCTCCATAGATTGTACAATTCCAGCTCCATCATCATGAGATCCATCGCCTAAATCCCAAGAATCCAGATGCCCTCCTACTACCATATATTCATTAGGGAATTCTGCACCTGTAATTTCACCAATTACATTATAAGATTGTACATCTTTCCAGGTACGACAGTTCATGTTTAGGCTAAATTTTACTTTTGGGTTTAATTTAAGCATAGAGCTCAATAAATCTGCTCCATTGGTACTAATTGCGGCGGCAGGAATTTTATCGTTGTCGTTAAGGTCACCATAACTCATTGCACCTGTATGCGGAAAATCATCTAATCTCAGGTTCATAGAGCGTACAATCACACCTACTGCTCCAAACTTTGCTGCTTCTGCCGCTCCAGAGTAACGTTGATCCACGCATCCTCCATATGCTTTGAATGTTTCTATAAGATCCGCCTGCATTGGTCGATTATAAAATACTATTTTACCTTCTATCGCAGCTGTTCCTAGTTTTCTAAGTTCTTCTACACCTTGTACTTCTACTACGGTTGCTTTTATTCCACCTATCAATGTAGGTACAGACCCTCCCAATGCACATATAGGTACATTTGTTGTTTTACCTGGCTCTGTTTCAATATAGGCAAATTCTGTTACTCCTCTAGTCCATTTGGGTACCATGACTGGTTGTAACCACACTTTATCAATGCCTAGCTTTTTTAATTCTTTTTCTCCCCATTCTACCGCTAATTGCGCATTTACAGATCCAGATAATCTTCCGCCTATCTGATTTGATAAATAATCTAGCCATGCATAACTCTTTCCGTTAAGCAGAGAGGTCCTATATATTTTTTTTAATATAACCGAATCTTCTTTGGCATCATTTTGCGCATATCCATTTAATGATAAGATAGCAAAGACAATGGGGATGATTATTTTTAACATACTATGTGTTTTAACTTTTTTATTCGTTTTCTAATTGTTGTTTATACAGATCCAGATTTGCTTTTGTTTTGTCATCTAGTTCTGGCTCTTGTATATCATCGTATTCTCGCAATGTATCATATAGTGTTTTTGCTACAATATATCTTGCAACAGGTTTATCATCTGCAGGAATTACATACCATGGTGCATGGGGTAATGATGTTCTATTAATAGCATCCTGGTAGCATAATTGATATTGATCCCAGAGTTTACGTTCTTCTAAATCTCCTGCAGAAAATTTCCAGTTTTTTTCTTTTTTTTCTAGCCTGCGAAGCAGTCTATTTTTTTGTTCTTCTTTTGATAAATGCAGGTAAAACTTATAGATCAATGTACCATTATCTGCAATATGCTTTTCAAAATTCCTGATTTGTTCAAAACGTTGATCCCAAAAATCATCATTTATATCTTCAACTGTATCTATCTGAGGGATATTTTCTCCCATTATATATTCTGGATGTACTCTTGTTACCAACACATTTTCATAATGTGTTCTATTAAAAACCCCAAATTTACCACGTTGTGGCAGAGCTATATAATGTCGCCATAAATAATCATGTCCTAATTCTCGTTCTGTTGGCACCTTGAAACTATGTACAATTATACCTCTGGTGTTGAAATCTTTAAACACTTCTCTTATCAGGCTGTCTTTTCCTGCAGTATCCATACCTTGAAGGCATATTAGTACAGCATATTTACCATGAGCATAGAGGGTATCTTGAAGTTCTCCTAGTTTCTCTCTAGTTTTTTCGAGTTCTTTTTCTATCTTTTTTTCGTTCTCTCCTAGATCTAAAGTAGTCGGTATTTTGGATAATTCTACAGTTTTTGATACCTTAAAATCTTCGTGCGCTATCTTCTTCATATCATGATTTGTGTTTGCCTCCGAAAGATACTAAAGTTTTAGATTTGTAAGAAAATAGTTTGGTATTCTATTAATCTGTAGGATCAAACTTACTCACCAAATATATTTATCTGGCATTAAAATCATAGCTAAAACCTATAAGGAATGTATCATATCTTCTGCCTAAGCTTTTGATATTAAGTTCTGCAAAGATATGTACTGGTATTGTTATTTGATGTAAAGCTCTTAATTTGATCTGTCCTCCATGATTAAAATTACCTGTTCTAATTCCTAAAAAGGCTTCATCTTCTATGGTTTCAAAAAAACTAGAATCATTACCTATATACCCCATACCTGCAGTAATAGTAGTTGGATACCAATTAAATAAGATTAAATTTACGCCTACCGCCAATTCATTATACCCCTCATACGCATCGGTTGCACTTATGGTAAATGAGCGATTATACTCTCCTATAAAAGTGGTGTAGCAATTAAAGGCATATTCTACCCTTCCTCCTAAAGTCAATTCATTTGCTGCTCCCAAGTTTTTTGCTGCTATAAAACCATAATTGGTTGCTCCTGGGTCATATTGAGCAGATATAGTATTGGATATAAATATTGGTATGATTAAAAATAAAATTCTTTTCATTTATTTACAGGCATATCTATCTTGGTCGTTCAATAAGATAAATTAATTACAATCAATAATTAATTATTGATTCAAAGTTTAGAATTTAAGGTGATCATACGCTAATTATACCAATTTATTTTTTTAATAGATTAAGAGTTCCCTTTTTAATATCAAAAAAACTATCGAATAACTAATAGTTACTTAGCTGCAAATAATTTTACATCTTCTTCACTTACTTCTTTACCACCAAGAATGATCAAACGCTCTACAACGTTACGTAACTCTCTAATATTACCTGTCCAATCATATTGCTGTAATTGTTTTATCGCTTTATCAGAAAACTTTTTAATAGGAGATCCTTGCTCTTTTGATATTTTTTTTGCAAAATATTCTACTAGTAAAGGAATATCTTCTCTTCTATCATTTAGGGCAGGGACTTTTATCAAAATCACTGCTAGTCTATGATACAAATCTTCTCTAAATCTATTCTCTGCGATCTCTTTTTTCAGATCTTTATTTGTAGCAGCAACTACACGCACATTTACCTTTATATCTTTATCACTACCTACGCGCTGAATTTTATTTTCTTGCAAGGCTCTAAGCACTTTTGCTTGTGCAGAAAGACTCATATCTCCTATTTCATCCAGAAATATAGTTCCGCCATTGGCTGCTTCAAATTTACCAGCACGATCTTTATTTGCAGAGGTAAAAGCTCCTTTGACATGTCCAAAAAGTTCACTTTCTATTAATTCTCCTGGTATTGCAGCACAGTTTACTTCTATCATTGGTCCTTTTGCGCGATCACTCTTTTGGTGAATCCAATGTGCTACTAGCTCTTTACCTGTTCCATTAGGCCCAGTAATCAAAACTCTTGCATCTGTAGCAGAGACTTTTTCGATTATATTTTTAATATCAGAAATCGCTGAAGACTTCCCTATCATTTCATAGTTCTTAGAGACTTTTTTCTTCAGCATCTTATTCTCTACCACCAATTCTTTACGGTCAAGAGCATTACGTACTGTATTGAGTAATCTATTTAAATCAGGTGGTTTAGAGATATAATCAAAAGCTCCTAATCGCATTGTATTTACCGCTGTATTAAGATCACCGTGACCAGAGATCATAACCATAGGAATTTCTGGTTTTATCTTTTTTACAGCTTCTAGTACTTCTACTCCATCCATCTTTGGCATTTTGATATCACAAAGAACTAGATCGTAATCCTCTTTTTTTATTTTTTCTATTCCAGCAAGTCCGTCTTCTGCTTCAAATACTTCATATTCATTATTTTCTTCAGATAAAATTTTCACAAGAACTCTTCGAATTGCCGCTTCGTCTTCAATTACTAATATTTTTGCCATTATATTTTTAGTTTTATTCCGCTTCGCAAATAAAATGTATTCTTATCATTTATACGTAATACATCATTTTGATTCTTATCTCTTAAGCGAATTTCATTACTTAATGTATATCCTGCATAGGTGTAGAACAATAAGTGTTCCGTAAAATAATATTCATATCCTAATGCTCCCAAAAAAGTAAGCATTGATGCATTTTCTGCTATCTTATTATTCCCATTCGCATCTGTAAACACTCTATTACTTTGCAAATTACCATAAAAACGATCTAATCCTACAAATGCTTGAAGTGTATTTTTTTCATTAAAAAAATATTTTATACTTGTTTTGGGTGTACCTATAGAATATGACCAACTAGGATGAAATCTTTTAAAATAGTTAATGATTGGTAACGGGAAGTTGAGACTTGCAGGAGTTGTATATTTTAGCCCTATAACCAAACCTGCTGTTTTTGGGGTGTCCTTATTTTTGTAACTCTTTACAAAATATACAGATCCCGTATATCTAAAATCATCACTTTTTACCCCCGACTCTTCAAAATTAGATGAGATTCCTACTCCTGCCTTGGCACCAAATCGCCAGTTGTTCTTCATCTTAAAAGTATACCCTAATTCAATACCCGCAGTATGAAAGTTATTGATCTCTTCTTGCGTATTGAATAGCAGCGCATCCTTTATTTGTAAATTATTAAATCTATACTGCGGACTGATCACAAAGTAGGTTCCTTTATCGTCCATTTTTATAGGGTAATTTGCAGAAATCCTGAATCTACTATATACATTATCACTTTGCGCCTGTGGAATATACGTATATTCTATTCTTGCCAAATTAGTACCTTGACATCGCATCGCCTTACAACAGCATAAAAACACACATATAAAAAGCAGAAGGTTTTTTATCATTTTTGTAGCATCTGTATCCTTTTTATCATTCTTTTGTAATAGTAACTTCTCGCTGTGGGAAAGGAATATTTATATTATGCTCTCTGAATAAACGATCTATTTCAAATCTTATTTCACTTTTAGGCACTCCTGCCAAAAAACTGTTATTAATAGTAAACATTATTTGAAAATTCAATGAGCTATCTGCAAAATCTGTAAACAGAACCAATGGAGGAGGTTCTTTTAGAACATTGGGACTAGATAAGGCTGCTTTTGTCAACAAATCTTTGACCAATTGAGTATCACTACCATATGCAACCCCAACAGAAACTGATTCTCTGGTTAGAGTTCCATTCTGTGTCCAATTGTATAAAGAAGAGGACATATATTTATGATTAGGGATGATCAAAACCTTATTATCTATTGTTACAGCTCTGGTAGTCCTGAGTTTTATTTCTTCTACTCGCCCTACTTTACCTTCTAACTCGATAATATCTCCAACATCAACAGTTTGGTCTATAAAAATAATTACTCCCGAAAAAATATCTTGAATAAATGTTTGTAGTGCTAATCCAACACCTACTAATAAGGCCGCAGAAGCTGCAAACATTCCTGTAATATTAAATCCAATACCATCAAGGGCAAAAAAAATAACAATCAAATACACGAAATATTTTGAAAAAGAAAAGACAGATTCAAACTTCAACCGATCTTGTCTTTTCATTCTACGGGTAAAAAACCTTTTGGTAATTTTGAGAATAACCGATGTTATTATAAATACAATAATTACAAAAAGTAATAATCCTACAGTAAGTATAAAAGGATGTTCTTCTGTTCCGAAATGAAAAATTTCGAAATTCAAAAACTCCTGCATCATGTTCCATATATTTTTAGGAATCACCTCTTTTACATGATCTGTAATATCTTCTTGCATTATTTTAATATTTCATCCATTTAAATAACTCTTTATAGGTTGGTTTTTTACCATACATAAGTATTCCTACTCTATATATTCTTCCTGCCAGCCATGTTATAAAGATAATACTTCCTATCAACAGTAGCATCGAAATCAAAACTTCCCACCAGTGAACTCCAAAAGGGATACGCATTAGCATTACTATAGGAGAAGTAAGTGGTATCATAGAAAACACTGTTGCTACAGTGCCATGAGGGTTTTCTATAACTGAGAAAAAACCTACATAGATTCCTAACATCAATGGCAAAATGATAGGCAACATAAATTGCTGTGAATCGGTTTCACTATCTACTGCCGCTCCAATAGCCGCATAAATAGAGCTGTATAAAAAGTATCCACCAATAAAGTAAATCAAAAACGATAGTAATAATGTTAATAGAGGAAGTTTTTTTAGTTCAAATAAAATTTCTGTTGCATTTGCGACTATTCCTCCTTGATTTTTTTCTAATAATTTCAGTGCTTCTTGCATATTATTAGGATCTACATCTAAATCAATAAAAATACCAGCTATAAACATTAGAACCCCTCCTAAAATTACCCAGATAGCAAACTGAAGAATCCCTGCAAAGGATGTTCCTAGGATTTTCCCCATCATTAATTGTAAAGGTTTTACAGAAGAGATAATAATTTCTATAATACGATTTGATTTTTCTTCTATTACAGAACGCATTACCATATTACCGTATATAATGATAAACATCATTAAAAAATACCCTGCAGCACCACCAAAAATCATTTTGATATAACTAGACATTTTTGATGTTTTCTCTCCTGAGAAGTTTTCTAACTGGATTTCTACTTTTGCTCTAGAGTTTTCTATCGCTTCAATATCCAACCCCTTCTCTATAAAATTCTGATTCGTTAATTTTGTAGTTATAATCGACTCTATTGTATTGAGAGTAGATATACTTGGTGCTTCATCAGAATAAAATTGTATAGGTAAACCTTGTCCACTATTTGTACTGCTCTCAGGTATATACAATAACCCATCCAATTTTTTTAGTACTACAGAATCTTTTGCATCATTGAGAGTAAGAAGACTGTAATCAATATAATTAATAGCATCTGAATCTTTAAAATCATTCTTAAACAATCCTGTTTCATCAAAAAATGCCAATTTTCGGACCTCATCATTATTAAGTGTCGCTAGCCAAGCTATTAAAGAAACCATAGCTACCATGATCAAAGGACTAAGAAAAGTCATAACCACAAATGTCTTATTACGAACACGCGCTATGAATTCTCGTTTGATTATTAATTTAAGGTTACTCATTATCTGTAATAGTTTTTATAAATATCTCGTTAACTCCTGGGATTACTTCATTAAATCTCATGACCTGACCTTTATTTGACAGGTATTGTAATAATTCATTTGAAGATAGATTATTATCCAATGTTATCTTCATCTTAAGTTGATCATCTATTGTTTTAAAATCTGCAGGCACTACCTTAAATTTATCTTGCAATTCAGCATATACTTGCATGGAATTATCTGCCAGTAAACCAACCTCAAAAGTATTGGTTTTATATGCTTTCTTTATATCTGTTACTTTTCCTTCTAGTATTTTCTTTGATTTATGAATGAGTGCAATATGATCACATAACTCCTCTACACTTTCCATACGATGTGTAGAGAATATAACAGTTGCTCCTTCTTCTTGTAGCTGTAATATTTCATCTTTGATCACATTTGCGTTGATAGGGTCAAAACCACTAAATGGCTCATCAAATATCAATAGTTTTGGTCTATGAAGTACGGTAACAATAAATTGTACTTTTTGAGCCATCCCTTTAGAGAGTTCTTGTATTTTTTTGTCCCACCAGTGTGTAATATCAAATTTATCAAACCAATATTTTAGACGCTCTTTTGCTTCTGTTTTACTCAACCCTTTGAGCTGTGCAAGGTATAATGCTTGTTCTCCTACCTTCATAGATTTATACAAGCCTCTCTCTTCTGGCAAGTACCCTATATCTTTAACATGATGCGGTTGTAGTGGTTCATTATCCAGAAGCACATTTCCTTCATCTGGTAATGTAATTTGATTAATGATTCTGATTAATGTCGTTTTACCTGCTCCATTAGGACCTAGTAATCCAAAAATGCTTCCTTTTGGTACTTGTATTGACACATTGTTTAATGCTGTAAAGGTTCCAAATCGCTTTGTAGCTTGTTGTACCTCTAAAAGATTAGCCATAAATAATAAAAATGTAAGTTGTAGTTTATATAAGACTCGAATGATACGAAAAGTTAAATACTTATGCTAATTATGACATAAATTAATGAGATAAAATGACGTATAGTTAATGGTTTCTTATTAGTCTAATGTTATAAATAGCATTTTCATAGAAAACAAAACCCACCCTGAATACAAGTATTAAGGATGGGAAAAAAATTGCTATGAAAAAGAAAAATTATCACTAAATGCGCTAGTGATGTCTCAAATATACAAATTTTTCTTAATCAAACGTTAATAGGTTTAAATGATTCTTAAAGGATCTTTTTGATCGCATTCTTTAAGAAAACATATCTTTTACTTTTTCAAAAAATGATTTTTCGCCACTATCAGGAGTAGGTATAAAGTGATCATCTTTTGCCATTTTTTCAAAAAACTCGCGTTGCTCTTTGCTCAACGTCTTTGGTGTCCAGACATTTACATGTACTAAAAGATCTCCTTTACCATATCCATTAATACTAGGAATTCCTTTTCCTCTCAATCTCAATATCTTACCACTTTGCACTCCATCTTCAATCTTAATACGCACCTTACCTGATACTGTATCAATCTCTCGTGATGCGCCCAAAACAGCTTCAGAAAAGCTTATGTACAAATCATAATGTAAATTATTACCCTCTCTTTGCAATTCAGCATGCTCCTGCTCTTCTATTGCTACCAAAAGATCTCCTGCAATACCATTACCAGGTGCTTCATTACCTTTACCAGATACTTTGAGTTGCATTCCATCTTCTACTCCTGCAGGGATTTTGATACTTACTGTTTCTTCAACTATTTTCAACCCTTGTGCATCTGCATCTGATGGTCTCTGATCTATAATTTGTCCTGCTCCATTACATGCTGGGCAAGGTGAAGATGTTTGCATTCTTCCTAAGATCGTATTTGTAATTCTGGTAACTTGTCCAGCTCCATTACAGGTAGTACAGGTTTTATAAGTAGTTCCTGGAGCCTGAATTTTACGTTTTACTTTGATCTTTTTCTCAACACCATTTGCAATTTCTTCTAGCGTAAGTTTTACTCTTATACGAAGATTACTTCCTTTGGATCTACGTTGTCCGCCGCCACCAAAACCACCGAAGCCACCGCCAAAACCACTACCAAAAATATCACCAAACTGGCTGAATATGTCATCCATATTCATACCTCCGCCACCTCCGCCAAAGCCGCCACCTTCAAAAGCTTGATGACCATATTGATCATAACGTGCTTTTTTATCAGGATCACTCAAAATCTCATAAGCTTCAGCTGCTTTTTTAAACTTTTCTTCAGCAGTTTTATCATCTGGATTTTTATCTGGGTGATATTCTATTGCTTTTTTTCGATAAGCTTTTTTTATCTCTGCTGCGGTAGCGTTTTTGTTTATCCCTAATATGTCGTAAAAATCTTCTTTCATAATTTTTTATTGACCAGTCACTACTTTTGGAAAACGTATTACTTTTTCTCCTAGCGTATATCCTTTTTCTATTACGTCTACAATTTTACCTTTTAGATCATCGCTTGGTGCGGGAATCTGGGTAATTGCTTCATGATTATCTGCGTTAAAAACATCTCCTGCTGATACTTCTACTTCAGCAAGCCCTTTACTTTTTAATGCTTCTTTTAATTTATTATGAATCAACCCTACTCCTTCTACCAAAGCTGTATCTTCTGATTTCTCTATTTCTTTTAGAGCTCTGTCAAAATCATCTAACACAGGTAACATAGACTGTATAACATCCTGACTTGCTGTCTTGAATAACTCAATCCTCTCCTTAGAAGTTCGTTTTTTATAGTTTTCAAACTCTGCAAAAAGTCTTAAAAACTTATCTTTTTCTTTTCCTAATTCTTCTTTGAGTTGTGTTTCTGCATCTATTACTTCTTCTGTTTCTGTTTCTGCCTCTTCAACAGTAGTATCAAGTACCTCTTCTACTTGATCTTTTACATCTTCAGTTTTTTTATTTTTCTTACTCATGTAACTCGTACCTTTTTATACCTTTTCGTTTTGAATCTGCAAAAGTACTGCCATTTTTGAATTAATGTCATAATGTCACAGGATTTTTTAGTATATATTTAAGAGTATTATTTTTTATAAAAAATACTTTTGACCTAATTTTTTAAATTAAAAAACTAATACTTATGAAAATTAGATTTATCAGCGCACTTGCTATTGCCGCTTTGGCAATATCTGCTTTCTCTTGCAAGGGAGAGAAAAAGAACGAAACAGAAGCTACCTCTGCAGAAGAGGTTAAAGAGGCTCCTGTAGAAGCTGTTACTTACACTGTAGATGCTGCATCAAGCTCTATAGACTGGGTTGGATTTAAACCTACAGAAAAACATACTGGTACCATAAAACTAGCTAGTGGAACACTTACAGCAAAAGAAGGTGTATTAGAAAGTGGCTCTTTTGTTATTGATATGACATCTATAAATGTTACTGATCTTGAAGGTGATGAAAAAGCTGGATTAGAAGGCCACCTTAAAGGTGAAGGTGAAGGAAAAGAAGATCACTTCTTTAATGTTGCCAAATACCCTAAAGCTACTTTTGAAATTACAGGAATTACAGAAAAAGAAGGAAAAACATATCTTGAAGGTAACTTTACTTTAAAAGGTATCAAGAAAAATATTTCATTCCCTATTACAACATCTGTTGAAGGTAATGCAATCACTTTAACAACAGAGGCATTTACTATTAATCGTACAGATTGGGGTGTAAATTATGGTTCTAAATCTGTTTTTGAAAACTTAGGTGATAAGTTTATAAAAGATGATATCGAATTAAAAGTAAGCTTAAAAGCAACTCCTAATTCATAGGTATATAGCTTTATAGCAGAAATAAAAAAACCTGAATTTTATAAAATTCAGGTTTTTTTATTTAATAATCAAGAAGAAGAAATAATGATTACTCTACGAGAACATCTATTGCTTGAGTTATACTGCCGAATTCAAAATAAAAACCTGAATTCATAACCTTATCACTACAAACACGCTGACTAGAAAACAGCAAAATATACATCTCTCCTAACATTAATTTCATCATAAATCTGGGGATAGATGGCATTACTATTTTTTTATTATACTTTTTTGCGATTGCTCGTGTCAGTTTTTTATTAGAAATAGGATTGGGAGATACTGCATTATAAACCCCTATTAATTTTTCTTGCGCTATAAACATAAACATACGTGCAAGATCTTTTACATGTATCCAACTCTGCCATTGTTTACCATGACCAAAGAAAGCTCCCAGACCCAACTGTATAGGTTTTGCCATTTTTGGAAATGCTCCCCCTTTTTCTGATAAGACTAACCCAATACGGAGTATACTTACATCAACCCCAATCGTCTTAAATTGCATAACGGCATTTTCCCATTGTGTAACTATCTCTCCTAAAAAACCTGTATCTTTTTTATCACTATCTTCCATATAATAATTCTGAAAAGAATCAGGGTAAATCCCTATAGCACTTGCCGAGATTATATGACGAACATTATGCGCTGTATTTTGTAAAGTCTTTAGAATAAGAGAAGTTGTATGAATCCTGCTTTCTAAGATTTCTTTTTTATAAGAAGATGTCCATCGTTTTGCTACTGTTGCCCCAGCAAGATTTATAATCACTTCTACTCCTTGAAAACAATTGGTATCAATTTCTCTTTCTTTGGGATTCCAATAAAAGCCTTTATAGTTAACTAAAGATTGTAATTTCTGCTTACTTGTACTAAGATAATTAACATCAAAATTTGCTTGATGGCAAAGACTTACTATTTCTTGACCTATCAAACCAGTAGCTCCTGTAATTAAAACTTTCATCGTATCGATATTTGGCTACAAAATAATGTCACTGTATTACAAAACCTATTTCTTTATTATAGTTTAACAATCGTTTACCGTCTCATTATTTTTTGGTCGCTCTAAGCATTTCTCGTTTCCCTGGTGGTCCTGGTAGTCTTTCTACCACAAAACCAACTTCTTGCATAGCACGCCTTACACTCCCTTTGGCTGAATAAGTAACCAGAACTCCATTTGATCTAAGAGCTGTGTACATTTTTTTAAAAATATCTACTGTCCATAATTCGGGTTGAACCCTTGCTCCAAACGCATCAAAATAGATAAGATTAAAACAATCATTGTCGTTAATCTCAGCAAATAATTGCTTACGTTTAGTAAGAGTAAAAGTAGATGACACCTTCTCTTTCTGCTCCCATTTCACCTTGTGCATAGTATCAAAAACGATTTCTTTTTGTTCTGCAAAAAGTGTCTCTGGATACTTCATAAGTATCGCTTCATCATAGTGTACAGGGTATGCTTCTATTCCTACATAATCAATCATTTGATTGATTTTCTCTGCTTCTAGAAAAGTTATAAATGCATTAAGTCCCGTACCAAATCCAATTTCAAGAATTTTTAACGGATCATATGTATGTTTACCTAAAACATGATGCAACCCTGTTTCTATAAAAACATGCTTAGCTTCATTAACCGCTCCATGTTTAGAATGGTAATGTTCATTTAGTTCAGGTAAATGAATAGTTTTTGAGCCATCGGCGGTAGTAACAATTTCTCTTTGTATCTCTCTTTGCATTATTCTTTTATCAAAACTCCTTCTGCTACAAAAGAATATGTTCGCTTTGGCTTAGTAATACTAGCTATTTCCTTTTCTGTTTTACCTGCATCACTCGCAAAGTGTTTCTGATCTTCTACAGACATTTCACTTACAAATGCTTTACCCTGAACAATAACTGTATCATTCTCTATATCTTTAGGCACAAAAAATCCATAATCTCTAAATTTTACCATCGTCTCCTGATCATTGTTTAAGGCAACTCTCATCCAACATCCTTTTACCTTACAAACACTATTCACTGTACCAGTAAAAGAAACATCTATAGAATCTCCTTCTTTTAAACCATCATAGGTATCTGTTATAGTACTGGTATCATATATTTTATCTGAAACTACTTTTTCTCCAAAACTCTTATAATCTTCAATAGAAATATCTGAGGTAGAGAAAGTATCTTTTTTTTGCACTGAATTGCAACTAATCAGTACTAAAACAGCAATAAGAAATAGTATATTATTTTTCATAATTCTTCAATATCTGAATGATTTGTAAAATTAAACATTTTTAGAATTCTTATTTTAATAGAAAAAAGTATTTTTGTAGGGAATCTCATGTGGTGTTAGTATTACCATGATTTTCGGACAAAAAACATAGACGCTAAATTTACTATTGTATCGATACTTTATTTTTTTCAATAATTAAAGTATTCAAACAAAATAAAAACATACGAAAAGTAAGAATCTAATCAACACTGAGAATTCTTGAGTTTTTAAATAAATCTAGCATCAAATAATTAAAAGTTCTAAACGTATGAAAAACACAATTCCTCAAACCTTAAAAATCACTAAGGCAAGCGAGTCTAAAATAGGGCAGGTAGATTTTGAAAATCTTGATTTTGGAAAGATATTCACTGATCATATGTTTGTCTGTGACTATGCAAATGGAAAATGGCAAACGCCAGAAATTACCCCTTACGGACCACTAACAATGGATCCTTCTGCACGTGTTTTTCATTACGGACAGGCTGTTTTTGAAGGTATGAAAGCGTATAAAGATGATCAAGGAAATACTTTCTTATTCAGACCTGATGAGAATTTCAAACGTATTAATAAATCTGCTGAGCGCTTAGC
Organism: Aquimarina aquimarini; assembly: GCF_900299535.1. Classification (GTDB taxonomy): domain Bacteria; phylum Bacteroidota; class Bacteroidia; order Flavobacteriales; family Flavobacteriaceae; genus Aquimarina; species Aquimarina aquimarini. The sequence goes on along the minus strand of NZ_OMKE01000001.1, from coordinate 114,329 downwards.
TATTCCTGAATTTCCTGAAGATTATTTCTTTGAAGGGCTACAGGCCTTATTAAAACTGGATAATGACTGGATAAAATCTGGTTTTGGTAATTCTTTATATATACGTCCATTTGTTATTGCAACACAAGCTAGTGTCTCTGCTTCTGAAGCTGATGAGTATAAATTTATGATCATATGCTCACCTGCACAATCTTATTACAGTGGTGATGTAAGTGTTTTAGTGGCCGAAAAGTTTAGCCGTTCTGCTAGTGGTGGATTTGGATATGCCAAAGCTGCTGGTAACTATGCAGGACAATTTTATCCAACAAACCTTGCCAAAAAAGAAGGTTACCAACAGATTATATGGACAGACTCTAATGCTCATGAATATATGGAAGAAGCTGGAACTATGAATGTATTCTTTAGGGTTAATGACACACTTCTTACCGCTCCTACAAGTGATCGTATCCTTGATGGAATTACACGAAAAAGTTTGATCGATATTGCCAAAAAAGAAGGTATTAATATAGATGTAAGGCCTGTAAAGGTGAGTGAAATTGTAGCCGCATCCAAAAACGGAAGTTTAAAAGAGATTTTTGGAGCAGGAACTGCTGCTGTAATAAGCCCTATAAAATCTTTTGGCTATAAAGGAGAGCATTATGAATTAGAAAAACAAGAGAACTCTTATGCTTCTTACTTTAAAAAAGCGCTGATGGATATACAATATAATAAAGCTGAGGATTCTTTTGGATGGAGACATAAAGTATGCTAGATGCTAGAAAATTATAACATCATTTTTAAATAAAAAAAAAAAATTGAATATGTATTCAAGAGTTTTTTTTTATTTAAAAGTAATACCGTTTTTACCAGACTTACTTATCCAATATCTCTTTTATATTAGGTTTGAAATAATTAGGCCCTTTTAGCACCTTACCATCTTCACGGTAAATTGGCTGACCATCTTCTCCTAATTTACTCATATTACTACGTTGAATTTCATTAAACACCTCTTCAATCTTATGCTGCATTCCATGTTCTATAATTGTACCACATAATATATATAACATATCACCCAACGCATCTGCCACTTCAACAAGGTCGTTATTTTGAGCTGCTTCAAAATACTCTTCATTTTCTTCTTTCATCAAATTAAATCGAAGTGTATTTTTAGCTTCTCCTAAATCTGCTATAGGTTCATTTTTATACCCAATATTAAACGAAGTATGAAATTCTTGTACTGCAGCAATTTTATCTTTCATCAGTATATTTTTATAGATTATCTTTGCTGTAAAAGTAACAAAATATGTTTAGTCAAGGTCAGTTAGTATTTGCAGGTTTTTTTGTGGTAGCTTTTATCTTTTTGATGATCTTCAGCTATCGTAAAGATATTAAGTTACATCGCAAATATTACAAAGGTAGCCTTTTTATCCTTGTAGGTTTTATCATCTTTATTTTGTTACTATTTGCACTAAAAACCTATTTACACCCCTAATCATCTGTAAACATACAACACTGGTATCCTCTAGATACTGATACATAAAATTACCCCACTTATATAATACCTAATAAATATACCTTGTATTGGGTATGGATTGATGATGCTTTTTCGGAGAGATTTGAAGAAACTAAATAACTATAAAATTCTTATATCATGAAAATTACTTTAAAAATTATTTATCTATCTTTAATTTGTGTTTTTTTTAATAGCTGTTGCACCAATTGTGATTCAAAATGTGAGAATAGAGAGGTAAAATCAAAAAACCAGTTCTTTTTAAATGTCATACCTCAAGAAAAAAATCAGGATAATCCATATAGATTCCAAACTATTTTTGTTGAATCACCTTGCACTAATGTTAATGATGTTTTTGCAATTGCAACTAAAGTTATAAAAAAAGAAAACAGCATTATTCTTGATGACTTCTCTATAAGAAGATTATTTGGAAACAACTATAAAATAACTAACTTAGAGCTACTTACACATTCAAAACAAAATATTCAAAAAATACTTTTTACTATAAAAGAAGTTGATAATATACCTTCAAAAGATGAAAACATCTATAATAAAACAATAGAAATCAAAAATACAAATACAGTTAACATGATAGAAACAGAAGTAAAAAAAGAAGGATCGGGACCGTTAGTTTGTATTGCTTCAAAAATTTGTCAACTCCAAATAGCTAACTAAAATTTGATTCTAAAAACAACAATATTATTTTTCCTGTTTACCAGCATTGTTTTCTCACAAGACTTAACAACGGATTTTGATGACATAAGAGTATTTAATCTTCATAAAATTAAATACAAGATTGATTCTATTACAAATCCACAAGATTTTTTCTTAAAACAACAATATCTCTATTTAAAAGAAGGAACTACTATAAACCCATTGTTAATGGGTTTTAAGTACCCTTCTTTATCACAAAAACAGAAAGTTTTTTTTCATCTTTCCTCAGGGGATTATTATATCATCAGTAATCAACATAAAAACCCTGACAGTCTTGCAATATCAAATTACTTTAATGCTTTAAAACTCTCTGAAGAGTTAAAAAACACACCTTTAATCTGCGAAAGTTTAAAACGTATTTTGGTATACCATTTTAAAAATCAAAAAGACATTAATGCTTTTTATAATTACGCAAAACAATATAAAAAAGTAGCATATGACAATCACGAACAGCTATATGCCAATTATTTTTACATGGGTAGCATTTTGGGTAAAATAGTATATCAAAAAGATTATTCGGAAGATCCTTTACCTATTGGGAAACATTACCTTCAAATATCAAAACAGAAAAACAAACCCTTTTTTGAAGGACGATTTTCGCAATTATTAGGAGTACACCATGATCTAATCTTAAAAAATCCGGAAATAGGAAGGCAATTCTACAATAACGCTATTAACTCATATAAAAAAATCAAATACTACTATGGGCAAAAACATGTGTATGATCTATTATACAACTTGGGAACACTAGAACAAGAACAAGGCAATTACAATAAAGCAATGCAATATTTTAATCAAATTGATCAAAGTTTGATAGAAAAAAGAGATGCGAAAGATGTAATTGCTATTACGGATTATATTTATAAAAACTACAAACAACAGAATAAAACTGATAGCGCTCTTTATTTCTTAGAAAAGAAATATATTCTTAATGATAGTTTACAATTATTGGAAAGAGCTAATTTAATTTCTGATATCGAAACAAAATATCAAACTGAAAAAAAAGAAAAAAAAATAGTTCAACTTCTAAATACCAACCTTAAATCTGAGGCCAGCAGAATACGCAACAGAAATCTATTAATAGGCTCTCTTTTTGTTTTAATAGTTGCAACAATCATAGCACTACTTATACATAAAAACACCAAACGAAAACAACGTATTGCAGAACAAGAACGTGAACTTGAAATTCAAAAAACCGAAAAACTACTTAAAGAACAGGAACTCACTGCCATTGATGCAATGATCTCGGGACAAGAAAAAGAGCGTCAACGGCTTGCTAATGATCTTCATGATAATCTAGGAAGTACCCTTGCCACGGTAAAGCTTCACTTTCAACATTTACGAAACAATAAAGACAACCCTAAAATCAAGAATATAGAAGAACTATACTCTAAAACAGATAACCTACTAGAAGAAGCGTATCAAAAAGTAAGAACCATCGCCCATGAAAAGAATAGTGGTGTCATGGCACATCAAGGATTATTACCTGCAATCAAAAATCTGGCTAAAAAAGCATCTAATGGGAAACATTTACAAATCGAAGTACAAGGATATGGACTCGAAGAGCGATTGGATAACACTTTAGAAATTTCAATTTTTAGAATCATCCAAGAACTAATTACTAATATAATCAAACATGCCGACGCAACAGAAATTCAGATTTCTCTAACCAATCATGATTCTCTACTTAATATTATTGTAGAAGATAACGGTAAAGGATTTGATGCCAAAATATTACCAGAAAAAGACGGAATGGGGTTAGCAACCATAGAAAAACGCATAGAACATCTAGAAGGAACATTTGAAATTGATTCTACTATTAATAAAGGAACAAATATCATCATAAATATACCCATATGATAACCGTGGCTATCGCAGAAGATCACCAGTCTCTAATTGATGGGATTGAATTACTTCTTAAGTATGAAGAAGAAATTAGTATTGTTGGCGTAGCTAATGATGGTGAAGCATTACTCACTATCGCAAGACGAAAACAACCCAAGGTGATATTAATGGATATACGAATGCCTAAAATTGATGGCATTGCCGCTACCAGAATCATAAAAAAGGAATTACCTCATACCAAAATTATCGGTTTTTCTATGTTTGATCAAGAGGATGCTGTGCGACAAATGATAGCTGCGGGAGCATCTGGGTATTTACTAAAAAACTCTCCTCTAGAAGAAGTATTAACAGCTATCAAACAAGTTGTTGCAGGAGAAACTTATTTTGATGCTGCTATCAATCTCTCACTTTTTTCTAAAGATGCAAAACAACCCTCAAAAAAACAGTTATTATCCAAAAGTGAGCGAGAAATTCTAACTCTTATCGGTCGAGGAAAAACCTCTTCAGAAATTGCCGCAATACGTTTTAATTCTGTATCAACTATAGAGACTCATCGCAAAAATATCATTCGCAAACTTGGCATAAAAGGTAAAGGTGAATTATTACGCTATGCCATCGAAAAAAAATACGATTTTTAAAGATTTATAAATAGTAGAAAACAATAAATATACCCTGCTATGGGTATTTTTTTGTACTTGATTATAAGGTAGTTTTGAAATATATGAAACAAAAAACCTTGGAAATCATGAAAAAATTCATCCTTATTTATGTGTTCTGTCTACTATACTCATTCAATGGCAAAACACAGGAACTACATGCCAGTTACATATTTAATACTAATTACACAAATACCTCGACAGCGTTAAACTACAAGAAAGGATACAAAATCAAAGTAATCAACATCATACCAGCATCAGACGGTAATGAAAAAAAAGATGATATCATATTCACAGTAAATAGATTCGTAGCAGATTCTACTAATAAAAACAACAAAGGCTTTGAACTTAACTCCCTATTTTACGAAACAACAAATAATTCCTCTATTCATCATAGTATGCCTCGAGAGGTATTCAACAAATATACCATCCCTATTTATTCTTCTTTTAGAGGAGTAAGAGCAGGATTTTATACAATTCCTTTTAAAATTAGAATAGATGACTTTGATTTTGAGCAAAATATAAATTTTGGAATGAACATTGGATTTCAATTTAGGTTTAACAAAAAAATCGAGGATCGATGGCTTTACGAACCTTCAATAGGAATAGGTCTATCTTCTATAAACTTGAATAACAAAAATAGTAATGTTAACGAGGAAAGAACAGCAAGTGCATTTAGCACTTCGTTAGGCCTAATTCTTCATTTTGACAAAAACATTAATCTAGGGCTATTTTCTGGAATAGATTTCTTAGGAAACAATGATGCCGAAGTAAACTGGAAATATGACAAAAAACCATGGCTTGGGATTGGTATCAACATTGGTTTTTCTCTTTCTGAAAGTAAAGGGAATAATTCTGAAAATGTTGCTCAAAAACCTGATTAATAAACAAAAAAACACCTGCTTTTTCACTATAAAAAAGTAGGTGTTTTTAGAATTTCTTAAAACAAACCCTTAGTTTACTTCAGGCAAGAAATTATAGTTTTTACTATATTCTAACATTTGAGAAACAAAATCTTTCGGTTGCGTTACATTGATCTTAGTAATTTCTCCTTTTTCATTGGTTTCTGGAACCAATACAGGATTTACAAAACCACTATAAGGAGCAGATGTAAATTGCTCATTACGTTTCAATACCTCGGCATGTATTGCCTGATCAACTTTCACACCATAACCTTCTACCAAAGCTTCTGCCGCTTTGTAATCTCCTTCAGACTTAATGCGTTGTGTTTCACGTAATAAACGCCCAAAAATCTCACGTAACTTGGTATAATCATTAATATTAAAATACGTTTTCCCTTCTCTGGTAACTTTCTCTATTACATTATCTTTCTTTCCTTGCTCAAAAGCCCAACCACTTACCCACTGGCGGTTACGCATATGCGCTTCTTCTACTTCATCTCCTAGGTTCAAACGAATTAATTGTGTCATCAATCCATTTCTGATATATCCATCATAGGCAGCTTTACCTGTTTTCTCCCAATCTTCTACCAGCCCAAGTTCTTGCAACTTTGGATCCATCAAGTAATATAGTCCAACTAAATCAGCACGACCTTCTTCCATCGTAGAAGCATAATTTTTTAACGTTTCTTTAGTTTCTCCTACTCCAGGGTTTAATTGTCCAGAGGCATGCCCTATTACTTCATGTAATGCTGTATGCAATTTATCTGCCAACTGACCATATTTTTCCTCTAACTCAAATTCTTCTTTATCATTTACAAACTCTTTTAGCCTTCCTGAACCTCCTGCATTGCTATACGCTTCTATTATATTCCCTAAGGAAACAGATTTTGATCCTACAGCAGCTCTAATCCAATTGGCATTAGGCAAATTAACTCCTATTGGAGTACTTGGTGAGGCATCTCCTGCTTCTCCTGCAACTGCTACCACTTTATAAGAAACCCCTACAACACTATCTTTTTTATGTGCATCCATCAATGGAGAATTATCTTCAAACCACTGTGCATTTTCTGATAACACAGACATCTTTTTTGACATATCAAAATCTTTGATTTGCACAACAGTTTCATAAGAACCTCTATATCCTAATGGGTCATTATACACCTCTATAAAACTATTGATGTAATCAATATTTCCTTCTGTAGCAGCTGTCCATGCAACATTATAATCATCCCAGATTTGTAAATCTCCTGTTTTGTAATATTGGATCAATAAACCAAGTGCATCACCTTGTGCCTTGTTTTCTGCTACTCCTTGTGCTTTTTCTAACCACTTGATGATTTCATCAATCGCAGCTCCATATAATCCACCAGATTTATATATTCTTTCTTTTAATTCTCCATTCTCTTTTACTAATTGAGAATTAAGCCCAAAAGACAATGGTTTTGTTGCATCAGGAGATTTTTTCTTAGCGTAAAAAGAAGTTACATCATCGTTTGTCACTCCTTGCCCATAAAAATTCACAGCAGATAATGCTACATTATCTACTCCCCTTGATTGATTTACTTTTTTAGCTTCTTTATCGTTAAAGATTACTTCATATACTTCTTTAGAAAACTCAACTCCTGTAGCAGCAAGCAATGAACTAAAGTAGTCTTTACTGAACTCAGGTTTAATCTTATCATTACTATAATGGTGATGTATTCCATTTGAGAACCAAACACGTTTTAAATATGTTTCAAAAGCTTTCCAGTCTGCAGCATTCTTATCTCCTTCATAAGTAGTGTAAATTTTCTCTAATGCCTTACGGATAGTAAGATTATAGCGATAATTCTGATCCCACATAATATCACGTCCACTCAATCCTGCTTGAGTAAGATAATACACCAATTTTTGTTCTTTCAAGGTAAGATTTTCCCATCCTGGTATTTGATATCTTAAAATCTTAAGGTCAGCAAATTGCTCTACAACATAATCAAATTTTTGCGTTGCTGTTTCTCCTTCCTGTTCTTGTTTTTCTGCAGTTTGATCAACTTGATCTTTTGCTTTTGGGTCTTTTTTACACCCAATCATCAAACCTATGATGGCTGCAAAAAACAATGTTCTATTGAGTTTCATTTGTTCTATTTTATTGTTTTGGCAAATGTAACAAAATAAAGGATGTTAAATATTGATTATATTAGCTGACCAAACAATCTAATCTAACTAAACATGAAAATAGTAAAGTATTTATTTTTTCTATTATTATTAGTAATTATTGGTGGTGCTGTTTATGTATCCACAATTGATGGTGAGTTTCAAGTAGAGGAAAGTAGGGTAATTGATGCTCCAGATGAATTATTATTTAGCACAATAAACGAATATAAAACTTGGGATAAATGGGGTCCTTGGATGGATGAATCTGATGATTTTATCATGGAGTATCCTGATAAAACTAGCGGAAAAGGCGCTTATTATAATTGGAAAAGTGAAACACAACCTAGTGGTAAAATGGAAACCAAGAAAGTTTCCCCCTTTTCTAGCATAGACCAACAACTCACAATGAATGTCCCTGTAGTTGGTGATATTTATAGTGATGTATATTGGAAGTTTGAAAAAATAGAAGGAAAAAAAACCAAAGTTACTTGGGGCACCAAAGGAACGCAATCATTTATGCAAAAAGTATATGGATTGACACAAGATAGTACAATGGCACAAATGATAAAGCCTATGTATGCTCATGGACTTAAAAAGCTTGATGTTTTTGTAAATGAAAAAATGAAAAAATATTCAATCAATGTTGACGGGGTGACCGAACATGGTGGTGGTTTTTATATGTATAGCGCAACAGCCACATCAATCGCTGTTATCCAAGAGAAAACAAAAGAAATGCTTCCTGCTGTTTCTATGTACATGAAAGAAAACAATCTTCCTCAAACAGGCATGCCATTTACTCTATATAACGAATACAACACAGATCATGGAACCGCAATTTTTTCTATAGCTATCCCTACAAGAGATAAAGTCATTACTCCAAAAGAAAGCTCAATTCTCTGTGACTTTCTGCCAAGGCAAAAAATTGTAAAAACTACTTTAAAAGGAGATCACAATAACTTAAAAGAAGCTTGGAATACTGCTTATAAATACATTTCAGAAAACAACTTAGAACTCAATACAACTTCTCCTGCCTTTGAGGTCTATAGAGTTCAACCTTCTCTACAACCAAATCCCGCAGAGTGGGTTACCGAAATTTATGTACCTATACTATAAAAGCATTATAACACACTGCATTTTATCATCTGATAAAATGCAGTATTATAAATTATTAAACTAATGAAACAACTATTTTTGGTATTTATTGGCGGAGGTACAGGCAGCATACTACGCTATCTTATAAGTAAATATCTCAATAGCTCTACTACAGGTATCCCATACGGAACTTTTACTGCTAATGTTTTAGGGAGTCTTTTTATAGGAATCATCTTAGGCCTTGCCCTAAAAAACAATACTATATCTCAAAACACCGTTGCTCTTTTAGCTACTGGGTTTTGTGGTGGATTTACCACTTTTTCTACTTTTGCATATGAGAATCATATGTTACTTAAATCTGGTGATTTCTTACATTTTCTAATCTATGCTCTTGGCTCTTTTATAATTGGGTTTTTATTTGTTTTCTTAGGAATGTTTATTGCTAAATAAACTCTCCTTGAGAATACCCATAAAGTGTTCGTTTAAAATGATTTTTTAACATAACTCGAAGAAATACCAAGGCAACTATTTCTTTTGGCGTACTTATCTGATATTCTATAAAAAAACCTAACGCATTACACTGATTTATAACTCATCTAAAATAGCTTTTTAAACATTCTTTATCCCTAATCTATTCCTTTTTAGAACTAACACAACACTTCAAAAAGCTAAAACCTTAAATTCAAATTCTTAAAAAAACACCATTATAACAAGTATACCCTATTTTTTACAAGGTATAAAATAAAATTATGATAAAAAAAACCAATAAACCCCTTAAAAAAATAGGATAACTAATGTTTTTAAATAAATTTAATACACAATTAAAAACTAAAATTCAAATTAATCCCTAAAGATTATGAAAACAAAAAGTGTACTAAATTTCTTCAAAAAAAATCTTCTAATTACTATTTTATTTTTGTGCCATACCACATACGCATTGCAAGAAGACACTTCTTTATCGGTAAAAAACATAACATCAAACATCCATTTATCAGGATCAATAGATGGGTATTACAGATATAATTTTAACACCTCTAACACTAATTCTATAGCTCCAAAAACTTCTTTTGTTAATCAAAGTGGTTTTGCATTAGGAATGGCTAACACTATTTTTGCATATAAAAATAAAGAAACAGGTATTATAGCTGATTTAGTATTTGGCCCTAGAGGAAAAGATGCTGTTTTTAACTCTGAAGGTTCTTCTCAAGTTATCAACCAGCTATATGCATACTGGAATATTACCAAAAGTATTAAACTAACTTTTGGTAATTTTAATACCTTTTTAGGATATGAAGTCATCTCTCCATCAGAAAATTTTAATTACTCTACATCATACATGTTTTCATATGGTCCATTCTCACATACAGGGTTAAAAGCAGATTTTACAATTAACGAAAAATGGTCTGCTATGTTCTCCATAATGAACCCTACAGATTATACTGAAACCAACCCTTTTGACACCTATATTATTGGTGGGCAATTAGGTTATAACGGAAATACCTATCTCAATATAAGATATGGTAACGAAGGAAAACCAAAGGAAGTAGCCCCTTCTTTTCAAGTAGATCTTACTTCTTGGTGGAACCTCACTCCAAGCTTTTATCTGGGAATAAATACTACTTACCTAACAACCAAACTTGAAGAAGGTAAAGAATCATCTGGTTTTTATGGGGTTGCACTATATCCTCAGCTTAAAATATCTGGAAATCTTTCTATAGGAGTAAGAAGTGAATATTTTACTGTATATAATAGTGGATTAACAGATGCTATTGGACTAAATTTTGATGGGGATGGGAGTGTACTAGCTACTACATTTACTATGGATTATTCTATAGGGAATCTAACATTAAAACCTGAATTTAGACTAGACACCACTTCAGAAAACTCTTTTATTGATCGAGAAGGAGAGATTACAAAAAGTATTTCTTCTTTTGTAATTGGATCTATCTACAAGTTTTGATCATATGACTATACTCTTGTTTTAATTATAAAAACATGAATATCAACTTAATATACAGCACAAAATAATTAACATATATTGTTCCTGTTAAAATTCTTTTATATAGTTTTACGCCCTTTATTAAAATATTTACGAGAACTACAATCAATTATGAAAACAAAAACCGTTACAAACTTTTTAAAAACAGTAACTCTTTTTACTTTACTTTTTTCAAGCTATTCACTTTTTAGTCAAGAAGAAAAACCAGCGAACACTCTAGATAAATTACTATCAAAAGTAAGCTTATCAGGATCTGTTGATGGGTATTATAGACACAATTTTAATGCACCTAATGACAATTCTGTAGCTCCAAAAACTTTTTTTGTAGATGAAAGTGGTTTTGCTTTAGGGATGGTGAATACCATTTTGAAATATGAAGATAAAAAAGTTGGTTTTGTTGCTGATCTTGTTTTTGGACCAAGAGGTCAAGATGCAGTGTTTAATTCTGATGAATCTGCTCAAATCATCAATCAATTATATGTGTATTGGAATGCTACAGAAAAACTTACTCTTACTTTTGGAAATTTTAATACATATATAGGGTATGAGTTGATTGCCCCTACAGGTAATTTTAATTATTCTACTTCGTATATGTTTACCTACGGGCCATTATCTCACACAGGATTGAAAGCTGATTATTCCATTAATGACAAATGGTCTGCAATGCTTTCTATAATGAACCCAAGTGATTATACAGAAAATAATCCTTTTGACACTTATATCGTTGGGGCACAATTGGGCTATGAGGTTGATAAAGGCAGTGCTTATCTTAATTTTAGATATGGTAATGAGGGAGAACCAGGAGAAGTAGGCCCTACTTTTAATGCTGATCTTACTACAAGTTGGGACCTCAACAATAAATTCTATCTCGGTGCAAATGCTACATATGTAACTACAGAGCCTCAAGAATCAGGAGATACATCAGGATTTTATGGAGTTGCTTTGTATCCACAATACAAGGCTTCTGATAAATTTTCTATTGGCTTAAGAGGAGAATATTTTTCTGTTTACAATGGAGGGTTAACCAACGTAATTGGATTAGATACTGAAGGTGACGGAGATGTAATTGCTACTACACTTACAGGAAACTATACTATCGGTAATTTAACCTTAAAACCTGAATTTCGATTAGATACTACTTCTGAAAATTCTTTTATTGATAGTGACGGAGAAGCTACTAAGAATCTTTTCTCATTTGTGTTTGGAACGGTATACAAATTCTAAAAACCTCTTAAAAAAACATATTAAACAGAAGCGTTCTGAATTTTCAGGACGCTTTTCTTATTTATTTTCAGGATGTTTATCATATTTTTTAACTCCAGCCAATATTTTTATATCTAGATTATTTTCTTCTGGCGGAATAGGACAAGAATAACGATCATTATATGCACAATATGGATTGTATGCTGTATTAAAATCGATGAGAATAAAACCATCTTTGGGGGTTTTGAGATCTATAAAACGTCCTCCATTATAACTTGATTTTCCATTGGTCAAATCTGTAAACGGCAGAAATAAATAATCTTCATACTCTGGCTGTGTTTTTAATCCTTGATTTTCATAGATCATCAAGACACATTTCTTTTCTTGTAACACAAAATGAGCTTCTCCATACTTTACATACAATGGCTCTCTTCCTGTGGTCGTTTTCATGATAAAAGGGGTCTCATGAGGGGTACGTATAAATTTTGCTCGAATACAAAAAGAAGTGTCAATTTCAAAAAAATCAAGAGTTTTAAAATTTTTTATAGCTTTTGATGGTAACGGTGATATTTCTTCTGTAGTAAAATCTTTATTCAACTTTTCCTGAAAAGATAATATTCTTTTTACCGTCGTAGAATCTTGCGCTACTATATTTCCAATAAAAAAAACAAATAAAACTGATAATCTAAACACTTGCCCCTATTTTTTTGCAAAAGTACAATTTACGATTAGTTAACTAATTAATTTCAACAGAAATGTGCTTTAATCATAGATAAAAAACTATTTTTATTCAATTATTTAAAACTTTAATACAAAAGACAAGTAGTTTCTTGAAAATTATTCTCCAATATTTCAAATCCTTTTCTGGCTTATCAAAAGAAGTTTGGTGGCTAGGTTTTATTACATTGATTAATAGATCAGGGGCAATGGTTATCCCTTTTTTATCCTTGTACTTAACAGATAGTTTAGATTTCTCTCTACAACAAGCAGGATGGGTAATGACTAGCTATGGCCTTGGTTCTTTTTTAGGAGCTTGGTTAGGAGGAAAACTATGTGATCAAATAGGATACTATAAAGTCATTCTCCTTTCTTTATTGTTAACAGGAGTATCTTTTATTATTATTCAATATTTCACAAGTTTTTGGAGCATCTGTATAAGTTTTTTCTTCCTAATTGCTATTGCCGATATGGCTAGACCTGCCTTTTTTGTAGCATTAAGTGCTTATAGCAAACCCGAGAATAAAACAAGATCGCTCACTTTTATTAGACTAGCTATTAATCTAGGGTTTTCTGCTGGACCAGCTATTGGTGGTATCATTATAGCATCAATAGGTTACTATGGTTTATTTTGGGTAGATGGGATTACCTGTATTATCGCAGGAATCGTAATGACACAAACCTTACATCCTAAAAAGGCTAAAATACTTGACAAAGAAGTCATTGTTGACAACCCTACAGAAGCCCATAAAGATGGTATCTACATATTGTTTTTGATTGCACTAGCATTATTCGGGTTTATATTCGTTCAATACTTCTCTACCATCCCATTGTATTACAAAGAGATACATCATTTATCAGAGCAAAAAATCGGCTTGTTATTGGCTCTTAATGGTGCGCTGATATTTTTTACTGAAATGCCTTTAATTGCTTATTTAGAAAAAACGAAAGTTTCTAAAATATCAAATGTAATTTGGGGATTTGCACTTACAGGAATAAGTTTTATCCTCTTCTTACTTACTCCCTGGGCAGGGATTTTGATTATAGGAATGGTCATTGCTACATTTGGTGAAATGGTCGCTTTCCCTTTTGGAAATGCTTTTGCTCTTGATCGTTCAAAAAAAGGAAAACAAGGAGCATACATGGGGTTATATACTATGGCATTTTCTGTTTCTCATATTTTTGGACATAACTCAGGAATGCAGTTAATCAATAATTTTGGTTATGATTTTACGTGGATTTTAATGTTTCTTATTTCTGTATTAGGAATCTTTTTACTTTATATAGTAAAACGAAAATCTGAACCCAAAACTATTGTAAATTAGCTTATTATTTTTCAATCTTTATCCTAATGAAACATTTATTTCTTGTCGTATCTATAGTATTGATTTTTGGTTGTTCACAGGTACAAAATCAACCAAAGGAAACACATCAAACAACGATTATAAAAAAAGAAAAAGTTTTTCCTAAACTAGTATCAAATCGTTATAATGTTGCTTTCTTAATTATGGATGGAACCTATAATACTGAATTAACAGCCCCTTATGACATTTTTCAACATACACAATATCGCAAAAACATAAAACAGATGAATGTTTTTACAGTTGCCAATACAGATGAAGCTATTACAACTTTTGAAGGGTTAAAAATAATTCCTGATTATAATTACACACTAGATTCTTTACCAAAAATAGATATACTTGTTGTTCCTAGTGCAGAACACCATCTGGATACTGATCTTAATGATAAGGCTATGATTAAATTTGTACAACAAGTTGATAAAACTGCTGAGTTTATAACCTCTCATTGTGACGGTGCATTTGTACTTGCCAAGGCTGGCTTACTTGATCATAGTGTATCTACTACTTTTCCTGGTGATATCGATACAATGCGTGCCATGTTTCCTGAACTCGATATCAGACATGATCTCTTATTTGTGCATGATAAAAAATATATTACCTCTGCTGGAGGTGCAAAGAGTTTTGAAGCTGCATTGTATTTATGTGAGTACCTATATGGCTCTGAGATCACAAAATCACTTGCCAAAGGATTAGTTATTGATTGGGATTTAAAAAATATTCCTTATCTAGTCATCAAATAAATTAGTATATAACAAAAGCGCTCCTTATCGGAACGCTTTCTTATATATAGGGTTAAATTACGTACTCTCTTTAGCTCAAGATCTGGGGTCTTTAAGACTAATGTCCTCACACCTAATTCGACCCTGATGTATTCCAAACTAATATTTTAATCCGTATCGTCATACAATCTAAAATGTTAGCTTTGAGACATACACCAAAGTATTATTTCTTATTGTAAATATACTGCAAAAAAACAGTACCAGCAAAAAAAACAACGATAAAAAACACAAATATTCGACTAAATACACAAAATTTTAAGATTTCAATTTAATTTGAAAAGAAATACTTTGATTTACCAAGGTATTTTTTGATCATTCTATTATATTCTTCAGACATTCTTATAGATAAAGTTCCTTCTATGGAATATAATCTATTAAAATCATTATACCCATTTTCTAATAATTGCTCTAAGTAAAAAAGAGCAGTTTCCTTATCTTGATCCGCAGCACTCAATGAGATGACCTCTAGATAGGACATAAAGTCTTTTTTATCAATTATAGTACTTAAGATATTTAGAAGTAATCGTTCTTCTAAATTATTATTGGTAGTAGATACTACTTTTTTATAAGTATCAACAAGATACTTCATATAGCCTTTGGTTCTATACGCCATATTATGAGCATATTTTTCTTTTTTCTGTTGCAGAGAGTCTAATTCTAAAATTTGATATTTCCACCAACCTAAATTTTCAAACTTTTTTTCTTTTACATCAATATCTAAAGAATATGCATATAGTTCTTTGAGAAAACGTTCTTTCTTAAAATACTTAGTTTGCAACCGTTTCTGACGTTTATATTCTTTTTCTTTTTTTATTTCTTTTTGTTTTTCTTTGAGATGAGTCGTTTGCATAAACATCCCGTATTTACTACGAATGCGTTCTATTTCATTATAAGCTTCTAAAAACAACCCTGTATCTATATATGATGTCACTTGTATCATATCTTTTTGAAAGAGTTTCTTGACCCAAAGTGTGTCTTTTGCCACTCTTCCTTTTGCCATTGCCTGAAGAGTAAATGTAGAAAGTGATTTGCCTATCAATTCTGAGCGCTGATCTGCTATTGTTTTTTGATATACAAAGACATCTGCGGGTATTGCCTTGTTTTTTAGATATTTTTTGTTATTTAAAAAGCTGGAATACTTATAATTATCGGCACTTACGATACCTAGATAAGAAAAATTCTTTTTATTTTTTATTTCGGGAGTATAGTAATAACTATCATTTATTGCAATTACCCCAAAAACCTCATCAGTATATATTAGAGGAATAAGACTTGCTAGTCTGGCGTCACTCTCCTGCCCTATTAGATATACTCTTCTATCTTGAATAGGAAAAAGAGAAAAAACATGATTCATAAAATCTGAGACATACTTTATCTTTTTTCCTTCTTTTTGATCTTCTAGAAAATTACTAATAGCTACTATATACCCATGTTCTTCAGCTACTTTTTTATATAACGTCGCAGTTTTACCAGTTTCTCCTGTAGAATCAAACCCTAGAAGTATTGGCCATTTTTTATTCAAATCAAACGATTTGGGTAAATAAATACTAAAACGATTTCCTGTTGAAGGAATAACCAAAGAATCTTTTACAATACCTTTCTTGAGGGTGAGTGTATTTTGACTAGAACTCACTATTGTAAAAAATAGCATGCTAAAAAAAAGGTACTTTTTGAGAGTAAGCACTTGCACAATTCTACAGTTTTATAATTAAGTAGCATAAAAATAACACCACTTGCTATACTTATGCAGTATTTTAATGCTTTTTTTTATTACAAATTTTGCAGTTTTCTTTGCTTTTGGTTTCGCCCACTAATTTCCCTTTGTTATTCATGGTGTAATTACAGCACTCCATATATCCCTTAACAATCAGTTTTCTAGCACGTTGTATCTGAGATTTTACAGTAGATATCGGCAATTGTAGTTGTTCTGCTATTTGTTCCTGCTTATACCCTTTTATATCTGATAAAAATAGTGGAACTCTATATTTCTGGGGTAGTGCATTAATTAGCCCTGGCAAACAATCTTTCTCAGAGTGCTCAGGCTCTATATTTATTTCTTCATATGTAGACTCTTCTACAATTTCAATCGTCTGTTGTTTCGTTTCTTTAAAAAAATCATAGACCGTATTCCTTGCAATAGTAAACAACCAAGATTTAATTTTTGATTCGTCTTTTAATGTATCTTTCTTATTATGGACTTTTATAAAAGTTTCTTGTACCAAATCATCTGTAATATGATCATTTTTGACTTTACTTTTTATAAAAATCCTAATATCATCCTGATATGTTTCCCAGAAATGTATTGTTTCCATAAAGAAAAAACAAAGAGATTATATTGGTTCGGTGATAGTATAAGATATCATTTTGACTTACTTTGATATCACCGAACCGATACTATAAATTAACAATTAGTACATTCTGTGTTTAAACAATTACCACATTGTCCTTCTGCACAACTTGAACACGTGCAGGTGCATTCTTTATTTTTCATAATTTTATAAATTTATATGTTATATCTATAAGACTGAAAAAGGTATAAAAAGATGCATTTCCTACTTTATAAAAATAAAAAAAAGATTCTTTAAATAACGAAAAAAACGCCTGAATTACTCCAGACGTTTTTTATCTTTCCCTCGTACTCTCTTTAGTTTCCCTAACTAATGTCCTCACACAAGATAAAGATGTTTTATACTACAAATATATCAATTCTTATGCCAAAAATTAAATTTCTGTCCCGTTCAATTCTTTATTTTTTGTAATTGGATTGTTCTCTATAAGATTAGATAATATGATATGAGTTTTAACCTCTCCATATGTTATCAAACGATCTATAAATTCTTGTAGATGCATCTGATCTCTTAATATAACCTCCATAATTATATTTTCGTTTCCTGTAATTCTATAACAATTCATGACCTCTTTAAAATCAGCAACTTTTATTAGAAATGGTTTTAATCTCCCCATAAACGCTCGTAATGTAATCATTGCTTTTAGCTGATACCCTGTTTTTGTATAAGAAACATCTGCTTGATATCCTTTTAAGATACCATAATCTTCCATTTTTTTTATTCTTTCTGCTACAGCAGGAGAACTTAACCCTACTTTTCTACCTATTTCTGCATTAGATAACCGTGCATTTTGTTGTAGGCATTCCAAAATTTCCCAATTGGTCGTATCGATTTTCATGTATTGATTTTTATTGCCTATTTATATTATTTTGAATATCTGTATTTACCATTAATTCATGATTTCATACCATCTATATCTAGGCATTTTATAAGCCAACCACAAGACCTTTATTATTAATCAAAAAATAACAATATTAATCAATAGTTAAAGCAAATTAGCCATTTGACCTTAAATATTAAAGTACTAATAGCAAAAATAGCATTATTTTTGAATTAGCAAACCATTATGAGATCAAAGCCTAGAAATAAAAGATTATATAAAAAGGCACTAGAGATATTTACACTTTCTAGGAGTATTTCTAATTATCTTGTTCATGATTTATCTGCACTACAACATAATGGTAATGAAAATCCTCATATTTATTTTACTGGTGATATTATAAGGCAATCTGATGCATTGGCTCCTAAAATAATCAAAGCAGAGAATCAAGCATATCAAGATGAACGTATAAAACAAGCAACTTCTCTTATACATATTACTAATAGGCTATATAAAAATTGTGAACGCCTAGAACAATCTGAGAGTAACGGAAAAGAGTTTTTAATTCTATTACGTAGGGAACTTCGTAAATTTAGACGCTTACAACGTTTATGGATGATGAGTTTATAGATTTTAAAAAAAGCTAGTCCTATAAACAAAAGTAACCATCTGTTATAAAGACTCTTTACAACAGATAGTTCTATAGTCTCTTTTATATTGTTTTCTAATTATTCTTTTCTGAAATTACTTTCTTTACTCGAAGTATTTTTTCTTCTAATTTTTTATCTGAAACACCTCTTTCTATTGCCCACTTATAAAATTCTAATGCTTTTTCTGGCATACTCTTCATCATACACAAATCTCCATAGGTTACAATTCGTGTAGGTGATGGCTGTAGTTGTACAGCTATCTTTGATGATTTTTTACTGAATTCTCCTTTTACATATTCCTTGGTCATTCTACTATCTAAATGTCTAAAGCTAGTATCATTTAGTAGTAGTGTCAATCCATCTTGAATTGCAGGAATCAAAACTGTATAATGATTTTTGTCTTTGTAAAAAATAGATTCAAAATCTGACATTTCCTTTTTGTGAGATTCCATAAGGTTTCTAAATTTCTCTATACTTATAGAATGTAAATTATCTTCTTTTGGTCCAGCCTCTGCAAGAAATAACATAGAATTATGTTTCTTATTCTTTTCAAAAAATGAGTTATACTCTTTTACTACCCCCCCATTATTCCACCATAAACTAGGGTCTATTGCAATAACACCTTTAAAAAAGGCATCTTCCTGCATAGCATGCAGTGCAAAAAGTCCTCCAAATGAATGTCCAACAAGGTTTACAAAATCATTGGTTCTATATTTTTTTTGTATTTCAGGATGTAGTTCATTTTTTATAAATTTATAAAAAGAATCTGCCCCTCCCATATTCATAGTTTCAGGAATCTTTATTCCATTAAAAAAATGAGTTCCTTTACTAGGCGTTAACTCATACGATCTATCAACTTGATTAATAGCAACAATGATAGATTCTAAAATCATCGGTCTCTTATTATCTGCCAAAAATTGATAGATGGTATGTACCAGATCTTTTCTTTTATTACCATCCAACACATAAATAATTGGGTATTCATAGTTTTTATTCTCTTGAGAATAATATGTTTTTGGCAGATATACTGTATACTCCCGATACTGTTTTAGTTCTTTAGAATATACGCTATCTGCCAACGTCTTTTTACCCCCTTCTTGTCCATACATAGAAAGATTGGTTATTGCTAACAAAAAAAAGGAATAGAAAAACATATGTTTTAGAGCTCTCATAAGAGTAATTTTTATATTTAGATTCACTTTATGCATTAGAAAAATCTATTACATTTTGCAAGTTCTACAAAAACGGGCGTGACGTTACATTTTTTAATTTAATCGTGGTGATGCTACGCTAAAATTAAGAAAGTATCTCTTTGTTATTGTACTTCATAGCTTCATAACGAAGTTCTAATGCATAAATCGGGTTAAAAAGTAATATTAATCGTACAAATATATTTCTATCTAAGAATATATTTGCAACGTAAAGAGCAGGAATAAAGCCGTAAAAAGTCTCTGTAATACTCTTTAATTTTAAATAGAGTGCGAGTAGAGTTTTTCATTACAAAAAAAGGAATGACAAAAATAACTGATCATTACTTTTGTCATTCCTTGATAAAAAATATAAGGCTTTTCAACCTATAAGTATATTTTACTAGATTATATAGTCTAATTTTTAGATTTTAAATCTTTACATATTTCTACGATACTGTCCCCCTACCTCAAATAAAGCTGCCGTAATCTGACCCAGTGAGCATTTTTTACAAACCTCCATCAGAGCCTCAAAAATATTTTCATTATTGACTGCTCTTTGTTGTAGGTCTTTTAATAAGTCAGTTGTAGTATCAATATTTCCGTTATGCAACTCTTTTAGCATTGTAATCTGATATTGTTTCTCCTCTTCTGTAGCACGAATAACTTCTCCTGGTGTTACTGTAGGAGATCCTTTTGAGCTTAAGAAAGTATTTACTCCTATGATTGGGAACTCTCCTGTATGTTTAAGAGTTTCATAATACAAGCTCTCTTCTTGTATTTTACTACGTTGATACATCGTCTCCATAGCTCCTAGTACTCCACCTCTTTCAGTAATTCTATCAAATTCTGTCAATACAGCTTCTTCTACCAAATCTGTTAACTCTTCTATAATAAAAGATCCTTGAATTGGATTTTCATTTTTTGCCAATCCTAATTCTTTATTAATAATTAGTTGTATTGCCATTGCCCGTCTTACAGACTCTTCTGTTGGCGTAGTAATCGCCTCGTCATACGCATTGGTGTGCAATGAATTACAATTATCATAGATTGCATACAGAGCTTGTAATGTTGTACGAATATCATTAAAATCAATTTCCTGAGCATGTAGTGATCTTCCTGATGTTTGAATATGATATTTCAACATCTGAGCTCTGGAGTTTGCTCCATACTTATTTTTCAAAGCTTTTGCCCATATTTTTCTAGCTACACGTCCTATTACTGCATATTCTGGATCAATTCCGTTAGAAAAGAAAAAGGATAAATTAGGTCCAAATTTATTGATATCCATACCACGACTTAGGTAGTACTCTACGTAAGTAAAACCATTTGCTAGTGTTAATGCCAGCTGTGTAATTGGGTTTGCTCCTGCTTCTGCAATATGATACCCTGAAATCGATACCGAATAAAAATTACGTACTTGCCTATCGATAAAATATTCTTGTACATCCCCCATTAATCTCAACGCAAATTCTGTAGAGAAAATACAGGTATTTTGTGCTTGATCTTCTTTGAGAATATCTGCTTGTACAGTTCCACGAACTGTATTTAGGGTTTGAGCTTTTATTTGAGTATAAACATCTGTTGGCAACACCTGATCTCCTGTAACACCAAGCAACATCAACCCTAATCCATCATTCCCCTCAGGGAGTTCACCTTGATATTCTGGACGATCTACTCCTTTATCTTGGTATATTTCTTTGATTTTTGCCTTTACTTCAGCTTCCAAATCATTTTCTTTTATATACTTCTCACAATTTTGATCAATTGCTGCATTCATAAAGAATCCTAATAACATCGGTGCAGGACCATTGATAGTCATACTTACAGAAGTCATTGCATGCGTAAGATCGAATCCTGAGTATAATTTTTTGGCATCATCAAGGCAACAGATAGATACTCCTGCATTACCTATTTTACCATAAATATCAGGTCTGATATCAGGATCATTCCCATATAAAGTTACCGAGTCAAAAGCTGTAGATAATCTTTTTGCTGGCATTCCTAAACTTACATAATGAAAACGGCGATTGGTACGCTCTGGCCCTCCTTCTCCTGCAAACATACGTGTAGGATCTTCCCCTGTACGTTTAAAAGGGTATAATCCTGATGCATACGGAAATTCTCCTGGCACGTTTTCTTGCAAACACCATTTGAGGATATCTCCCCAAGCCTGATACTTAGGTAATGCTACTTTTGGAATTTGACTGTGAGACAAGGACTCTGTATGTGTTTCTATTTTTATCTCTTTATCTCTTACCTTAAAAGAATAAATAGGGTCTTTATATTTTTTAACTTTGACAGCCCATCCTGTAATAATTTCCCAATTATAGGGATCAAGATTAAGCTTTACTCTATCAAACTCTGCAAGAAGTAATTTTAAAAAATCTGCATTCTCATCATTTTGTTGATGACGGAGTCCTTCTTCATCAATACCATTCTTTGACAGTCCAAGAAAATGCACATTGGCAACACTGCAAATAGTTTTATATATTCCATATAATTTTTGAGCTACCTCTACTTGAGTTTCTGCTGTTTTATCATATGCTCTATTATTTTCTGCAATTTCTGATAGATATCGGGTTCTACTTGGTGGAATCACGAATATTTTTTCAGACATTTCTTTAGAGATATGAAAGTCTGATTTGAGTGCAGCTCCTGTCTTCTCTACAACCTTATCCATGATCGCTTTATATAGCGTATTCATTCCTGGGTCATTAAACTGAGAAGCTATGGTTCCATACACTGGTAATTGATCTTGTGGAATATCCCATAATTGATGATTACGCATGTATTGTTTTTTTACATCCCGCAATGCATCTAGAGAACCTCGCTTATCAAATTTATTGATCGCTACCAGATCTGCAAAATCCAGCATATCTATTTTTTCTAATTGTGTTGCTGCTCCAAACTCAGGAGTCATTACATATAATGAGGTATCACTATGTTCAAGAATCTCAGTATCAGACTGCCCGATTCCAGAAGTTTCAAGGATAATCAGATCAAATTCTGCTGCTTTGAGAACTTCTATTGCCTCTGCAACATATTTAGATAGTGCCAAATTAGATTGTCTGGTTGCCAGAGATCGCATATATACTCTAGGAGAATTAATGGCATTCATTCTAATTCTATCTCCTAATAATGCTCCTCCTGTTTTACGTTTTGATGGATCTACAGAGATCAATCCGATTGTTTTTTCAGGAAAATCTATCAAAAACCTACGAACTAATTCATCTACCAAAGAAGATTTTCCAGCTCCTCCAGTACCCGTAATTCCTAATACTGGAGTTTTTGAGGTTTTATTTTTTTCATGAATTTGATCCAGCGTAGTTTTGGCTATTTCAGGAAAATTCTCTGCCGCAGAAATAACACGTGCAATCGCTCCTATTTCTTTTTCTGCTAAATGATTAGCTTCTCCATTAAGTTGATCACCAATAGGAAAATCTGATCTTTTTACCAAATCATTAATCATTCCTTGTAACCCTAGCTCTCTTCCATCATCAGGCGAATAGATACGTGTAATCCCATACTCCATCAAATCTTTGATTTCTTCTGGTAGGATTACTCCTCCACCTCCTCCAAATATTTTGATATGAGTTGCTCCTTTTTCTTTTAGCAAATCATACATATATTTAAAATACTCATTATGACCTCCTTGATATGATGTCATTGCAATAGCATTAGCATCTTCTTGTATAGCACAGTTTACAACTTCTTCAACACTGCGGTCATGTCCTAAATGGATGACTTCGACTCCTGTTGATTGAATAATACGACGCATAATATTGATGGCTGCATCATGCCCATCAAATAATGAGGCTGCAGTAACAATTCTAACTTTATTCTGAGGTATGTAAGGTGCTATTTGTTCCATTGACAATAATAAGTAGTTTTAATGTTGCAAATTTACGAAATATGCATCAAAATGACTATTTTTTTTAGAATTATCTAATTAACAGCACACGTTTGATATCTTCTTTATTTTTCATTCAAATTTAGCACTTATTATCCTTGGTTTTTTAAAAATTACGCATCGATTACAGCAATCTATCTCGAATCAATTAAAAAACAGGAATATTTACATGAAATATTAAAATTTTAATTCTTCAAATAGTAAGTTTATATTCTAAAACATAGGCTATAATGAAAAAAACAACCTTATTAATTAATTGCCCCGATAAAAAAGGAATCATTGCAACTGTTACCAATTTTATAGTAGCAAAAAAAGGTAATACTATATATATAGAACAACACGTAGATCATGAATTAAAGGAATTCTTTATGCGTTTGGAATGTGAGTTTGATCAAGATGAAGAAAAACTGGCTTTATTCAAAGACTCTTTCAACAAACATGTAGCCAAAGATTATCACATGCATTGGGAGATGTATAATGCCGAAAAAAAACCAAAAATGGCTCTTTTTGTATCTAAATACGATCATTGTCTTTATGATATTTTAGGAAGACATGCTTCTGGTGAGTTAAAAGTAAAAATCCCAATTATTATAAGCAATCATGAAGACTTAAAACCTATCGCTGATGCTTTTAAAATTCCTTTCAAATATATTCCTGTTACAAAAACAACAAAGATTCAGGCAGAGACTCAGCAATTGGATTTACTAAAAGAATATAAAATTGATTTTATTATTCTAGCTAGATACATGCAAATTCTCTCTTCGAATTTTGTAGATCAGTTTCCTCATAAAATCATAAATATACATCACTCTTTTTTACCAGCATTTCCTGGAGCAAAACCCTATCACTCTGCTTATGAAAGAGGGGTAAAAATCATTGGAGCAACGAGTCATTATGTAACTTCTGATCTAGATGAAGGACCTATCATCGAACAAGAGGTTGTACGTGTTTCTCATGTACATAATGTACATGACTTTATCTTAAAAGGACGTGACCTAGAAAAAATTGTATTATCACGTGCTATCAAACACCATATAGAGAGAAAGGTACTGGTTTATAATAATAAAACTGTTATTTTTTCATAAAGGAAATATATCTCCTGTATTTGCAAAACGATATCCTTCCTTTTCTAGAGATTGCCTTTCTTGCCCTCCCTTTTTTATTGCTGGGTTTGAATGATTAAAATGAATGAATATTATTTTGTTTTTTATTTCTCTTGGTTCATTTTTGAATAAGGTGATGGTTTCTTCTATAAAGGGATGTGGTACTTCTGCCATTGGCCTAGGGATTTCTCCGTTTTTAAAAAATGTAGCGTCAATAAAAGCATAATCTACTTGCTTTACTTCTGCTACAATATTTTTTTTCCAAAGCGACCATTTATTAATATCTGGAATAAATAATGTTTTTTTATGATCGCCAATAACTTTATACCCTACTGTTTCTGAAAACTCATCTCTATGAGGTACTAAAAAAGGAACTACTTGTATTGAGTTGGTCAATCTTATTGTGCTATCTGCCTGTATAGGATTGATCTGTATATTATTTAGTGACACTAATTGCGACCAAGGTCCATTATTCTCTAAAAAAGATTGCATTCTAGGCATGGCATAAACAGGAATTCTCTTTGCTCCCATAGCTTCTCTTCCTAGATACATCAACCCTGTATAATGTCCTATATGCGCATGTGTCAAAAAAATCCCATCAACAATCCTATTGCTCTGCAAATGACCTTTATTCAAAATTGCTAATTGCTCTGGCATATCTGGGGTTGCTTCAAACATAAATTTTTTACCCGCTGTAAGATCAATTACTCCTAACGAAGTCACCAACTCTTTTTTACTCTTACTCTCTTTGATTTCTTCAAATTCATCTGTATTATTTATATGAGGAAACCCTCCATCTTGCGCTATTCCTAATACAGTTATATATTGATTGGTTTTATTTGATAGATCAGATTGGTTTTTTATCGATACTTTCTCATTTTTACATGAAATAATTAGAATAGATACTATTAAAAAAATTAAATTTGATTTCATATGTTATTGGTATTAATTTCTAATAACGATTTAAGGGTGCTTATCTCTATTTTGACTAAAATCATCTTAAATTTGTAGCACATTTAATTACAATCTCAAATCTAACAAGAAATCATGAAAAAAATTTTTATTGTACTTACTGCTTTTTTATTATTTAGCTGTGCAGAACTTCAACAGGTAGTCAATAGTCTTCCGCAAACAACAACAGGTGGTGGTTTTGGAATAAGTAATATCGATATCGCTAACGGACTGAGACAAGCACTAGACAAGGGAATTGACAAACAAGTATCAAAACTTACTCTAAAAGATGGTTTTTATAGAAATCAACTAGTAAAAATATTACTTCCACAAGAATTACAAAAAGTAGATAAAACTTTACGAGACATTGGATTAGGTAGCCTTGCAGATGAGGGGTTAAAGGCTATTAATCGTGCCGCAGAAGATGCGGTAAAAGAAGCTACTCCTATTTTTGTAAATGCAGTAAAACAAATCACTTTTGCTGATGCTAAACAAATCCTTTTGGGTAAAGATGATTCTGCTACAAGATACCTTACTGGCAAGACTCAAAGTCAACTTTATCAAAAATTTAATCCAGTTATAAATAAATCTTTTTCAAAAGTGGGTGCTGATAAAATTTGGTCAAATATTATCACAAAATACAACACTATACCTTTTACAAAAAAAATCAACCCTGATCTAACTGATTATGTAACTCAACAAGCCCTAAAAGGAGTATATACTATGATTGCTGTAGAGGAAAAAGATATCAGAACAAAGTTTAGCTCTAGAACAACAGATTTATTGAGAAAAGTGTTTGCTTTACAAGACTAACACCATAGTAACCATTTAAATATCAAATGGCATATAATTATTGAATTGGTATAACACAATCTCACAAAAAACGCCATAAACACCTAAAAACTAATCCATAAGTTATATTTATCACAATTTTAAACTATGTTAACTAGCCATTAAGAAACTCTCTTTCTTTTATCCTGTACCTTTGTATCATAAATGATAAGAGATAAGAAATGTTAGCTTGGTTAAAACATAAAACTGAATTGGAAAAGTTACAGCATACCTACTGCAAATTAATGAAAAGTTCGTATAAACTGGCACTTACCGATAAGGATAAAAGTGATTTACTACATCAAGAGGCTGACAAGATTTTGATTCAAATAAAAAAAATTGAAGGGCAGTCAGCCTAAACAAAATTGTAAATCAAATTTGCTTAATAAATGCAATTGACTCTTTATTGAATATTTCTGGTTGTTCTACATTTACAACATGTCCTGAATCTTCAACAATAAACAATTCTGATAATTCGTGATCTGCCACTACCTTTTGTACCGAAGGTAGAAAAAGATAATCCTCTTTTCCCATCATATACAAAGTAGGGATACAAATATCCTTTGCTCTAAAAAAACGTAATAATGGATTAATTTCTGAAGTTAATTTAAACCACCTTACAAATTCTTTTTGATATAGTTTTCTTGCTTCATTTGCAAAAAGAAGCCTAGACTCTTTATGATTTTTTCTAGGCATAATAATAAAAGCAAAGAATTTATACAAAATCATATAAGGAATCACAGATTTGAACACTGTACCTAATCGCATCAAAATTTGTGATCTCAAGTTCAATTTCATAATTGCTCCTCCCATAATCATACTACACACTCGATCAGGATGTCTTTCTGCCAAATTTCTTATCAGTATGGTTCCCAAAGAAATTCCTATAAAATGAGATTTCTCTATTCCTTCTTTATCAATAACTTCTAAAATGTCATCTGTTATTGTATCAAAAGTATACTTAGGATTAAATGCCTCTTTAAGAACAGGCTTTGAATTACCATGCCCTCTAAGATCTAATAAAAGTACGTTAAAATGCTTTCTAAATTCTCTAACTTGTCTATACCAGATAGAAGAACTCCCTCCTGCCCCATGAACAAAAGTTACCCATGATGTACTTTCTGGGTGATTATATACTGTATAATTAAGCAATAGTTTGTAGTTTATGAATTTACATCAAAAATATACAGTTATTTTAATATCAAACCTATTTATAGAAATATTTATACAAAAATTACTATATCATCAAAAATTAATGAAGTGTTTTAAAATAAGAAAAAGCATTTACCAAACGTGATCCATACCACGAAAAATATTCTCCATCTACCAAAATAACTTCTGTATTAGTCATATTTTTCAACTCTTTCAAGTGTTTTTCTGAAAAAGGATAAGGCTCTGATGACAACAGTATTAAATCTATATTTTTGATTGTTAAAAGTTCTTTTTCTAGAACTTCTGGATACCTACTTTTATTTCCAAAAACATTGACAAAACCATTCATTTTGAGTATATAGTCTACAAAAGTATCTTTACCAGCCACCATCCAAGGTTTTTTCCAGATAAAGTATGCGACTCTTTTTTGAGGCTTGTTATCAATAAACGTGTCAAAAGATACTTTTTCTGATTTGATCCTAGTTATCAATACTGTCGCTTCTGTTTGCTTATCAAAAATCTCCCCGTATTGTTTAATCATATCCAAAGCTTCGGATAGAGAAAAAATATTTGAAACATGTACTGGATATTCTTTTTGTAGGCAAGCTACAATTTCTTTTGTATTTTCTTCTTTATTACAAAGTATGATATCAGGGTTTAATTTTTTGATCGTATCATAATTGATATTTTTGGTCCCTCCAACTATAACTTTTTCGTTTCTTATTGTAGCTGGATGCACACAAAACTTAGTGACACCAACAATACAATCAGACAATCCCAAATCTACTAATAATTCAGTCTGCGAAGGAACTAATGAAACAATGCTGGTTGGAATTCTAGAAAGAACAACTTCTCTATTTAATTGATCTTTATATATCATGAAACAAAACTATTATTATCTTCTTAATAAAAAAAACAAACAACACGCTAAAAATTAGCAAGTTACCCTAGGTTTTTCTTCAAAAAATTCTTATATTACATATAGTTACTTACTAATTTAAAACACGGGGCTATGAATTCAGTATTACTAAATGTTGCCATTTATGGAATAATGGCATTTTTCGTTATTTTCATTGCATATGGTCTTTATGGATATGCAAGACAAGTATTTAACGCCAATAGACGTTAATTTACATTCTTTTGAAAATAAAAAAAGGAACAAGTTTTAGAATTCTTGTTCCTTTTTTTTATTTTCTTTCTTCCAGAATCTCTTTCATTTGTTGTTGAAGCTCTAGTGCCTTATCTGTTGCTGCTTTTGCATACTCTTTATCATTTGAAGCATATATAATACCTCTGGATGAATTAATAAGCAATCCTACCTGATCATTCAATCCATATTTACATACATCTTGTAAATTTCCTCCTTGTGCTCCTACTCCTGGAACTAATAAAAAACTATCTGGTACAATTTTTCTTATTTCAGAAAAGTATTCGGTCTTGGTAGCACCAACCACATACATCAGGTTTTTAGAATTCTTATATGATTTTGATATTTCTAATACCTGTTTATACAACTCTTTTCCTTCTGTATCTTTTGTCTGAAAATCGAAAGCCCCTTGATTAGAAGTCAATGCAAGAAGTATCGTATGTTTATGATCAAAAGCCAAAAATGGTTCTACAGAATCTTTTCCCATATATGGTGCAATAGTAACAGAATCAAATGCTAAATCTTCAAAAAAAGCTTTGGCATACATTGTACTTGTATTACCTATATCTCCTCGTTTGGCATCTGCAATGGTAAATACCTCTGGATAATTTGTATTCAAATACTTAATTGTTTTTTCTAGAGATTTCCACCCTTTGATTCCATACGCTTCATAAAAAGCAGTATTAGGTTTATATGCTACAGCCAGATGATTTGTACTATCTATAATAGCTTTATTAAACTCAAAAATCGGATCTTCTTCTTCTAATAGGTGTTTTGGGATTTTAGCTAAATCTACATCCAAACCAATACATAAAAACGATTGTTTTTTATGTATTTGTGCCACTAGTTCCTGAGTCGTCATAATTTATTAGTCAAATTTTTATTAAAATTATTCTTTACCATCTACATAGTCTTGTAAATAGCTATATCTCTCTGTTAGTTTTCCTGCTTGGGTCATTCTTGCTCTTTCAAGAATCCCATCTTTATCATTATTAAAAAAGGCAGGAATTACATATTCTAAAAACATTTCTCCAAACCCTTCACTTGCATCTTTTGGCAATTCACATGGCAAATTGTCAACCGCCATCACCACAATAGCATTTGATTTTTTGAAATCAATCTCTGTTTCTGTATTTGGATCATACCCATAAATTGGGTCGGTAATTGTAGAGGAACGAATTGTACTTGCAACAGGTCCATCGACATCACAAGATATATCTGCGACCAATTTGATTTTAAAATCTTTATGTCTGGCATCTTCTCTTGTAAAGATATAAGGTGCTCCATCTCCAAAAAAGTGTCCCGCAATATACATATCACTTACTTTTGCAAATTTCATAAAATCTCCTAGATACTCCTTTGCATTGGTATAAAAATCAGCATTATCAATAAAACGTCCATCTTTGCGTTTATTATAATCCAAAACATCTAATTGCACATAAACAGGCTCATCAAAAGTAGTATTCAAATATTCAGACACAGATACCTCTTTGATTTGCATAGCATCTAATATTTCTTTAGCTCCGCTTCCTACCTTACCATTTCCAGTAAGTACTATCTTTATATTGGGTAATTTGATTTTTGACAGCGTTGTTTCCAAATCTTCTTGGTTATTCAACGTTTCTGCTTTTGGCAATAAAAAAGTATCATGCTTTAATCCCCACGCTCTAAAACCATTATAAGTACCAACAATCCCAGCATATCGCCCAAAACCAATTAATCTAAATCCTTGTTTATTAACAATCACTTCATGATCGTATAATTCTATATTCTTATCCAAAATTACTCTAAGCAGATCTCTATTATAAGTTTGCTTTTTGATAGTATGCGAAAAGAAAAAATATTTTTTATTAGGTATCAATGCATCAATAGGCACCTCTTTTACTCCTAGTAATACATCACAATTAGATAAATCATCAGAAATTTTGAACCCTGCATTATGATATTCATTGTCATCAAAAACTCTAACATCAGAAGGTTCTATTACAAAAGAAGCCTTAGAGAAATTATTAATCACTGATTTTAAACCTTCTGGCGAAAACACTACCCGACGATCTGGCGGGTTTTTTCGCTCTTTGATAACACCGAATTTGGTCATATGAATTGGTATAAATTTTGTATTAAAAAACGGGAGTAAAGATATGATAATTATGATTATATTTGTTGCCCGAAAGTTTTTTTGATCAAATTGGAAATAGTTTTTCTATTGATCAAATAAGAATAATCAAATTTCGGAAAAACACTACTGGGGTCGACTGGTTTTGACAGCGAGATTAATGTGGTGGTAAGCACGCCGAGCTATGAAATTAATGCTCGTTAATATCTATTTCACCTTTTTAAACGGCGAGAATAACTACGCCCTAGCTGCATAATCTGAATTTTAGTAGGATAATGCCTCGGTTCACAAGGTGAACAAGCAGGATACCTCTCAATAGCCTTGGTTTGCGGCGATTGATTATGAGGTATCGTAAAAGTAAACCTAGAGATTATAGTGTCTTGATATAATTTCGAAATTTAATTGAGAATAAGCTGTGCGTTGGTAGTTTTTGACCGGCAATCAGACGAAAATCTAAACAAAAACTAAGCATGTAGAAAGCTATTGTATTACTTGTTTGGACGAGGGTTCGAATCCCTCCGACTCCACAAAGACATTTTTTTCAAATGCCAGACAATTTTGTCTGGCATTTTGATTTTAAAAAACATAACGAATACATATATAAGACAGGTTTATGTATTGATTACCAGTCTTTAAACTTGTTTTTCATACACTAAGTAATCTTGCAGTTAGTATTGGGAATATAATCTTTTCAAAAAAATGTTATTTTTTTTCTTTCAGTTTCAAAAAACGGGACTTCTAATGCTTACTATTGCACTGGGAAAAAATTAAATTAATAATTACTTAAAACAAACTCACAAACAATGCATACACTATTTGTATCCTTATTTTCTTGTGGTATTACCATGAGAAAAATAATAATAGGGTTATTTATTCTAGGGGTAAGCAGTATTTCATCCTTTGGTCAAAATGCTGTTCCTGTAAACCAATTTAATGTAAATTCAGCTTTAGGTGTTTACAATGTAAGTACGCCCAATATGGCTAGCTTTCAAAAAGTAACACAAATACCCATGAATCCATACACTGGTAGGGCAAATGTTACTATTCCTTTATATGAAATTCAATCAGGGGGTCTTAGTGTTCCAATTACTATCTCGTATAATACCTCTGGGGTAAAGATAGGTGATATCCCATCCTCAGTAGGGAGTAACTGGTCATTAAGCGCAGGAGGAAGTATAAATAAGACGGTAAAAGGTCTTGAGGATTTTTATTATAAAGCAGAAAAAACACCTCGAGTTGATAATCATTATACGTTAAAAAGTTTAGGGTGGAGTCATCGTTTAGATTATGCTTCTCATACATCAATACAATCATTATTAGGAGCTACTTTGCCTTTTGCATTACCAGCCAATAATAGTGCTGATATGAATACCAATGCATTTAACTTACAAACAAAGCATGATGACCCAAGGCCTGATATTTTCAATGTGAATGCCCCAGGATTATCAACATCATTTGTACATCGCTTGGATAAAAGTGTGATGGAATTACATCATCAAGGGAATAGTATTACTTCTACTTTTGGAGAGAGTAATCCTATTAATCTATTTGGATTTGATGATGGCTGGCAAGGAGTAAGAACCATTAAATGTGTTAATAATATTAGCATAACCAATCCACAAGGTATTACCTATCAATTTGGGAATCTTGATATTTCTCAAAATGCAGATACATTTCATACAAAATCAAGAGATAGAGAAAGAAAATATGAGGTGTACTCTTATAATCAGGTAGATACTTATCATTTGTCATCTATAAAGAGTAATACAACCCATAGAGAAATTAAATTTGAATATGATACCTACAGATTATCAAGTAGTGAGGTTAAATTAACACAGGTTAAAAGTTATCTAGGAAGTAGTCTTGATACAGGAAGACCGCTAAACCCTTTTGTTCATGAGGCTCAGTTTTTAAAAACAAAACATCCGCAATTAAACAGACTTAATACCATTATTTTTGAAGAAGGTTCAGTAGAATTTATTCATGCTAAAAATAGAGAAGACCTATTAGGAGACCGAGCTTTGACCATGATTAAAATTAAGAACTTTCATGGGGAGGTAATTAAAACATTTAAGTTTGAGTATACTTATTTTGAATCGAGTTTAAATTGTACCACTCCTGAATGTAAGCGTTTACGACTAGATCGAATTCGTATATTTAATAAAATAGGAAGAGAACTACCTGGATATGTATTTAGTTATGATACAACACCATTACCTCCACGAGGGACTTATAATCAGGATTTTTTAGGATATGCCAATGGACCTGCAATTGCTCGTGATGGATATCCAGCTTTTCCAAAGCTATATTTTTCTGTTAATAAAGGGAAATATTCCTTTTTTCCAGTTTCATTAGGTCAAAATTATCGTGAATTACCAGGAGATTATTCTATGGTGCCCGACCTAAAATATGCAAAAGCTGGAGCTTTAAAGAGTATACGATATCCAACAGGAGCTTCTACACAGTTTTCATACGAACTAAACTCTTTTTTGGTAAACACCAAAGAAATAAAAGGAGGAGGTCTACGTATCAAATCTCAGCGTATTATAGATGAAACAGGACATCAAGAGGTATTGGACTATCGTTATATTGATACCAATTGGAAACCATCTGGGCAGTTAAATGCAATACCTACTTACGGTAATGTAAAGATTGGTTATGGAGATTCGACAAATGGCAATCTAGAAGACCTTCTTTTTGAGGTATATTCATCTTCACAATTTCAGGCAGAACTAACAGATGGTGCATATGTTGGATATTCTAGAGTTTTGATTAAAAATCGAGAAAATCATGGAATAACCGAAAATATATATACAAGCTCAAAGGACGAGCCTAATATACAGGCTCCCGTATATGATATAGGAACATTGTTTAGAAATCAAACAAATGCAGTAAGTGAGCCTGCTGTTACTTTTTATAATAAAAATGGAGGTTTCCAAAATGTAATGGTAGATGAAGGTTTATCTCGAGGAAAACTAAAACTACAGCGTTTGTATGATGCTACAGGTAAATTATTACAAAGAACTAATGTTACCTATACAAAGGATGTTTTAGATTCCTTTTCTGTAGACCTTATACAGATAGAAGGGGATTTTATCGATCCATCTGGAGAACCATCTACGCGTTCAAATTATTATTCACAAAAATTAGATTTGTCATCGCAACGCCATATAAAAACAGGAGAAAGTGTAAAAGATTTTTATAAAGATGGTACCACCAAAACTACTCAAACAAATCAAAAATATCACCCTTTGTTTTCTGTGCTTAAAGAACAAACTGCAACCAACAGTTTAGGAACGCCTGTTAAAAATATCTTTTACTATCCCGATGAAAAGACATCTCTGTCTGGTCTAAGTACAACAGAATCCTTGGCAATTGATCATTTGATTAATACTAAAAGATATACTACGCCAATCCAAAGTGAATCTTATGTAGGAGATAAAAAAATTCAAACGCAGCGCACAAGTTTTAAAACTTGGCAAAATTCAATTATAGCTCCAGAACTGCAACAAACAGCCAAAGAAAATACAGCTTTAGAAAACAGAATAGAGTATAAACAATATGATGGATCAGGTAATGTATTGTCTGTATTGCAAACTGATGGAGTTGAAACCTCTTATATCTATGGCTATAAAAACAGTGCGATAATTGCGGTTTTAAAAAATGTTCCTTATAAGGACATTCCACAAGCTACCATTACACAATTACAACAACTATCTAATGAAGATAGTAATGCTACCACAGAGCAAACATTTAAAAACGCATTAGATGCTTTGAGAGCTACCTTTATCCAAGGGCAGATAACTACCTATACTTACGACCCTTTAATTGGAGTAACTAGTATTACAGATCCTATAGGTATGACTACATATTATTATTATGATGATTTTAACCGTTTACAAACTATTAAGGATCATTATGGTAAAATTCTAAAAGAATATTGTTATGCCTATAAGGGGGCAAGTAGCCCGTGTAACAGAACAGCACCAATAGTTGATATAAATGATATTGTAGGAAATGAATCGTCTAAAGTTTATATAGAAGTGGGGGCTCTAAAAGATTATCGTATTCCTATTCCTAATGAACCATATGTATCAGAATATTATTGGCCAGAAATAGAGGAGAATACTGTGACCAAAAATAAAAGTTTACATCCTGTATTATATTTTCCTAGACCAAAAGCACATGAAAATGGGATACCTAGTGTACCTATTACACTAAGTGGATACAATCTGCCTTATCCTGATACATTTTACAGTTCAGGATGGTGGACAGCCAGAAAAGGAATGTCTTATAAATTAGTAGGTAAAGATGTAGATAACACATCAAATAGAGTAGAATGGGGTATTGTTTTAGCAAATGGAAAAGAAATAGCTATGGCAACAACTGTATCAGAGTTACCCAATGTATTGTTTCCTGTTGGTTGTCTAAATGGAGTAACTGGAAAAATATTTTGTAGAATAACTAAAACAGGCTCTGGTACTACTACAGTTTCTGGAACAACTACTTCAGAAATATACTATAGTAAGCCTGTTGTATTTAAAAAAGGCTTAGACCCCTATGATAGATCAACTACTCATTTTTTAACAAATTCGAATACCAATGTTTGTGAAGTAGTAGCCAGTACAATTTTAGGTATAGAAGACACTAATTTTCCTTCAACAGGTTTCGATATTCCCTGGGGGTATAGTAATTGGGATATTGATCTGGAGCAAGATCCTGATTCTACTACAATTACTGTTGGAGGTACAGGTAATCGAAATACAGAACTAGATCGTGTAAAAGTTCACTTAAATTACGGGCAATATAAAATTCCTATTCCTAGTGATTTTAATGCTACAGAATTTCCTTGGAGAGAAGGAAGTAGAGCTAGTTTACATCCTGTATTTTACTATCCACGACCTCATTTAATAGATAATATTACAATACCAAGTGCTGCACAGTTCAGTACTGTTTTTAAGCTACAATACCCTAAATCATATTACAGTTCTGGATGGTATACAGAGCGAGGAGGATATCGTTATAGTATCACGGGATTAGAAGCAATAACAACGCCTTATACCACAGAATGGTTTATAGAAATAGGAAAGGCAAAACATCCTCTTGGAATATTTATCCCTGAAACTACCGAAATCTTTTTTATACCAAGAAGTCTG
This sequence comes from Aquimarina aquimarini, assembly GCF_900299535.1. GTDB lineage: Bacteria > Bacteroidota > Bacteroidia > Flavobacteriales > Flavobacteriaceae > Aquimarina > Aquimarina aquimarini. Next base: position 78,065 of record NZ_OMKE01000001.1, on the reverse strand, counting down.
ATAGGTCAAACAGGACAGCTAGTATGTAGAGTTACCATAGGCCCTTCTGCAAACCCCACTAGAATTATGGATATTAAAAGTGAGCTTACAACTTTTCAAGAAGGCATGTTGTCGGTGGATTTAGAAAGGGCAATACTTACTCCTTTTGACTTACAGAACTAATAATGTAAGCAACTATTGATATTCAAAATATTTTAATTATTAAGAGATTGTATTATGAAAAAATTATATATATACATACTAGCGATGCTATGTACCCTAACAGGGTATTCGCAATTGCTGCAACCTATATTTCCTGGCCCAACTCCTACTCCTATTGGGCCTATTGGTCCTATTGGACCAATAGGAGTTACATATTATAGAGATGCTGATGGGGATACATGGGGTAATCCATATGTGTCTAAAACAATAGAAAATGGTTTCTTTTTAAGAATTCCACCTACAGGCTATGTAGATAACAATCTAGATTGCGATGATACCGATCCATCTATACATGCAGGAAGTCTAGAAACAATATGGTATTTAGATTTTGATAAAGACGGACAAGGAGGTGAGAAGGATTTAAGATTGACTGAAGCAGATTTTGTATTTAAGGGGTATCCAGTTCCTTCAGTATTTTCACAAAACCCAAGGCCTCTTTATATCACAATCTCCGCAAAAACATATAGAAGGTGTCGCCCTAGAGGCCCTTACTCTTATTCTACAAAAAAAGGGGATTGTAATGATAATAACAGTGCTATTAAGCTTCAAACGTGGTATCGTGATAAAGACGGGGATGATTATGGTACAGAGACCGATACCAAACAACAATGTAATCAACCACCTGGATATGTGTTAAAAAAAGGGGATTGTAATGATAATGATGCTAATTCAATACCAAAATACTGGTATCGTGATAAAGATAATGATGGTTGGGGTAAGGCTGTTTTTATAATAACTCCTGAAGGAGGTAGTACCAATATAAAAATACAGTGTAATCAACCACCAGGGTATGTTTTAAAAAAAGGCGATTGTAATGATGATGATCCGTCTATAATACCAAAATACTGGTATCGTGATGATGATAAAGATGGCTGGGGTGTTATCGTAGATACTGCAGAATTAAATAATAGTTTTAGTAGAAAAGTAATATCATCCTGTACAAAACCTATAGGTCCGTATGTGTTAAAAACAGGGGATTGTAATGATGATAATGAATTGACACATCCAGATGTTATATGGTATCAAGATATAGATAGAGACACTTGGGGTAATGTTGCTATTACCAAAAAACAATGCAGTCAACCAGCAGGTTTTGTGTTGAGATCGGGAGATTGTAAAGATGATGATAATCAGATACACCCAGAAACTGTATGGTATAAAGATGGTGATGGAGATAGATGGGGAGATACTACTATTACCAAAAAACAATGTAGTCAACCTACAGGTTTTGTGCTAAAATCTGGAGATTGTAAAGATGATGACAATCAAATGCACCCTGAAACTGTATGGTATGTTGATGCAGATAATGATGGATTTGGAGAAGAAGGAGATATCAAACAGCAATGTAATCGCCCTATCGGATATAGCGCAATAAAAGGAGATCAATGCCCTGGTGTTTATGGCACAGATGCTGGCTGCCCTTCTGATGAGTATATCAACCCATACATCAGTGATCAAAATTTTATATACACGCGTACTCCACAAAAAGAGATTAGTGATTTATCAGAAATTCAAAAGCGACAAGACGTAATTGAGGAGGTAACTTATTTTGATGGATTTGGAAGACCAATACAACAAATAGGAATAGCACAGTCAAAAGGAGGAAAATTACATCCTTTTAAAGATATTATACAGCATTTTTCTTATTCAAGTATTGGTAGACAAGATAAAGATTATCTCCCTTATGTAGAAGGAATAGAAGACTATAGCGGGAGCTATAGAAAAGGAAACAAGGAAATTGCGTTACAGTATTATTATAAAAATCGATATCAGGATGATTTTCAAGGAGTAGAAAATCAGGGGGTCAACCCATACTCAGAACGTCAGCATGAACGCTCACCTTTGGCAAGATTAGAAAAACAAGCTGCTCCAGGAAAAGATTGGGCAATGGGTAACGGACATGAGATCAAGTTTGAACATACTACCAATACCATACATGAAGTACAAGCATTTACAGTTACTTTTACTGCTAGTGGAGAAACAACTTTAAGTAGCCCAATACCCTATTATCCTGTGGCAAGTCTAACCAAAAATATTACCAAAGATGAGAATTGGGTATCTGGTAGTGATCATACCACAGAAGAATTTATAGATAAACAAGGAAGGGTACTCTTAAAACGAACCTATAATGCGGGGCAACAACATAATACCTATTATGTATATGATGATTTTGGGAATCTCTCATATGTACTCCCACCTAAAGTAAATACTACTGATGGGGTAAGTCAGAATGAACTTGACCAACTTTGCTATCAATACAAATACGATTACAGAAACCGTTTGATAGAAAAGAAAATTCCAGGGAAAGGATGGGAGTATATCGTATACAACAATCTAGATCAACCAGTAATGACTCAAGATGCTCTTTTAAAACAAGAGAGCCAATGGCTCTTTACCAAGTATGATGCTTATGGAAGAGTTGCATATACAGGAAGTATTATAGATAATCGGGAAAGAAATGTTCTACAAACCGAACTAAATAGTTTTGTAGGATCATTATGGGTAAAACGTGATATAGCTGTTATGACAGGTGGCGTTACTATGTATTATAACAATGATGGATATCCTAATGCCCAAAATGCAGAAATATTAACCATTAATTATTATGATGATTATGAGTTTCTACAAAATACTTCATTTACAGCTCCAACTACAAGTTTGGAACAAGCAATAGCTGCAAATACAAAATCGCTAGCTACTGGTAGTAAAGTAAAAGTATTGGGAACCAGTTATTGGATTACCACAGCAACTTGGTATAATAAGCGTTTACGGCCAGTCTATTCTATTACAAAGAATGAATACCTCAATACTCAAGATGTTGTAAAAAGTAAATTTGATTTTGTGGGTAAAGTACTAGAGGAGCATACACAGCATCTTAAAGATAATAATGCACCTATTGTTACGATAGATACCTACCAATATGACCATATAGGAAGGTTATTAACACAATATCAGAAAATCAATGACCAAGCCCCCGTACAATTGGTCTTAAATTCATACAATGAGCTCGGGCAATTACAATCCAAAGCTGTTGGAGGAGGATTACAGAATATAACATATGATTATAACATACGAGGATGGCTCACTGATATTAATAAGAATAAGGATAATAACCTTGCTTTTCAGCCATCGAATCCAGACACCTCTCTTGATAAGCTGTTTGTTTTTAAGATCAATTATAATACTCCAGAGCATGGAGCTACCCCTTTGTTTAATGGTAATATAGCAGAGGCAGAATGGGAAACTGCCAATGATCATACACAACGATGGTACACCTATTCTTATGATGGGTTGAATCGCATCAATAGCGCTATAAGCAATGATGGCAGATATAACTTGAGTAATGTTACCTATGATAAAATGGGAAATATTTTAACCCTACATAGAACAGGTGCTATTGTTGAAAATATAGACCCAACAAATTCACAACACTTTGGGGTAATAGATCAACTTAACTATACATATGGTGATAATAATATTGGAAATAAATTAGTAAAAGTAACCGATGCTTCTAATAAGCCTTATGGATTTAAGGATGGTAGTACTACTAATGATGATTATAGCTATGATGCCAATGGGAATATGCTCACAGATCAAAACAAAGGCATTACAGGAATAACTTATAATCATTTAAACTTGCCTACAGCAGTTACTGTAGATAATGCTTCTAATACTGGAAATATTACTTATATTTACGACGCCACTGGAGCGAAATTAAAGAAAATCGTTACAGAGGGAAGTTCATCAACAGAGACCGCTTACATAGGTAAGCATGTCTATAAAAATGGAAATCTTGAGTTCTTTAACCATCCAGAGGGCTATGTGGAGAAAGAAGCAGATGGGTATAAGTATGTATACCAGTTTAAAGATCATTTAGGGAATATACGATTGTCCTATAAAGATGCTGATAAGAATGGTTCTATTACTCAAAGTGAAATTATAGAAGAGAAGAACTATTATCCCTTTGGGCTGCAACATAAAGGATACAATTTTGCCGTGAATGGGAGGGAAAATAACCACTTTACATATGTAGGTAAAGAGCGTAATGAAAGTCTTGGTTATAATATGCTCGAAATGGATTGGCGTCATTATGCCCCAGCTATTGGTAGATTTGTAAGTATCGATGCTCTTGCTGAAACCACAGGAGACCAATCTGTTTATCATTACGGGTATAATAATCCTATCTTTTATGTTGACCCAACAGGATTAACAGGAGAAGCTATTACAACTATTTATAAAGATACAAAAGGGAATACTCTTTTAGATACTAATGATGGTAGTGATGACATTGTAATTGTTCCTGATGCAGAATTAGAAGATTTTAAAGAGTTAATAGATGTCACTCCAACAGAAATGTCTGATACTAAAGCTTGGAACGACCATTTTAAATCAGAGTTTTTAGGTGTTACTCTTGAAGAATTGGATTTATTAGATGGTTTTACAACGCAATGGGCGAGACAAAAAGCTATTAATTATTGGCAAAACCCGACAGTAGGTAATGGAGTTGCAATGTCATTTGCAGAAGCTTTAAGTCAATGGACAGACCCACAACAAGTACTGGCAGCAGCTTCGATATTATTAGTTAGACCAAGGGCAAAAGTAAAACCTACAGAAGCTTATAATAGAAGAAAACATTATGGTAATACACCTACAAAAGCAGATCGTACACATTTTGGAGCAAATAGTAATGAAGTTATAGACCATACAACACCTTTAGTTAAACATTATTATGAAGGGGCAAATGGTAGTGCGCCAGGACATACAATGTCAAGTCAAGCGAGAAAAGCTTTTGCAAAAGACCGTACCAGAATGCAAATACAACCGAAGAAAGAATCTCACATACAAGGAGGAAAAATGTCTGCATATTCTAAACAACAAAAAAAGAAACATGGATTGTGATTTGAGAAATAAAATAATAGAACATTATGAAAAAAATTGGAGAAAACTTTCAAAGGCTGAAATTTGGGATACTGAAAAAGTTGATAAAAGATTAGATAATTTTGAAGTATTAGTTTTTAAGCCAAATAAAGATAGAGATATGTGGACGTACGCTACTTGTGGTATGTCTACAATGGAAGAAGATACTCCTATAGAATTGCATATTTTTTCTAAAAAAGAAGATAATAGTTTAATAGAGTTATTAACTGCTATAGCCTATTATCATAGAGAGATGAATTTAAATTTATCTCATACAGTTAATTTTGGTAGACCGTGGCAAGAAAAATCAAAATGTAATTATGGTTTAATATCATTACCTTATTTAGATGGGCCTAATCTAGAGAGCCTTTATATCCCTTCTTATGATGAAAATTTAAAATTTTATTGGTTGATTCCTATAACCCAAGATGAAGTAGAATATAAAAAGAAATACGGAATGGAAGGATTAGAGGATAAACTTGATGAAGTTGAATTTAATTATTTAGACCCTAACAGACTTAGTGTTGTTAGTTAAACTAATAAATAAAATTAAAATAAACCCCTACCGCGAAGCTGTGCTTCGTGGCGTCAAAGATTGGCGGGTAAGAGTAAGCAGTACGAGTAAATAAAAGCAAAGAACCAGTTACAGCAATGTAGCTGGTTTTTGTTTTAAAGTACAAATCTATCCTTTTCCAGAGTTTAGCGATATTTTTATCATTTTTTCACTAGTAACTTATTTAGGTCTGATTTTGAAATAATTAATCGAACATCTTCGATCAATAAGTTCGAACTTTGTCCCTCCGACTCCACAAAGACCTTTTTTTCAAATGCCAGACAAAATTGTCTGGCATTTTTATTTATTTTTAAAATGATCAAGAATATCTAAAATCTATAATTTTATATTCAAAGAAATCTTACCATTTATACCATCTCCTTTAATATAATCTGCTGCTCTTCCTGAATGCTGAGAATAAATAGGATAATAATCACTATTAAATAAGTTTTCTATCCCTACCAATAAACTAGTATTTTTTGTTAGCTTATATGATGTAAATATATTGGTAACAAAAGTACTTTCAACAGGAGCCTGCCCAAAAGAGTATCTTCCGTTTTCATTTTCTGAAAATCTATCCCTCTTCCCACTGATTATACTGGCTATATTTAATTCCCACTTTGATGTTACTTTATAATTAATACTACTTCTAAAAATAGTTGGACTAATTCTTAACCCACTTATATAACTATCTTCTGCATCATTGAAATCCTTATTGTTATTATTGTCTACTTTACCTTCAATAGTAGCTAATGAAAGATCTACATCAAGTTTTTGGTTAACACTAAAACCTAATTCAAACTCAAAACCATATATTTTCTCCGGTAGTCTGGCTAATTCAAAGAAACCGTTAGATTTTTCAGTATAAGTTGTACCTAATTTTGAATGACTAATAAAATAATTCCCTTTATACCTTATGTTATCGGTAATATTCCCTTCTAAACCTAACTCAAAATTATTGGTGATCACAGCCTTGGCATCTTCAATATTATTGGTTATTATGTTAGAATCTTCTGTGGTACGCAAAATTCTTCCAAGTTCACCCACAGAAAAACTTTGCGAAAAATTTGCATAAGGTTGAATGCTATTCAAAACATTATAACGTAATCCAAAATTAAAGGTAATTGCTCTGTAATCTTGTTCCCCTCCATTAATATCAATACCGCCACCAGTTGTTTCTCCATTGTTACGAAAAAGAGTAGTATAATCATCTACGGCGATATTTATAATTTCGTACCTAGAACCAGCTCTGAATATAAAATCATTATATTTTGCTTTGGTTTGAAAATATACGGCATAGTTTTTCATATCCATTTCAGGAGCAAATACCCTTCCATCTTTCATAGGTTGTGCCGTTTTGTTCCTTAATAAATCCAGTCCGTAAACGAGATTTCCGTTAAAATTATTTGAAAAACTATAGTCGGTCTTTAAATTAAATCTCAGACCACTTTGTTTGGTGGTAACACCAGGTTGTCCTGCTGATAAACCCTGTGAAACATTAGCAAAGTAAGCAAAGGAGTCATATATAGTTTTAAAGTTTTGTAAATAATATGATGCCGTTAAATCTGTGTTTTTGTATATGTTTTTTTTACTCAACGTAAATTTGAGGTTATGGTTATATTTTACTCCACGAGTTAAACTTTCTGCACCTTGTAACCCAAAGGTTCCTGTGGAAGGGGATTCTCTGTAGACTCCAACAACTGGACTTAACTCCGTTCTTTGGTTGTTACTAAAAAAATTGTACATTACTCCTACATCATACCCATTACCTATTTCATATCCAATTTTGGCAAAAGCATTGTACCATTGGGTTTCTCCTAATCCATCTCTTGGCGACAATATTTCACCATTAGCATCACGCTTAATCCCAAATTGTTTATACGTTCCTCCTAGTACATAGTTCCACTTTCCTGCTCGTCCATTGAAAAATTGTGAAAAGGAACTCCCCGAGGTATGGCTAGGTTCAGTTAAAGAAATAGAGCTACCAATAGTAGTATTAGATTCAAACGTATTGGCTGTAGTATTCTTCTTGGTAATATAATTAATTATTCCTCCTTCAGCGCCATTTCCATAGATAGAAGTTGATCCTTTTACAACTTCTATCCTTTCAATAGCTGAAGGGTCCAATAGATTCATGTTTCCTGTTACAAAAAGAGGAGATGACTGAGGTACTCCATCAATTAGTATTAACATATTTCTTCCTCTCAAGTATTGCCCTCTGGTCTGTTGCCTATTTGTTTGAATATTGGTTCCTGGAATTTTTGCTACCAAATCCGATACTACATTTGAATACTGACTGATCTGTTTAATGTCTTTTGAAGCCAGTACAGAAATTGATGAGGAAACTTCAGACAACTTTTCAGAAGTTCTACCTGCTGATACAATAATTTCTTCTAGGTTTTCTAGCGTTTTGGATAATGTAAAATTAACTTGCGTTACATTATCAGAAACAATAGTTATTGGTTTTTCTTCACTTTTGAACCCTATAGATGAAACAACTATTTTATAATTTCCTTCGGGGGCATAAAAGTTAAAGTCTCCGTTTTCGTCTGTCGACGCTCCGTAATTTGTACTTTTTAATACTACCGAAACAAAAGCTACTGGATTGCCATCTGGAGTTATTATCTTTCCTGAAACCTGTTTTTTTTCTACATCGGTTCTTATCAAGATGACATTTCCTCTAACCGCATAATAAATTTGGTGCTCAACCAAAATATCATTCAGTATCTCCCGTAAAGTTGTATTAGTGTAGTTTTTTGAGATACTATGTTCTTTTTTTAATTGAATAGATTCATAAGAAAAGTTACAATCAACTGCATTTTTGATTTTATCAAGAGCCGAGGCTATATCGTCATTTTTAAAGGTAATAGTAATTTTTTCATCAAGTATGGTAGCATTTTGAGCAAAGACAGATTGCAGGTTACTAAGTATAAGTAAAAAAAGGGTGAATTTTAGTGTCCCTTTTATAAATGGGATTACTGTATTATTTTTCATATTTTTGTAAATAGTGTTGTTTTAATTTTGCTATTAAAGCATCGAATACCAGCATAAAGTTTGCCGACGGATTGCTGGTTTTTTTTAAGTATAGTTTTTTCTCTATTCTTTCATTTCTATAATATATATTTAAAAAATTAATAATTTATTTTCTTCTTTTTTGTAATTGAAGTTAAACACAAAACTCAAATCATTCATCAAAACTTCTAAAGGAGGATTATCATAAACGCCATTGTACTTTCTGTTATGGATTCCTTCTTTTTTGACGGTAATGGTAATATTGTAAAAACGTTCTATTTCGCGAATTACTAATGAAAAGGGTTTATCTCTAAAAACTAGTTTTTTCTTAATCCATGCATTATATTGCTCGGGTTTTACTTTCTTTTTTAGTATGCCTATCTTATTTAAGGTTACTTGCTCATTCGGTAATAAGATTACTTTATTATTATAGGCAGGCAATAGCCCAGAAAACTGCACTTTACCTTCATTTAGTGTTATCGTATTGTCTTCACCTGCATAGGCATAAAGATTAAATTTGGTTCCCAACACTTGGGTTTTAGTGGTTTTAGTTTGTACTACAAAAGGATGAAGGCTATCTCTGATTACTTCAAAAAAAGCTTCTCCATCTAATAATACCACACGTTCTTTTTTATTGAAGTTTTTTGTTATTGTAAGTGTAGATGCTGCATTTAAAGTAACTTTAGTTCCATCTTCAAGTATAACTGTTTTTAACTCGGCAGCTGCTGTAGCATAAGTAACAGGTTTGTTGAAAAATCCCCAAAAACAGGAAGTTCCTAAAAGTATTACAATAGAAGCTACAATAGTCCACTTTTTAATATTAAGTATCTTTTTCTGTTTTTCAGGAATGCTATTTTTTGTTTTTGCTATCTTCTTCCAAAGTACTTTTTCTATCTCTGGATGTAAACAAACATCTATTTCGCTGTTTAGTGTATCAATCCCTCCTTTTGGGTCTAACCAGGATTCTATTTCCAACTCCTCTGTTTTAGAGCATTTTCCTTCTGCATATTTTTGTAGTAATTCTGGTGTTATTTCCATTTACTGATTTGTTATTCATATATAAAAACGAAAATACTCTGGGGGGAGACCTAGTTGTACCTAATATTTTTTTTCTGGTATTATTTAAAAACAACAACAATGTAATTTTAACACTAAAAACGAAACAGTTACACTTTACATTTTTAATAAAAAAATACATCTAGTTACTGAATAGAAATGCAAATTATTGATGGACTAAACTCTGTCTAATGTGTTTTTGTAAAAAAGAAAGGGCTTTGGTAAGGTGGTTTTTTACTGTTTTTTGAGAAATATTTAATTTTTGGGCAATTTCGTTTGTCGTTAGTTGCTTTTCACGACTTAATCGATATACCTTTTGACACTGAAATGGTAATTGACTCACTATTAATTCTAAATCACTTTCTAGAAAATGATGCAAAGCTAAATTATGGGTAACGGCATTAGTATTAAAACAACTTTCCTTACATACATCCTTTGAAGGATGTACTTTTACTTGATTTTTTGAGTTTTTCCTGTAATAATCAATGATTTTTGACCTCGTCGATTTTAACAAATAATTTTCTACTCCTGAAGTAACTACAAATTTATCCCGACGTTTCCATATAGAAACATACACATCATGAACTATTTCTTGGGACGCTTCGGCATTATTTGTTTTTGATAAACAAATAGCATACAACTTTTTCCAATACATTTTATATAGCTTCTCAAAAGCTAATTCATTCATTAAATGATATGTCTTGGTATTGGTAGAAATAATCCTTACTTTTTCTAATCAACCTTAATGATATATAGTACCATGGTTAAAAACTAAGGGCAAATATATATTTATTTAGATTTGTTCCAAATAATATACAGCATAAATAATCGTTCCTGAAGCATCTATATTATATATTCTTAGTTTATACGAGAAATCAAAATAATGCATACCATAACTTGTTTAAAAGACTTTTGCTTAAAAAAGCAGTAGAATACATTTCATTTTTAAGCTCTATATTAAGATAATTAACCGAATAACTTCCACCAAAAAGTTCGAACTTTGTCCCTCCGACTCCACTAAAAAGGATAATTTAATGGTTGTAAAACTTTGGTATATAGAGCATTTATAAAACAGTTATAAAAGCTTAAACCCCTTGTAAACAAAACACAAGGGGTTTAATTATGTTAAGCATTAATTATAGTTTTATAATTTTAATAGTTTTTCTTTAAAAATAACCCTTGAATTAAGATCTTTTACAACAATGAAATACAAATTTTTGCTTAAAGAGCTTAAATCTAAAGCTTTTTTACCTCCTTCTTCCTTAATTTTTAGATGCGCATCATATACTTTTCGTCCGTTGAGATCAAGAATATTAACTTCTAAATCATTTTTATAAAAATCATTGGGGATTTTTATAAATGCTATGTCTCTAACAGGATTGGGGGATATAATTATTTTTTGTTTTTGTAATGTTTGATGTGTCTGTTTTATTTTATTACTAGTAATCTTAGAAACTGTAAAAAAAGTATATTCAGGTTCCTCTTCGTTATATTGTGATTTGAATACCCAATATCTACTTGAACCAAAACTCTCATTATCAAATGTTACTTTTTCTGACCAAAAAGTCCATTCTTTACTTTCGATAGCTCCTCCCCATTCTTTAAATAAAGTTCCATCAGGAGTGTATATTTGTCCCTTAAGATTATCTCCTACTTCTGCATCATGAAAATATGTTACAAAATTTCGCTCATCCCCTACTTTAAAGTCTCTATCCTCTATTATAGTATTATGAAAAAAATCTCCATTAGGGTTGAAATCAAGTATTTTCAAACCTAGTATTTTTCTATACTCTACATAAAAATAAGTTTTAGAAACACTTACATCTCCTAATTTTGACTCATAATAATACCATCCTTCATCTGTGGCCCATACATATCCCCAAAAATTTCTATTTCTTATTGTACGTTCTACAGTACCAGGGTCCCATCCAAAAAGGAGTTCATTATTTTTTACTTTTCGAACTTCATTTTCAAACTTTAATTCTGGTGTTTGATTTGCTATATAGGAAGTAACCCATATTTGATCTCCACTTTTAAAATTATATTGAGAGTAAATTGTTTCTGGATCACTACATTTAGTTACAGTATCTACTCCATTTGGAATATTATTAACTCCCCCTAATGTTATAGGGTTAAGTTTTGGGTAATGACGATGAACTCCTCCTCCAATTACAATAGGGTTAAAATAATTTTGTTTTACTTCCCATAGATCAAGAAGGTAAGGATCTAATGTTTCTCCATTTTTCTCTATTTCAAAATGTAAGTGTGGAGCATCAGAATAGCCAGCACTCCCTATATAACCAAGAAATTCTCCTTTTCTTACTCTCTGCCCTACCATTTTTTTAGTTAATGAATATTTTTGCAAGTGAGCATAAATAGTTATTGTACCATCATAATGTTTTACTTTTACAACATTCCATGGTGAATTCCCGTCAATATCAGATAACAAACCACAATTTCGGTCAAAGTTTCCATCTATTTTTTCTATAATAATTCCATCTTCTGCTGCAACCGCATAAGCCAACCTCATGTCCATTGAAAGCCAAGGGTAAGGCCAAAGTGCAAAATCTGTACCTTTATGACTATCATATGTCCATTTTCCTTCTCCCCAATCTTTAATTGAGTTTACATTAGGATCTTGGTCAACATAATTGGTTATAAAATACAAAGTATTATATCCATTTGGCAAGTATTCTAATTGAATAGGAATCTGAAATTTTAGTGGACAATAATTTTCACTAAACTTATTTGGTCTATTATTTAAATATTCAGATTTTTTTTCTAATTGCTCCTCCAAATCAGTATATGAATGCGATTGAATCGCAAAGGCACTAACTGCTATAAATATGGCTAATAAAAATGTTGCTTTTTTCATGACATTGGTTTTTATAATTGTTTTACGTGTGTAATTTTTGTTCTAATATTTTGTAGAATTCTTCTTCTTAAAAAAAATCCTTATTTTTTTACATTTTTAGCCTTTTAAAAAAAATTCAAAACTCAATTCTCTTATTGTTAAATTTTCAGAAGAATAATTATCGTACAATGTAAATCGAGGTAAAAACTTACGAACTTTGTCATCTAATTTTATTTTGTTTTGCTCTACTAGTATTGCAATAGCAGTAGATGTAAAAACTTTTGTGTTTGATGCAATAGCATAATAGCATACATTGTTTTACTATCAGGTTTTTGGGAGTTTCCTTCTTTCACAACTCCATACTCCTTAGCAAGTACTATTTGCCATCTTTAATAATACCAACTGACATTCCAGGGACATCTTTTTTTTATTGCTTCTTCAAATAAGATATCTAATTCTCCTACTGATTTTTGAGCATATACAGATAGTTGCATTATCAATATCGACCATATTAAAATAAATGCTTTCATATTTATTTAAAGTGTTTTGGTTACCAGTAATTTTCTATATCTGATCTATACTTTTAATAGCAATTAATCATTATGCAAATTCAGAAATAATAAGCACAAAAAATAGTATGAAATTGCCTTTATCATACTATTCGAAGGTGATAGAGCTACTAATTATTATAAGTCATTCACTATTCTTTTTTTATTACGTTTCATATCACTATAGAAGCATATTTTTTTGGAGTAACTCCAATAACCTTTTTAAAGTTTTTAATAAAATGACTTTGATCAAAAAAACCAGTTTCATGGGCTACTTCTGTAGATGATATTTTTTTCAATAATAGTTTTTTGGCTTTCTCTATTCGTAAATTGAGTATATACTGACGAGGAGGGAGATCGTAGTACTGTTTAAATGTTTTTATAACTCCATCTCTTTTCAATCCAGTAATAGACGATAAGTATTCAAGAGATACATCATTTAAGTAATTTTTATGTATATGTTTTCTTATTTCATTAGCTACTTTATATTTATAAGGCATAGCAGTTATATTCTTTTCATAAACAGTACCATACTCTTTAACTAATAGCTCTAGAAATTTTATTAAATTATCATGATTATAGCTATCCTTGTTTTTATCTAATAGACTGTAAAAGGCAAATTTAGCAATATCATACAAAATTTTATTTTCTATAATGTTTTGGCTAAAATAAGGAGGCTTATTATCCTTAAAATCTATATTTACTAAAGCTTTTTTCATGATCTCTACAGGAATATACATTGTCAAAAAACTCCAGGGGCTTGTACCAACAGCTTTTCCAGTATGTACTTCATACGGATTAAAAACTAAGATAGATCCTGAAGATAGTACCAAATTAGAATTACTATTAGAATAATCTCCTATTCCCTTATCTATTAATATAACAGTATAACTCTCATGAAAATGAGGTTTAAAATTATGAGTAGTAAATGTTCCCATGAGGAGTTCTAAATTTTCTAGATAAGTACACACTGCGTGAGAAGCTATGTTATGAGGTTTTTCCATATCTATTAATTCATAATATTCGCCTCAATACTTTGGTAACATTTGACATATCTAATCCAATAATGATACAACAATCGCATAAGTTCTGTATCAATTTCTGAATATTGCACTATTGTCGTCCAATCATTAATTTCTATAACAATTTTATCCAGCTCACGTAAAAGAAATATCGTTGGAACTCCTATTATAACTATTTTCATATTAGGTTTCCATTTTCTGATTATTGGTATAGCATCACTACATTCAAACCCAAGTACTATTTGATTAAGCCTGTCTATTACTTCTTCCTGAAAAGGGTCAATATTTCCGCTATAAATACTATTTTCTGAGGTGTTACTTTTTGAGTAAGTACAAGTAAATAGAAGTAAAACTCCCCCTGTTATGTGTTTTTTCATAAATCATGTTTAAAGAAAAATATTCTTATTATTGTATGATAATCATTCTTTATCATCTTGCATAAACTTCTGTAATAGTAAAATTTCCATCGGTAGGATGTGAACATTGATAGGTTACATTGATTTCTCCTTGTGGAGTATAAGTTCCGATTCCTCCTGTAATATCAAAGATATAACCGCCAGGGGTCGTATATCCATTGATTGGAACTACAGTTACAACATCCGTTGTACAAGAAAGCTCAAAGAAAACTGGTTGAGTATTTTCCCATCCATAGAAATTGGTATTAGAAAGCAATAATGGAGTATCAGGGTCTGTAATTAATGTAAAATCTGCACGACCATCCCAATCCCATGAATACCCAAAACTATCACCTGTTTGTATAATATAGGGGAGCGCAAACTGTGCTATATTCACCGTACAAATCCCCCCTGTTTTTGTATATGTTTCGGTAATGGTAAAATCACCATCGGTAGAATCTAAACATTGATAAGTTACATTAATTTCTCCTTGAGAAGTATATGTTCCTGAACCACCAGTAATATCAAAAGTATAACCTCCAGAAGTAGTATATCCTACAATTGGTATTACATTTATGGTATTGTCTGTACACGAAAGTTCGAAAAATACAGGTTGAGAATCAGTCCATCCATAAAAATTAGTGCTAGACAATCTATTGATTATGTTTGGATCTAACTGCAACGGAAGGTTGTTTCTTCCATCCCAACTCCAAGAATAGCCAAAACTATCACCAGTAGTAATACTATAATCTCCAGAATATGGAGTAAAATCTTTATTGCAATCAGGAACAGGTAGTTTTTTAATATTGAGAGTAAATTTACTTAAGTTAACTCCAGATTCTTGATTTGTGCCATTGGCTTCTATCTGAAATGTAGCTATTACTTTTTCTTGATCTTCAAACTTATTTGGATAAATAGTAATTTCAAAATTAGTACTACTACTATTTGCTGGAATGCTAACTATAGAAGGAAAATTAATCTTTTTTTCTGACGAAGTTATATTTGACTCATCTAACTTAATATTCGCAATAATTGCAGTTGTTTGTTGCTGCCCTATTAATTGAATAGTAACCATAATCGTTTTTTCTAAGACCTCATCATGAGCAAACTCTGCTGTTGCTTCTTCTGATGAAAAAGCAAGTATTGAATTACCTTCATAGAGGTAATTTTCTTCTTCAACACAAGAATATATATTTATAACAATTAAAAGTATGAGCCATATCTTTTTCATAATATCTTGTTTTTTTTGATTAATAACCAGGGTTCTGTATAAGGTTCTTGTTAACATCTGTTTCTGAAACAGGTATATTTGCAATTACTCTAAAATCTTCATAAGAGATATTACATTCTTGTTGACAATCTATTTCTAACATACCTTTAGGAATATCAAGTCCTCTTCTTTTGAGATCAAATATTCTATGACCTTCAAAAGCTAATTCTATTCTTCGTTCCTCTAATATGTTATTGATAACTTCTTCCTTGGAACCAATTAATATATTAGATAAGCCTACTCTATTCCTGATTTTATTTAGGTCACTTAATGCTGCGGACAAATCATTATTTTCAGCTAGAGCCTCAGCCCTATTTAATAAAATTTCAGAGAGACGAATTATAGGAATATTGTCTAGTCCAAATGCACCTTGATAGCCTAAGTATTTTCCAATAAAATTTACGTTTTCTCCAGATTTAGTAGTTGGTATATATAGGCTTAATCTTAGATCATCAGTTTCATGTAGGTTGTATAATTTATCTCTTACAACAAAATCACCATATCCAATACCTGTCTCGTTATCAATATAAAAAAGTCCTTGTAATGAATTATTTAACCCAGGATTCTCCAAGGCGCTATAAGATAACCCAAAGATTGTTTCTGAAGCTTCAGAAAATATTAACGTATACCCATCTGTTTCAATATCAAAATCTACATTTTGAATAACATAATTTGCAGCTTCAATAGAATTTCCCCAATCCTTCTGATAAAGATACACTCTTGAAAGTAGTGCTTGTACAGCTACCTTAGAAGCTCTATTGGGTGTTACTTCATTACTATTTATTAAATTAAAAGCATTATTTAAATCTGCAATTACCTGATGGTATACTTCATCAATAGAGTTGCGAGCAGGCAACCCAAATATATCATTAGGATCAGTAATAATTGGTATTCCCATGGGGTCTCCTACCAAATGATTAGGATTGCGAGCATAAGCTCTAACCAGATCAAAATGTGCAAGTGCTCTAAGAAAGAGAGCTTCGCCTTTTAATTGTTTTTCTTGACTTTCTGTTGCATCTTGTAAATCATCTACACCAGCTATTACAAAATTGGCAGAATTAATAACTTCATATGCATTTTGCCAAAATGAAAAATGTGTATACGGTTGATTCTGAGATACTCCATTTAATCTAGACGTATTATTTATAGTTTGTTTGATATTATCGGCTAGACCATCAGCAATAACAATAAAATCTCTTTGGTAATAATTAACTCTACGAAATCTATCATAGGCTCCTAATAATGTTGCTTCTGCACTTTCAAAATCACTAACGGCTCTTTCATTAGATATTCTATCATTTGGTTCAGTTTCTAAAACATCATCACAGGCTACGAAAATGCACATCAGTAGAATAGACCTGATTATATTTTTATATGACTTTTTCATAATTTAATCTTTTTAAAATCCAATATTAACTCCTAATATATATGACTTAGCTTGGGGATAATCCCCAGTATCATCTCCACCTAAAAGTTCAGGATCTCTTCCTGAATATGGAGTATAGGTTAAGAGATTGTTTCCACTTAAATAAACTGTCATACTTTGAAGGTGTAAATTTTTTAATAAAAGTTTTGGAAAATCATACGAGAGGTTTATTTGTTTCATACGGATATAATCTCCTTTTTCAATATGTTTAGAACTATATGCATTGCCTGGTCGTGCATCATAAACAAAACCATTTAAAGCGATAGGAACATCAGTAATATCACCTGGTTTTTGCCACCTATTCAGTTCACTACGTTGTTGATTTCGATCAGTAAAACCTCCTGAAGCTTTTGTAGAAAATGCCAAACGATTTCTAATATAATTACCTCCTGAATATTGAAATAAAACCGAAAGTTTAAGTCCTTTATATGAGAAATTATTAGTAAATCCTCCATAATAAGTAGGAATACTTCCACCTACAACCACACGATCATCATCTGTAGGGTTAAAGGTAAGCTCTTCGTTTCTATCATAATACATGGGCCTACCATCAGCAGGATTTACTCCTGCCCATCTAATGGTATACCACGCCCCTAAAGACTCACCTACTCTATGGGCTATACCAAAATTACCATCATTAATTTGGTCTACTTCACCAGATAAAGCTTTTATTCTATTATCAACAGTACTCAAGTTAAAATCGGTAGACCATTTAAAATCTTTTAGCTTAATATTTATGGTATTAAGAGATAATTCGATACCACGATTCTCTATCTCTCCAATATTATCAAAAACACGGCTATAACCACTAGTTGTAGCCAAAGGTCTTTCTAACAAAAGGTCATTAGTAATTCTGGTATAATAATCGGCTGAAATACCTATACGGCCATCAAAAAAACTTGCATCGAATCCAACATTAAGAGTTTCTGATTCTTCCCATGATAAATTAGGGTTTGCCACTGTATTAGGTAACAAAGTACCTCTTCCAACAAATGTACCTGTTGTAAAGAATCCTCTTGAAGCAAAATTATCAACGTTAGCATTACCAGTAACTCCATAACTTCCTCTTATCTTTAACTCTGTGATAACATCCTGAAAACGAGACATAAATTTTTCTGAAGATATAAGCCATCCTAGAGAAAATGCTGGAAAAGTACCCCATCTATTATCTTTACCAAATCTTGAAACTCCATCTCTTCTGATTGTTCCTGAAAAAATATATCTATCATCAAATACATAATTTATCCTTCCAAAAACACTAGCCATTCGCCATTCTGTATCAAAACCGTCTATTTCCTGCACAGAGGCATTCCCTTCAGAAGTTAATGATGAAACTGTAAATTCAGTTCCTGTTGCTGAAAAGAAACTTCGCTTTTCTTGTCTATAATTTACTCCAACAAGTACATCAAATTTGTGAACATCATTGAATATATTATCATAAGTTAATAACTGATCTGTTTGCCAGTTAAGATTTCTATTATTACTAGTCACTATTTCTCCATTTGAACTAGCGCCTACATTGGCTTTTGGACTAGCAAAATATTTATAATTATTAGTAAGAAAGTCTAATCCAAATTTTGATTTATAAATCAAATTTTGAAAAACTTCATAATCCGCAGAAAAAGAAGTCAAAATTTTATAAGTGGTTGAGGATTCATTGAAAAGACTAGGATCGTCATTTACTAGAGGGTTTTCAGAATATAACCCAAAAAGAGGTTCTCTTATAGCCCCATCTTCATTATAAGGATTATTTGTAGGAACAATAAAAGCAGAAGCAATAGTTGGGTTGTTAAAGAAAAACCCATCATCTCTTGTAGCTTGGTTTTGGGTAAGACTAAAATTAGTAGACAAACTAGTTCTAAATCTAGTACCTAAACCATTATCAAGATTAAACCTCAAGGTTCCACGTTCAAAGCCAGTACCAACTACATGTCCTTCGGTTTTATTATATGACCCTGAGGCAAAATATCTTGTTTTCTCTGCACCACCTGATACAGAAAGCTGATAGTTACTAACCAATGCTGTAGTAAATAATAAATCTTGCCAATCATAATTAGGAGCATTTGATGGGTTTCCTAAAAAAGCTAATTGATCCTGATATTGAATGCTATTTATTCCATACCGATTAGCATAACCTTCTAATACTAGTGCAGTCCACTCTGGGCCTGTCAAAAGATCAAGCCTATTTATCACACTGTTAACTCCCCAGTGTGCATTTAAGTTTATTTTTGTCCCCCCCCCTGTTGTTCCTCTTTTTGTTGTAATGATTACTACACCATTTGCGGCTTGAGCTCCATATATAGAAGCCGAAGCATCTTTTAAAATGTCTATAGAAACTATATCATTAGGGTTAATAGTTGATAATACATTTTCTTGTGTATTAACCTGTGAAAACTGACCTTGAACTATTTGTACACCATCTACTATGTATAATGGACTATTACCTGAATTTATTGAACCTATTCCACGAATTCGAACTTGAGTTGCTCCTCCTGGCGCACCAGAATTAACGATTTGAACTCCTGTAGTACGCCCTTGTATAGCTTTATCAAAACTTTGAATAGGAGTATTTTCTAATTCATCAAAATCGATCTGTGTAATAGCTCCTGCAATCTCTCTTCTGGTTTTCGATCCATATCCAATAACAACAACTTCTTCTAATTTACTGGTATCCTCTTCTAATATTATTTCAATTGTTGAAAGGTCTTTTATTTGAACTTCTTTATTTTTAAACCCAACATATGAAACTTCTAATACTACTTCATTATCAGTTAACTTGAGACTAAAAGCACCATCAAAATCAGTAATTACTCCATATTTAGTGCCTTTTACCAATACAGAGGCTCCCATCAGAGGGTATCCATTTTTATCCTTAACAGCTCCATTAATAGTAAATTGTTGCAAATTATTTTTTTTGGAAGAGGAAATTGAATTTTTTCCTTTCTTGTTGATGTGTACACCTTCTTTTTCAAGCTTTTCAATCTCTGATAAGTGATACAAAGCTTTTTCAAGATATTTACGCCCTCTTTTTGTATTCTCATAAACCACATAATATTTGTTTTCAAAAGACTTGTAATTAAAATTCGTTTTCTTGAGCAATTGCTTTATGGTAACATCTATTTTTTCACTATCAACAATATCAAAATCAACTAATATCTTATCAAGTTCTCCTGAGTTATAGGTAAAAAAAACTTGGTACTTCTCACCCAATTCATCCAAAATCTCTGAAAGCGGCCTATTTTGTGAATAATTTTTAGCCTCCATTGGAAAAATTCCTATTATAATAAAATAGCAACAGAAGAAGACATATTTAAAATCTTTTCTCATAATTAAATACTTGATTTAACACCTAAAAAGGGTATTTATGTTGGTTAATTGTTTTGTTTGACAATTAGTTTATTCTTATCTTTTATTATTTCAACATCTAGTGAAATTTCAAGGATAGGAATCACTATGTCAAGGTTTTTCATAGGGATTCCAATTTTACGAGTCTCTTTATATAAAGTTTCATCTTCTAACTCTATATCTACACCATAGATATTTTCTATTTCTTTAAAAATCTTATCTACCGTAGAATTCATCTGTAATGTTCCTGTCCTCCATGAAGTATAGAACTCTTGCGGCACCTTATTACGATCAATAATTGTTTGTTTTTTTGCAGAGTAAGTAATAAAATCTCCTGGGTTAAGGTATTCCTCTTTATTGTTCATAAGAAGCTTTATTTTCCCTTCTTTTAAAAAAATTTTGGTAAGATCCCCTCTAGATTGAACATTAAATTCAGTTCCTAAAACTTCAATGGTTAGTTCATTAACGATAACCTGAAATTTGCTTTGAGTTGTTGTTTTTTTTTCGACGTCAAAAAAGGCTTCCCCATTCAACCATACAACACGCATATCGCTATCTTTCCAGTTTTTTGATAACTTTAATGTTGAATTTGCATTTAATTCTACTATTGAAGCATCTGGAAGTTGTACAGTTCGCCATTCGGCATAATCAGTCGTATAGTTTTTATTATACCCATAATTAGATCTATAAAATAAATAGCCTACAAAAAATAATAAGGTAAATGAGGCTGCAATGATTAGGTTACGAAATTTTTCATTAAGAAGAAATCGTCTTTTTGGTCTCAATGATAATGGGAGTTTTTTCTCAGCTATATTAAACACAAGGGTGAGTTTCTGTTTTATTTCTTCTGGAGTTTTATCGTATTGCTCAAAATAGGATTTTCCAGAGAGTAAAAACATTTTTGCTTCTTTTATTACGGCCTTTTTTTCTGGGTGTTTTTTTAAAAAATCTTGCCAAAAATCATTACTTAATAAAGAAGGAGAATACACCCAATTCTGAAATTCGGTATCTTCAATTAACTCTTCAAAGTTCATTTCTTTATATATTTCAAAATCACTCATATTAAAATAAATATCGCTTTTAGATAAATTTATTTAAATACTCCTAATCAAATATTAAGGAGTTTTATATGAATGATGTACGAAGAAAGAATTTGTAACCCTTTTTTTTAAAAAAATAGATTTATAATGAGAAAAATTTTAAAATTCTTTGGCTATTGAAGTTTTTTTGAAGGCAAACATCCAAAAATAATAGTAAATAGAAACGTTTTTCCTTTTTCTATTTTCGAACGGATTTTCTGAATTGCTCTAGACACATAATTTCTAGCAACCTGTCCATTTAGTGAAGTTATTTGAGTAATTTTTTCATAACTAAATCCTTCATAATATCTAAGATAAATAATTTCTTTTAGATAGGGAGGCAAGTTTTGGATTTGGTCTTTCAACCATTCTTTTTTTAACGAAGTTGTTTCTTCTTCAATAATTTTTTTTTCTTTTGATACTGTATATCTTTCTTGATCAACAACTAGTTTTCGGATAACTCCTCTGCGATCATCTTTTTGCTTTTCAGAGATTATATTTAATTTAATCGACCGAAACATATAAATTTCAAGGTTTAGTACATGATTAAGTTTTTCAGGGTCTTTAAGCATTTTTACAAAAAACTCTTGAATTACATCTTCAACCAGACTTGAGTCATTACAAAAAAACATTCCATAACGATAAAGTTTATTATAATACGCTGTATAAACCTTACAGAAAGCAACTATATTACCTCTTTTAAGAGATTCAAAAACTTCACCTTTATTTTTTTTCATACCCCAATAGAATATTTTTAAAATATTAAAAATAATTACAATTTTATACATAATTACCAATAAAAAATATAAAATTTTAGTTTTTTTTTACTCTAAATACATTTTCTTTGTTAATTACCTTACAAAACACCTAAAACTTTCTGCTGTAATTTTCTTAGTTGAATTTTCAGATAAGTTTTCCCTTTTTAAACCTTTTTTTCATGCATGTAATGTTAATTATTTTTGCTCATCGTTTTAAAATGTGTGATAACAAGTAGTTATTTAAATAAGTATTAAAGAGATAAAATATAGTTGGTCTGTAAGGATTTGGTCTTTTCCCAGATTTAGGTACAGGTTAAAAATAGAAGATTCAAGCTATTTTTGCCTCTTTTAAGATTACATTTTTTTATCTCATATAGTAGATAGTAAAAATTCCTTAGTTTTAGCCTAATTAAATAGAACTTTATGTAAGATTATGTTTGCCAAAAAGACACTTTTACCTTACACTTAATATTCATAATAAACTAAAAAAGGATAATGATAAAGTTAAATCCATCAATTAAGCATCATCTATTAATAGGTGTATTTATATGTATCTGGGGGTTTATTTTTGCTTTTTTCATAAGACCTTTTGATGACGGCACACTAAATTTTAAAGCATGGCTCTTAATAAGCATCGGTTTTAATGTCATTGCATTTATAGCCTATGCGTTAACAAGCCTAGCTCAAAAATTCGTCTATCAAAAAATTGAAAAATGGAATATTACTCTTGAAGTAATTAGTATTATTTTTTATCAAATATTATATACTATTGAACTTTCATCTATTACAAAAGCCCTTTCATTTTATCAGGAGGATATACTTTTTGGACATTCTGTACTAATATAATTTTCAAAACAGCTTTAATTGTAATTCCAATTATCATTATGGCAAGACGGTATTCAATCAAATTAATTCCTATACCAGAAGATATTTTAAGTATTAAAGGAGATAATAAACTTGATATTTTAAAAATCAAAAAATCTGAGTTAATTAGTATCAGTAATGCTCAAAATTATGTGGAGATTTTTTTTATTAATAATAATGAACTTAACTCAAAATTAATTCGCTCTTCTTTAACAAAAATGCAGGAAGATTTAGATTTTTTAGTTCGAATACATCGTTCACATTTAATAAATCCATCACATTTTAAATCTTGGAAAAACAAAAACACTATATCTCTTACCTTAATGGAACTCCCTGTTTCCAAAAAATATAAAGAAGCCATACAAGCTATTTAACTTTTAGTTCCTCCCTCCTTATCTCTTCAAAAAATTCAACTCTTCCTTAGTATTAATTAGGGAATTGATATTATCTATTTTTAAGGGTGTTCATATAAATTATCCAGAATAGAAAAATAAAAAAACACATCTTACGTTTTCATTGATATAGATGCTATTTTTTACCTCTAAAATAACGTAGCAGTCTATGATTTCACTACCGAGTAAAGCCATATCCACCTTTCTTAATACATACATTACAGTGGGGAAATTACCCACATATGTGTAATTTTTCTACACACCAAAGTTTAGTAAGTATTCATAAAACTCTATGAAACAATTACATTGAAAATGGCATCAATATTGCCACCTTTTCAAAAAAATCAGTGAAACACTTATGAAAGGATTATCATTTTCCAAATCTTTGGAAACTTCTGCAGCTACCAACAAACATTCTAAACTTATCAAGAAAACTATTTTAGACACATCTTCATCTTTCATTTTAATAGGAACATTCTTATTAATGTTTGGTGCTATATCTTTATTCTTTTTCTTACAACCATATTTTGAAAAAATATATTTAGAACGAATAAATAGTCCATGGGGAATTGCCTTAACAGCAACAGGCTTCTGTTTACTCACTATTAAAATTAGTTTTTTAATCTATATATTATTTTTATACTTACGCTATAAAGTCATTAAATCTGTATCTGATGATCAGCTACCTTTATGTACAGTTATTGTTCCAGCATACAATGAAGGTGAGTTAGTTTATAAAACATTAGTTAGCCTAGCAGAAAGCGATTATCCTCAAGAAAAAATACAATTAATTTCTATTGATGACGGAAGTCAAGATGATACATGGCAATGGATGAAAAAAGCTAAAGAAGAATTAGGGGATCGTGTTGCAATTTATCAACAACCAAAAAACAAAGGAAAAAGACATGCCCTGTATCGTGCATTTAATTTAGCTACAGGAGAGATTTTTATAACTGTGGATAGTGACTCTATAGTTAAAAAAGACACAGTACGTAATATGGTTAGCCCTTTTGTAGTCGACAAAAAATGTGGTGCTGTAGCAGGTAATGTGCGTGTATTGAATAGTAAAAAAGCTTTAATCCCACGTATGTTGAATGTAAGTTTTGCTTTTAGTTTTGAGTTTATCCGCTCTGCTCAAAGTAGCTTAGGTTCTGTATTATGTACACCAGGAGCACTATCAGCTTATCGAAGAGAAGCTGTTTTTAATTGCCGTCAAGAGTGGATTACTCAAACTTTTATGGGACAAGTCTCAAAAATTGGAGAAGATAGGGCTATGACAAATATGATTTTAAAGCAAGGTTACAAAGTATTTTTTCAACGTAATGCCTATGTGTATACTAACATCCCCGAGCGCTACAAAAATTTATATAAAATGTTCATTCGTTGGGAAAGAAGCAACGTTCGTGAGAATATAGCAATGTCAAAATTTGCTTTTGGAAATTTTAGAAAAGAGGCAAAAAGTGGCACTAGAATATTATTATTAAACCAATGGTTAAAAATGACAATGGCTTACCCAGGAATAATATTGATGTTATTTTTTATCTGCACCTACCCTATATTATTTCTAACTTCTACACTGGTTAGTATATTTGTTTTTTCAAGTATACAGGCTTTATTTTATGCAAAAAAGCATAGTCTTACAGAATCTCTTTGGGCGTATCCTTATAGTATCTTTTATGCCTTCTCCTTATTTTGGATTACTCCTTACGCTATAGCTACTGCTGGCAGAAGTGGGTGGTTGACAAGAGATTTACCAAAAAAGCAACCAAAGAAAAAAATAAAAAAACAACAGATTATTACTGCTGCTGTATCATCGTAATGTAAAAATAATTGTGTTTATAAAACGCAATCAAATTATACTTTGTAATAATCAAAGTAGAAAAAAGAAATAATATTTTTATTCCTCTTTTTCATATTTGTATGTTTGCACACAATAATATTTAAGACTCACATTTATGACGACATCAGGTAAAATAGAATTAATGGCTCCTGCTGGTAATTTCGAATCTTTGCAGGCTGCAATAGATAATGGAGCCGATTCCATATATTTTGGCGTAGAGCAATTAAATATGCGTGCCCGCGCAAGTATTAATTTTACCATTGATGATTTACCTGAGATTGTAAACAGATGTTCTAAAAAAAATATCCGTACTTATCTTACTCTTAATACAATCATATACGATCATGATTTATCGGTTATAAAAACAGTATTGGATGCTGCAAAAAAAGCTACTATTACTGCGGTTATTGCAATGGACCAATCAGTTCTTGCATATGCAAAACAAATTGATATAGAGGTTCATATCTCTACACAGATTAACATTACCAATATAGAAGCCGTTCGCTTTTATGCTATGTTTGCAGACACGATGGTCCTGAGTAGAGAACTTAGTTTACGTCAAATAAAAAAAATAACCGAACAAATCGAGAAAGATCAGATCAAAGGACCTTCTGGTAATTTGGTAGAAATTGAGGTTTTTGGTCATGGTGCTTTATGTATGGCAGTATCAGGAAAATGCTACTTGAGTCTTCATTCACATAACTCCTCTGCAAACAGAGGTGCTTGTAAACAAAACTGCAGAAAAAAATATACGGTAATCGATCAAGATTCTGGTTTTGAAATAGAGGTCGATAATGAATATTTGATGTCTCCAAAAGATTTATGCACATTAGATTTTTTAGACCAGGTGATTGATACTGGTATCAAAGTATTAAAAATTGAAGGTCGTGGTAGAGCCCCAGAATATGTTGCCACTGTTATTAAAACATATAGAGAAGCAATTGATACCTATTATGAAAATAACTTTACTAAAGAAAAAGTAACTGAATGGATGGATCAGTTAAAAAAGGTATATAATCGTGGTTTCTGGAGTGGGTATTATTTAGGTCAAAAACTTGGAGAGTGGAGTGATGTTGATGGATCCAAAGCTACACAAAAAAAGGTTTATATAGGAAAAGGTCAACATTATTTCACTAAAAGCAAAATAGGAGAATTTAAAATTGAAGCGTATGACTTATCACTGGGAGATACTGTCCTTATTACTGGACCAACCACAGGAGCTAAGGAATTTAAACTTACAGAAATGTTTGTAAACGACAAGTCGCTACAAAAAGCCCAAAAAGGAGACTCTTGTACCATCCCTTTAGACTTTAGAGTTCGATTGTCAGATAAACTTTATAAAATTGTGAAGAATTAATAACAAATGGTAGTAGTAACTTTACAACGAAATAAATGTATTGGGTGTAATTATTGTGTTGAACTTGCTCCAGAACAGTTCCAGATGTCTAAAAAAGATGGGAAATCAGTTTTATTACACGCCATCGAAAAAAAAGGCTTTTTTACCATAAAATCATCAGACAATACTATTTTTGACGCTTGCAAACGAGCTACAGAAGCTTGTCCTGTTAAAATCATTATCACTAAAATGATTTAATGAGCTTGGTAATTAGTCATAGAGCAAATTATTAGCTTCTATTTTTATACTCATCTATAAAATTTAATAATGCAAAATTCCTACAGGGATAGTACATAAATTTTTGATCATTGAAATCTACATTTTAATTCTACTTCTGGTTCTAAATGATATGTAAAAACAATAGAGCTTTTTAGAAAAGGTTGTTCCAACATTATTTCTAAAGGTAATGTTAAGGATGATTCATTTCTATACAACCAAATATCATTATAAATATGCACTTGGGTTTCTATCAAAGTGCTTTTATATCGATCTATATTCATGGATTTTAAATTCACTATCTTTTCTGGTAATTGTGATAGAATATTTGAGTCTCCTGTATAAGAGGATATAGCTTTACGTACATCTAAAATAGTCCCTGCATCCTCTTCTAAACAGTCTGAATCTTTATTGGGTTTAGCTAATAACTTTAAGTTTATCTGTACATTTTCAGGAATTAATGTGATGTTCTTATTAAATTGAGGCAATAGATTAAATACAATAGGAACATAACATTCTCGATACAATAATGCATCTAATGTCTCACTAATAAGAATATGAAAAGTATTCGGATTTGGAACTTTAAATGTTACCGCATCAGCTAAGTAGAACTCTTGAATATAATCTTCTAACCCTAGTGTGCTAATTAAATTCTTGGAAGATTCAAGAGCATTTTTATTAATATCCAATAACGAAAAATTGACCTCTTCAGGTTTAAAAAAATGGGCTACCAAAGTTACAAATGGAGCATAAGGCCCACATCCCGCATAAAAAACATGAATCAATTCATTTGGATATACCTTTTGCTTATCTCTAATGGCATAAACAATTGCTTTTAAAAACCTTGTCGTTCTTTTATAATCCAGTAGACATTGTGCTGCATAGTTTAACCCCAGAGCTTTTCCTTTTGCAGTAGGAACAGCCGCCAGATGTTCTATATTTAAATCAAATCCAGTAATTTTAGTGATCTCTTGAAAATGTACATGGATTTGATCTATAATTCTTTCAATCTCTGTTTGATTGTATGGGTTTTCTAATAATGATACCGCTAATTTTTTGAGGTCACCAAATGTTTCTTTTCCAGTCATTGTTTTAATTTCTTATTACACTCATAAAAATCCTCACCCTTTAGTCTTACCAGATAGTAGAAATAAAGATATTACTTACTACGTAATCACCAACTATAAATCTATAATTATAGAGTATAAATGTAAGTTGTTTTTATCAAAATCACATCTTACTATATTTTAACTATTTTTGCTTTTAGCTATGAAAGTATGTATTGCAGAAAAGCCAAGTGTTGCCCGTGAAATTGCTGCTGTATTAGGAGCCAATACTAGATGTGATGGTTATTATGAAGGCAATGGGTATGCAGTTACCTATACCTTTGGTCATCTTTGTACACTATTTGAACCAAATGACTATAAGCCATATTGGAAAAGCTGGGATCTTAACAACCTCCCTATGCTACCCGATAAGTTCAAAACCAAGGTAGTAGACAACTCGGGGATCAAAAAGCAGTTTGATATTGTAAAAAAATTATTTGATAAAGCCACCGTAGTTATCAATTGTGGAGATGCTGGACAAGAAGGAGAATTGATACAACGATGGGTTATCGATCAAGCAGCTTATCAAGGTGAAGTACAACGCCTTTGGATTTCGTCATTGACCACAGAAGCTATCAAAGAAGGTTTTGACCAACTACAACCATCTACGCAGTATGATAATTTATATTACGCAGGGTTTTCTAGAGCAATAGGAGATTGGTTATTAGGTATGAATGCCACACGACTATATACAGTAAAACACGGAGGATACAAACAAGTATTATCCATTGGTAGGGTACAAACACCTACATTGGCAATGCTGGTCAACCGATTTAAAGAGATTCAGAATTTTAAACCCCAACCCTATTGGGAGTTACAAACGGTATATAGAGAAACACTGTTTAATTGTGAAGAAGGAAGATTCTTAAAAAAAGAAGAAGGAGAGGCTTTTGCCAAGGTAGTAAAAGAAAGTGATTTTGAGATTCAATCTATTACTAAGAAAAAAGGTAAAGAATATGCCCCCAAGCTTTTTGATCTTACAGGATTGCAAGTATATTGCAATACAAAATTTGGATTTTCTGCAGATGAAACTTTAAAAATAGTCCAGAAATTATATGAACAAAAGGTTGTTACCTACCCTAGAGTAGATACTACTTTTTTACCAAATGATATCTACCCAAAAGTATCAGGGATATTAAATAAGTTAACCAATTACCAAAATCTTACTCAACCCCTATTAGGAAAGAAAATCAAAAAATCTGCTAAAGTATTCAATGACAAAAAAGTAACAGATCACCATGCAATTATTCCTACAGGAGTTCAAATTAATCTACAATACAATCAACAACAAGTATATGATATCATCACCAAACGATTCATTGCAGTATTTTATGAGGATTGTGCAGTGGCAAACACAACAGTCATTGGTAAAGCAGATACAGTAACATTTAAAACTACAGGGAAAGTAATTTTAGAAAAAGGATGGAGAGTAGTTTTTGAAACCCCTAATTCTAAAGAGAAAAAAGAAAAAGGGATCCTTCCTTCTTTTGAAAAAGGAGAAAAAGGCCCACATGAACCTTCTTTTTTAGAAAAAGAAACCAAACCTCCTAATCAATATACAGAAGCTACCTTATTACGTGCTATGGAAACAGCAGGAAAACAAGTGGATGATGATGAAATGCGGGAATTGATGAAAGAAAATGGTATCGGTAGACCTTCTACCCGGGCTAATATTATCGAAACTCTTTTTAAACGAAAGTATATCAAACGAAATAAAAAACAGATCCTACCCACCCAAACAGGAATACAGCTTATTGATACAATACAAAATAAACTACTTACCTCTGCTGAATTAACAGGGCAATGGGAAAAGCAATTAAAAGAAATTGAAAAAGGAAATTTTCATGCTGGAGCTTTTATCAAAAACATGAAAAAAATGGTAGATGATTTGGTATACGAAGTACGTACCGAAAAAAAACGTGCCAACATTTCTTATACCGCGACTGCTGAAGAACCTGTCTCAAAAAAAGAAAAGAAAGTAATAACAATTAATGGACAATCATGTCCTAAGTGTAAACAAGGCACACTCTTAAAAGGGAAAACAGCATATGGTTGTAGTGGGTATAAAAAAGGCTGTGATTTTAAACTCCCTTTTTCTTTTGAAGGCAAAAAAATATCAGAAAAACAGTATTTACGGCTACTACAAAAAGGATGTACTGTCAATCTAAAAGGTTTTAAAACTTCTAATGGTAGCAAAAAAGGTTTAATTCGTTTTGACGATCATTTTCATTTACATCTCGAAGAAAAAAAAATGAATCATTCTCTCACCTCTAGTAAAACTCCTGACTCCATACCTTGTCCAACTTGTCATCAAGGAACAGTAGTAAAAGGAAAAACAGCTTATGGATGTAGTGCATACAAAAGCGGATGTAACTTTAGATATACATTTGATAAAATTCGAGAAAAGGCTAATGGAAAACCATTGACCGCCTCATTGGTTGTTTCTTTACTTAAAGAAAACTAAAAACAACTATCACAAAATAACACTAAATTCATAAAATAAAACCTGACCAAAAAATAAATTTGATCAGGTTTCACATGTCTATACATAGGGTAGATTAGAATAGTTTATACAACCTATCTAAATAAATTACACTCTCTTAAAAGAGAAATCTTACTTTTTAATTATTTTCAATTTCTCTGTTACATTACCCCTCTCAATGGTCACAAAATATATCCCTTGTCGCATATGAGAAGCATCCCATTCAAAATTTGAGGTTTTATCAATATTTAATTTTGAATACACCTGCCTCCCCCAAAAATCATGAATTACAATAGATACATCTCCATTTCCTTTTACATTTTTTAAGTTAAACATAAACTTATCAGAAGAAGGGTTAGGGGATACAATAGTCTTTATAGACGCTGTATTTACTGGCGGATTAGGCACAGCAGGTGCTACACTTCCAAAAATCTGAAATCGCAAATCAATACCAGGATCCTGCGGATTATTTTCATCAATTTGTATAGGGTTCCAACCACTATATACTCCATCCAAAGTTGATGCTATTTGTCCTCTTTCTCCTATCCCTGGATTTTTTGCCTGATAGAACCAATTCCATCGTTTTTGCTCGGGTGATGTTCCTGTATCTTCAATAACTGGAGAAATCGATATCCAATACCTCCCTGCAGGCAATACCTGAGGAGTAAAGGTTATATCAATATCATTATTATATGGGTTTACAGGATTTATGGTTTGGAATGGTTGATCTTGATAAATTGTATTTTGATCCAAATCAATAGAATCATTGTTATGAATACTTAACAGTATACTCTTTCCTACAACCAATGCATCATTTTCTCCAAATCCAAAGGCTTTTATTCTATCTACTGTCCAAGTTTCACCTTCTGGAACAACAAAATCATCTGCTGCCAAAAATTGGATAAGTTGCCCTTGTTGCTCAGGATTAACATAAACAGGATAGCCATTTTCTATAGCTCCTTCTAGTTGACTATATACAGGTACTTCATCTACGGTTACTGTAAATCCTTCTGATACCTGCTCTGTTCCAGAGGTAGCAATTAGACCAATCGTAGCTCTTCCTATAGTATTTGGTGTGTAAACCAATCGTATTACTCCGTCAACAAATGTAGCGGTAACCAGATCTGGATTTGAATTAGTTATCCTAATAGTAACGGGTTCTATGTCTTCCTGATGAAATAGGCCCTCTATATTTACCTGACTATCTGCACTATTTTCTGTGACTGTAAAATCTTCTAATAAACGAGTAACACTTAATTTTGGTTCGGGAAGTGGTTGAGAAAATGGAAATTTTGCACTATAAATACCACTACCATGAGTTCCTACCGCAATAAACCCATCTTTTCTAATATCTATATCCGATACTAATGCTTCTCCTATCACGGTATCTTCTCTCGTCCATTTTACTTTTCCTCTGGCTAATAAATCTCCAGTAGTATAATATAATCCCGTACTGGTACCCACATATACTTTTTGAAGTCTCTCTTCTGCCTGACTTCCTTCGTAAAATGCAACGCAACGTACAGAAGGACCATTTCCTGTTCCATCTGCATTTTCTTCTAGATTACCACTGATATCCTGCCAGGTATTCCCTGCATCATTACTCATAAAAATACTAGGGATACCATAATTAGAGAACACAACAATCACCCTATCTGAATTAGAGGGATCTACCGCAATATCAGTAACATTAGCTCCAGGTATAAAGTTTTTCCCTGTAAAAATATCAACTACTTCCTGATTATCCAGATTAGCATTGTCTATTCTATAGATTGCTCCTTGATTAGTTCCATAATATAAGCGATTGGCAACAGGGTATGTAGATACATCCATTGCTGTGATAAATCCACCAGAAGGACTTTCTGATTCTAATAATATAGTCCAATTTACAGAAGCATTTTTGAATTCTGGGTCAAAAGGAATGTCATCCAGATTATTATTCCTCCAAATTGCAGCCGCTACACCTAAATACATAATATTATCATTATTATGATCTAGGATATAAGGTGTAAGAAACGAATAAAAAGCACTAGGGTTATTAGATGTCCCTTCAGGAGTTATTTTTATTTGAGAAGTGATTTCCCCTGCCGCATTCAGGTTTTGTCTAAAAACAAATCCAAATTGAGAAGACACATAACGAGTTGCTCCATTATCAGCAATATGGTTTACAGTTCCATCTCCTCTAAAAACTTGTTCCCATATGGCAGTAGGAGCACCCGAAGAAGTAAAATAAGTACTACTATCCTGAAATCCAGCTAGTATATTTTCGTTGGTAGATTGGGGATCAAAAGACAGATCATATACCTGAGTTGTCAGATATCCATTATTAAGAGAAGTCCAGTTAACAGATTCACTTGCTGCTACCCTAGTGATATCATTGGTTATAAATACTCCTCCATCATTTGCCGATAATGCCATATTGGAATTAGAAGGAAAAAACACCAGGTTATGTTGATCAGGATAATGATCTGTATAGATATCTACATCTCCTGCTTGATTAGGTTTATATCCACCAATCCAGTCTTGCAGCCCTTGTACTACATTAGAAAAAGGGGTCGTAAACCCATCAAAAGATCTATATAAATTTGTTCCTCCTACAAATACAATATTAGGATTGGTAGGATGCACTTTGATAAGCATATTATAGCTCCCTTGAAAATTTAAATTGGCAATTCTGGTTCCTATATCTGTAGGTAAATTTGCGGATAGGTTTGCTATTCTAGGAGAATCTCCATGATCATATCTATAAAGAGTAGCTGAATTTTCTAAAGGTTGTGCTCCTTGGCCTTGGTCTCCATGAAATGATAAAAAATACACTCTATTTTCGTTAGAAGGATCTATCCCGATAACAGTTCTTCTATAGGTTGCATTAGGAATAGGCGTAATATCAGTCCACTCTGTTGCATTTCCCGTAGCAGATGTAAAAAAACCTTTTACTGGATCTCCCTGCCCATCTATAGTAGCATACAAACGCCCAGTAGATGTAACTGCTATCTCAGAGAATGAAATATCGTTTGTAGTACCTAATACTGGGGCAAATGTTATTCCTGCATCTTGAGACCTATAAATTCCTTTTTTTCCTGCAACATAGATATCTCCATTTATGGGATTGATTGCCATAGAATTAACAACCCCAAAAGCATTAGCCGTAGTCACATCCCCATCAGTTGTACTAGCTAATAATTGCCAGGAATTTCCTCTATCTACAGATTTATAGATCCCATTACCAGTTAATATTGCTCCTCCATCTCTAGAGGAATTACCAACTGTCTCTCCTGCTCCGTAATACCATACATTACGCATGCCTTCTCTAGGGTCTTGTACAATGGTTGTAATATGTAAATCCTGATCCCCCTGTAAGATTCTCGACCAGCTTTGCCCTCTATCCACAGTTTTCCATAGACCACCACTTACGCCTCCTGCAAAAATAATGTCCTCATTAGTGATATCGATCGCTAATGCTCTGGTTCTACCCCCTACATTATTAGGCCCTCTACTTTTCCAGTCTGAAAATTCTTTTGATTTGGTGGTACTACGAGTAAAGCTTTTTTTGGCGCTGATTTTTCTTGAGAACTTTAATTCTTTTCGCCTGATATCATCTGGCACTTTACCAGTTCTGGGGTCTTTAATTTTGTTATACTCAAAATTAAATCGCTCAATGGCGTCATCATATAACCGCTCTTTTTTACTTTTACGTTGTTTTTGAGCATTGTTTCTTTGTGAGTTTGTTGTTTGGCCATGTGCCACTACAGGTCCTAAAAAAGATAATGCTATGTAAAGCATTACCCTACTTGTGGGTTTTAAGAATTTCATGATTATAAGTGAGTTATATTAAGAAAAAATATGTTTCTATAACATCATTACAGAAGCTACTGCTTCATATACTATTCAGAACCTTTCAGTAAAAATCACATCACAAGAAAGGTAAAAAGGTGGGTATGACAATAAAATAAATTGATTAAATCAATTATTACAATAATACAAAACAATCGCTTAGAAAACTCTTATAAAAAAGTTAACGCAAATATAAAGTATTGTAAACAAATAGTTTACATAAAGTTAATTTTACAAAACACACCCCATATGTTCATAGATAGCATATTAATTTTTTAAACTATCTTTTCTTTATATAAAACAACAAAATCTGATCACACACATCCGATCAGGTTTTATGTACGCCTTAAATTAAGAGCTTAATGATCCGTTTTACTTCTTAAGTATTTTAGGATGTATTGATAATATAACAAAAGGAGTAGTTTTAAAACTACTCCTTTCAAACACAAACTTCGGTTTTAATAAAACTAATTAAAAATGAAACGATAAATAAGGTTAATAAAAGTGTATTTTATTTTATACAATTCTTACATGTTATATCACCGTCTTCTTTTTACTATTTAATATGAGTTTCGAAATAAGTATTTATTTCAGGATTAGAAGGCCTCATTGCATGCGCTGAGACAATTTTACCTTCGGGATTTACCAGTATAAATGTAGGGTATCCAGGTATTTTATATAATTCTGTAATCTTCATTTTTGATTTTTGTTCTTCGTATAATTGAGTCCCTTTCAGGTTTTCTTTTTTCACAAATTCTTTCCATGTTTCTTTTTTATCCTTAACAGAAACACTCAAAAACTCTATATTTTTATCACGATATCGTTCTTCCAGTTTTTTTAAGAATGGAATTTCTTGTTTACAAGGCCCACACCAAGTACCCCAGATATCGATATAAACATATTTTCCTTTAAAGTCACTCAATGACACCATATTTCCTTCAACATCTTCATATGTGAATTCTGGAGCAGGGTTGCCTGGTACTAATTTTTTAATTTCCTGATATCGTTTTTCTACATATTCTTTTATAGAAGGACTTGTTATGATATCAATAATTTCAGTATATCTTTTTTCAAAATTTGGATTAGAAGACACCAAGCTTCGTCGTATTGGGTGCTCCCATAACAAATCATCCTTAATATCATTGGATTTATATGTTTTAATTTCGGCAATAGCAGCATCCATAAATTTGGTTTTATAATACTCATATCCTCCAATCTTTTCTATAATTTTTTTATAAAAAAAATCTTTCACCAAACGTTTGTAGGTTATCGAATTTTTATAATCTTCGCTATTATCAAAATTAGTAGTATCCATAAAATCTTTGGTGACCTTTTCCGTTTTGGGATAGTACTTACTCAATTCACTTTCTATATCTTTATGAGTCTTACCTATATATTTAGAATTATAAAAAGGGTAACTTCTGACCATATCAAAATATTCATATTCGATATTCTTTTTTTCAATTTTTTTGAAAGTTTCGCTATAATCAGTAGCATCTATCAATATATTTGCAGTATTTTTTTTAGAATTTAACTCAGCTAAAAACTCATCCTCATTTAAACCATAAAGCTCTTTCTCCTTGTCGCTATCAATATAAATGCTTGCTTTTTTTTGTATAAAATTATTTATTGCCCCCCCTTCTCCAGAAAAAATTAATGAAGGTTTTCCTATTCTAAAATTCATAGTAAAGGAGATATCTTTTCCTGATATAATATATACAGGTATACTATAATAAGCCCCCAAATTAATACTGTAAAAACCTTCTTTTAAGGTTAGTGTATCCTTAAAATTATTAGCATCATCAAGCGTGATTTTTTTGGTTACGATACCTTGCCCATTAATTGTAAAGACTTTTGTAGAATAATCTTCAATTATACCCGAAACAACTGTCTTGGGAATTTCTGTATCAGGTTGGCTTTTACACGAAAAAGCAATAGCTGTAAATAAAACTAAAAAGTAATATTTGAATTTCAGTAAATAAAACATTTTATAGATATTTTTGGTTATACTTCATAAAGACGTAACAGAAAGCTCGCTACCCTTACTTTATTTTCTGTTATTTTTTATTTCTACCTCTATTCTCAACAAGATAAAACTTATAAAAGATGGCAAAAAAGTAAAGCACTCTTATAAAAATCGCTTTTATTTTCATTCTTTAAATTAGCTTTTTATCAGTCTAAAAAAACAACTACTTAAAAAGAATCATAACTTAAATAGCATGAAAAAAAATGAAGATTATTTCTGGATTCAATTAAAAGGTGAAAATCATTTTTTTTTCTTCATTTTTTGATAAATACTATTCCAGGCTTTTTTCTATAGCCTACAAATCATAATAGAAAATCTACCTCCAAAAGTAAGAGATGTTTTCTGCCAATCTAGAATGAATGGATATACCTAACCTGAAATAGCTAAAGAAAAAACATTTCTATAAAAACCATGGAAGCTCATATTACAAAAGCTTTAAAGGTCTTAAGACAAGACCTTAAGAAACATATAAATTAGGGAGTACACCTTTTCCATCGTCATTAATAATATGTTAAACTACCCAAATGCAGAAAAAAAGAGAAAATAGAATCTATAATAAGGCACTAAAATACATGCCTGAGGAAATAGCTATAGGTACCAAAGCGGAAAAACGTAAAGTATTTGCCCCTATAAGAAAAAGAGAAAATAAAGCCAACCAATTAAAACGATTTTTAAAATACGCGACAATATGCATCTTGCTATACTCTATATCTATCACATACCATATATATCCCCTTATCATCTGAAATCGTTTCTAATCATATGGCCAAAACGGTAACCCCTAAGGGAAATACTGAAAAAGTCATTTTACCAGATGGCTCTAGTGTATGGTTTAACTCTGGTAGTAAACTTATCTATATTATTTTTTTTAAAGGAAACGAAAGAAGAGTCACTCTAGAAGGAGAAAGATATTTTGAAGTTGTAAAAGATAAATCCAAACCTTTTATAGTATTAACAAAAAAATATGAAAATACGTGTTCTAGGTACTTCTTTTAATGTAAAGGCATGCCCTGAGGATAATCAAATAGAAGCAGCTCTTATAACAGGAAAAATACAATTAAATATTGATAATAACACTTCTGAAAAGAATATCTACATGGTTTCTGGAGAAAAAGTTATTTATAAAGAAAAGCACATGAAATACATTTAAAAAAAGAAGAAAAGTTGATCTTTAAGAAAGAGTCACTGGAATTAATAACAAATGAGCTTGATAGAACTTTTAATGTAGACATTATAGCAGATAAAGGTCTTATCATCATAAGTTATAGCATTGATCAAGGTAAATTCTGGAAAAAGACAGTTGCTGAAGAACTGAAACCATTTAAGTTCATTAAGCAATTCTTATACAAACGATATGACATACAGACTTTGTATAGAAACTTTCCCTACTCTATACCTATTATCTCCAGAAGGAATTGTACTCAAAAATAACCTCAGACAAGAAAAATTATATCAAGCAGTATCTAAGCGATTTGACAAACTGTAGCCTTTGAGTTATTCTAAAAAAGGTAGTAGTAAGCAATACTGCCTTTTTATAAATAAGCACACCTTACACATAAAACTCAGAAGTATGTTTAATCACCTTTAGAGAAAAAGTAGTATTCAAAACTCCTATATTATCAATCTTAGATAACTTAGAACGCATAAACTCATGATACTCCTCAAGGCTAGGCATATTAATTTTTAATAAAAAATCTACTTGGCCAGCCATATGATAGCATTCCTGTACTTCTTTTAGATTTTTTATTTGGTTTTCAAACTTATCAATAAATAACTCTCCATGAGACTGTAGAGATACTTGGCAATATGCAGTGATTGGTAAATCAATCATTTTTTTATTGACGATAGCTACATATTTTTCTATATATCCTTTTTGTTCTAATCGTTTAATTCGTTCATATATAGGAGACACTGTCAAATTCAAAAGATTTGCGATTTCTTTTGCTGTTTTTTTAGAATCTCGTTGAAGAATCCGTAAAATGGTCTTATCTGTATTATCTAACATTTCCATAAATCTAAAAACTTTTAATCAACTATCAACAGTAAAAATACTTTTATTTTGATAATATACAGATTTTTTTACTTCATAAATAATGCATAGGTTCTTCATAACTACATCTCACACATTAAAATAAATCAAAAAAAACGAAAAAATTAAGAATATTTTATACCAAATTAACATTTAAACAAAAATTAAAACGAAAAAATCATAAAAAACCATGTTTTTTAACATAAAACTCTTCTCTATTTAACAAGAAAAAAAACTTAATCTTTTTAAAAAATCAACTATAAAAAGAAAAAATAATTATTATTTAGCTATTATAACATAAAAATCACTGATTTTATAGTTAAAATACAAATATTAGTCTTCATATTATAAATTTGACAATAACATCTCTTTAAACAATACAAATTGTTAATCTTCAAGAAATACAATAAAAAAATAAAGAGTGTAACAAGGGAAATCAAAAGTCGAATTATTAACTAAATCAATTTCAATATGAAGAATAAATTAAAATATCTATTTTTTGTGTTTACCTTCATGTCTTTTTCTTACACTATTATTGGTCAGGAAATCAAAGTCAATGGAAAAGTAACGGATGGCAGCGGACTACTATTGCCAGGTGTAAATATTATTATAAAAAACACTACTACAGGAACACAAACCGATTTTGACGGAAACTATTCTTTAACACTCTCATCAGGAGCAACCATAGTATTTAGTTATGTAGGGATGGAAACTCAAAGTATTATAGTACCTAGTTCAGGAACCTATGATATTATTATGCAAGAAAACTCTAACGAACTAGAAGAAATTGTAGTCACTGGCTACTCAAAACAATCCGTTAGAAACATTACGGGGTCTGTTGCAGTAATCAAAGCAGAAGATCTTGCCGCTACAACACCTGTAGATCTAGAACAATCTTTACAAGGGCTAGCATCTGGAGTAACTGTAGGTTCTGAAGGAGGTCCTGGAGGAAGAGCCATGGTAAGAATACGTGGTTTCGGGACCATCAATAACAATGATCCTTTATACGTTATAGATGGCACACCAACCACTACAGGAATTAATCAATTAAACCCTTCTGATATAGAATCCATGCAGATATTAAAAGATGCATCATCTGCTGCTATTTACGGATTCAGAGCTGCCAATGGTGTTATTTTGATTACTACCAAAGGAGGGAAATACAATAGTAAAACCAAATTTACCTTCAACACCAGTATAGGAATAGATAATATTGCTAAATCTAATTTCCCCGACCTTTTATCTCCGCAAGAGAGCGCAAATGTAATTTGGACTCGATTTAACAATGACGGTGCAGCCCCTGCTCACCCACAATACGGTACAGGAAACACTCCGATACTACCAAATTATCTAACTCCAGCTGGAGCAGACTCAGCAGACCTCTCTACATACGACGCTACAACAAATAAAATAACACGAGCTAATAAAGCAGGAACAGATTGGTTTGATGAATATTTTAATGATGCCTTTGTACAAAATTATAATCTAGGAGTATCTGGAGGGTCAGAAAACGCAAAATTCCATGTAGGAATGGGAGCATTAAAACAAGAAGGAGTTGCATTACATACATTCTACAACCGGTATACCTTACGAGCAAACTCAGAATTCAAAGTTACCAATAACTTTAGAATTGGTGAGTCATTTAATTTATCGTATTCAGACAAAGTAGGCTCTGCTGGTAATCAAAATACTGCAGGAGATATCTCTTTTTTATACAGAGCACAGCCAATTATCCCAGTATATGATATAGCTGGCAACTATGCAGGACCACAAAGCCCAGGATTAGGAAACGGGATTAACCCTGTAGCCAGTGCTACAAGAAATAGAAATAATCTAACTAGAAGATATCGTACAATAGGTAATGTATATGCAGAACTAGATTTTTTAAAAGATTTTACTTTCAAAACCAATATGGGAGTTGATTATGACAATACCAATAGTTCATTTTTTACCTTTCTCAACCCTGAAGTTGCAGAGCCAAATACCGTTAATCGATTAAGAGAAGATAATTTTTATACGATCTCATCTACATGGTATAATACTTTAAGCTATTCAAAGAACATAGGCAACCACTCATTTGATGCTGTATTAGGAACAGAAGCACACAAAACACAAAACAAATTCCTAAGAGCTTCAAGAACAAGCTTTCTTATAGATAATCTTGATTACAGATATATTGACAGAGGAGAACAAACAAGAGATAATAGAGGTTACGGAGGAAAAAGTGCGTACTTCTCTAGTTTTGGTAAGTTAGATTATAGCTATAATGACAAATATCTACTCTCATTCTCATTACGAAAAGATGCTACTTCAAAATTTGCACGTAATAATAGATCTGATTACTTCCCTTCATACAGTGCCGCATGGAGAGTATCTAATGAAGGTTTTATGAAAAATATTTCTTTTATCAGTGATCTAAAAATAAAAGCAGGATACGGAGAGTTAGGAAACGAAAGCATCCCACAAGGTAGAATATTCAGTCAATACATTAATGACGATGATAGAAATTATGACTTAAGAGGAAGTAATTCTGTCATATCTTCGGGTTATAGCTTGTATATAATAGGTAATCCAGATCTAGAATGGGAAACCACTACAACAAAAAACATTGGAATTGATGCAGCTTTATTCAACAATAAACTCACATTAGGCTTTGAATACTACAACTCATTAACAGAAAATTTATTGATTCAGGATCAAGCAGATATAACACTCATAGGTAATGCCCAAGCAAAATATATCAACGCTGGATCTGTAGAAAACAAAGGGTTTGATTTTTCATTAGGCTATCAAGATCAAATCAATGATAACTTAAAATATTATGCCACTGTCAACGTATCATCATACAAAAACACGGTAAAAGAACTATCTGACAATCCTGATCATTTTTTAACAGGAAATTTAGCTAGAGAAACCAGACCATCAAGAACACAAGCTGGTCAACCTATTGCTTCTTTTCACGGATTTATTATCGATGGTATTATCCAAAATGAAGCAGAACGCAATGCAACAGGAGATTACTTAGGAAAAGATATAGGAACATTTAAATACAGAGATATCAATAATGATGGGGTGATCAATGATGATGACAGAGATTTTATAGGAAGTCCACATCCCGATTTTACCTATAGTGCAAATATGGGATTAGAGTACAAAAATTTTGATTTCACCGTATTCTTTCAAGGAAGTCAAGGAAATGATATCTATAATTTCACCAAGTTTTTTACAGACTTCAATAGTTTTCCTGGAGGAAAAAGCAGAGACTACTTAAATTCATGGAGCCCAACTAATACTGGAGGTAAATTACCTCAACTTTCTAACAACCCAGCAGAACATTACTCTAGTGCTAGTAGTTATTATATAGAAGATGGGTCATACCTACGATTAAAGAATATTCAACTTGGATACAACCTCCCAGAATCAGTACTATCAAAACTAAATATCACAAAGCTCAGATTCTTTATTCAGGCAAAAAATTTATACACCTGGACAAAATATTCTGGATTAGACCCTGAAATCAATTTACAACAATATGGTGGTGGCGACTCTGTGAATCTAGATATAGGTATTGATAGAGGAGCTTATCCTGTAGCAAGAACCTTTATAATGGGAGTCAATCTCACTCTGTAACACAAAATGATCTGAAAAATGAGAAAACATCACTCATTAGAAACAGCAAAAAAATTAAAAAACAAACAGATGAAAAAAGTAATCTTATTTATACTCACAACACTAGCTCTGATTTCTTGCGAAAAAGAGTTAGACATTAATCCACAAGGAGCTCTTGTAGAAAGTGTAATAGAATTTGACAAAAAATGGGTAGACCAACAATTAATCAGTGCCTATGCTATTTTAGATGGAAATCCTGGGTATTTCTGGGCACCAGCCTCTAATTGGGCTTTAGGAGACGTAGCTTCCGATGATTTTCATAAAGGATCTTCTATAGATGATCAACCACAATTAAATGATGTAGAGCGTTTTTCTTCGGGAACCACCAATATATATTTATCCAGAAAATGGGAATCTTTGTATGAAGGTATTTCCAGAACAAATCAAACATTAGAATCCATTGATAAAGCAATAGAAGAAGGCACGCCAGAAGAAGACCTTGTTATTTTGGGAGCAGAAGCACGATTTCTAAGAGCACATTATCATATGGATGCAAAAAAAATATGGAACAACATTCCTTTTATGAAAGAAGGCTTGATTGCTACTCCACCCAATGACACTGATATCTGGCCCTCAATAGAAGAAGATCTGATATATGCCTCAGAAAACCTTCCTGAAAACCAAGAAGACCCAGGCAGGGCAACCTCATGGGTAGCAAAAGCATATCTCGCAAAAGCACATATGTTTCAAAATGATTACCAAAGCGCACGACCAATTCTAGATAATATTATAAATGAAGGTCCTTTTCAATTAGTACCTATCTATCATGATAATTTTAATGGAGAAAAAGATAATAATTCAGAATCTGTATTTGCTGTTCAAAATTCTGTAAATGATGGTGGTGATGGTTTTATAAATGGTAACAGAGGTAATA
This sequence comes from Aquimarina aquimarini, assembly GCF_900299535.1. Lineage (GTDB taxonomy): Bacteria > Bacteroidota > Bacteroidia > Flavobacteriales > Flavobacteriaceae > Aquimarina > Aquimarina aquimarini. The sequence continues at coordinate 34,901 of NZ_OMKE01000001.1, read as the reverse complement.
GACTTAATCACCCATATGCTTCTGATGCTCCTGGAGGCGGATGCTGTGGTTTTTTTCAACCAAGTCAAAATCTAGTAAATGCATTCAAAACTGGAGCAGATGGTCTACCTCTTTTAGATACTTTTAACGACACTGATGTTACCAGTGATCAAGGAATCACATCAGATATCCCTTTTACTCCTTATGCAGGAAATCTTGACCCAAGATTAGATTGGACTGTAGGTAGAAGAGGAATCGAATATTTAGAATGGGGACCTATGCCTGGATCAAGATGGATCAGAGATCAATCAAACGGAGGCCCATATGTTGGTAAAAAGCACGAAGTGCTAAAATCACAAGAAGGCTCTATTTCTGCCGCAGGATTCCCACAATATAATGCAATAAACACCCCTCTTATACGATACTCTGATGTATTATTATGGAGGGCAGAAATTTATGCAGACGATGGACAATTAACTGATGCCATGAATCTAGTAAACAGAATAAGAGCAAGAGCGGCAAACCCTAATGGTTTTGTCAAAAACTCAGATGGAACTCCTGCAGCAAACTATGTAATTAGTGAGTACACCACATTCCCAGATAAAGAATACGCTATCAAAGCAGTACGCTTTGAGCGACGATTAGAATTAGCATCAGAAGGACATCGATTTTTTGACCTCGTACGCTGGGGGATTGCTCCACAAGTATTAAATAAATATATAAGTGAAGAATCATCAAAACGAGTATATCTTAATGGAGCTAATTTTACCTCTCAAAAAAATGAGTATTACCCTATTCCACTAGATGCTATTAACTCATCAGAGGGTGCTTTAAAACAAAACTCAGGATATTAATCAACTAATAACTTGTTATTTGACTTATTGCATTAGTTATTATTTTTTGTTTTTAGTTACGAAGACAGAATCGTTTTTTCAGATTCTGTCTTTCGTATTAAATTATTATAAATATCTGTTGTGAATTTTAAAACTAATACTATAAGATAGTGTAAACACAAGCTCTAATAACCTAAGCTATTTTTATATGAAATCATCAATACATTTCTTGCAAAAAACACTATTCAATCTCAAAATAAAAAGATCATGAATTGTCTTACCATAAAAAAAGTATTCCTACTATTTAGTATAGGAATCATAGGAATACAATGTTCGCACGAGGAAATAAAAGAGCCAGCAGATTATGTGGATGTTTTTATCGGCACCAAATCCCCAGGGCATACATTTCCTGGCCCTACATTACCTTTTGGAATGGTACAATTAAGCCCCGATACAAGGAATGATCATACAAGTTGGCCCGCTTGTGCTGGATATGACTATACAGACACCTCAATTATAGGATTTACTCATACCCATCTTTCGGGAACAGGGGTTCCTGATCTGGGAGACATCTTATTCATACCCACAACTGGTGACATACAGCATCAATCTGGATCTGCCCAGAATCCAGATTCAGGATATCGATCAAGGTATCATCATGAACAAGAATTTGCAGAACCTGGGTATTACTCTGTACTTCTTACCGATTACAATGTAAAAGCAGAACTAACAACGACAAAACGGGTTGGAGTACATAGATACACCTACCCTAAAGCACAAAAAACAAGTATTATTATAGACCTAGAACATCGTGATCCTGTCATAGAATCATCATTACAAATTATTAGTGATACAGAGATTGCGGGATACAGAAGGTCAAAAGCATGGGCAGGGAACCAACGCCAGTATTTTTCTGCAAAATTTTCTAAACCAATACAATCTTATGAAATCTTAAACGGAGACAAAATAGCAATTACTGGTTCAGATTTTATGGGTAAAAAAATAATAGCCGCTCTCAATTTTGACAGCTCAGAAGATGAACTACTAGTAAAAGTAGCGCTATCTGCAGTGAGTATAAAAGGAGCACAACAAAACTTAGAGAAAGAGCTTACACATTGGGATTTTGATAAAGTCAAAGATGAAGCAAAAAAAACATGGAACACTTCACTGAGTAAAATAGAGATAGATGATCCCGATGAAGATAAAAAAGAAATCTTTTACACAGCTCTATATCATAGCTTACTCACTCCCAATCTATATAACGATGTAGATGGGCAATATCGAGGTATGGATGACAAAATTCATAAAACAGAGGGGTTTAATAATTACACAGTCTTTTCTCTTTGGGATACTTTTAGAGGGCTACATCCTTTGCTCACCATTATAGAACCAGAGGTAACCAGAGATATTGTCGTCACATTACAGAAAAAACATGAACAATTTGGTGAAATCCCTATGTGGGAACTTGCTGCAAACGATACCCGATGTATGATAGGGTATCATGGTGTTTCTGTAATAGCTGATGCGTACCTAAAAGGAATAACAAATGTAGATGTAGAAAAAACACTACAAGCCATGATAGAAAGCGCAAATGTAAAAAAGAGAGGTATTAATTACTATACAGAACTAGGCTATGTTCCTTCAAACAAAAATAGTCAATCTGTATCCAAGACATTAGAATATGCCTATGATGACTGGTGTATTGCACAAATGGCCAAAGCCCTAAACAAAACTGATATCTACAATGAGTATTCTCGTAGAGCTCGCTTTTTTGTAAACCTATATGATCAACAAACTGGTTTTATGCGGCCTAGGTATTCTAATCGTACATGGTATGAAGATTTCAACCCCACCTCAGTAGAAAAAACATATAACTTTAATTTTACAGAAGGAAACTCTTATCAATACAGCCTATTTGTTCCTCATGATATTGCAAGTATCATAGAACTTGTAGGTGGAGATGATAACTTCAACCTATGGTTAGACACTCTTTTTTCTAAAAATTTTGATGAAGAAATAAGCGATGATTCTGATGTTTCAGGCTTACTAGGTCAATACTCGCACGGTAACGAGCCTAGCCATCATCTTGCTTATTTATATAATTATGCAGGAACCCCTTGGAAATCGCAAAAAACCATTCACAAAATACTTGATGAGATGTATACTTCTGAACCTGATGGATTATGTGGAAATGATGATTGCGGACAAATGTCTGCTTGGTATGTATTAAGTAGTTTAGGGTTTTACTCTGTCACCCCCGGAGCTCCTGAATATGTAATAGGAAGCCCAACTTTTGAAAAAGCTACTATCAATCTTGATAACGGTAAAACTTTTACTATAAAAGCCAATAATGCTAGTAAAGAAAATATCTATTTTTCATCCTTAAAACTGAACGGACAAGAATATCCGAACACATACCTCAAGCATGAGGATATTTTAAAAGGAGGAGAATTGGTATTCGAAATGACAAATACTCCAAATAAAAAATGGGGAGTTGCTACAACAAATCGTCCAATGTCTGACACTCAAAAAACAGTTAGCATTCCTTATCTTACATCTGATTACACATCATTTTTGGATACCAAAACAATTACTTTAGGCTGTGATACAAAAGATGCGGAAATATACTATACTATTGATGGAAGTCAACCTACAAAAAAGAGTACCAAATACGTAGCTCCTTTTCAAATAAAATCATCTACCAATCTAAAAATGAAATCCTTTAAAAATGGATTAATCTCAAGCTACACCCCTTCTGTTTTTTTAGAAAAACTACAAAGTATAGATCGCCAAAAGCTTAAAAACAAGCTAAAAAATGGACTATCATATAAGTACTACGAAGGCATTTTTAGATCTGTTTATGATTTCTCAGCAGAAGAGCCTATAGAAAAAGGGAAAGTTAGCACCATTCATATAGAACATAGATTGAGAGATGAGTGGATCGGATTCAAATTTGATGGTTTTATCAATGTTCCAAAAAATGGAGTATACAATTTTGAAATAGCCGCCAACGATGGTGCTCAATTGCTAATTGATGATAAAGAATTATTTGAAAGTGACGGCAGGAAATCTTTTAGTTTTACTCAAAAAAACAATATCATTCTATCCGCTGGATTACATAAATTTACTGTCAAGTACTTTCAATGTTCTGATAATATCGGTTTGAAAGTATTATGGAGTGGTCCTGATTTTGAGAAAAAAGAAATAGACGCTTCTCGTTTTTTTCATATTTCTAATACTATCAAAAAATAACCAGTATAGAATATGCTATATTCAAAACTAATAATAACCAGAATTCTATTTACTCTAAAAAACACCCAAAAACGCTATGAAAAAAATCATAAAAACAATAAAATAACATCCTAATCACTCGTATTAAAAAACTCAAATAAAACAAAAAACAAACAACTAATTGCACTATAAAAAATGATATTAGGAGTAGATATAGGAGGTAGTCATATTACGGTTGCTCGTATTGATTCACAAAGTCATGACATACCAGACTCAAACATAATCTCTAGCAGTATAAACAGTGCTGCTCAAGCCAATAAAATTATTGATCAATGGATCCATGTTTTGCAAAAAAGCATTGATGCTATTGGCAAAGAATCTCTAGAAGGGATTTGTATCGCAATGCCTGGTCCATTTGATTATCAACAAGGAATTTTTGCTTATAAAATGGAACATAAATATACTGCGCTATATGGGTTAAATATAAAAGAGATTATCACCAAACGATTAGCATTATCAAAATCAACACCAGTACGTTTCTATAACGATGCAGCATGTTTTGGTATTGGTGAATTCTGGAAAGGAAAACTAAAATCAATAGAAAAAACAATAGGTATAACCCTAGGCACAGGTTTTGGAGCTACTTTTCTATCAAATGGATTACCAATGCTTACAGGAAAAGGCATTCCCGAAAATGGAGAATTATACAATATAGTCTTCAAAGAAGGAATCGCAGATGAATATTTCTCTACTCGTTGGTTTATAAAGAAATATTATGAAAAAACAGGAGTTTCTATAAACGGAGTAAAAGATTTAATTCATGTGACAGCATCAAAAATTATAGTAAATCAAATATTTAAAGAGTTCTCTCTAAATCTAGCAACCTTCTTATCTCCCTGGTTAAAGGGATATGATACAGATGCAATTGTAATTGGTGGAAACATTGCAAAAGCATGGGATTTTTTTGCAGAAGACTTACAAAAAGAATTAGAAAACCAAGGATGCTTTACCAAAATATATCAAAGTGATTTGAGAGAAAAAGCTATATTATTAGGGAGTGCCCGATTGGTAGATGAAATATTCTACAAAAAACTCCATTTTCAATCAAAAAAAACAGAAATACCTAACTAAATGAAATATCTATCTTTAATCTAAAACTACGATTTTGAAAAACAGTAAAACATATAAAAGTGCTTTTATATTCCTGACCTCACTATTTTTTTTATGGGGTTTTATCACAGTACTTGTTGACTCATTAATCCCTAGACTAAGAGAAGTTTTTACACTAAACTATTTTCAAGCTGGATTGGTTCAATTTGCCTTTTTTGGCGCCTATTTTTTATTATCGATCCCTTCTGGGTTTATTTTATCAAAAATAGGATACAAAAAAGGAATCATATTAGGACTACTAACTCTTGCTACAGGATGCCTATTATTTTATCCAGCAGCCTCCTATCGTGAATTTAGTATTTTTATGCTAGCCTATTTTGTTGTAGCAAGTGGGATTACCATTCTACAAGTTGCCGCAAACCCTTATGTAGCTGTCTTAGGCCCAGAGGAAAGTGCCTCTAGCAGGCTCAACCTATCGCAAGCCTTTAACTCTTTGGGAACAACTATTGCCCCCGCAATTGGAGCTATGTTCATATTAAGTGATAAGGTAAAAAACACACAAGAAATCTCTGCTCTCAATACTATAGACAAAGAACAATATTATATTTCTGAAGCAGCCGCAGTACAATCACCTTTTATAGGCATTGCTGTATTTGTAGTGATACTCGCTTTTATTTTTATATTTATAAAACTTCCCAAATTAATCAAAAGCAGTCCAAAAGGAGGATATATAAAAGTAATACAAAGTAAATCCTTACTACTAGGTGCAATAGGAATTTTTGTATATGTAGGAGCAGAAGTAGCAATTGGAAGCTATCTAATTAACTATTTTCTTGATATGAATCTAGCTACATTAATTAAGGAAAACGCAATAATGAAAAGCATATCAGAGAGTATTTTAGGATCAGATAGCGAAACCTTAGACAATAAGGCTGTAGTTGGTGCTTTTGTTACTTTTTATTGGAGTGGCGCGATGATCGGGCGATTTGTAGGAGCACACCTTACCAAAATTATAAAAGCTTCAAAAGTACTTAGCTTCTTTGCCATAGGAGCCGTATTATTCATTATAATATCTATGGTAACTTCTGGTTTTGTTTCTATGTGGAGTATTCTACTCGTAGGCTTATTCAATTCTATAATGTTCCCTACAATATTCTCATTATCCCTAGAAGGATTAGATGACTTAAAACCACAGGCATCTGGCGTATTGTGCACCATGATAGTAGGAGGAGCGATAATTCCACCAGTATTTGGATTACTCTCTGATCATATAGGTTTTAAAATAGCATTAATACTTTTGATAGTATGTTATCTATACATCGTTTTTTATGGTATCATAAAAACAAAAAAGAAAGCCTTAGAAATTAACAACAATTCATTGACTCAATAAAAGACAAACAAAATCATCACCAATGAAATATCTTTCAATTCTAATCGCAGGAATACTTTGTTTATCATCCTGTAAAGAAACAACCAAAACACCTGTTACTCAATCCACACCTAGTAAAGAGATAGCAAAAGTAGATTTTACTCAATATGTAAATCCATTTATTGGTACTAGCAAAATGGGACACACCTACCCTGGAGCAACTGCACCTTTTGGTATGGTACAAGTAAGCCCACAAACCAACTTTGAAAAAATGTTTCACAAAGACGGTAAATACAACAAAGAAACCTACGAATACTGTGCAGGTTATCAATACAGGGATACTACCATAATAGGCTTCTCCCACACAAACTTGAGTGGTACAGGACACTCAGATTTAGGAGATTTTTTGATAATGCCAACCACAGGCGACCTCATCCTTGATCCTATAAAAACCAAAGACGAATCAAAAGGGTTTTATTCCACTTTCTCGCATGATGAAGAGTCTGCATCACCAGGTTATTACAAAGTAAAATTATCTGACTATAACATTACCGCAGAAGTTACAGCCACAGAACGAGTAGGATTCCATCAATACACTTTTCCAGAAACAAAAGATGCACATATCCTTTTGGACTTGGTGTATAATGTATACCATCATGATGATAAAAACGTATGGACTTTCATACGAGTAGAAAATGATTCTTTAATAACGGGGTATAGACAAACTACAGGCTGGGCAAGAACAAAAAAGGTATTTTTTGCAATGCAATTTTCCAAACCTTTTACCAGTTATGGCCATAAAAAATATGATGCTGTTAAATACGATGGTTTCTATCGCCGTTTTGATCAGCAACACAATTTCCCAGAAATGGCAGGAAAAAATATTCGTGCATATTTTAATTTTGACACAAAAACCAATGAAAAAATTAATATCAAATTTGCACTATCATCAGTAAGTACTACAGGAGCATTAAATAATTTACAAACCGAACTCCCAGAATGGGATTTTGAAAATACTAAGCAACAAACAAAAAAAAAATGGAATGATGAATTGTCAAAAATAGAAGTAAAAACGATTGACAAAAAAGACAAAACCACTTTTTACACTGCTTTATATCACACTATGCTCAGTCCTATCGTATACGAAGATGTGGACGGGCAGTACCTTGGACTGGATCAAAACATTCATACTTCAGAAGGTTTCACCAATTATTCTGTATTTTCTCTTTGGGATACTTATAGAGCATTACACCCTTTATTCAACATCACTCAACCAGCACGTAATAATGATATGATAAAATCAATGCTCACTCATCAAGAACAGAGCGTACATAAAATGTTACCTATCTGGAGTCATTATGCCAATGAAAATTGGTGTATGATAGGATATCATGCAACCTCTGTAATTGCTGATGCAATAGCCAAAAATGTTGGTGACTTTGATAAAAAACAAGCATTAAAAGCATCTGTAAGTACCGCCAATGTCCCTTATTTCGATGGCCTTGGAGATTATATCAAATACCAATATGTACCTGATGACAAAAGCCACTCTTCTGTTTCTAAAACATTAGAACTAGCATACAATGATTGGTGTATTGCCCAAATTGCAAAAAGTACAGACGATAAAAAAACTATGGATACCTTCCTGAATAGATCAGAGCATTACAACAATGTATATGACGCCAAAATAGGATATATGCGTCCCAAACTATCTGATGGTACATTCAGAAAAAAGTTTGATCCATTAGACACACATGGTCAAGGTTTTATTGAAGGTAATGCATGGAACTACGGATTGTATGTGCCTCATCAATTAGATAAAATGATAAAAATGATGGGCGGTAACGAGCGTTTTAGTCAACATCTAGATTCTTTGTTTACCATGAAATTAGATGATAAATTTATAGAAAAACATGAAGACATAACCAGAGATGGTATCATAGGAAACTATGTACATGGTAATGAACCAGGACATCATATCCCCTACCTGTATAATTGGACAGGGAAACCTCATAAAACCCAAGAACGGGTTCGTATGATTATGGATACCATGTATGGACCTACAGTAGATGGGCTATGTGGTAATGATGATGCTGGACAAATGAGTGCTTGGTACATATTCAGTAGCTTAGGGTTCTATCCTGTTACCCCTGGTTCTTCTGATTATGCATTAGGTAGTCCTTTGATAAAAGAAGCGATCATACATCTAGAAAACGGAAAAATATTGACCATCAGTGCTAAAAATCAAAGCAAGGATAATATCTATGTACATCAAGTATCTATAAATGGTACAATCATAGAAGGCATAACACTATCACATCATGATATTAGTGACGGAGGAGAACTTGTGTTTGAAATGAGTAACACTCCCAAAAAGATCTAATATTCAAAGTATTTACCTTAAAATAACATTAAAAATCAATAAAATCCTCAAGAGGGGTCTTGGGGATTTTTTTATAACTATACGATATTCAAAAGATAGGTTTCCTATTTTTTCTCTTGTCACTGTATATTTTTTAATCTCTAGTTCTAGAAGAAATCATCATTTTTGAATTATTACCAAAAGTAAAGACCATAATTCTTCTATAGCAGTAAGAATAATTAATAATTATCAGACAGAAAACTATTATAAATTGTAATTTTGATGGTAAGCAAAAGCTTTTTTTAGCACATTGTACTAAACAGATTGTATACAAAAAATGATATTAGGAGTAGATATTGGAGGAAACTACATAACCGTTGCAGGGATAGATCCCAAAACAAATAAACTATCAGAAACTAATCTAGTTTCTATGAGTGTAAATAATAAAGCAAGTGCAGATGAAATATTAGAACGATGGATATTTGCATTACAAAAAGTAATAGACACTCTAGAAGCTCCTATGGAAGGGATTGGTATAGCAATACCTGGACCTTTTGATTATCACAATGGAATTTTTGCTTTTAAAATGCAACAAAAGTACGATGCTCTTTTCTGCTTAAATATCAAAGAATTATTAAAAAAGAAATTACAGTTATCAGATGACATCCCTATACGTTTTTATAATGATGCCGCTTGTTTTGGTATTGGTGAGGTATGGCGTGGAAAACTAAAATCTATTCGTAGAGGCCTTGGCATCACATTAGGAGCAGGTTTTGGAGCATCTTTCCTTTTTCATGGACTCCCTATTCTTTCAGGAGACGGAATCCCAAAAGATGGAGAATTATATCACATACCTTATAAAGATGGGATCGCAGATGATTATTTTTCTACCCGCTGGTTTACAAAACGATATAAAGAAATCACAAATACGACAATCAATAATGTAAAAGAACTTACAGAAGCTTCTTTGCAAAATGATGTTGCTGTACAGCAGGTTTTTGATGAATTCTCAGAAAACTTAGCAGAATTTTTAAGTCCGTGGTTAAAATCGTATGATGCAGAGGCTATAGTTATAGGAGGTAGTATTGCAAAAGCATGGCCCTTCTTTGCAGCTACTCTAGAAAAAAGATTAAATGAACAAAAGTGCTTTATCAAAATACATAAAAGTGAACTACAAGAAAAAGCAATACTTCTAGGAAGCGCAAGGTTGGTAAATGATACTTTCTATAAAGGCTTACCGTTTTAACTATATTGTAAATAATAATCTCAACCATAAAGCATAAAAAAATCAGAATTCTTATGGTAAGAATTCTGATTTTTTTTTATAAATAAGATCTAGTAATAAAAAACCTATTTAATAATCTTTTTTTGTTTTGATTTCCATTCTGTGAGCCCACCATCAAGATCGTATATTTTCACAAAACCAGCCTTCTTCATATACTCAGAACATTTTTTGCTTCTCCCGCCACTACGACAATAAATAATAACAGGTTTGGTCTTATCAACCTTACCAATAAGCTCTTCAAAGTTATCAGCATTAAAATCAATATTCTCTGCTCCTTCTATATACCCTTCTGAGTACTCTCCTGGGGTTCGCACGTCAATAAGTCGTACCTTTCTCATTTCTAACAGAGAATCCATTTCTTCAACAGTAATTAATTCTACTGCAGGAGCCTCTTCTTCTTTTTTACAATTAAAAAAAACTAATGAAAGAAAAGCAACTATAAAAAAAGATTTAATTTTCATTACAATTATTTATTCTGCGGTTTCTCCATCCCAATTCATAAAACCTCCTATCAGGTTATATGCGGTTTTGAATCCCATCTGATTCATTAATGTACATGCCTGAGCACTTCTAGCGCCTGAGCGGCAATACACATAATAGTTTTTTGATTTATCTAGTTTTTCTAATTCATCAAGAAAATCCTGTCCTTGACGAATATCTAAGTTAAGCATATTAGGGATAAAACCATCTTCTACCTCTTCTTCTGTTCTTACATCCAGAATTACTGCATTGCTGTCATTAGCAATTTGCTCTTGCCATTCTTCTTGTGTGATATCTTCTGCCATTATAATAAATTGTACTAAAGTTTATATTTTATACTATACAAATATAAAAAGTACTTATTAAAACGACACCTTCAATGTATCAAAAATAAGAATATAATAATAGTTTTATATTATGCTTTGATACTACAACCTATTGCTTTTGTAATTTCTACAGGAACTTTCTCACCTTTTAACAAAGCATTTACAGCATCTTCTACATATTTCAGATCTGCCTTAGATGCATCTTTGTAATTATTATCAATAGCACCAATATAACGAACAAGATTACCTGCTCCTGTCTTTTCTAGCACATATACATGTGGCGTTTTTTTGGCTCCGTACTGTGGGTATATTTTTTGGCCATCATCTAATAAATATGGAAAAGAAAAACCTTTCTCTTTGGCTCTTATCTTCATATTATCAAAACTATCTTCTGGATACGCTTTTGAGTTATTGGGATTTATTGCGATAACAGGATATCCCTTTTGCTTAAACATTGCATCCAACGCAATGATTCTATCTTCATAAGCAACAGAATATGGGCAATGATTGCATGTAAAAACAACAATAAATCCTTTGGCATCTTTATAATCTACCAATGAAATCATCGATTCATCAACATTTTTTAATTTAAAATCTGTAGCAACATCTCCTATAGCATACCCTTTATCAATTTTACTATCAGAAACTTTATCTATTGCAAAAGCACTCACTGCTATTACAAAAGCTACTCCAACTAGAATTTTTAAAGTTTTCATTGGTTTAATTTTTATTACACTAGATTATATATCGAACTCATTTTACAATACTTTCTTCAACTCTTTTTCCAGCTCATTATAAGTAAAAGATCTTTCATAGAAATTACTAGTTCCATTTTTATAAATAATTGTTGCTGGAATAGAACCCGACCATTTACTATTTACTTTTGGAATCCAGTTATTTGCATCTGGATCATCCAGTAAAATAATTTTACTTTTTATTTTTTGTTTTTTAACAAACGGAATTAATCTAGACTCTACTTGACTAGGCAAATCCAAACTCACCAAAATCACTTCTACTTTATCATCGGGATACCTACTATTTATCAATTCAAAATAAGGTAACTCTACAATACAAGGTTTACACCATGTAGCCCAAAAATTAATGATTCTTGTTTTGCCATCATTAATAGTCAACAAAGGTTTAAAACTCTCAAAATCATATACAGGTATTTCTACACCTTTACTCTCAAAAACATCGGTTGCATCTAGTGCAACGGTTTGTTCTCCTTTACAATTTACAAAGAGTAACAGGGGTGTGATATATAAAAAAATTCTCAACATCTTACTAATTTATCAAAACCATGAGCCATGCAAAAGAAAATTAACAAGGTTTCTATGTTTTAACTAAAAATTATCTAAAAATTACGTTTAAACATACCCAAATGGTAATACGTTCTAAAACACAATAATACTATTAAACAATCCTTAAAAACCGTATTTTAACAAAGAATTAATAACCTTTTAGAGTTTTCAAAACAAAATTCAATATACATTTGTACATACAAACGTTGTACATACAAATGTGAAAATAGAAAAAATTATAAAAACAGAAACAGCACTTCCTCTTTCAAAAAAAGTCGTGATAAATTTACTATACACAGAGAATTGGATAATGGATAAAATTAATATGGTATTAAAACCATATGATATATCATTACAACAATTTAACGTATTACGAATTTTAAACGGGCAGAAAGAGAAACCCGCCAATCTTTCTACAATACAAGAAAGAATGGTCAATAAAATGAGTAATACGACACGATTGGTAGATAAACTTATCAAAAAAGGATATGCGCAAAGAATTACATGTCCTTCTAATCGTAGAAAGGTTGAAATTACAATTACAAAACAAGGCAAGTCATTTCTTGACAAAGTAAGCCTTGCAGTAGAGCAATTTGAAAACCAAGTTACTTCAACTTTTTCTGAAGAGGATTTAATACTCCTTAATAATTTACTAAACAAACTAAGAAGTACAAATTAATAATTAACAAGCAATCTTATTTTAAATCATGAAAACAAAATCTAAATTATTCATCCTAGCAATTGCTGTAATCGCAACCACCTCATCTTTTGCTCAGAAAAAAGAAATTAAAGCATCAGAAAGTTCAATTCAATGGACTGGTAAAAAAGTTACAGGATCTCATACAGGAACATTAAATCTATCAGAAGGATCAATCGTATTTGATGGTGATAAAATAACAGGAGGTGAATTTACAGTAGATATGACCTCACTAGCTGTTACAGATCTTCAAGCAGGAAAAGGAAAAGAAGACCTAGAAGGACATCTAAACTCTGATGACTTTTTTGGAGTTACCAACCATAAAACAGCCAAGCTAGTCATAAAAAAAGCTAAAAAAAGTGAAAATGGATATAGTATCCTAGGAGATTTGACTATCAAAGGAAAAACAAACCCTGTTAAGTTTATCCTTACTGTAAAAGGAAACACTGCCTCTACAATTCTTACTGTAGACAGAACCGATTACGATATCAAATACGGATCAGGAAGTTTCTTTGATAATCTAGGAGACAAAACGATCAATGACGAGTTTGAATTAGCCGTAAACTTAAAAATGTAATTTTTTTTTAGTACCAATTATAATTAATTTATATATTTGACTCAATAAATAGAAAAATGAAAACAATCTTAACAAACAATTGGTGGTGGTCTTTTCGAACGAAAGCGTCGTGAGATAGACCCTGTCATTATGTTAAGTAAACATATAAAAGGCTTGTCAAATCACGACAAGCCTTTTTTTTGTTTTCTATATAAGAAGTACTAATTAAAAAAAATATTAGAACCATACAATGAGTTATAAATTAACCACACATTTCAAACAAGTTCTGGCAGACACTTTTACTCCTGTAAGCGTTTATTTAAAAATAAGAGATCGTTTTCCTAATAGTTTATTATTAGAAAACAATGATTATAGAGGTAGTGAAAACAGTTTTTCATATATCTGTTGTAACCCAATTGCCAACATCAAAATAGAGAATGAAACCATTTATCAATCCTTTCCTGATAAAAGCATCATAGAAACTCCTATCACAGAAGATATCAATATCCCAGAAGTTATCGAGCAATTTGGTAATCAATTCGAAACTTCAAAAAGTGATTTCAAATTCATAAACAATGGTCTTTTTGGATATATTGCCTATGATGCCGTTCGCTATTTTGAGGATATCTCCATTACCAAAAAAGAAAAATCATTAAACATTCCAGACATACAATACACAGTATATCAAAATATTATTGCCATTAGTAACTTTACAAATGAGGCCTATATTTTTGCACATTGCTATCAATCAGAAAGTAATATTGATGAAATAGAATCCTTACTCAAAATCAAAAATTTTGCCTCTTATAATTTCTCAACAGTAGGAGACACAACCTCTAATCTTGATGACGAACAATATAAAGAACACGTTACATTAGCAAAAAAACATTGTCATCGTGGTGATGTATTTCAATTGGTGCTATCCAAACGATTCTCTCAAAAATTCAAAGGAGACGAATTTAATGTATACCGAGCACTACGCAGTGTCAACCCCTCTCCTTACCTCTTTTATTTTGATTATGGTGATTTCAAAATATTTGGCAGTTCTCCAGAAGCACAATTAGTTGTCAAAGATGACATTGCAGAGATTCATCCTATTGCAGGAACATTTAAACGTACAGGAAACGATGAGCAAGATGCAGAACTTGCCAAAAAACTATCTGTAGACGAAAAAGAAAATGCAGAACATGTAATGCTGGTAGACCTTGCCCGTAATGATCTTAGCCGAAACGGAAATCAAGTGACCGTAGAAAACTATAGAGAAGTCCAGTTTTATTCTCATGTAATTCATCTGGTAAGTAAAGTAACCAGCAAAAAACATAAGAATACCTCTACTATGCAAATCGTAGGAGACACATTTCCTGCGGGTACTCTAAGCGGGGCTCCAAAACATATGGCCATGCAATTAATTGAAAAATACGAAAACATCAATCGTGATTTTTATGGGGGTGCCATCGGGTTTATGGATTTTTCAGGAAATTTCAACCATGCTATTATGATTCGTACATTTTTAAGTAAAAATCATGAACTGCATTGGCAAGCAGGAGCAGGATTGGTCAACGAATCAAATGAAGAAAGTGAATTACAAGAAGTATATAATAAACTAGGAGCATTGACTAAGGCATTAAAACTTGCTGAAGAAATATAACGGTGTTCCCCTACGGGTCGGGCTATCCGCGCTACATGGTAGCCAAGCTCTTATCCCTAACACAAAATAACATAGAGACAAAGTAATAAGACAACAAAACTTTGAAACGACAAAAAACAATGAGCAACAAAATATTAGTAATCGATAATTATGATTCATTCGTGTATAATCTCGTTCATTATCTCGAAGATCTAGGATGTGAAGTAACTGTAAAGCGTAATGACCAATTACAATTAGAAGACATAGAACCATTTCAAAAAATACTACTATCACCTGGCCCAGGAATTCCTGATGAAGCAGGATTATTAAAAGATATTATAAAAACCTATGCCTCCACCAAAAGTATCTTTGGTGTTTGCCTTGGTCAACAAGCTATAGGAGAAGTCTTTGGAGGTGACCTCATCAACCTTGATGAAGTCTATCACGGGGTTGCTACCCACGTAACATTATCTGTAAAAGATGAACTCCTTTTTGACGGTCTAGATGCTACCTTTGATGTAGGTAGATATCACTCTTGGGTAGTAGCAGATAAAAACCTACCCGATTGCTTACAGGTCACATCATACGATCAAAATGGACAAATTATGTCATTACGACATAAAGAATTAGATGTACGAGGTGTGCAGTTTCATCCAGAATCAGTATTGACACCTGATGGAAAAAAAATATTAGAAAACTGGATAAAAAACTAACTAGAGATTTTCTGAAAAAACAAAAATAATATCAAACACGATTCAGATGAAAAACTTACTCAACCGATTAATCAATCACGAGACCATCTCAAAAGAAGAAGCCAAAAGGGTTTTGGTCAACATCTCAAAAGGAGCATACAATCAAAGTCAAATAGCATCATTTCTCACAGTATTTATGATGCGTAGTATCACCATAGAAGAATTAGAAGGATTTAGAAATGCCCTATTAGAGCTATGCATTGCAATCGATCTTAGCGAATACAATCCAGTTGATTTATGTGGTACTGGTGGTGATGGTAAAGATACATTTAATATCTCAACCCTCTCCTCTTTTGTCTCAGCAGGAGCAGGAATCAAAGTCACCAAACACGGTAATTATGGCGTTTCATCTACATGTGGTAGCTCTAATGTTATGGAACACTTGGGAGTCAAATTCAGTAATGATAAAGATTTTCTCAAACGCAGTATCGATGAAGCAGGAATCTGCGTATTACACGCACCTTTATTTCACCCAGCTATGAAAAACGTAGCACCTATTCGTAGAGAATTAGGAGTAAAAACTTTTTTTAATATGCTCGGACCAATGGTAAATCCAGCCTTTCCAAAAAATCAAATCGTAGGTGTTTTTAATTTAGAATTAGCCAGAATGTATGGATATCTATATCAAAACACCGATAAAAACTTTACAATTATACACGCTTTAGATGGCTATGACGAAATCTCATTAACAGGAAATACAAAAACCATCTCTAACACAACAGAAGGCATGCTCTCACCATTGGATTTTGGAGTGCCAACACTCACTCAAGAACAAATCTATGGCGGTAATTCTATTGCAGAATCAGCCACTATTTTTATGAATGTACTTAGTGGTAAAGGAACCGAAGCTCAAAACAATGTAGTTTGCGCCAATGCAGGAATGGCAATTGCCACAGTAGAAGGGCTACAGCCAAAAGAAGGGTTTGACAAAGCAAAAGAATCTTTACTCTCAGGAAAAGGACTCATCGCTCTACAAAAAGTACAACAGCTCAGTAAAAATTAATAGATCACAAATTATCAAAAAATGAAAGTCGAAACATATAAAATAACAGGTTGGCAAGACAAAGAAACTGGACTACTTATTGATGAAAATGAAGAATGGATTTTGGTAAAGCATATACCTGTAGATTATGTTATTGATGGATTTAAACTCTATAGAAAGAGTGCCATAAAAAAGAGAAAATCAAAAACAAAACAAGATAAAATTGCACGTGTATTAAAACTCAAAAATATTGAATCAACTCCTCCTGATACATTTCGGTTTGCAAACATTCTAGATATTCTAAAATGGAGTGAAGAAAAATACGGTTTATTCGAATTTCAGGATTATCATGCAGAACTATTTTACGGAAAATTAAACACCGAAAAAGAAAACATATTCACCATAGACTTGATCACCCCCAATGGAAACATCAAAAAAGAATATGAGTATGATTTTTTAACAGATGATATCATAGCAATTACCTTCGAAACTGATTATTTTGAATCCATTAGATTGCTTATGAATGACCAGCAGAAGAAAGAATTAAAAGTAATTAAGTAATAAAAGAGTAGCAATCTATATATTTTGAAACGATAAAATGAATGTTATTAATAAAAAACTAGAAGAATTAACTATCGAAGAATGGGGAGAACTATTTCCGATAGAGATGATCTCCTATCAAGAAACGTGGGCCTCTGTTTTTCAAAAAGAAAAACATTTAATAGAGGAGAAATTATCAAAAGCTACCGCAATAGATATTCAACATATTGGTAGTACCTCAATCTCTGGTTTGGCTTCAAAAGGTAGTATAGATATGCTGATTGATATCCCATCTCAATTACTTTTTGATACATCTATCATTCAAGCAATGCAAACACTCGATTATGAATATTGTATACAATCAGGATATGGCCCAAATTATATGATATTTGCAAAAGGGTTTGATAGAAAAGGAAAAACAGATTTTGTGATGAAAATCACAAAATTAGCAAAACAAAAAATAAAGGCTACTCGCTAACGATTATATAACGACAATGAATATTCTAGATAAAATAATTGCCGACAAACACAAAGAAGTTGCACTCAAAAAAAGTATACTACCTATTACTCAATTCGAGAATTCAGTATTATTTGACCGCAAAACAAATTCACTAGCACAAGCATTACGCACTAGTGATACAGGTATTATAGCAGAACATAAACGCAGATCACCATCTAAAGCTGTGATTAATCAAAAAGTAAGTGTACAAGATGTAGCACAAGGATATCAAACCGCAGGAGCCTGTGGAATGTCTGTACTATCAGACGGAAAATATTTTGGAGGCTCACTAGAAGATGTATTATTAGCCAGAGCAACAGTACAATTACCTATCTTGCGCAAAGAATTTATCATAGATGAATATCAATTATTAGAAGCAAAAGCATATGGAGCAGATGTCATTTTATTGATTGCAGCCGTTTTATCTCGTGATGAGATCAAATCCTTATCACAATTTGCAAAAAGCTTATCACTAGATGTGTTATTAGAAGTACATAATCAAGAAGAGCTAGAAAAATCAATAATGCCCTCTCTTGATATGTTGGGAGTAAATAATAGAAACTTAAAAACTTTTGAGGTAAGTACCGATATCAGTAAAACATTAAGTACACAAATACCCGATGATTTTGTAAAAGTTTCAGAAAGTGGCATCAGTAATATAGAAGCCATAAAAGACCTGCAACAGTATGGATACAAGGGTTTTCTTATTGGGGAAAACTTTATGAAAACTGACGATCCAGGTACTAGCGCTATAGAATTTATAAAAAAGTTGAAATGAATACAGTATTAGTAACAGGAGTAACAGGAAATATAGGTTCACATGTATTGTTTGAATTATTATTTGACCTGTATTCCAAAAACGAAGAAGCAGCCATTTATGTGTTAATTCGTAAACAACCAACAAAATCAGCAAAACAACGCCTTCTGGATGAAGTATTTACAGAACAACTCATCCCGCAAAAAATAGCTCCTTTTTACAAAGAATATTTAGAAAAGTATATTCATGTAATCGAAGGAGAGATTAACAACTTTACACTTCCTGCTGATGCAGGAAATAACATAACCGTGTATCATTTAGCCGCTTCTGTAAACCTAAGCAATACAGAAAAAGCAAAAAATGAAATCGCACATGTAAACTATATCAATACGCAAGCATTTTTTGAGGTAATCAAATCACGAACAAAAAAACTCGTTTTTGTAAGCACCGCTTTTTCCAGAGGAGAAATAGAAGGTGAAATTACCGATGACTATCACTCTGCAACCGACTTTGATTTTAGAAACTTCTATGAAGCCTATAAAATGAAAGTTGAAAAGCTAGTATTAGAAATCGCTAAAGAAAATGATTTCAGTTGCACCATTGCCAGACCTAGTGTAGTATCAGGAAGGCTTATTGATTATCCAAAATTTGTAAGCAGTCGGTACATTGTATTCTATTCTATTGGAGAGTTCTTCAAAAAAATGAAAAAACTATATCCCGATTTAGGAAAAATACGAATGGCATTAAACATAGATGGAGGACTTAATATCGTTCCTGTTGATTATGTAGCAAAAGGAATCATACGTGCCGCAGAGATCAAAGAAGAACAACTAAATATTACATTGACCCAAAATGTGCCCACACAATATATTATCACCAATATTTTGCAAAAATGTGGTGTTGAAATTGAGCTAGTTGCAGAAGAACCAAAAAACAAAACTACCATAGAAAAACTATTCTATAAAACAATCGGTAGTCAATTGGTAAAATACTCAACTTCAAAAAAGCATTATTTTGAATCCAAATTAATACGTAAAATACTTGCTGATATCGAAGAACCAAATATGTTAGACAGTTTTAGTGAAGTATATAATTTTGCTCATAATATCAATTTTGATAATACAAATATCAAGTTAGAACCATCAAATCTTTAGCATTGAAAAATAATATCATAAAAATAAAGGTTTGCGGAATGAAATCTCCTGAGAATATTCAGCAAGTAACTATGTTACAACCTGATTATTTAGGATTCATTTTTTATCCAAAATCTCCCAGAAATTTTGAAGGTGATATCCCTACAGTACCATCACCTATCAAAAAAGTAGGAGTCTTTGTAAATGCCTCTATTGATTATGTTATAGAAAAAGTACAGCAATACGGTTTTAGAGTCATTCAATTGCATGGTAATGAATCCCCCGTATACTGTCAAAAATTAAAAACACGTTGTCAATCTATATCCAATATAAAATCTGATATAGAGCAACAAGATCAAATCAAAATATGGAAAGTATTCTCTATCAAAGATACTTTTGATTTTGACATATTAACTCCATATGAAACCATTGTAGATTGCTTTCTTTTTGATACCAAAGGAAAAGAAAAAGGAGGTAATGGATATACCTTTGACTGGAGCGTCCTAGAAGGTTATCCCGCTACCACTCCCTTTATTTTGAGTGGAGGTATTGGCCTTGATCAAATAGAAGCCATTACATCATTTATGAACAGACCAGAATCAAACTATCTATATGCAATTGATGTTAATAGTAAATTTGAAAATGCCCCTGGCATAAAAAATATAGACGATTTAAAAAAATTTAAAAAACGTGTTATCTCATAGCAAACATGAATCATTACTAAATAAAGAAAGAGGTAAAATAGATTTCATTATAGAAGAGATGACAAAAAACACATAAATCATGAATTATCAAGCCAACGAAAAAGGATATTACGGAGATTTTGGAGGAGCTTATATTCCAGAAATGCTCTACCCAAATGTAGAAGAATTACGAAGTAAGTATCTCGATATAATGAATGAGCCATCATTCAAAGAAGAATTTGACCAATTATTACGAGATTATGTAGGTCGACCCTCTCCTTTGTATTATGCCAAACGTCTTTCTAAAAAACACAACACAAAAGTATACTTAAAACGTGAGGACCTTAATCACACGGGAGCTCATAAAGTAAATAATACCATTGGACAAATTCTTGTAGCCAAACGACTTGGCAAAAACAGAATTATTGCAGAAACGGGAGCAGGACAACATGGGGTTGCTACCGCAACTGTATGCGCTCTTATGGGGATCAAATGCATTGTGTATATGGGTGAGATTGATATAAAGAGGCAAGCTCCCAATGTAGCACGAATGAAAATGCTGGGCGCAGAAGTAAGAGCTGCCAAATCAGGAAGCAAAACACTAAAAGACGCAACAAATGAAGCCATACGTGATTGGATCAATAATCCCGTTGATACGCACTATATTATAGGTTCTGCTATAGGCCCACATCCATACCCTGATATGGTAACACGTTTTCAATCAATCATATCAGAAGAGATCAAATGGCAACTTAAAGAAAAAGAAGGAAGAGAAAACCCCGATTATGTGGTTGCATGTATTGGCGGAGGTAGTAATGCTGCAGGAACCTACTATCATTTCTTAGAAGAACCCAAAGTAGGTATTATAGCTGTAGAAGCCGCAGGAAAAGGTGTGCATAGTGGTGAGAGCGCAGCAACCTCTCAATTGGGTAAAGAAGGAATCATACACGGTTGCAAAACACTATTGATGCAAACTACAGACGGGCAAATAACCGAGCCTTATTCTATTTCGGCAGGATTAGATTATCCTGGTGTCGGGCCATTACATGCACATTTATACAAAACCAATAGAGGAGAATTTTACTCGGTTACAGATGAAGATGCAATGGCAGCAGGATTAGAACTATCACAACTAGAAGGTATCATTCCTGCTATAGAATCCTCGCATGCATTGGCTATTTTTAATGACAAAAAATTTGCACCAGATGATATTGTTGTAATTAGCCTCTCTGGTCGTGGAGACAAAGACCTTGACACCTACATAGACTATTTTAAATTATAAATCAACAATACATACGCTATGAAGTGATGTAAACTTTTTTTCCAGAATCAAAAAAGTTTATACCACCTCTATATTAATCAGGAGAAAAACATACCACTTTTATGAACAGAATCAACCAAAAATTAGCCGAGGACAAAAAATTACTATCCTTATATTTTACTGCAGGATATCCCTCACTTCATGATACTGTAGAAATAATTCAGAATCTGGAGCAACACGGTGTAGATATGATCGAAATAGGATTACCATTTAGTGATCCTCTAGCAGATGGCCCTACCATACAAGAAAGTTCTACTATCGCCTTAAAAAACGGAATGACAACACACCTTCTGTTTGAGCAATTAAAAGATATTCGCAAATCGGTAAACATACCTTTAATTATTATGGGATACTTTAACCCTATGATGCAATATGGGGTAGAAGCCTTTTGTGCCAAATGCCAAGAAATAGGTATTGATGGATTGATTATCCCTGACTTACCCGTAGCAGAATATCATGAACACTATCAAGAGATTTTTGAAAAATAT
This sequence comes from Aquimarina aquimarini, assembly GCF_900299535.1. Classification (GTDB taxonomy): domain Bacteria; phylum Bacteroidota; class Bacteroidia; order Flavobacteriales; family Flavobacteriaceae; genus Aquimarina; species Aquimarina aquimarini. The sequence goes on along the minus strand of NZ_OMKE01000001.1, from coordinate 12,590 downwards.
GGACTGATCAATGTTTTTCTAATCACGCCACAAACTTCTAATGAGCGAATTCGATTCATTGATAGTGTATCCAATGGTTTTATTTATATGGTAAGCTCTGCCAGTACCACTGGGGCAAAAAGTACATTTGGAGACACACAGCAGCACTACTTTGAACGTATTGAAGCTTTGCAGCTCAAAAACCCTCAAATAGTTGGTTTTGGTATCAGTAATAAAGACACCTTTACACAAGCAACCAAAAATACCAATGGAGCTATTATTGGATCTGCTTTTATCAAACATCTCACGCAAAATGGACCAAAAGGTATTGGTGATTTTGTAAAAAATATTCGATAATTTGATCATGACATAGTAACAATCAAGAGCTTTGAAACATTAGTAAGTATAAACTAAACATCTGTAAGTAAATGAAAATTAAAAACTATCGTACACTTTTATTTTTGCTTACCTGCATAATTCAACTTGGGTATGGACAAACCGATTTCAATACAAAATTATCAGATGCTGGACTGGCATTAACCAAAGATCAAGTGATCTACGACCCTACTTATTATGCAATAGCATACCCAAACGGGGATGTACCAGAAGGCACAGGGGTTTGCACAGATGTTATTATCAGAGCATACAGAGCACTAGATATTGATCTTCAAAAAGAAGTACATGAGGATATGCGAGCTAATTTTGAAGTATATCCCAAAAATTGGGGGCTATCAAGAACAGATAAAAATATAGACCATAGAAGAGTGCCTAATCTAATGAAGTTTTTTTCTCGATTCGGAAAAGTCAAAAAAATCTCTATGAATCCAGAAGAATATCTGCCAGGAGATATCGTTTGCTGGAATCTGGGAGGAGGTATGACACACATTGGCTTGGTAGTAAATAAAAAATCAGAAGATAAACAACGGTATCTTATCGTACATAACATTGGCGGAGGTCAAGTAATCGCTGATTGCTTGTTTGACTATAAAATTATTGGACATTATCACTATAAAAAATAAGAATCAATACACAAGCTCTATTCAATTAATAAAAAAACAATACTCATGAAAAAAAACATAGTACTGCTCCTTATGTTCGCTTTTGTCTTTGCTTGTAAAGAGAATCAAAAACAAAAAGATATCGAAACTCAAGACGAGATAGAATCAACTACAGATCGCGATATCAATCCAACAGAAACACGGCAAACAGAAACTCGCTCTACCCCTGCATCATCACCTAATGATGTAGATTTTGAACAGGAAGTTCAAAATTTTATCACTTGTAAAAAAGCAGCTACCGAACGTAATGATTGTAGAAATAGTATTACCAAAGTGATTACAAAAATGCACGAGCTTACCGAGTTTAATGACCCCAAATTAGGGTATGTGGTATATGACAGTATTCGTCCGATTGCAGAACGGTCAAAACACTGGCTACAATTAGGTACAATAAATCAAGAAAGCATACAACAGGCATTAGAACATAGTGAGAGAGGTGGTTTATCATTAATCATTGACACCTCAGAAACTTACGGGCATGTGGTAATGATTATCCCTGGTGAGACAACAAAATCAGGATCATGGGGGATGGAATTACCCAACGTATTATCCTTAACAAATTACAAACCAGAGAAATCATTCTATAACAAATCACTTGCCTATGCAATGCAAAAGAGTGATGCTCTCAAAATATTTTTAAGACAATAACCTGTACAAATTCCTGATACCATTCCTGAATTGATTTTTTGATAAATTACTTTGGTAGTAAACTCATGAAGTATTCGTTTGAAACAAACCTTTAATTTCTGAGCATTAAGGTCTCACTTAATGAGCAAAAAATCAATTCAGGAATAATACCAAGGTTACTGTATTTATACTCTTTATACACTACCAAGTTTAAATATCAAAACGTTCTTTTAAAGCTTGCTTAATTCGTTCTAATCCAGCCAAAATATAATCCTTGCGTTCTCCTATGCCTATTCTAAAATGATAATCCATCCCATAACAATCACCCGCGAGAATAAAAACACTTTTTTCTTTACGCAGCCATTCTGCTAGTTCTGTAGAGTTGATTTCTAAATTATATTTTATAAACAGCATTCCTCCACTTTGTGGAGCTGTATATTCAAACAAATCCCCATACTGATTCAACCATTCTTTTACTGCTTTCAAGTTTTCATTAAGCATGGTTCTATTTCTATTTAAAATTTCCAGACGTTTCGCTGGTTGTAGTGCTATTTCTCCTATATAGTGGCTCATAATTCCTGCTGTAATTGATGTATAATCATGGTATGCCCATGTATCTGCAATTATTTTTTCTGGGCCAACTAACCACCCTAAGCGTAACCCTGGTAAAGCATAGGCTTTTGATAGCCCTCCGTTTACCATTACTTTATCATACATACCCATAAAACTTTGTCTTACATTTCCATCTAAAGCCGCTCCGCGATACACTTCGTCACAATATACCCAGGCATCTACACTCTTGGCTATAGTTATAATTTCTTTCATTTCTTCTTTAGTAAGCGTGTATCCTGTTGGATTATTGGGGTTACAAAGGGCAATCATTTTAGTTTTTGAGGTAACCAATTTTTTCAATTGTTCTAAGTCTGGTTTCCAATTATTTTCTTCAAGTAACTGAAAAGCTTTAGGAATACATCCCATTTCTTCTGCAATACCCCAAATCTGCATATAATTAGGAACCATCATTACAACTTCATCTCCCTTTTCTAATAGCGTATGACATGCAATAAAATTTGCTTCAGAAGAACCATTGGTTACCAAAACATTCTCTTCATTAGCCCCATTATAAAGAGCGCTTATTCTTTTACGCAATGGTATAGATCCATTGGTCTGTCCATATCCTAATACTGTATTAGTAAGTGTATCTATTTGTTGTTTATCTAATAATTCATTTAGTGTATACGGATGAAAACCACTCTCTGTCAAATTATAATCAACAGTGTTTTCAAATAAAGACTGTACTCGTTCTAGTTCAAAAATTGGAATATTCATAATCTATTGTTTTTTGTAGTTTGTATAAATTGATTTTGCAATCATAATATCTTGTATAGCAACACCTGTAAGGTCTACAACACTAATTTGCTGTTCATTACTCCTTTGTAGCCCCTCATTTTTAATAGCATTACCCAGTTCAACAACTTTCTCTGGGAGTATCGCACCTTGTTGAATCGCTCTATAAACCTCTCCTCTACTTTTACTTTGAGAAATACTATCTGCAATCACGATATCAGCTTTGCCTAAAATTTCACTTTGTAATTCTTGCTTTTCTGAAGTATCAGAACCTACAGCTGTGATATGAGTTCCTGGTAAAATATCTTCTGATAATAATAGCGGTTCTTTTGAAGCCGTGGTAGTAACAATTATATTACAATGTTTTGAGATTTCATTGGGTGTTTTTGCGATATGTATTACAAACTTATCACTCAGTTCTGATTTTAATTTCTCAACATTTTTTATATTTCTACCCCATATCCACACTGTTTTACAAGAGGTATATTGTTGAAGGTATTCTAATTGTAATTTTGCTTGAATACCTGTTCCTATAATACCAATAGCTACTATCTTTTTTGGTGCAAAATATTTGGCCGCTAGTGCTCCTGCTATCGCTGTACGAATATTGGTAAGATACCCTTCATCTAATAAAATAGCCTCTGATTGTCCTGTTTTCTGGCTAAACAAAAGCATCATCCCTTGGCTAGATGGAATTCCTATTTTTGTATTCTCATAAAACCCTGAAGCTATTTTTATTAGAAAAAAATCATCTTCTTTCAGGTATCCATATTTTATATGTACCTCTCCCTCTGGCTTATCAAAAAGCAACTCTCCTATTGGTGGAATAACAGTATTACCATTACTATATTCCACAAAACCTTTTTCTATAGCCGTCATCAAATCAATATTTTTGAGAATTGATTTAATTTCTGACAGATTAATAATTACACTCATACTGTATGTATTATGTTAAACTAAAAAACCTCCATACACCTCAATCATTTTTATTGATTTAAGGTATATGGAGGTCTTCCATAAATTTTACTTGCTTTCCCTATTTTCTTCCTTAAAGTTGAAAAACAAGCTTGTAACCTAAGTTACTATATCTTTATTTGAATACAAATATATATTTTTTTATTAAATCTTCTTTATCTATTAGAAAATCTATTACATCATAGAAGCTTAGCATAATCACAGCTACGGTTAATTTTTATTAGGGAGACCTACATTAGAAATGGTGTTTATACTGCATTACCCTAAAATCAATAGTGTTGAATTTGGGGTTTTCTTTTTTTAGATCTTTATATTTCTGTAAACTCCCAATAGATCGGTTGGCTGCTCCCGACGGCGCAATGAGAGATACTGTTTTTATCACTCTTTCTCCTACTCTAAATTGATGGATTCTAGGAACCTCATCTGATATTATTTCTAATTTCATCTTATATTCTTTTAGGTGTCTTCTAAAAAAATATTCTGGTCCATTTTTACTATTGCCCCCCGTAAAAAGCAAGGTATCTATTTTAGGATATTGTTTTAGATACCCTATAAGATTTCTAAGCTGTATTTGTTGCATTCCCAAATCAGAAGCATCTATTTTTTCTCTTATACAGCTATGTACAATATCGCAAACACCTATCCCACGAGAGTTTAAAAATGTTTTACGCTGGTCTCTTGCCTCTTGAGTGGTTTCAAATTTTAAGTTTAGTTCAAAAATTTTATCCAATACTGGCCACAGTAATCCACTAATACTACCATAGCAAAAATCTACATCTCCTGTTTTTAACTCCCCTGTAGTAAATCGTGGCGGTGGTAAAGTTCCTACAATTAATTTTGTAGCTCCTTTTGGAAAAAAAGGTTCATAAGGATGGGTGTGCAAAAACATAATGTCTAGATCGATGATGAATTCTTATACGAAGATAACTGGATTCTCTATAAATCAAAAATAGTTGGGTTTACACTAGTATCTTGTACTATCATATATCTTATAATACATCTTTAGTTTACCTCAATCGTCAAAAACACCATATCCATAAAATAAGCATCTGATCAAATTATTTAACTAGTCTTCTTTTTTGCCGTACACCATTTCCTACATAACTATTTGTATACCAAATACTTCGAATTCTAGTTTTTGACTAACGAATTATAGGTATTAAATAACGAATACTAGCTTTCAAATACTTATCCATAAAGTAGATACTAATTTCGAGTCTCAACTCAACTTAAAAAACAAACTCAACTATGAAGAAAGAGAGAACGATTTCAAAGAAAAGCTATTCAAATTCGTAATACTCAATATCAACTATATCGTTTTTTTTAGATCGTTACTCTACACACATTAATTTTTTTATTCACAAATCAAACTCAATTTTTAATTTTTAACCTAACACAATGAAAAAAACATTAATCACTTTAATGCTATTTACCTGCTATTGTACGATAGCACAATATAATGCTTCAGCTCCATGGATGGCAGAATTTGAAAGCAACAAAAAAACATCTGTAATCGATGAGAAAATAACCTTTGAAGAAATTACCACTGCATTTGATAATTACTGGAAAGGTCGTGACCATACCAAAAAAGGAAGTGGATACAAACCATTTATGAGGTGGAGAGAATATTGGAAAAATGCCGTATTACCAGATGGAACACTACCTTCTCCCGCATATTTCTTTACTACTACGGCTGCCAAAAGTAAAATGGCATCCTCTCAAAAAAATAGTAAGGCTGCACCTAGTTGGACACCAATGGGTCCTTTTGATCATAATCAGGCATCTTCATGGTCTCCTGGTCAAGGAAGAATTAATGTTGGAATTATAGATCCAAATAATCCAAATGTTATGTACGCTGGTGCACCTGCAGGAGGAATTTGGAAATCTACCAACAAAGGGGTTAACTGGTCTCCGTTATCAGATGATTTATCTCAAATAGGAGTTTCTGGTATTGCTATAGATCCTAAAAATTCGAATATAATTTACATTGCAACAGGAGACGATGACGCAAGTGATAGTTATAGTATTGGTGTTCTTAAATCTACAAACGGAGGTACTACTTGGTCTCAAACAGGTTTAAGGTTTACTAATACACAAACTACAGCAAATGATATTTATATAAACCCCAATAATTCTAATGAATTATGGGTGGCTACTAGTGTAGGTGTATACAAAACTACCAATGCAGGTGCTAACTGGAACAGAACGTTACAAGGTAACATTAAAGACATAAAGCTTAAACCTGGTAACACAAATGTAATCTATGCGGTAACAGCAACGTCTTTTTATAAATCTACAAATGCAGGTGATAGTTTTTCAAGAGTTCAAAGTGGGCTACCTTCAAGTTCAGGAAGATTAGTAATCGATGTAACCCCTGCAAATCCAAATTATGTATATGTACTAAGTGCACGCTCAAGGACTTCTAACTACTCTTTTCAAGGATTATATCGTTCAACAAATAGTGGTGCTAGTTTTACAAAGACAGCAGAAACTAGAGATATTCTTGAGAGTTCTCAAGCATGGTATGACTTAGCACTTGCTGTTTCTGATAAAAATGCGAATACGGTCTTTGTAGGCTGCCTTAATGTTTGGAAATCAACAAATGGAGGAAGTAATTTTTCTAAAATTAATAATTGGTCCTCTCCAAGACAAGCAACATATACGCATGCCGATATACATTTTTTGAGATATTATGATGGAAAACTTATTTGTGGAAGTGACGGAGGAATCTATATTTCTGAAAATAATGGGCAAAGCTTTAAAGATCTTACCAAAGGACTCCAAATAGGACAATTCTACAGAATTTCAGTAGCAGAAAATAGCAGTGCTGATCATGTAGTTGGTGGTTTACAAGATAATGGAGGGTATGCACTTAACGGAACTGAATGGAATAATTATTATGGCGCAGATGGTATGGATTGTGCTGTTAGTGGAAATAATGATAACACCTATTATGGATTTATTCAAAATGGACAGAATCTTTATGTAACTACAAATAGAGGAGCAAGTCAAAGGCAAGTAGCAAGAGGGCCAGAAACAGGAAACTGGATCACCCCATTAGTATCTGATAAAAATGGTGTTTTATATGCTGGATATTCTAGTTTTTATAAGCTAAATGGGAATTCTTTTCAAAAGCTAAGTAATTTCAATTTTGGAGGAAAGATTGATCATATAGAACTAGACCCAATAAATGGAAACATTATGTATGTTGCCCGTAAGAAAAATCTATTTAAAAGTACCAACAAAGGTGTAAACTGGACCAAAATAGAAACTTTTCAAACTAACATCTCTTCTATAGAAGTCCACAATGACAATAACCAAATTGTTTATGTTTCAACAAGCGGTTCTAGTAATGGAGGTGTTTTTAAGTCTACAAATCAAGGAACTAATTTTACAAATATCAGTGGTAATCTGCCTAATGAAGGTAAATTTATCGTAAAACACCAAAAAGGTACAGAATCTATTTATTTAGGTACCTACCTTGGTGTGTATCATAAAAATGGAAACAATGACTGGCAGAATTATTCTCAAGACTTACCAAATGTTGCTGTTCGTGATTTAGAAGTTAATCTTAAAGATCAAGTGCTTCTTGCGGCTACTTATGGTCGTGGTGTATGGAAAGTGCCACTTGCAGATTCAACAAACCCTGGAGATACTGAGGCTCCTTCTGCTCCTACAAATGTAACAGCTTCTTCAATAACAGATACAAAACTAGTTTTGTCATGGACTGCTTCTACAGATAATGTTGCAGTAATTGGGTATGATATTTATAGAGGAAACACAAACCTTGGAACTGTATCAGGAACAACGACAACAATTAATAACCTAACAGCAAATACAACCTATCAATTTAGAATAAAAGCTAAAGATGCAGCGGGTAATCAATCTGCATTTAGCTCTACAATAAGCGCTACTACTACTGGTGGTGGTACAGGTAATGGATGTACCTCAGGAATATCTTCTTTCCCATACAATGAAGGGTTTGAAAATACTTTGGGGGCATGGTCACAATCTACAGCAGATGATATTAACTGGACTGTAGATGCTAGTGGTACTCCATCAAGTGGAACTGGACCTGCAAGTGCAACACAGGGGTCGTATTATATGTACGTTGAAGCTTCTGGTAATGGAACTGGGTATCCTAACAAAAGAGCTATTTTGACTTCTCCTTGTTTTGATTTATCATCAACAACTCAAGCTAGTTTTACATTTAGCTATCATATGAATGGTACTGGAAATATGGGAAGTATTGCTGTAGAAATCAGCACAGATCAAGGGGCTAACTGGACTAGTATTTGGAGTCAAACTAATAGTCAAGGTAATTCTTGGAAAAATGCAATCATTGATCTTAGCTCATATGCTGGGGGAGGTGTTCAACTACGGTTTAATAGAGTTACAGGAACTACATGGCAAGCAGATATTGCTATAGATAAAGTAGCTGTAACAAATACAACAGCATCAGCAAATCGATGTGATGGTGTTTCGCAACATAATGCTTCAATTTCATATCAGACAGGTGATCAAGTAGTTTATCAAGGTAATCTATGGGAAAAAACAACAACAAGTTGGACAAACCTTGGTGCTTGTGGCAATCCTGTAGCATCAATTGCTTCGGGTACTGTGACGATAGCACCACCAACTATAATTAAGAATGGATTAAAAATATATCCAAATCCTGTAAAGGGAGCTATTCTTAATATTATAACAGGAAATCTTGGTTCTAAATCCTATACAATCTATACTCCATTAGGTCAAATAGTGGACCAAGGAGCTGCTACCAATACTATTAATATTGAAGACTTAGAAGCTGGATCTTACTTTATAAAAGTAGGTACCCAAAATGCTCGATTTGTAAAAGAATAAAAGTCTAGATATAGTTTATTACTAAAGCCTCTTGAAAAATGAATTTCAAGAGGCTTTTATTTTTCTGAAAAACATGTTAAATAATATTCTATCAGGTTGCACATAGGTTTTATCTCTATTAAACTCTCTTATTTCTCTAATCATATCGGTACACATTTGGTCTACTGGCGGATCATAATCTAGCGAAAATCACAGTGATTTTTTAGTTAGTTTCTAGATTCTGAATCAAAAAGTGAAATGAATCCCTAATTTAGAAAGTTACAGAAATACTCACACAATCAAATTTGAAAAATGTTTTAGGAATAATTCACCTGAAATTGAAAGTGAAAAATGGAATTGAAACAAAAAGACTTGAATTTAAAAAAACAACTCAGTAACAAATTTTATTGAAAATAGTCTAACTAGAAATAAACTAACATACAATACGATGAATACACTGACCAATTGGAAAGAGTTCTTTCAATTCTTGAAAAAACCTAATTATTTAAAGCAAACAGAAGGAATAAAAAACAAATCTCTCTTAACTTTTAATTCATTGCTTTTAAATATTCTACTTATTATCCCTTTATTATTACTATATGCAATCTATTTATATTCAACAGGAGAGCTTAATGATAATATGAATGAAAATGTTGAAAAACTATACCATCCAATCATACTATATTCAATGGTTGCAATTTTCGAGGAATTTGCTTTTCGAGGGTTTTTAACAAAATTCAAACCTTTATTATTTTCTATATCTATCACTGGAATATTTTCTTATTATTATAAAAAAACATCTTTTAATAATATGTTTTTTGAACCTGAAGGTTTAATAGAAACGGGGATTTTTGCTATAATGTTATTTTTAATTCTATATTTTATTGGAAAAAAATATAATTCAAAGCTTATCGAATTTTGGAATAAAAACTTTAGCTATATTGTGTATTTCAGTGCATTTCTATTCGCTTTTCTTCATTTTTTCAACTCTAAAGAGTTAGAAATAGGCTATTTAAAAACTATTATCTTTCAACTCATAGGAGCTTTTATTTTGAGTTTCGTTAGAATTAGAGCAGGAATACTATATGCTATTGTATTACATTTTATATTCGATATTATACTTTAAAAACAACTACTTACAGTTGAGTAAAAAAGGAGGATTTCGCCCCTAAACCTCTCAATTCATACAGCTTTTATTATTTATAATAAGGAGAAGTTTGGACTATTACCCAGCAAGAAAAAGCAAAAAGAAAGAGAATCATAAATAAATAAATAAATAGCTCCCTTTCTACGATCCTTTCTTTTTAAATGACTAAACTCATCAATATAACTTCTCCATTTATTACCTTGAAAGAATAAGAAATAATGAACAAAACTTATTATAGATAGAATAATTATTACTCCTACATTTTCTCCAAGTTCATCAAAGATATAATTACTAAAAAAAATAAAAACAAGTGAAAATAAACCAATCATGTGTATAAAAGCTAAAAACAAAATAGCGATAGTTGGTGCTTCATTACGTTCACTTTTATATGACCTATAAAAAGAATAAACGATAAAAAATAGATACCGTAAATACTTTGGTGGGCTTATTTTTGCTAACCAACTATTCATCTTCGCAAAGCTTTTGATTGATATATCATTTTGGGCTGCACATAGGTTTTATCTCTCTTAAACTCTCTTATTTCTCTAATCATATCGGTACGCATTTGCTCTGGTGGGGCATCATAATCTAGTTCAAAATCCATGGTATGAAAATCTTCTTTTGCCCACTGCTCTCGCTCACGTGCCCACGCACTAGCTTGCTGGGTGCTATAGCCGCTAGGTTTACCCCAATCACCAAATTCATCATTGGCATCCATCAAAAAATAAGTACCAGATATCGCCCAGCCATATCCAGGGATAAAAGCAACAAATCCCATAGTAACACCTATATCTATTGAGTATTTTGTATAATAGGTTCTATATGCTTTTCTATAAGCTGTATCCCAAATACTTCATCAAGAATTATATGTGAAACTGGCATAAGAATACATATAAATAAATAAATAAATAGTCCCTCTTCTACGGTCCTGCCTTTTTAAATAGCTAAACTCATCAATATAACTTCTCCATTTTTTTTTATAAATAAACAAATAATAAAAAATAATAAAAGTAATTGTACAAATAAAAAATGCCCATTCGTTTCTATTACCATCTCTATACATTGCATCAGTAAAAAAAAGATTCAAAAAGAATAATAGTATTAATGCTTTTGATATACCTAAAAAAATAGCTGCTGTATAATGCGCTTCATACCGTTCGCTTGTATGACTTCTATACCAACTATAAGCAATATAAAAAAAGTAACGTAAATATTTTGGCGCTCTTATTTTTGCTAACCAACTACTCATCTTCGCAAAGCTTTTGATTGATATATCATTTTGGGCTGTACATAGGTTTTATCTCTCTTAAACTCTCTTATTTCTCTAATCATATCGGTACGCATTTGCTCTGCTGGCGGGTCATAATCTAGCTCAAAATCCATGGTATGAAAATCTTCTTTTGCCCACTGCTCCCGCTCTCGTGCCCATGTACTGGCTTGTTGGGTACTATACCCCCTAGCTTTACCCCAATCACCAAATTCATCATTGGCATCCATCAAAAAATAAGTACCAGATATCGCCCAGCCATATCCAGAGATAAAAGCAGTAAAACCCATAACAATATCTACTGCATTTTTTGTATAAACTGGAATTAATAGAAAAATATATAATCGAAAGATATTAGTGTGCAAATAAGTAAATAAATAAATAAATAAACAGTTCCTTTTCTTCTATCTTTTTTCTTAAAATGCTTAAATTCTTCTACATATACACGCCATTTACCTTGATACCAAAATAAATAATAAAACAATAACCCAGTAATAATAGCAATAGGATACACCGTTTGGTATTCATTAAGTTCAAGTATTATTCCTTTATTAAAAGCATGTAATACCCTTAAAAGAAGAGGGGTATGCACAAACCANNTAACNAAGACTATAGCTGTAGCATGTGCTTCATTACGTTCGCTTTTATAACCTCTATACCAGCTATACGCAATATAAAAGAAGTAGCGTAAATACTTGGGGGGGTGTATTCTTACTAGCCATTCTTTCATTTACGAAATTCTTTAGAGTTAAATAATATTCTATCAGATTTCACATAGGTTTTATCTCTCTTAAACTCTCTTATTTCTCTAATCATATCGGTACGCATTTGCTCTGCTGGAGGGTCATAATCTAGCTCAAAATCCATGGTATGAAAATCTTCTTTTGCCCACTGCTCCCGCTCTCGTGCCCATGTACTGGTTTGTTGGGCACTAAAACCACTGGGTTGCCCCCAATTACCAAACGCACCATCCATATCCATCAAAAAATAAGTGCCTGATATCGCCCAACCATATCCAGAAATAAAAGCGACAAACCCCATAGTAATATCTACAGCAGCTTTATCTTTCATCTCTTTTAAATTAGAATCATTATATGATGTAGCTGTGGATATGTTACGTGCTGTAACAAAAATAGTAACCGCAAAACACACTTTTCCAAGTGCTTTAGGAAAAGGCATTGCTTTACCGCCTCTTACTTTTGCCCAATGATGGCTGGTTTTTAGGCCTTGTCTTACAAATCCGTTTTTTGCGTGTTGAATCTCTTGATAACTATGCCATGCGCCATCTAGGCTTTTCCATTGGGTACCTTCTATTCCCTTTAGGTTAAGAAACGAGTGTGTATAATGT
>NZ_OMKE01000007.1:7500-212824 GCF_900299535.1 Aquimarina aquimarini | reverse complement strand
TTGTCACCCCAGTGTATACTGAGGTCCAGTGCGGAGCAACAATCTCTATATGGATTCAACCCTGCGCTGGAAGGACAAGCAGAACGCATCATACTAATAAACGAACTGTCACCCCAGTGTATACTGAGATCCAGTATGGAGCAACAATCTCTATATGGATTCAACCCTGCGCTGAAAGGACAACCAGAACGCATCATACTAATTAACGAATTGTCACCCCAGCGTAGACTGGGCTTTATTATGGAGCAACAATCTCTATATGGATAACCCTGCGCTGGAAGGACAACCAGAACGCATCATACTAATAAACGAACTGTCACCCCAGTGTAGACTGGGGTCTATTATGGATCAATCCAATCAAAATCTACTAAATGCCCTAAATTATCAGTTGTTGTCTTATCAAGGTTTGACCTTAAATATTTCCCGTTCCTTCCGTTAACTACAGCTACGTTTTCTCCAATAGTCCAATTAGCTGTGACATAATTCCAAACCCAAGTTGTAGCAGTATTACCTTTTATTTCTAATAACTTAATTGCATCACTTTTTGTTTTTTTTATTGCTCTCGAAATCGTCTTTTCTGCTACACTATGAAAAGCATAATGAGTTATAATATTGTTTGAATCTTTCCAAACTCCTGATATTCTATATATAGCCATATTTAAAATAATTTAATAGTTTATTTTATCTAAATTTTCACATTTCTTATCTCCCCTAATCTTCCCAACCACAAAGGGTTCTGCCTTCTTCTTTGGCTTCTTCTAGGGATACCTTATATATGTAGGTAGAACATTTACTTAAGCCTCTACAGTGTTTGTGATAATGATATCTTTTGCTGTGTGGGCCGTTGCAGATATACACTTCTTTATCTGCATTTATAATAGTAGTAGCGGGTGTCATTATTGCTACTAGGAGCAGGTGAATGATTAGTTTACTCATGGGGTTGTTTTATTAGTTACAATTGCATCCTTTACCAACTATCCATTGGCAGCAAGAGTCTTGTTTACATTGGTTTTTGTTTTTTCCTGAGCATCCACAATTGGCTGTAGTTGGGCAATTACTTACCCGATCCGTCAAATGTTCGCAGGCAATCCCATCACTATCATGGTCAAGGTCATTTCTACATTCAGGGTCTGCATCAAAAGCTGCTTGTGCTTCTTGTTGGGATCTATAATCTTCGCAGTTGGTATCAATACAGTGTGTTACTACTGATTCTGGTGTTGAACAGGCATTAGTGATTAATAGTACTAGTATTATGACCAGCCAAGGTTTTATAGAGCATGGATTTTTCATTTGAGTGTATTTGTTGGTTACGGTAGTTATTAAGGCTATAACAGGAGTATCACAAATAGGCTTAGATTAATACCAATCAGCATGATAAACAGCAGTAAACAGCCTTTTCCTTTCTTAAAAGATTTTCTGTAGGATAGTCCAGAAATTCCTGTTTTCACAGAATATCCTCTGGAACTTATGGTTCCTATTTTGGATCGATAACTGGGATAAACTCCTGATTTACTAATATTGATTCCTAGTCTTTTTCCTAATTTGATACGTTTATAATACCTAAAAGCCATATTTGTTTTTTTTAAAAGAAAACAAAGGTTGCTCAGAAAGCTATGTTTTCTACCCCTGCATAAGAGCAACCTTTGGTATTCACAATTAACTCACAACTCTTATTGTTGTATCAAGTGTTTCTGCTATGGGAGCATTCTTTTTTACTGACTCAATCCCATTGTCTCTGGCTGTTTTGGTAGTATACATCTCGCTCTTACCAATAGCTTCTCCGTTGGTAGCTTTTAGTGTAAAATAGAACTGTCCGTTTTTAGCTTCTTTGCGATCGTATTGTTCGTCTATTTGGGAATTGTTTTTTACAGACTCTATCCCTCCTTTACAACCTTGTTTTGTAGTATACATTTCACTACTTAAAATAACCTGACTGTTACCTGCATGTAGGTTGAAATAGTACTGATTGTTCTTGTCGCTTTTGTGAATTTTGAATTTTTGATTACTCATTTTTTCTTATTTAAATTAGTTTATAATATTTGATTCAAAATTCGTAGATAATCACAGGCTAGACAATCGTTACAACCTAGTATATGACATCCTCAGAATTGAGGATTTTTTTTCAGAAGAGTACTATTATAAACGAAATGTCTATTTGAATACTTCTTATGTAGTGGAGTGAAAAATATATTGAGAACCCATGGTATAAATATAAAACCGCAAAATGATAAATGTAAAATTCTAAAATGAGAGCCTCTCTCTATCTCATTCTCTGTCCTCTCAACGCAGGCTGGGAACCAAGGAGTACTCATTGCGTTGTGATAGATTCCAGTCTACACTGGAATGGCAAACGATACTATAAAAAATAACAAACACCCAATATCGAATCATTCTGGTTCTGTTTGATTAAGAACCCCAGATTTAACATTTTTTATGAATTTAAGGTTTGATTTGGAACAGTCATTGATTCTTTATGACTAGTATTCTTTTTAAAATTCAATACGATGTCAGTAAATTCGAAATCTATATTCCTAAGAAATTGTAAAGGGATATCTTCTATATCAAAATGCAATCCTACTTCGGTCTTTGGTATTATAATCGTATTGGTCTGTACAATACAGATAGCTATCTACTCTATAATCAACAAAATGATTACTCCTTTTTGGATCAAACATACTCTGAGGTTTATTGTATGTTTTAATGTTTTAAAAACATTATTTCTTACCCATAGAAAAAGAGATCGCTACACACCTCTCTTTGTTTACTACAACACACATACTCCCTAAGAAAACGAGCTTTTTAGGTCATTTTTATCAAAAAAACACCAAAACTGACCTAAGACGAGAAAAAACGGCATCTAAGATGCCGTTTTTTCTCGTCTTAGATGCCATTTTTTTTGCTCTAAGAAGGCGTTTTTTGGTCGCTTAGACCTCAAAAAATCGCTTCAAAAGAGGCTTTAAATTCACCAAAAACACAGGGTTTTACAGGTTTTTTTATAGCTTTTTTTAATGTAATTTTCTATCATAACAAAGAGAAAACTAGATATAAATCAGTTGGTGATTGCTGGTAACTACCATAGTATTTGGAGGGGATAGATATGCTTTTTTTTGCGTGTCTATGACTCCCAAAAATGTTTTATCCTGCTCTATAAATAGGTGCCTCAGTTTTTTTACATTTACCGAGGTAGTTATATTGAGATTGGCTAATGTGGTGTTTTGAATACAGTCTCCTTTGTTTTCAAAAAGCGCATAAAAGAGGTTTGATATATTTGGGTTTTTTATACAGCTACCTATAATTCTGGCATCTATCAATTCTTTATAAATGATCTCATCTCCATTGATTTTATCTTGTATAATTTCTGCATTCTGCTCGTCATTGATTTCTGCAATGGTATGTACCTGAGGTGCCATTTTTTCTATATGAAAAACGGTCATCACTGTTCGCAAATCAATATCTTTATTCGTATCATGCTCTCTGGATTCTGCAAATACGATTGCATTTTTTGCTTTGGAAATATTTACTTTTTCCAAACTTTGGTATTCTGTATAATCTGCATTTACATAGATGACACCTGAGATATCTTCTATTGGCTTTGTAGTAATTAGCACCACATTATTATGATTTCTTCTGTCTTTTAGCAGATCTTCTATAACATTTTGTGAGGATTTGGTACATCCACATAATACGGTATGATCTGTAAGATTTAGTTTTTGAATTTTTCCTGAGGTTAGTGTATCCATAACAAGTTTGATTTTATTAATAGTGATTGAAACAAAAAAACCGAAAATGGCCATATTAGAGAACAGTAGCAATCCTGACAAAATTTTACCCGTATTCGTCGTTGGGGTATCATCCATCAACTCTACTGTTTTTAATGCATATACCAGACTATCTGTATAGGATGAAAATGTTTGGCTACCAGAGGGATTTTCTGATATATACAACCCAAATGTGGTAGTCAATAATAAGACTGCTGTTGCTACAAAAAATATAGAGAAGACCCTGTTCTCTTCTCGCATTCCTCTTAAAATAATAACCAGTTTATGCATATCCCTGATAATTCTGAATGCTTTAAAAAGTCGTATTACCCGAAGTAATCTTAAATATTTAAGCATTCTAAAGGTCTTAAAATAATGTACTGCTGGTAGGATTGCCAAAAAATCAATAATAGAAGACCACCTAAGCATCCACCTGGCTTTTTGATTTATAGCATAAAAGATTCCTTTTTCTTTACAATCTTTTCTAAAATGACTACAGATATAAAAACGTGCGAGGTATTCTATTATAAAAATTATGATAACACAATGATCAATAATGGTCAGCTTATATGACAGCTCCCCCTTGATACTTTCTATACATAGTAACAGAATAGAAGTAAAAATAACTAATGTTATAAACAGGTCTACCAGATATCTTCTAGGGTTTTTATCACTCGATAACCAATAGTATAAAAACGATTTTATTTGCATAATCGATAGTGCCTATTAATATTTATTGTGTATAAAGTCTTGTATTACTTTTTCTAGATGTGCGGGTTTACCTGTTCTTTTTATTTTGAATTTTTGAGCTCCCATTTCTTTAAACCAATTGCTCCAGTAATAGCTTATAATTTCTTCTGCATTGCTATTCTTGCTTTCGTGCCTATCGATTCCCAGAACAAGAATTTCAAGATTCTTCAACATGGGTTTTTCGTTCCATAAAATCCCCATATCCCTTTTTTCTATAAAAGTCTCCCAATCAGGCATATTCAAAGTAGGGTGTGCTAGTAATTTTTGATTGATATAGGTGGTTCTATTTTTATTCTTTTGTTTTTTGTCTTTATGGTATAAATACCCATCGGTAAGGATGATTAGTATATTTCTATGACATTCTTCTATACAATAGCCTGTTACATCGTCTTTAAAAAAACGCCAAATATCTGCTCCCTTTTTGGTGTGTGAGGCTTCATCTGCCCACTTATATAATTTAGGAGGAAGCTCTTTATAGCTCTTTTCTATTGATTGTATGGTGGCTGTATTGGTTTTTCTGGTAATCCCAAACTTGAGCTTAGTAATAATCTCATCGGTTTTATCAGGTGATGGGTCGGGCTCAAAAAAGACTTGTAAGTGATCTTCTAATAGAATTGATTTTTTCTGCATCACATGATTTTTGAATATTCTAGAAATACTCTGTATATGTTTTAGATCATTTTCTCTTTGGTTAGGATATCCTATTCTGTCTGACAAATCGAGTAACACACTTATATTAAGGTTGTTTCTAGTGTTTTTACATATAAAATCAGGGATTCCCCCCTTATTAGCAGAAACAACACGAGCTTCTGCTATAAGTGTATCATTTGTCTGTGTATTGGTACAACTACTTAGTAGGAATAGGGTTGCAATGGTGGGTATAATTATAGTTTTCATCTGTTTGTATGTTATGGGTTATAGTACTGTGGTATATATTTTATTCTGGTAGTCGTCTGCCTCCAGATCGAGGGATTTGATATGGGATTGATAGACGACTCCGCACTCTTCTAGCAGGTTTATTTTTTCTTCTTGCCCCATTGGTAGTTCTGCCGCAATATATTTTTGCCACCCTTTTAGGTAGGCTATCGCAAATACTTTATAGTTCTGAATAGGAAGAATGAATCCTTCTATAATACATGCTAGTTCTTTTAATCTTACCTTATAGGTTTCGCTCTCTTCTTCTAGATTGTCTAACTTTTGTTTTGTTTTGCCGAGTAATTTATTTTTCTGTTTTACTTTTTCCTGGTGATTTTTTCTAAAAAACTGCATGGTATCTCTTTTTGCATTTTCTATCATTACCGTATCAAATACAAGCCCCCATATAAAGTAGGAGACAAATCCAGCAAAGATGATCAGCCAGAAAGTAGGGCTTTCTAATGCCATGCTAATAGTAAACTCTGGAGATTCTGGTGTTTTGTTAAAGTTGTATTCTTTTTGATCTATGAGATATGCAAGGATTACATCAAAAGATAGGGTGATGATAAGTAGCGCGCCTACCTTGATATAACTACTGATCTTATTTTGACTCCAGAACATATGGATCAGATATCCTAGAGAGAAGAATACAAAGGGAATCAAAATCACAAAACCAGCTTCCATCCACCCTGCTTCAAATGCTCTTTCTATTGCTTTGGGTTCAAAAATGGTATGAAAAAGACTGATATTAGGATCAAAAACTTTGAAAAATGAAGAGTATGCAGTAGAGATATAAAAGATAAATATATAGGCACTCAATGGGATCAGAAATACCAACCCCATCCATAATTTTATATTGGATTTTGGTTTTATTTCTTCTAGCGTTTCTGGATTTTTTATAGCCAGTATACTTTCTTGGTGGAGTGCATTGATTTGAGATTGTAAGCTATCTTGTTCCTGAGTTACCTTTTTGATTTCTTCCTCTTTGTGCGCTAGTTTTTCTTCTAGGCTTTCTGTCTCTGTTATATAAGGTTGTTTTAATTGCTGTTGCTCAAAGCCATCTGCTTTTATTTTGGTAAAAAATTGTTCGTATAGTGTTTCTAAAGAGGCTTTGAGATTGGGGGTTCTACCACCACATGCTTTTGAGTCTTCATAAGCTACCGATGCCTGATTGGTCTTATCTATCGGATTTACTGCTACTCCGTTTTTTACTTCTGTAATTTCTTCTTTCTTTTTGGTTAGTTGTTGTAATAGTTCCATGAGTATTTATTTTTTTATGATGTATTATGGTTTTTAATTAGGGCGGGGATACTAATTTGGTAGTTATACCATTTACACTTTGAATTTACCGCAATAAAATTCTCTTTTTCGCCTATGCTTCAAAATAAAAACTAACCATAGCTATAGCTATGCTAACTTTTTCTTCTTTGCATAAACAAAAAAATAGCTGATTTTCTTTTTACAGTAAATTCAAAGTATAACTGGTATTATACCTAATAGATTCTATCTCTATCATATGTGCGGATCGTTGGTTTTTTATGCGCTACTTTTTCTTTGCGTTTGCGCGGATAAAAATCAAACAGAAATAAAAAGGCTACGAATAGGTCTACCCATATCCATTTGTTTTTTTGATATAGATATATGGGTATAAAGGGGTTAAAAAGTATTCCTATAATGACAAACACTGCTCCCCATGCATATTCTTTTTGGATGCTACTGCGTATAATGATTAATATAGCTCCTAAGGCTACTATGATTCTAAGAAACATATAATACGAGGCTGGGAGGTAAAAGAGGGCTATTATTAAGAAGCAGGCACATAGCAACGAACTGTATTTTGTGATCATATCCTTTTGTTTTTGGTTTATAAAAGAGCTTTTTTTAATGCTTCATTAATGACTCTCAGCGAGTCGTCTATTTGTCGGTCCCACTTCATAAAAGAAATTTGTTTCTGTATCTCGAATTCTTTTTCGAGTCGTTCTTTTAGTATAATCAGTTGTCGCTTTTTATTGATCTGCATTCCTTGGGTGGTAGGAAGTACACCTCCCACATTTTCTGGTGTAAAGGGTGGGATATATATGGGAATGTGCTTTTGAGTAAGTATCCATGTAGCCCCCATCTCACAAAGACATATTTTGCTATCAAAAAAATGTTGAGATAAGACAAACAAAACCAATGTATCTCCCTGTAATTCTTCTTTGAGCACTTTGAGGTAATCTGACCCTAGTGGGGTTCCATACCCCTCATAAGAACTACAAAAAATCTGATGACTTCCTATCCCTACTCTTTCTAGTACATTGATAATCTGTTGTACATAAATCAAGTCTTCTTTTGAGTGACTAATGAATATTTTTTTTGGCTTTACTGGTTGAGGTGGTGCCGTTGTTGTTTGTGTTATTGTTGTCGGGGGGGCAGACGATACCATCAATGGCCTAATCTGTTCTGCTTTTCGTATTGCTTGCAATATCTGGTCTTCTTGCTGTTGTAATATCTTGGTGATCTGTTGTCTCTTTATCGGTATATCATCTGGTATAGGTACTCCATATCCCTTCATCTTTTTTAGGAGTTCATCGGGTTTGTATTTTGCAAATGTATAGAGTGATATTTCTTGTGACAGGTTCTTTTTTTCTAGCGTATTCATAAGTGTTAGATTTATAAAAAATAGGTTTTTAATACTTTTTTTAAGGAGACAGGGATATTATATGTCTCTATAAGGCACAGTACTTTGAGAACTGTATTTGCCTTTCTTTTTACGATATCTCTTTCTAATTTGTGTTTATAATATTTTACAAGAAGCCATTCTGATAGTATAAAAGAGAGTACTCCTGTAATGATGAGTGTTTTTACTCCTACTTCCATATGGATATTGAATCCTAAATATTTAAGGGTATGAGTAATTGCCATCGCTCCTGTTAATCCGCTACATTCTTTTACAATCTCATACAACAACTGGGGAATGCCTACTGCGAGAATCAGACTAATCCATTTATAGGATATACGTATGTTTTTCATCTGTTTATATTTTGTTATGAGTGTATTGGTTACAATTGCTTTTTGTATACGAGATCCCAATAGAATTTTCCTAGTGTCGTGAGTTTACATGTCTTGTTATCTTTTGCGGCATTATACATAAACAAAGTACCTACAGGGGTTAGTAATCCATTGGTATGAAACAGTCGTAAGTGTGACATGATCTGCTCAAAAACCTCATTTCTGGGTTCCATACTTTCTTCATATAGCGGACTTAGTTGTAGTGCTTCGTCTTTTTGTTCAAAATACAGTGTTAGTTTTCTAAGAATCTGTAATGGTACTTTTGGCGGGCAGTATCGCAGGGGAGTCATCTTGGATACATGCGTTTTAAAAATGGGGCGTTGCTCCCATGAATTCAGTAATTGATCGGCAAAATAATAGGTACCTGCTACGGTTATATTGCCCAAAATATCAGAAGCTCCTCCATTCATCGCCTCATAGATGATCGAGGTAAATAATCCCGATCCGTTTCTTTCTACTGCAAACTGTGTATCTCTACTGGCAGTGAGAATAGAGACTCCCTCCCGAAGTACTACTTTTCTGTTTCCAAACTCAATGAGATTTCCCATATTCCCACTGTAACATGCATCGAGCATAATGATTGCTTCTTTGACCTTGGAGCTATTTGCCATATTGATGATCTCTTGTAGCGAGACCCCTTCGTTATATTTATGGGCATCCTGAGTTACCAGATAACTTCCTACCTCTGTGCTTGCTCCATGTCCCGAAAAATAGAGAACCGCTATTGCTGCTTCTTGATTAAACAGGGTATGGATATGCTTTTTGAGTTTGGCTATTGTGATTGGGTATTTTGCGCCTTCTGAACTTACCAGCAACTTACAATCAAAATTTGGTGAGCCATCTGCATTAGTAGCTAATACAGTATTCATTTTTTCGGCATCTTTGATACATCCTTTTAGCGGGGCATTGGTATAATGGTTAATACCTACAATTAGTGCTCTTCTCATAATAATGGATAGTTTTATAGTATGTTGATGTCTTCTATTAATTCTGAAATAGAAACGGGGTGTAATCGTATAGCATCCTGATCAGATGCTTCTGTAGAGAAATGATTATTCTTGGTTCCGAAGGTTTCTTTTTCAAACTTCATCAAATCCATAAATACGGTTACATCATCTGACCAGTCTTTGATAAACATATTTCCTTTTTGCTTTTTGATATGTATCCCTGCATTGGCATGCAGATTCATCAAACTACTAGATTGTAGCCCTTGTACTTCTCCTGCTAGTGTAAGTTCTGATTCATTACTTTTGGATTGTATGATCAGCGCTTTTTGGGCGGTCGTTACCGAGGTTACCAAATAGGTATCTTCCCATAGCATTTTTTTTCCTTTGGCATTGATTTCGTTTTCTAGAGCGGTGATGTCTTCTAGAGATGTTTTGGTACAATTAAGGGCAAAAAAACAGATGGCTCCTTCTGCCGATAGTTTGATTTGCAATTCTCCGTTTGCCTTGGGTAGTGCATTGTTGGCTAGGTCTGCCTGTGCTTTCGTTCCAAAATTAAACTGAACGGCTTTTTTACTGGTAAACCGATAGCTATCAGGGCTTTCTGATTGCCTGACTTTTGGCTGTCCTATTCTTAGGTTTTTAAGACTGGTAATCCTTTGAAAACTCCCTAACGGAGCTGTTTTATTAAGTAATCCTCTTTTACCAAAAGGAAAAGTAAGTATGTCTCCTACTGCCACGTCTTCTCCTGGCAGATATACTGCTATTTTTCCTAATTCGCGGGCTACCTCTTTTGAATATTCTATCTGTAAACTTTGCATTATAAGTATGATTAGTTATTTACACTTACAAAGTTGAGCTTATAAAAGCTCCTGTAAAACAGCAGTATTATGGAAATTTTATCCTCAGAACTGAGGATATTTATAGCATGTATTTTATGGATTCATGCTTGGGCTGGAATAGCAAAACCCCATAAATAAACCCCAGTGTGTACTGGGGTTATAAATAAAAAATATTATCGATATAATACCATTTACACGTTGAATTTATCGAAATAAAAAGACACAGGATATTACTTTATAAAGTCATTTTGAATTGCATATTTAATAAGTCCTTTGGTAGAGTGTTCTACTTGTGTTTTTTCTATAAGGTTACGCCTGTGTGTTTCTACAGTACTATGGGCTATAAACAATTTTTTGGCTATTTGTGGGGTGGTATTTCCTTGGCCTATTAGCTGTAATACTTCGCGTTCTCTCTTGGTGAGTTGTATTTTGTCTTGATCACCTTTCTTTTTTTTCCGCACGCCTGTTCGCAATGTTTTATTGGCTTCTTTACCGTAATATTCATCACCTTTGGCCAATGTTTGCAATGCTTGCTCTAGTTCTTCTGCTCCTTTATTTTTTAGGATATAGCCGTCTGCCCCTATTTCTGTTGCTTGTTGTACAAATTCGAGTGTATCGTACATAGTAAGTATTAATACTCTAGTATCTGGATATTTTTCTTTGACTATTTTGGTAACTTCTATTCCTCCCATTATCGGCATTTCTATATCCAGAATGATGATATCGACTTCTTTGGTGGCTAGTATATCTAACGCTTCTTTGCCATGAAGAGCTTCTCCTACAATATGGATATCATGACTGGTTTTTAATAAAGAACGAATGCCATCGATCACAATTTGGTGGTCGTCTACTATGAGTACTTTTATTGGTTTGGTATATGTCATAATGTATGTTTTTTTGGATCAACAGGGATATCGATGGTAACGGTAGTACCATTTCCTCTACCAGAATCAAATGCTACTTCTCCTTGTAAATTTTCTACTCTGGATTGTATTCCTTTGATTCCCATTCCAGAATAATTGGCTATGGCTGTGGTATCAAAACCATCTCCGTCATCGATTACGGTAATGTTGATTGTTGTTTCTCTTTTAAGTAGTTGTACGCTTACTTCTTTGGCATTGGCATGCTTAAGGATGTTTCCTATCAATTCTTGAATAATACGGTAGATATTAATTTCTAGTTCGTTGTCTATTCGGTCATCAAATCCGTAGTCTATCAACTCTATTTCTAAAGTACCCGTACTTTCCAGATTTTGTTTTAATTCGCGTAATGCAGGAATGAGTCCAAATTTGGTGAGTACTCCTGATACCATATTATGAGATATCTCTCGTACGGCTACACAGGCTTCATCTAGTAATTCATTGGCTTTCTCGTATTGTGTTTTGGAATCTGCTTTCATTTTTTCTAAATTCTCTTCTACAGATTTATAATGAATTTTGACTACAGATAGCATACTGCCTAACCGATCGTGTAAATCCTGAGCAATTCGTTTGCGTTCTTTTTCTTGCCCATCGATCATTGCGTGTATAGACTTTAGTTCTTGATTTTTTAGTAATTCTTCTATTTCTCCTTGTTTTATTTTTTCGTTTTGTATTGCAATCTGGTTTTGCTTTTTTAATCGGTAGCTTCTAAATAGCACAAAAAATAATATAACCATCAATGCGCTTCCTATTAACAAAAATGTTAGCTGTGTGTTTTTTGTTTTGCTTTCTGCTTCTGTTTTTTGTTTTTCTATTTGTAAGAGCTTGTTCTTATGCCGTTCTTCATTCAACATCTGTATTGCTTGTTCATTCTCTCTGGCTTTTTTTTCTATTTGGTTTCTTAATATGATATGTTTTTCGTTATAGATATGTGCGTTTCTATAGTCTTGCAACTGCTCATAGGCCTCTCCTATTCCTGATAAAATATCTAATCTTCGATATTCTTTGTGATATTTTTCTGCAAGTTGCAAAGCATCAAAATAATAGGCCAAGGCTTTGTTGTATTGCTCCTTTTTCTTGTATACCTTTCCTTTATTATAGTAGGTATCTACTAATTGTCGTTCATTTTTGTTTTGTATGGCTATAGCAATACTTTTATCATAATATGTTATGGCTTTATCAAGGCGTTGCTTCTTTTCCATAATTGAGCCTATATTACTATATATTGTCTCTGTTTTTTTTATCTTATTTTTTTCTTTGATAAAGAGGCTCTTTTCAAAATAAACAAGTGCTGTATCTAACTCTCTCAAATGGTTATGGGAGCTACCTATGTTCATAAAAATACCCGATAGTTGAATAGAGTCATTCAGCTCTTTACATAATTCTATCCCTTTTTTTAATTCTATAATTGCTTGCCTGTATTTTTTTTGATCGTTATAAAAAGCTCCTATATTTTTATACGAAATGAGTAGTCCTTTTTTATCCTGTATAGAATCTCTTAAATCAATACTTTTATGGTAATACTCTAACGCTTTTTCTGGCTCGTTTTTCTCTTTATATAAAAAACCAAGATTATTATAAAGTCTGGCTATCTTTTTGTTATTCTGTTGTTGTTTTTGAATTATTAAACATTCTTTATTTAACTGAATTGCTTTACTATAATTCTGTGTTTTTTTATATACTACAGCTAATATCCCTTTTGCTCTGGCGATACCTGAGATATTGTTTTCTTTTTCTTCTAGTTGTAAGGCTATTTTTAGGTTCTCTTCTGCTTCTTTAAATCGATTCGTATGTAGATACACAGTTCCTAATCGTATATAGCTTGTGGCTAATTCTGCAGTATATCCCAGAGAATCACTACATTTTCTTGCCTGTTGCGCATACGCTATTGCCAATGAATCATTTTTCTTTGCGTATTGCCAGGACAATTCATTTAAGGTTTGGGCACGTTTGATTCCTTTTTGTTTGGATATTAATAGCTGTAAACTATCTATGGTTTTTGAATGTTGACTAAACCCTAAAACACTTGATATCATACAAACTAATAGTAGCAGCTGTTTTATTTTTCTCATGTAGTAGCAATACATTTATGTGGTTAACAAAAAAGGCTTTCTATCCTTATATTAAAGATATAGAAAGCCTTTTATATCCCAATCTCTTATTTAAAGATATTATCTCCTGGTTTTTCTATTTCATCTTCTTCTTCATTACCACTAGCAGTTTCACCATCTGGTTTAGGGGTATCTTGATGGTTTGGGTCTGGTGTAATTCCTGATTTTGCTGTTGCCACTACTTCTTCTCTTTCTTGGTTGTTCATGTTTTGTTTTTTCATTTTATAGTTTTTTAAATTATTTAATACTACAAATCTCGTATATACAAAGCATGGGATCAATCGTCAGAACAGGGTGTATTGTATCCTCAGTTCTATGGAGTTTTGTTATCTAATGGATAAAAACTATAGTAATTGGTAACAAATGAGGGGGATTTTGATACCCATTTCGCCCAAAAGACCTTCTGTTGGATCAAAAAGACGTTCCGTTTAGCAAAAAAGACGAAGTTTTTAACCCGATGAGTTAAAAATTCAGCTTTAGGGGTTGAAATTTCAACAAACTGAGTTGAAATTTTAACTCAAAGACCTAAAAATTCAACTGACAAAGCTAAACACTTCGTCAAAAAGACGCGTGAGTGGGTGTTTGAAGTCTAAATTTGCTTCTTGCTGTCCCAAATTTGAGGTTAAAAAGGTATAATTTGGGCTACAGGATACTATTCCGTATTCCTTCGTACACGACTATGCTTACCGCATTAGCGAGATTAAGGCTTCTTATTTTGTCACTATACATGGGGATTTTATATAACTTGTCGGGGTATTGAGTGGTTATATCATCTGGAAGCCCTACAGATTCTTTTCCGAACACAAAAAACATATCGTCTTCATAAGGGATTGCATAATGATCTTTTTCTGCATGACTTGATAGATATACCATGTTCTTATCTTTGTTCTCAGCATAAAACTCATCGATACTGTCATATATATGTACCGAAATATGTTTCCAATAGTCTAATCCTGCTCTTTTTAATCGCGAATCACTTAACTCAAAACCAAACGGTTTTACCAAATGTAAGTTTGATCCTGATGCTAGACTAAGCCTCCCTATATTACCAGTGTTCGTTGGTATCTCGGGTTCAACAAGTACAATATTATACGGCATGTTTTATTCTATTTTTAATACGTCAATAATACTATTTATCATTTGAATGTACCATAATAAAATGTTCTTTTTTTGTCACAAAGATTGATTCATCGTGAGATGATTGATGGTTATTTGAAAACTTTGGTATTGGGTACTCAGTATTGGGGTTCGATTTTTTTACTTTATCATCCCAGTGTAGACCAGAATCTATCACAACGCAATAGGTACTCCTTGGTTCTCAGCCTACGCTGAGAGGACAGAAAATGAAATAATGAATCGTTGACAGTTGGTACTTGATAGAAAACACTCAAACAGACATTACGTTATTGGTATTACTATTGTTTGTCACCTCGAGTGCCAAGCCATAGTAGGTGTATTGAGAAGTTACAACTTATGCAAAAAGCACACTGTGCAATACGGTTATACCGATTAGAACAGAGAGTATTCCTACAACGGCATTCATCCATTTGAATACCGCCACATTACGCTCTATAAAACGACTCATGGCAAAAATCAAGACATAACTATATACTGCCATAGAAATAATTATCCCTACGGATTCTATTATCAATATAAAAATAGCTTCTGATATGGTATTTGCACTAATGACCAATGCTGAGGTAAGTGCTCCTCCTGTTCCTGCTAACCCGTGTACCATGCCTACCCAAAAAGATTTATTCATAGGATTCATGGCTATCTCTTCTCCTTTTTTACCATGTAGGTGAATCGGGTTTCCTGCTATGTGATCGTGCTCTTCTATCTTTTTGTGATCTGCCATCATCTCATTGATCTTATGGTTTCTTCTAATTGCCACAACACCCAACCATATCATAATAGGGCCTACAGAAAATTCTGCCCAGAATGAGATACTTTGTACAAAAGCGTGTAATGCGGTTCTGAATAGTAACGCGATCCCCCCGAAAAGAAGAAGGGTTACAGAATGCCCCAATGCCCATTGTGAGGCAGTGATTGCTGTCTTGAAAGACATTTTCTTTTTCTGAATAACATTTTCTGCCGCCAATACGGATACTGCTGACATGTGGTCGGGTTCAAAAGAATGTAGTACTCCTGCAATTAGAGGCCTTACAAGGTTCATTACGTTCATAGGGTATAGGTTATATAGTTGCCATCAGTATTAATCAGATAGATAGTGAGTGCTATATGCGGGGCTATTTTCTGACAATGATAATGACATTGTTCTGCTAGTTTTTGATAAAATTTTTCCTGTGTTGCAAAAGTAAAAATTTCCCGTAAACGCCCAGCCATATTTAGTACTAAAACTTTACTGGCTACCTGCTCAGAATACCCTGCTTCTTTTGCTAATTGGTATATAAAATTTTTATCCCAGGTCGTTTTCCCACTATGGGTATTGGTTCTGCCTTGTGCCAGTTTTGTGGCTTTCCCCAACATGATCCCCATGGCTACTTTGGTGATCTGCGGGGATTGGTGAATTTTCTCAAACGTTTCATGTATCCAATTGCCATAATGAATACATGATACTTCTGTGATATCGGGAAATATGGCTTTCAGCATTTTCTCACTTCGCCCTCCTGAGTTGATTAATAACTCTGTTTCTCCGTTTGCGATAGCGACATCGATTCCTTGTTGAATACTGGCTATGTATGAAGCGGCAGAGAATGGTGTGACGATACCTGTAGTTCCTAATATCGAGATACCATGCAGTATTCCCAAACGACTATTTAATGTTTTTTTGGCTATTTTCTCACCATCTGTTACTGCGATGGTTATGTTTACTCCTCGTTTTTCGAGTTGGTGATCGGATAGTATTTTTTGACATACCACTCGCATCATATCTCTGGGCACGGGATTGATTGCTGGTTCTCCTACAGGGATTTCTAGCCCTGGTAAGGTGATCAACCCTACTCCTTCTCCTCTTTTGAACGTAATTGTTCCTGTATCATCAAGAGATATAGTTGCTATAATCTCAGCATTATGGGTTACATCGGGGTCATCTCCTGCGTCTTTTATGGTGCTATAGGTTGCTTTTTCTGAGGTAATCGAGATACATTGTACTTGAAAAGTTACTTCTTCTCCTATGGGTAATTGTACTTGTACTTGGGTTATTTTTTGTTGAGTAACCAAACTCCATAATGCTGCTTTGGTGCAGGCAGTTGCACAGGCTCCTGTGGTGTATCCTCTGCGTAGTGGTTTGTCTGGTATGTCTTGTAATTCTCCCAAAGGTTAGCTTACAATATTGATTAATTTTGTTGTGGTGTCTATACAAAGATACCGATTAGAAAGTTTGGGCTTTTTGAGAATGACTATCGGAATTTCTACTGCTTGTGCTGCTGCTATTTTTTGGTCTAATTTTCCGTTGCTTCCACTTTCTTTGGTAAGGATCACATCGGGGGTTAGTTTGTTGAATAGTTCTATCTCTTCATCTTTGGTTTGTGGATATCCATATAGTAAATTCTTCTCAGGAAAATTTGCCTGATGAGCAATAACTCTAGAGGTATCTCTATCCAGAATACGAAACCATGTGGTATAGTTTCTCCAATATGTTTTTAATTTTTCTATGGTTTGAACTCCTGATAATGCTAGTAATGAATGATAGTTTTTTGTTTTGAAATGTGCTATTGCTTCTTCAAAACTATCCACATATGTCACCAGAGGGTGAATTACTCTGGGAGCAAATTTTCTGTTAAAACGTATCAAGGGTATGGGCAACGAAAGTGCGGCAATTGTTTGGTGTAATTGTACTGCAAAAGGATGTGATGCATTGATGATATGCGTAATTGTATGCTTGTGACAAAAGTTTTCTATGTCTTCTCTTGTCATTGCCCCGTGTATAGGAGTTCCTTTTCCTGTATATGCTACTTTGGTTTTTGTAGAATAATAATACGGGGATTGTAATTCGTCTAATATTTTGGCGACCTGTTTCCCTTCTGTAGTGCCTCCGAAAACGAGTATCATTTGATTTGTTTTTCTTTTTTTCTAAAGATATGATGCCATTTATCATCATATAACCACGATCTGTTTTTACGGGCTCCTACGGCTTCTCCTACTACTATAAGTACAGTACGTGATAGTTTATTTTCTTTGATAATCGTGGTGAGCTGTGACAGCTCTCCTGTCCACACCTGTTCATCTTCCCAACTTACTCGATATAATACTGCTAGCGGGGTGTTTGCTGGGTAATGTTCTAATAGTTGTGTTTGTATTTTTTTGGCAATACCTACACTTAAGAAAATACACATGGTAGCTCTTAACTTTGCCATATCAGCAATTTTTTCGTGCTCTGGCATTGGTGTGTTTCCTTCTCCTCGAGTAAGGATAATGGTTTGTGCTACTTCTGGTATGGTAAATTCTGATTTGAGGTATGCTGCGGCGGCCTGAAATGATGATATTCCAGGAACGATATAATACTCATATCCTTTTTCATCAAAAATAGTCATCTGTTCTTGTATGGCTCCATATATAGATGGGTCTCCTGAGTGCAGGCGCACGATAGATTTACCTTCTGCATAATACTGATCCATGATAGCTACTTGCTCTTCTAGTGTCATCGAGGCTGAATTACGTACTAGTGCTCCTTCTTTTGCCATATGTGTCAAGGCTTCTGGCACCAGACTTCCTGCATATAGGATACAGTCTGCGTTTTCTAGGATGTATTGCCCTTTTAGTGTCAATAGTTCTGGGTCTCCTGATCCTGCTCCTACAATAGCGATACTGGCTTTGCGTTCATAATTCTTCAATATACTTAGCGCATAGGTAAATTTCTTACCAGACGGGGTAATGCTTTTTGTTTTTTCTATCATCCATGCTGACTGACCCGAAATTAATGCGGCGGCGGCTTCTGAAACTCCGTAGACTCCTACTTTTTTCTTTACTACTTCTGATGGATTGGCTACTGTGATTGTATTGAGCTCTTCTCCTGAATAGGTGATAAACGGAAAGTCTTGTTCTTCTGCAAAATCAAGATAGGCTTGCTCTTCATTTTTGATGGTTGCTGAGCCTATACCACATAGACTTTCTATAGCAATTCCTTGTTTTTTGAGCTCTTGTGTGATTCCTTCTATAAATAAATGAGGCTCTATGTCTTTTGCACACCCACTACCTAATGCAATGCACGGGGGATAGAATGCTAGTGTTGCTATTGCTGTGGATAATTCCTCATACCCTACATATATAAGTAATTCGTATTGTGTTGTATCGCAATCTTCTATTGTATAGTAGATATCTACAAAATCTGGACATGTTTTTTCTAGATACTGCGTTCCTTTGTCTTTTACTTTTACAACTAATGCGGTGGGTTTTCTATTGACAAATAATGAGATGATGGTATTAAGGGGAATACTACTTTTTGTTTTCCACTTGTATGTTTCTGCGAGTGTGTCTAAAGCCCATAGTTCTTGTAAATCGCTGGATGTAGATAGTACGGCTTGTGCGTTAAGGATTCTACTTATTTGAGTGGTGAGTGTATTGGCTTTGCCTATATGCCCACTGAGTACAGCTTGTGCAAACTTGCCTTGGTCATCAACATTTATTACAGCTGGGTCTGTTGCTTTATCTTTGATATGCTCAGCAATACTACGTACACAGATTCCTAATGCTCCTACAAAAATCCAAGCATCATAGGTCTGAAAAGATGTTTGCATCAATTCTGATACCGAATCTATTTGCTTTATATCTTTAGCTGTTTCTATACTTCTAGTGGTAAAAAGCTTGGAGCGATAGAATTCTTTTTGCAATGTTTTGGCAATCGATACGCCTTGATCTGTAAAACAAAGTATGGCTACTTTTATAGTGTGTTCTGACATGTGTTTTTCTTAGAAGAAGCTATTGTGCTATTTATCATTTTGATTTTACCGTAATAAAAACAAATTATCTGTTATTACTATCATTGACAAAGATACCAGAAGTTACTTTGATTTAGGGTGTTTTTATGGTTGTTTTGTTACTTTTTGCTTTGAGTATGGTTATTGAGTTATGCTGATCTACGGCTATGATACATTCTTCTGCAATGTTATATGCTATGTGCTTGCATCCTGCTTTGAATGCTTGGATTGAGCTTTCTTGTACGGCATTGATTACAATGGTTGTCTGAGGATGTATAAAGGGGGCTATTTTGATAAATAATGCTTCTAGTTTGCCCCCGTGTCCTCCTATAAATATGGTGTCAGGAGTTGGAAAACGACTTAGGTCTTGTTCAAAAAAATCTCCCATTACAGCCTCAATTCCAAGAACGCCAAAGCGTTTTTGGTTTTCTATAAGAATGTCTTTGCATTCGGGTCTTTTTTCAAAAGAGATTACGTCTATCTTGGGGTTTCTTAATTTGGCTTCAATACTTACTGATCCTGTGCAAAACCCTATATCCCAAAAGGTTTCTGTTTTTAAAATGTCTAGAAAATGTAATGTGGTTAACCGAACTGGCATTTTGGTAATCATTTTGGGCCTGTTGGGCAATCCTATAAAATCCTGATCTTGTATCCCAAAATCAATATGTCTATGGGATTCTTTTTTAAGTAACATACAGTTCAAAGGATAGAACTCTGTTACCGAGGCTTCTTCTAGTGATAACTCATAAAATTTTTCTTGTGCTCCTTCTATATCTTCTCCTACATACATCTTATAATTATCATATCCGTAATCTAGCATCCTCTTGGCAATACGGGCTGGTGTTTTCTTGGTATCGGTGAGTACTCCTATAAGTTCTTTTTGCTGCATAAGAATTGTATCTAGTGCTTGCCATGCTCTGCCATGAACACTTATCGTTTGCAGAGAATTACTATTGATACTCATTGCATTTGCTAGTAACTGAATGGCACTAAAATAAGGGGTCGTTATAATTTGTGCATCGGGATATTTGTTTTGTAATGTATTGGAGAAGCCATAAAACAGTGGATTTCCTGAGGCAAAAACAACAATAGGTTGGTTTGTTTCCTCATAGGCTTCAAATACCTTTTCCATTGGGGATTGAATGGGTATCCATTGATGATCTTGTGGTAGCGAATTTTTAACCAATTCATAATGACGTTTTCCGCCACTAAATACATTGATTTTTGATATATATTGCTGTTGTGCTTCTGTAAAGTCTGAGGGTTTGTTTGCAATACCTATTACATAAAAAATCATCATGTGCTATTAATCTTGTATCAATTTGACAGGGATTACAAAGCTAGGGAGTTTTATATACATAAAAAGGTGTCTGCAATTATTTATATCAAATTTGGTTGATTGTTATTTAGTAATGAGTAATTAGAATTGAGAATTGAGAAAATCAATATTCAATATTCAGTATTTCAGATCATTTGTCATTCTAGTGTAGGCTGACTGAAATATATCACTACGCAATAAGTACTTTTTGGTTTTCAGTCTGCATTGGGAGGGCAGAAAATGAAGTGGCGAGATGGTTGGTTGTCTACAAATTTTTTCTATTAGTATTCCAAAAAATCACTCGAACAGATATTGTGTTTTCTTATATGGATTCTAATCTGTAACGGCACTTCTTTTTTAATCTGGTAATGTCTCAATACAAAAGCCTTCTACTTGTAACAGATCTATGACTTCTTTTTCTGATAGGTTTGCTGTGGCTTCAATTCTAAGTACATTATCAATATCTTCGAGATCAATTGACCAGTCGATAATGTCTGAATGATTGCTTAATACTGGTTTTAAGGATTTCACTTTTTTCTTTGTCTTAATATCTGTCTGAAATATTAGTAACTCCATCATAAGGTTTAATATTATTCTACATCTGATTCTGAGGGGTCTTCTGGGGCTTGGTTTAATTGTCGTTCTATATATTGTTTGTAATGTTGATCTCCTTCTTCTTTCCAAAATTTATCATAGTATTTCCACTTTGAAAAATCAGTTTTCGAATCTTTCTTACATTCATCTTTTGATTTTTTCGACGAGCTTTTGCTACTACCGCCACAACAACCTCCAAGAAATATTTTGAGGAGTATAAACAAGCCTACTGCTTGCCAGTATGTAAGGGTAGTGAGTCCAAAAATATCTGGCATTAGCCAATTCCATAACCACATGATTACAAAACCAAATAAAATGGCTAATCCTGTAATGGCAATTACACCAAAAATAATTATTCCTACAATCTCTATCGGTGATTTTTCTCTGAACTTATGAGTGAAAAAGCTTGTCATGATTTCCTGTTTTTTTTATTAATTTCTAATTCTATTTTTTTATATAATATTCCAACGGCTCTATGTCTTCTAGACATTAGCGTTCCTATCGATATTCCTGTTTCTCTCGAAATCTCTCTATAGGTATATCCTTCAAAATCTACTGCTATAATGATGTCTTTATAAGCTGGTTTTAGCTGCTGGATGCAAGTTTTTAATACTGCTATCATCTGATCAGAGGTATAATTATCGTTTGATTGATGTAATGCTTCTGCTAATTCTAATAAGTCTTTATCTGTATCTACAGAATTGGTCTTTTTTGTAGTTCGCATAACGTCTATGATTTTGTTTTTGATCGATCTGTAAACAAAACCTGCTACATTGTTAATTGGTGCATACCTATCTGCTCCCGAAAATAGCTTCAAAGCTACATCTTGGATTATATCTTCTGCATCCCGATTGGCTGTGTCACTGATTTTAGTGCTCACATACCTTTTGAGAGATTCATATTCTCTTCCAAAAAAATCTTTAAGTTTTCTACTATTTTCTGATTCTAAATCCATTAAACCTTTTATGAAGGGTCTTTGATTAAAAAGACGATGCTTTTTTAATTTATTGCATTTTTAGACTCTTTTATTTTCTGGTTGACATGAATTTAATATAAGTTTTTGTCGTAAAATAATTTGTTCTCGATATATTTTAAAAGATAGATAGTAGTGAGTAGTGAGTAGTGAGTAGTTGGCGAACTTTGATATTGGGGGTTCAGTATTCGGTGTTCTATATTTTTTACTTTATTATTTAAGAGATAGTATTTAGAATTGAGACGCTTTTACTTTATCATTTTACATTTAGAGTTTTGCGGTTTTACATTTATAATGGGTTCTCGAGATACTATTTTCCTCCATTAGCATTCTGAAAAACCGCACGAACGAACATACGGTTTCTTGTATCACCTCATACTCAAGACATTTGAAGATATTCTTATTTTGACAGGAATAAACTATTATCAAGACAAAAGACAACAACCCCTGAGTTTAAGAGCCGTTATCTTTTGAAATTTAATTTGAAAAAAGAGGTAGTTTTTATTTTTTTATTTGCTCATATATTTTTCTCCACCCAGAAGCATCATAAATTAAATGAGATTCTTGAATGATCCCTTTTTCTAATCTGAACCATTCTGATGCCATATTACTTTCTAAGCCTGGTATCGAGGATTTAAATTCATAATAGGCGGCTACCCAATTACCGTTTTCTGCGGTGTTAATTACATTAACTCCCGTTAATACCGTACCTATTTCTTGTGCCAATACTATGAATTCAGCTTTTGAATTGAGCTCTACCATCGGGTTTTTAAACTTGTAATCATCTGCGAGTACTCTTAATGATTCTTGAATTCTGGCTGGATCATTAAATCCGTTTAAAAACTTTTTAACGATTTCTTGATTGGTCATAGTATCTTTTTGCTGTGAATACATACTGCTTGCAAGCAGTCCTACTACTAGGAGAAGTATAAATTTTGTTTTAACCATACATTGTTTTTTTAATGTTACTACAAAACTCGAACTTCTTTTCACTTTAATTCTTGGTCTATACCAACATTTATATAGTGGAGTAATCTTGTATTTAAAAGATACTATTGAGTAAATTAGAATTGAGACACTTTTACTTTATCATTTTACTGTTTTACATTTATAGTGGATACTGAGTTTTGATGGTAATTTGAGCACAAGAACAGGAGTCTGCTCTTACTTTATTTTTCTGACTCTAACTTTTCAAGTCTTAACTGTAATTCAAGTAGTTTTTTGTTTAGTGACTCTAATTCCTTAATTTTATTTTCTTGTGCTATAGTATAAAGAGTTAATTCTTCTATTTTTTGCAATAACTTAGAATCCATTTGCCCTAAAAAGATTCCATTTTCTTCAACTTCCTTAGCACTAGGAATATCTTTTAAATGTCCTTTTTCTTTTATATGATTTTCTACTTCCTGAAGTGTAGGCAATTTATAATCATCATAAAAGACAAAGTCAGCCCATCCTGTTTCTACTTTAATTTCTTTTGCTCTAATCTTACCATTAACTGCTAATTTCCATGAACCTGGATTGGTGACTCCTATCCCTAAAGCACCATCAAATGAAGAATGCACTCCATTACCTCTAAGCTTTGTTTCTCCCCCCAAATGAAAATAACCATATTCACCACTTGCGTTGTCTGCAAGATGTAAATAGATTTTCTGACTGTTATTTGGCTCCGAAATAACAAGTCCTCTATCTGAATTAGGATTCTCTTTCTGTCTTATTTCTAATAGTGCCGATGGATATGTAGTTCCTATCCCTAAAGCACCATCAAATGAAGAATGCACTCCATTACCTCTAAGTTTTGTTTCTCCCCCCAAATGAAAATAACCATATTCACCATGTGTATTGTCTGCAAGATGTAGATAGATCTTCTGACTGTTATTTGGCTCCGAAATAATCAGCCCTTTATCCGAGCTAGGATCTTCTTGCTGCCTTATTTCTAATAGTGCTGATGGTGATGGAGTATTTGTTCCTATTCCAATATTACCTGTTGGTCCTATTTTATTTTCTTGTGCATTACTTCCTAAAAATGTAGTAAGTATAATAACAATTAGTATCGTATTTTTCATTTCTTTCTTTTGATATATTTTCTATATATGTCGGTAGAATGAAAAATGTTACTTTTTATTTTTCTTTTTTTAACCCTTATAAAATTTCTAACTCATCTATAAAATGTTATGACTTACACTAAGTCTAATCATCCTGTATACTTCTCATGAATCACTACTTCTTTTGTAAGTTTTCTTCTGTCCCATTTTTTTAGTTCTAATTCTGGTTGGTTATAGAACATATCGGTATATCCAAAACAGAGATATCCTATTAATTGATTTTCTTGGGGAGCTCCTAGTGTTTGTTTTACTTTTTCTGGATCAAGGATACTTACCCATCCCATTCCTATATTTAATGATCTTGCCATAAGCCACATATTTTGAATGGCACAGACTACACTGTATTTCCCCATATTGGGCATACTGGTTTGTCCTAGTACGGGTTCTCCTTTGGGCTTATAAAATACTGCCATATTGAGAGGGGATTCTAAAATACCTTCTAGTTTGAGCTTGATATATTCTCTTTGTTTTTCATCTGCAAATTGCATGGCAGCACGCTCCGTTTCCTCAGAAAAGGTTTCTTTTATGGCTTGCTTTGTTTCTTGATCTTTGATCAATACAAATTCCCAGGGTTGCGAGAACCCAACAGAAGGAGCGGTTAATCCTGCATCGATAATTTTATCTATGGCTTCCTGAGATATGGGTGTATCGAGAAAGTGATTTCCTCGTACATCTCTGCGATGCATTAGTATTTCTTCTAATAGTTGTTGTTCTTCATTGGTAAAAATACGTTGTGGCTCCTTCATATTTTCTTATATTTTTGCTTCGTCGAGTGTAAATGCGGCATTAACTATGGCGGCGGCAAAATTGCTTCCTCCTCTTTTTTCGGTAATCAATGCATATGGCAAATGTTGTATTGTCTTGAGTCTTTCTTTGGATTCTATCACATTGATAAATCCTACTGGCGCGCCAATGACTCCTGCCGGTGATAGTGTTCCTTCTTGTATCTGGTCTACTATCTCGATTAATGCGGTGGGTGCATTACCGATTACAAATAGGGCATCTGGATATTTTTTTGCGGCTACTTTTATCCCTGCTTGTGAGCGTGTCAATCCTTCTTTTGCGGCTACTTCTAGCGCTTCTTTATCATTGAGCATACAGATTACCTGGTTTTTATATTTGGTTGTATATGCTCTGGTTATTCCTGCTTGAACCATGGTTACATCTGTTACAATAGGTCCTCCGTTCTTGAGATATTCATGCCAATTTGCTATGGCTTTTTCTGAGGTTTGTAGATAGTTGATATACTCAAAGTCTCCCGAGGTATGAATACATCGTATGGCTGCCCATAAAGCATCACTGGCTAGTGAATTTGAGGGTATATTATTGAGTATCTCTCTAAAACTGGCTTGCTGTATCTCTTCTCCTGTTTCTGGTTTTCTGTTTAGATATCCTCTTGGGGTTACTAGATTGTCTTTATGCCTAAATGTTTGACTGTTTCCTATCAATACGACACAAAACATATCTACCTCATTTATATCAAAGTCTCCTAGGGTAGTGATTTTAATTTCTTCTTCTACGCGTCCTAATTGCTTGCATATGGCTACGGGTGTTGCCGCAGAACGATATTGCAGGTATATCTCTTTTAAGGTTTGTAGTTGCCAATAGCGTTTTTTGCTTCTGGGATTGTATAGCCCTGTTACAAAATCTCCCATAGCGGCCGCATGGATTCGTTTTTGTATGGTGGTCCATGGGGTCATCAAATCTGATAATGAGATGCAACAGAAATCATGCCCTAAAATAGCTCCTAGCTTGCTTCCTGCAGTAATAAATGCTGATATCCCTGGTATTGTTTCTACAGGGATATCTACTTGTTGTTCTGCTACTTTTTGATACACAATAGATGCCATTGCATATATACTGGCATCACCAGAACCGATCACCACTACATCTTCTCCTTCTAGGGCATGTTGTATGGCGATATCTGCTCTTTTTTCTTCTTCACTCAATTCTTTACCGATGCATAATGCATCGGGTTGTATGAGATGCTGTATAAACTGAAAATAATAATGATAGCCAATAATAACTGTGGCTTGTGATATGGCTTGTGTTGCCATTGGGATTATATAGTCTGAATGTCCGGGGCCTAACCCTACAACTTTGATCATCTGATCTTTGTGTTTAACGATTATTGTTATCGTATTATTTCTTAATTATCATTAATGAGAAATAAGGAATTTCTCTATGTTCTAATGTGGTGATATCGGTGGTGATATATTCTTGTTGTGTGCCTAAACGTTCACAATAATAATAGTTCCAATCCTTTTGTAATAGTTCTGTATAAAAATTGCTCCACCCTGATCTGATTTTCATGAGTACAATGGTATCAAAATCACTAAAATACTGAGTAATTTCTTCTATATTTTTTACTCTGGGTACTATTGCTATTTTATCATTAAGCAAACTTAGCGGTACTTGATGTTGTGCCGCTCCCATTGAAAAAGAATTTATACCAGGAATCAAAGATATTGGCAATTTTGATTCTTGTAATTGTGCTAACAGGTAAGAGAAGGAGGCATACAAACTAATATCTCCTTCGCATACAATAGCTATTCTTTTTCCTGAGTGATATGCTGCTTCAATTTTTTTTGCTGTCGCGGCATATGTTTCTGTGGCTTCTTCTCTATTATTAGACATTTTTAGAAAAAAGCCTATTAGTTCCTTATCTTCTAATCTGTGGTATTGTAATATGGGATATACAAAACTTTTTTTCTGTCCTTTGGTAATAGACCCTGGATAAAAAATAAGATCTGCTTCTTTTAATATTCTCAGGGCTTTGAGCGTTAGCAATTCGGGGTCACCAGGCCCCATAGCTATACCATGAATTGTATGTAAATCTATGATGTTTTTTTCTTTTTTCTCTTATACAAAAATAATTGCCACTTTTCTTCTGCAACTCCTGCTTTATCCATTTCTGCTCTGGCCATCGTAAAAAATAAATCTGATAATCGATTTACATAGGCGATTACATATTCTTCTACAGATTCGGGGTCTTCATGCATGAGTGTTACGAGTCTGCGTTCTCCTCTTCTGATTTGAGTTCTGCATACATGGCATAATGCTGATATTTCGTTTCCGCCTGGTAATAAGAAATAGTCTGAGGGAGAGCTTATATTGGCTTCCATATCATCCATCCATTGCTCACAAAAATCGGCTCCATCTATAGGCCTAGGGTTTGGGTTTTCTTTTTTAGAGTCTGATGGTCTTGCCAAATGTGACATCATATCCATTAAATCTTTCTGGATTTTATGCAAATTCTGTTGCCATTCATGGTCATTTCCTAATTTGGCTCGTAGTAATCCTATGGTAGAGTTTGCTTCATCCAAGGCTCCATTACATTCTATACGGGCCGAGTCTTTGTATTCTCTTTTACCTCCAAAAACTCCTGTTTTACCTGTATCTCCTTTGCGTGTATATATTTTCACAGTGGTTGATTTTTTTTTAAATTTATATATTGATATATCAAGCAACGTGGTTATACCTGCGCTCCAGCCATTAGTTTTTCTTCTATGACCTGTACTATTTTCTGCTCTTCGAGTTTTTCACCGATAATCACCAGTTGCGTGGCTTTGGTTTCTCCTTCTGCCCATTTTCTATCAAAATAGTTTTCGAACCTGCTTGCTACTCCTTGTACAATCATACGCATTGGTTTACCTGGTACATGTATGATTCCTTTTATCCTATATATCGGATATGCTGCTACCAACTCTTTTAGGGTATTCACCAAAGCTGTTGGAGTGTGTGGAGCTTTGATTTCTATAACAATAGAGTTAATGGTTTCATCATGGTCGTGGTCATGGTGATGATGTTCATGGTCGTGATCGTGATGATGGTGATGCGCTTCATGATGAGAGTGTTTGCTATCTACATGATCTTCTGCTTTTGCGTCTATACCTAATAATACATCTGCGGGTATATCTCCTTTTACTGCGGAAATTAGTTTAATTTTTGAGCCTACTCGATTCTGAATAATGTCTCGTACTTCTATATACTCCTCATTATTAATAAGATCAGATTTGGTCATTACAATCAAATCTGCACAAGACAACTGATCTTCAAACAGTTCTTCTATAGAGGATTCATGATCTAGATTCTCGTCGTCTAATCTTTGTGATTGTACTTTATCGCGATCACAAATTTCTCCTGTTGCCTGCCCTACAGAGTCTACTACTGTAATGACTGCATCTACTGTAATTTGTGGTTTGAGGTCAGGCCAATTAAAAGCTTTTAGCAATGGTTTTGGTAATGCTAATCCTGAGGTTTCTATAATGATGTGATCAATATCTTGCTTGCGCTCCATCAGTTGTAACATGGTTGGCAGAAATTCTTCTTGTACCGTACAACAAAGACAACCGTTACTCAATTCTAATATATTTTCTTCATCACAACCGCAATCATTTCCTTTTAGGATTTCTCCGTCCATTCCTAATTCTCCAAACTCATTGACAATGATCGCTAATCGTCTACCATTGGCATTTTTAGCAATTTGATGTATCAAAGTTGTTTTTCCTGAGCCTAGAAATCCTGTAATGATCGTTACAGGGATTTTTTGTGTCTGTATAGCCATAAGTTCTTATGAAAAAGATTATAAACAAAACTATTTATTATTGTTTAAAGGAAAAAACAATTCCCAATATCTTTCTCATTAATATTTACAGATTCATACTCCTTATTTTATGGGTATCTAAAGGGGGAATTATCTTAAATTCTTTTAACTGGATATCAGATGAAATAAAGCCTGATTTTACTGGCTCTTCTTTGCATATATCTGTACTTAAATATTTTTTATTACTATCGCTAAAAACGGTAGCTACTATCGCTTTGTTGGATAAGTTATTCTGTGCGACTACTGCTCCTAAAAAATTTGCTCCAGAGGATATCCCTACTCCCAGTCCTATTTCTTTTGCTAGTTTTTGAGCCATAATAATAGCATCTCCATCATCTACTTGTATAATGTCATCTAATTCCTGAAGCTTGACTATGGAAGGAATAAATTCATCTGAGATGCCTTGAATTCTATGAGTCCCTACTTTGTGCCCTGTAGTCAAAGTAGGAGAATTAGAGGGTTCTAAAGGGTGTACTACAAGCTTTGTGTTTTTTTCTCTAAGGTACTTGCCTACTCCCATAACTGTGCCTCCTGTACCTACTCCTGCAACAAAAGCATCTATTTTTTTGTTTACCTGTGTGAGTTGTTTATAAATTTCGGGACCTGTTGATTGATAATGTGCTTCACTATTACATATATTATCAAATTGACAAGGCAAAAATACGTTGGGTGTTTTTCTTGCATATTCTTGAGTCATGGCTATACTTCCCAAAAAACCTCCTTCTTCACTATTGACTAATCGTATGGTAGCTCCAAAATTCTTGATGATATCGATTCGCTCTTTACTCATCCAGTCTGGCATAAATATTTTTACTGGATGACCTAATGCTTTTCCTATTGCCGAAAAAGCAATACCTGTATTACCACTGGTAGCTTCTACGATCTCATCTCCTTTTTTTAAATCTCCTGTAGCGTATGATTTTTTAATGATATGATATGCCATTCTATCCTTTATACTTCCTGTCATATTAAAATTCTCTAATTTGGCATATATAACTCGTGGAGCCTGTTTATATGTAAAGTGAATTTCTGCCAGAGGAGTGTTTCCTACTACAGCATCTATGTTTTTAGCCATGTTTTTGTTTTTATGGTTCGATTTGTTTTATTGAATATCCAAGTATGTGTGGTATTACTTTTTGGAAATAGTATGCCTAACCCAAGACATAAATTATTTATAAAGCACTATATATCAAGGGGTATTTATACCATTTTCAACTTAAATTTCTTCTATTGAGAAGAAAGAACCACCTTGATTAGTCAGATCAAAGTGATTCTTAATTAACTAACAAAAATCAACTATGTTTAAATGTTTAATTTGTTAAAAAGTTCTTTTAATTTTTCGTCTGATGGCCTTGGTGCTGTTGCAGATACGATTTTACCTTCTGGATCTAGTAATATAAATCTTGGTATTCCCATCACTTTATAATCCTTTACAAATTGGGATTTGAAGTTATTATCGGCAATCAATTGTACTCCTGTTAATTCTTTCTGTTCTATCATATCTCTCCATTTCTGGTTATCTTTTTCTTGATCGAGAGAAATACTTACAAATTCTATGTTTTTGTCGTGATAGGCTTTTTCTACTTCTTTGAGATAAGGTATTTCGGCTTTACATGGCCCGCACCAGGTTGCCCATAAATCTATGTATATATATTTTCCTTTTAGATCCTCTAGAGAGGTAGTTCCTCCATTATAATTTTCGTAATCTACAAACTGTGGCGAATGCTGTCCTTTTAAGTTATTT
Organism: Aquimarina aquimarini; assembly: GCF_900299535.1. GTDB lineage: Bacteria > Bacteroidota > Bacteroidia > Flavobacteriales > Flavobacteriaceae > Aquimarina > Aquimarina aquimarini. The sequence continues at coordinate 182,317 of NZ_OMKE01000007.1, read as the reverse complement.
AAAAACTGTTTCTGCTTAAAACTGCTTGCTAGTTCTTTTTTTATTTCTTCAAAACCGTTTTCTTCATTGGCTATAAATGTAGAGTCTAGATCTTTTGTTGCTTGTAGTAATTCTCTCAACTCATTGATTACACCATCTGCTTCTTTATCAAAATCTGATATTGACAGATCAAAAAGCTCTGGGATTCTTAATTTTTGTTCTTCTATCAATGCTTTTTTTGCCAGATAGTTACTACCATTGGCTCCTGTACCACTATACGCTATGGTTTCATCAAACTGCTTGGTATCAAGACTAATCTGTACATCGTATCCATTTTTTAGATACATAGTGGTCTGCTCTTTTCCATCAAAAAATGTATATTTTCCTGCTTTTACTTTTAATGTGTCCATGAAGCTTCCGTCTTCCTTTACTTTAATTACTTTTTTAAACCCTCTATTGACTACCAGAATAGAATCTGAATTTTTATTGGTTATCTGCCCAGATAGAGTGACGTAATCTTTGGCTACTTCTTTTGTGCATGATGCTATAATTACTATTGCTATCAGTGCTATTACTAGTTTTCTCATTGTTATATTTTTATTTATCAAAATTAGAAACCCCACTATTCAACCAATTCAGATATTCGTCTACATCTGGGGTATATGCTACAGGATCAATAAGGTTATTTTCATCATGATCCATTAACACATAATAGGGTTGAGAGTTTGCTTTGTATTTTATGGTTTGTAATTCGCTCCATTTTTGACCTATGTATTTTAATTTTTTTCCTGGTCTTAATTTGGAGGCTATTACTTGATCTTTTGGCAGAGGTCTTTTATCGTCTACATATAAAGAGATTAGTACTACTTTGTTTTTTAAAATATCCAGCACTTCAGGTTTAGGCCATACATTCTGTTCCATCTTACGGCAGTTTACACAAGCCCATCCTGTAAAGTCTATCATTATGGGTTTGCTTATTTTTTTGGCATAGGCTACTCCTTTATCATAGTCATCAAAAGCTAAGATATCATGAGGTTCCATCAGGTGTGCTCCTTCTGGTATTTCTTTATGAACAGAAATTGCCCCTTCTCCTACTTTTGTATACCCAACTCCATAAGGGGATTCACTATAATGTTGTGGAGGTGGAAAAGCACTAATTAAATTTAATGGGGCTCCCCATAATCCTGGCACCATATATAACGTAAATGTAAATGTAAGAAGCCCTAAACTCAACCTACCTACAGATATATGGGTAAGAGGTGAGTCATGGGGTAATTGTATTTTGCCAAACAAATACATTGTGAGTGCTGCAAATATTGCTATCCAAATGGCTAAAAACACTTCTCGTTCTAACCAATGTAATTGTAGTACCAAATCTGCTTGAGATAAAAATTTGAATGCTAATGCCAATTCCAGAAATCCTAATACTACTTTTACAGTATTTAACCAACCTCCTGATTTGGGAAGTGAATTTAACCACCCTGGGAAAGCGGCAAATAATGCAAATGGTAAAGCAATCGCCAAAGAGAACCCTAACATCCCTATGATTGGTGCCAATCCTCCTGAAGAAGCTGCTTCTACCAATAAGGTACCTACAATTGGCCCCGTGCATGAAAAAGAGACGATGGCTAATGCCAGTGCCATAAAAAAGATACCTATAACCCCTCCTTTATTGGCTTGTGAATCTACTTTGTTTGCCCATGAATTAGGTAACATAATTTCAAAAGCTCCTAAAAAAGAAACTGCAAAAACAACTAGTAGTAAAAAGAATATAATATTAAACCATACATTGGTTGCTAATGCATTTAAGGCATCTGCTCCAAAAATTGCGGTTACAGCAGATCCTAATAATACATAAATCACAACTATCGAAACACCATAGAGTATCGCATTTTTAATTCCCTGTGCTTTATTTTTACTTTGTTTGGTAAAAAAACTGACTGTCATAGGAATCATAGGAAATACACAAGGGGTCAATAATGCTGCAAAACCAGATAAGAAGGCTATAAAAAATATCCCTAAAAAACTATTATCTGATGTATGTTTGGAGGTATTCTTGGTATTTCCTTTATCTAATTGTGTAGAAGACTTCTTTTTACCTTTACCAATTACCTGCTCTCTATCAGCAAGTTGAATGTTTTTATCTTCTAATTTTTCTTTTTTTTTTTCGGCAGGCACTACTGCCCCCGATACCTGACTAGAAATTGTAAAACTTAAATCAACTTCTTTAGGGGGTAAACATTGTGTGTCATTGCATACCATAAACTCCACTATTGCTGTAATTACTCCTGATGGTTTTAGTAATTCAACTCGTTGTTTAAATATTGCTTTATGCCCAAAGTATTTGATTCTCATATCAAACACAGGATCATCTACCGTTGTTCCTGTTCCTTCTTTGGTATCTTCTACAAGCTTATACAATTCTTTTGCGTCTTCAAATGTAAAAGTAGTAGGAATAGGCCCATTTTTTGGTACTTGCTGAGCGTATAAATGCCAACTATCTTCTATGGTTGCTTTGATCACCAAATCATATAGGTTATCTGAAACTTTTTCTACAGATGTAGCCCACCTTACTGGGTCATGTATTTGTGCATTGCTCACGAAAAAACAAAACAGCGCTATTACTACTACAATTCTTTTCATATGTTTATTATTCTTTTACAGAAACCTCTGGCGATTAAAAACACCATCTCCCTTTGGTCATTTCAATCGCCTTGGTTTCTTATTTAAACAGGCATTATATTGTTATGTAAACTATGATTGCTTTGGCTTAAAAACTACCTCATATGTATCAGCATTTTTAAGCATCTCTTTTGTAAACTCCTGAATATCTTTTTGGGATATCTTAGTTACTATATTTTCAAAATTTTTAGGATCGTTTCTGTTATATCCATCTCTATAAAATGATAACAATGACTGCATATCATAGCTATTATAGCTTTTTGCTTGCTCACGTTCTTTAAGAAAATTTGTAAGGGTTTTATCTAAATCTTCTTGATTGATCTTTCCTGTTGCTATTTTATTGAGTTCTGTATGTACTATTGTGATTAGCTTTTCTGCTAAATCAGGGTTACAATCAAAAGAAACAGAGATACTACTTTGAGATTTAGGTTCTTTTTGCATACTACCTATTGCTCTTGGGCTATATACTCCTCCTTCTTCTTCTCTTAATGTTTCTGTAAGACGTAATTGTAAAATATCACTCAACGCACCTGTAAGCAATCTGTTTTTGATGGTATACTCCAAAGGTATTTTTAGGGATATGTTTACATTGGTTTTAGGGTCTTCCATGTTTATATATATATCCTTATCAATCTTCTTATTGACCCATTGCAGATCATTATCTTTAAATTTTTCTTTTGTGTTTTTTACGGGTAGACTTGCTACGTACTTAGCTAACAATGGTTGTAATACCTCAGGTTTTATATCTCCTACTATATAAAATTCAAAATCTGCTGCATTATTGAATCTACTGATGTAGATTTCTTTTATTTTATCAAATGAAATCTTATTTGCATATTCTTTGGTAAATATCTGTACTCTAGGATTATCTGCTCCGTATAATGTTACAGTAAGGCTATCACTCATCTGTGATTTTATATTTTTACTTTTTTGTAACAAGAAATCATCAATTGATCCTTGTAATACCTGATATGCTTGCTTATCAAAGCGAGGTTTTACAAAATACAAATGTGCCAATTGTAACATTATTTCTACATCTTTTGTAGTAGATAATCCACTTAAATTTTCTGTAATTTCACCCAATCCTGGGCCAAATCTTACGGTTTTTCCTGCCAGAACTTTTTGTAATTCTGTTGCAGAATACTCTCCTACACCAGACATTAACACCAAATCTCCTAATAGTTCTGCTGATGGTAAGTCGCTATTCTTGATCAAGGATTTACCTCCATAACTAATTGCTTGTAATGCTACACTATTTTTTTCTTTATCAGTAAACTTATAGTGTACTTTTACTCCATTACTTAGTATAAATGTGGAAGAACCTAATTCTTTATTTTTTTTAATCTCCTCTACCTTTCCTTCTTTGATAGATACTCCCGACATCAAGGTTTTCCCTTCAAAAGTTTCTGTATATGGTTTGATATCTGATGAGTTCTCTACTTCTTTTATAATCTGTAATGCTTCTGTTTTAGTTAGGTTATTTTTTCCTTTTACCCCAGTTACATTTAACATCCTATTGGTAGGTGTATATAGATTTTGTATGGTTTGATGTAATTCTTGTGGGGTAATCATTGCAAAAATCTGTTTTGCTAAAGCATACTCTTTTTCTATATCAGTCATCTCTACCTGCTCTAGATAGTTATTCTGTATCACATTGATAATACTACCATGTGGTTGGTCATTCTTTGTTGCAATTCTCGTTTCATAACTATTCAAAAACTGAGCTATAGTTCTATCAATTTCTGATTGTGTATACCCATGCTTTACGGCTCTTACTACCTCTGTAAGCACCTCTCTAAAAGCTGCTTGTTGTTTTTCTGGTTTGGGTGCAATATGCACATTCAACATATTATTGGTTCTAGAGGAACCAGCGTACCCAATTCCTGCTCTTAAAAATGTAGCTTCTGGTTTTTGGGCTTTTTCTCTGATTCTGGAAGACAACATTGTCATTGCCATATTTTCTAACAATGCTCTTTTTAGCCCTCCTACAGTATTAGCATCTGATGGTTTTTTATGTCGAATTCCAAAACCAATTGAAGCTGTAGATACCTCTGGGTCCATTCCCAGATTATACAACAGTTCTTTATTATCAGGAATAGTAACTACAAAACGTTCTCTTGGGTTTTTGACTGCTGGTATACTAGAAAACCTTGCTTTTATTTTTTTTTCTATCTCTTCTACATTAATATCCCCAACTATTGCTATTGCTTGTAAGTCTGTTCTGTACCAATCATGATAAAAATCACGTAATGCTTTATACTCAAAATTCTCTACGATATCCATCAAACCTATGGGAATGCGTTTTGCATATTTAGAATGATTAAATATGGTAGGTAACGAAGCTTCAAGCACACGTCTTTGTCCATTTTGACCTGTTCTCCATTCTTCTTTGATCACCCCTCGTTCTGCATCTATTTCTTCTTCTGTAAGGGATAAATAATTAGACCAATCATGGAGTATCAATAAGCAGGTGTCTACCAGGCCATCTTTGACAGGAATGTTATCTAGGTTATATACGGTTTCATCAAAAGAGGTATAGGCATTAATATCTTTGCTGAAAACGGCTCCATGTTTTTCTAGGGTATTGAGAATCCCCTTTCCTTTAAAATTTTTGGTTCCATTAAATGCCATATGCTCTAAAAAATGTGCCAGCCCTTGCTGGTTATCGTTTTCTAAAATAGATCCCACATTTTGGATGATGTAATAACTGGCTGCATCTTTTACTACATCAGTACTTTTAATATAATAGGTCATTCCGTTAGGCAATACTCCTTTTCGTACACTTTGATCAACAGGTAGTGCCTTCTTTAAGTTTAGAGATTGACTGTTTACTTGTATGCAAAATGCAAAAAGTAATAGTATTATTACAGTAGAGTTGATTTTCATTAATATTTTTGGTTTTTTCATTTTCATTTTTTTTAAGAGGGTCACTGACTAAGGCGACCCTCAGACTAAAACTTTATAATCTTCTTAGGTAACTAATCTATATCAAACAATGAAAACAAAGATGTATAAAGGTTCTATAGGTAATTATTTCTTATTTAGGATAAACTCTAATAAAAAGTCATACAAAATCAAGGCTTTTCAACAAATAAAAATCTTGTAACTTATTATTTAGGTATCTCATCTTTTTAAACTTTATGTGTATACTTATTAATACGTCTAAAAAAGGTAATACCCTTATAATCGATACGTTAAAAAAACATTAAAAAATTGAGCTTAACAAAATAGCTTCAAAGATTACCTTCTAAAAAATCAAATGTTATTTGTGTCAAATAAGGCAACCAATTCTGGATCAGAAGGCCTTGGGGCGTTATTGTTTATAATTTCACCCTCGGGATCAAGTAATATAAAACGAGGGATTGATACGATAGAATAGTCTATCGCAAATTTTGAATTAAAAGCATCATCGGCAAACAATTGAATTCCTGTCATCGCTTCTTCCTTAATCATTGCTCTCCATTTTTCATAATCTTTCCTTTTATCTAAAGAGATACTCACAAACGTTATATCCTTACCATCATATTGTTTTATTATTTTTTTGAGATGGGGCACCTCTTTTACACAAGGCATACACCATGTTGCCCAAATATCAAGATATACATATTTCCCTTTTAGATCTTCTAGTGATACTGCTCCTCCTTCATAATCTTCATAATTATAGAATGTTGGAGATAGGTTTCCTTTTTGAATCTTTTTAAGTTGCTTATACAGTATAGTAACTTTTTGAATATCCTTAGCATTGCTTGAGGCTTCTTTAAAAACTGTATAATACTCTTTATGGTTTTTTGTAGAAACCATACCTTTTTCTATTATTGCTTTTCGATATACTAAGCTATTTTTCACTTGTTGATCTTGTACCTGATTAATCGTTTTTATAGTGGCAAGTTGGATATCTATGGCTTCTTTTTCTACTAATTCTCTGGCTTTTCTTTCTATATCCCATAGTATAAGTTTTCTATAAGCAATAGAGAAAAAATAATCTTTTGTATGAATACTATCTAGATTTTCATGATGTAATTCTGAGAAAAAATCGGGAGAAACTTTATTTTTTTTAAAAGCATAACGTTCATAATCTTTAAGCCTATCTAGGTACTCATAGTATATATTTCTTTGTTCCTTATTTCTATATGTTTCAGGTAGGTCACCCATTGTTAACAATAAACTATCTTTTGCTTTTCTAATGTTATTTATAGCTGTTTTATACTCTTGCTCTGCCACATTAAAATAGGGTTTGTATTTCTGAAGCAAATCACCTCTATGTCTATTTTTTGTTATCAAATATTGATTAATCCCTGTATCGTCTTTAGTACACTCTATAGAGGCAAAGAAATCATCTATATCTACTTGTATGGTAACCTCATTTCCTTTAGCAAGGTATACCCATGTTCCTTTTAGGCCATTATTGATATAGTACTTTCCTTCTGTAAGGTGTAATGTATCCCTAAACTTACCTGTTTCTGAATGAATCATTATGGTATCAATTGGGTTTCCTATAAATGCACTAATGATTAAATCGTTATCTGTTGCATTATCAATAGTTCCTGATAGTATAGTATATTCTTTTTCTTTTTGAGAACAACCTAAAATAGTTACAACTAAAAGGCTGATCACAATTATTTTTATAGACTTCATAAGTGTTATTTTGTAAAATGTATTGGTCTAAACTTCATTTCTTTATTCAAACCAATACATCTTGTGGGTTTTATGAATTAGCTGTTTTTTTTAATCTCTCACATTCTCACCTAATTCAGGAGTATCTAGGATATATTTCTGTGCCACTGGTATTGCCCAATTCTTACCATTGGCAGTAAGGGTATGTGTCTGTCCATTGAGTGTACGGGTTAATGTTACATTGGCATTATCAAACTCATTATACCGTTTAAGATCAAAAAACCGTAACCCACTACCTGCAAATTCTATTCTTCTTTCTTTTTTAATCAACGCTAATACTTCTGTCTGGTTAGTACTTACAACGGGAGTATAGGTCGCTGTTTCAAAACGTTTTTCTCTAAGCATGTTTAAGTCTTGTACTGCCTCTACAATATTTCCTAATCTAGCATTACATTCTGCTTTGATCAACAATACTTCTGGTACTGTAAATCCAACACCCCTGTATCCACTCAGAAAAGAATATCCTAATGCATTACCAGGTTTAGGTATTCCAAAAAGTACATTTAACGGAGCGTATAACTTTTTTCTCAGGTCATTATCTTCATACAAATTATAGAGATCATCTGATGCAATAAGCAAGTTATAGGTGCCTAACGACGCTTTGTTCCATAATAATTGTTGATCATTTTCTGGTTCATCTAATTTTAATATCCCCGCAAACCCTTCTTCATAGGTATTGAAATCATTGATTGTATTATAAAGTTCTAAGGATTTTGATGCTGCCTCTAATGCTTTGTTATATGCTGCCTGATATAAGTATATACGAGCCAATAATGCATAGGCACTTGATTTGGTAGGTCTATGATTATGAATCCCTGACTCTGACACATCAGGAAGATCGGCTATAACACTATTTATATCCTCAATAATCAAATCGTATATTTCTGCTACAGAGGCTCTGGAAAAATCCACTCCTTCTATTTCACTTCCTAATCGTAATGGCACTGCCAGATTAGATGTTGCCGTTTGAGAATTATAATGCAATCCATACAAATTGGCGAGTGCCAAATAATTAAATGCTCTATGTACTTTTGCTTCTGCTACTAATTGTAATTTTTCGCTTTGCCTACCATTTTGAGCATTCATTACTTCTTCTATCACAAGGTTGGCAACATAGATTTGTCCATACAGATTTGCCCAACTCCCATCTTCTTGATTAGGTTCGATTATATCATCCTGCCACGTATATGCATTTATGGTTCCAACCCCATAAAAAGGAAACGTTTCATCTGTAATAACAAAATCATCAGACAAATAATCTGTATTACTATATGTTCCTTGAAATCCTGGTGATATTCTAGTTCCTCTTCCTGATCCACTTTGATCCACCTGATCCAATAACAATCGATAGTCCTGTACATCAGTAGGAATAACTGTTCCCTGTGGTTGTATATTCAACCATTCTTCTCTGTCACATGCGGTACATACGATAAGAACCGCTAAAAAAATATAATATGTTTTCTTCATGTCTTATGTTTTTTTTAGAAATTGGCTGTAAAATTTAATGTATATGTTGGCTGTACAGGCAGAAGTAAATTTTCTGGATCTAATCCCCATTTATTAAAATCGATAACTCCCAGATTATTGGCCTGAATACTGATACTTGTATTTTCTAACCCTAGCTTTTTGGAAATATCTGACTCAAAACGATATCCCAATACGATTTCTCTAAATCGTATATGAGATGCCGAATCTACAAGGTGATCTCCATTAGGATAATACTGTCTATACCCTACTCGCCCTGCATCTACTCGTGTAAGAGGTAACCTAGGAATATCTGTTGTATTTTCATCTTGGGGGTTTTGCCATCTGTTTTCATAATCCTGATGAATATTAGCCGTCACAAACTGGCTAGCCAAGCTCGAGTAGTTCAGAATATTCGTATTTCTAAATACATGCCCTAACTTAAAGGTAATCAACGACCTCATAAAGAAATTTTTATACTTCATTGTATTAATCCATGACCCGTAATACCTTGGCGTTGTTGTTCCATTAAACACTAGTGCCTCTGTACTTTCAATATCTGCTGCTTCAATATCACCCCCTACCTCTCTTTCTCCTTGAAAATTAATAATTTCTCTATTTTCATTATATGCCTGGGGTCTCCCTTCTGTATCCAATCCAGCATACTGATAACTATATAAATATCGCAATGGAGTATCCACCAATGGTTCTCTTCCATTTATGTATACCAAAACGGTTTCATTAGGCACATCTACCTTAGTTACTCTGTTATCATTGTAACTCAAATTTATGGTAGTTACATAACTAAAGTTTTTACTTCGGATTACTTCTGCATTAAGATTGATATCTATTCCTTTATTTTCCATTTCTCCAACATTTAATAAAGCAGAGTTAAACCCTAATGCAGCTGGCACTTCTACTTGTGACAATAGATCTTCACTTTTTCTTTCGTAGTATTCTATACTTCCATTAATTCTACTATTGAATAACCCAAAATCCAACCCTACATTGGTAACATAGGTTTTTTCAAGACGTAATTCAGGATTTTTGATTCCTGAAACAAATGCAAAAGGTAGCCCCGTAGTAGGGTTATTAGATAGACTTGCCTGCAAAAAAGGGCTGGTAGAAGTATTAACATTTCCATTAGACCCATACGTTGCTCTTATAGAAAGTAAGTTGATATTACTACTATTAAAAAAATCTTCTTTGGCTAGATCCCATTTTATACCAACGGAGTACAAAGGAATGTTTCTATATTTTTTACTGGCTCCAAAAAGGTTGGCATCATCCAAACGAGTACTAGCGGTAAGTGTATATCTATTGAGATAGGTATACGCAAGATTGCCAAAATAAGAAACAAAACGAGATTCATTACCTCCAAAAATGGTAGGGTCTTGTAATACTCTACTTCCTATAGGAGTTACTGGCACTCTTTCTCCAAAGGGTACATTATCAAAGGCTAAAGACTGTGGATTAAATCCATATCGGGTCAAAGAATGGCTTTCTGATTGTATCTGTCGTAATTCATATCCTGCAATAGAAGTAATTCTATGGGTATTATTTTGAAATTCTTTGTCCAAGTTTAATTGAAACCTTCCTGTATGTGACGAGTTTTGTGTCGTTGATCTGGTTATAATATGTCCTTTATTAATTGCACTTACCAATTCTCCCGTATCTCGATCAGTTGTAGTAAAAGTGTTTACAAAATCTCTTACTCTATAGGTATCCTCATTAAACAATGATTTGGATGAAATATCTGCCCATTCATACTGATATGACCCTTGAATAGATAGAAAATCAAAAATGTCATATTTCAATGAAGTTTGCAATCGCAAGGAAGTGGCATTGGTAGCATTATCTCTGTTATCAAACTCTTGTTTTAGATTATAATCCCAATTATATGGATACCCTTCTGCTACTCTATCTTCTTTAAATTGTTGATAAAAAGTGCGAGGTTGCGGAATCAAATTGCCTTGATCATCAATGATTCTTTGATATTGAAGTAACTGATCTCTATCATTTGTAGTAAGCCCGTTACGTTTAATTTTTCTATGATTAAAGTTTACTGTATTTGAAAAAGTAAGTTTTTCTGTGATGTTAAAGCTTCCATTAAGGTTTGTAATAATTTCATCGGTAGTATTACCAGAAAAGAATCCTTGATTTTCATTTCTATTGTAGGTGACCGAAGCTCGGTAAATATTGTGCTCTCCTCCTCCACTAATGGCAAGATTAGTCTGTGTCCAATATGCATCACTCATAAATAAGTCAGCAAACTCTTTTCTACTATCTACTGTTCTTAATTGACTAATAATAGGTCCCGCCTCACTTTGCGACAATTGCCCATCATTAAGTAATAAATAGGTTTCAATCCCTTTTCCTAAAGGGGGTTGATTTCTACCTCTTGGCAAGTTTATCCATTCGTTATCTGCCCTATGTTTTTCAAACTCTAAAAAACTTTCTGTAGATGCATACGGTAAATCAAACAGATCTTGTTGTGGGGTGATTGCCAAATTGGTTGAAAAAGTTATTTGTGGTTTTTGGTTTTTCTTACCTTTTTTTGTTTCAATAACAATTACTCCGTTTGCTGCTCTTATTCCCCAAATTGATGCTGCTGCCGCATCTTTAAGGATGGTTACATTTTTAATATCTGATGGATTAATGGAGCTAAGATCTTGTGTTAACGGAAATCCATCTACCACTATCAAAGGATCATTATTACTGTGTATGGTACTAATTCCTCGAATAGTAGGTCCATCTGTATTATCAAATACAATTCCTGAAAATTCTCCTTCTATTTTACTTAAGATATTCTGTGCTATTTTGGTAGTCAATGCCTGAGGTTTTATATTCTGAAAAGAACCTGTTGCTCGTTCTCGTGATATTTTTTGATACCCCGTATTTAATACGACCTCTTCTAAAACATTTGTTTCTTCAAAAAGTACAACATCAACTCTTTGTTGATTGGTAATCTCTATTTCTTTAGTAGTATACCCTATTGAAGAAAATTGTAACACTACTTTTTTGTTTCTGGGTACTGCTATTTCATACTCTCCATCAAAATCGGTAGTGGTTCCTTTGGTTACATCATTCTTGTGTACCACAGCAACTCCTGGCAAAGGCAATTTATTTTGATCGGTTACCTGCCCTTTGATAATACGAGTGTTTTGCAGGCTTGTTAATCCTAATGGAGTTTTTTTTCTTTTAACTATAACAGTATTGTTATTAAACTCATAAGTACAGAAAATAGGAGTCAACCCTTTTTTTAACAATGTATCGGCTTTAATAACTCCGCTCTCAAGAAAAATACGAGGAGCATCTTTAACAAGGTCATACCTGTATACAAACTGATAATCAGTCTGTTCTTTGATTAATTCAAAAATCTGCTCAATAGAAACTGTTTTGTTTACATCAATAATGATATTAATATTTTGAGAAAATCCTTTATTAGGATTAAAACTAAATACAACTGCACAATAAAAAAACAAAAAGGTTCTCATAATCGTTTTTAAAAACCTTGGATTATAATAAATCAAAGGTATAGTCAATTTAAATTTCATAAATTAGCATTTCAATTAGTTAAACATTATTTAATTAATTCGAGTAAAAGGAATTTAGTTGCTACTTTGAACGGTCTTAGCTTTATTCCTTTTTTTATTGTATTGTTATTTTCTTACTATCTATTTCAAAATGTACTTCATTCGTTTTTTCTATATTTTCTAACAATTCTTCTATATGATCTTCTCTATTTAGTATTCCTGAAAAAATGACTTCTTTGGCTTCTTCATTCTCAAATACTACTTCAATATCATACCATCGAGACAAGGTTTTCATCATGACTTCTAGTTTTTGTTTATCAAACATGAAAAAATTGTTTTTCCATGCGATTTCGGGTGTAGTATCTATATCATCTATAATTTTTAGTTGCTCATTTTGAATATTGACTATGGCTTGTTGTCCTGGATTCAAAAACTTGCTCACAATGCCATTATCAATAGTTATTCTTCCTTTTACCAATGTAGTATACAAGGACTCTTCGTTTTGATATGCTTTAATATTGAATTCTGTTCCTAATACCTCAATATTTTGTATTTGCGTATGTACCTTAAAAGCATCTCCATTATGAAGTGTGCTATGCGACACATCAAAATAAGCTTCTCCATAAACCAGTTCTACCTCTCTGGGTTGTCCTTTGATAAAACTTACTGGGTATTTTAATTTGGTTTCTGAATTTAACCACACTTTGGTTCCATCAGACAGATGTATAAAAAAGCGCCCTCCTCTGGGAATAGTGAGGTAATTATATTTCAATTCTTTGCCTGAAGAGATCTCTGTATATACCAATTCCTCACCATTACTTACTCTATTCTGATAGTGATACTCTGTTCCTTTTTCTAAAATGATTTGTTTTCCATCTTCCAAACTTAATATTGCCTTGTTTGTTCCTGGTTCTATAATTACCTCTATATCATTGTTATAATATTTATAAACAAAAGGCATTGAAATCAATAATACTATGACAGCAGCGTATTTATATACCTTTTGATAATTAAATCTCCTACGATCATTTTTAATCTTTTTTGCAATGATCTTTTTAGTCTGTTCTACATCATATTGATTCATATTATGACGGATTGCATAATTAATTTTGATATACTCATTAAATATTTTTTTGTTATCTGTACTTTCTAACCATTCTGACAATACATCAAGCTCTGTTGCAGAAATTGATGCCGCCATATATTTTATAATAAGTTGTTCTATTTTTTTAGATATCATACCTCTATTACGAGGCTCATTGCGAATACCCTACCTTTTTTGTTAATTTTTTTTTGATTTTTTTAACATTACATTTGTTTCTTAAGAAAGCCATTAAAACCTGCTATATCAATTGTATAATTTTATCTAGAAAAGAGTATGAAACAGTGTTTTAAAGATGAAGCAACACTTATGTTGTTTTTAAAAAAAGGAGATGAGAAAGCTTATAATTATCTAATAGACACATACCACCATAAACTTTGTGTTTATGCAGATAGTTTGATAAACGACACTATGAAATCTCAGGATATTGTACAGAATGTTTTTATCAAAATATGGGAAAAAAGAAAACTGCTTAATATAAATTTTTCATTACAAAATTATTTATATCGCCTCACTTATAACGAGTTTATTGATCAATATCGTAAAACCAAAGCAGTAACTAAAATAGAGAAAAAATACATCGAATACCTTAACTCTTTTGTAGAGAAAGAAGATCCTGAAATGATGGAAAAACTCATTAATTTGGTTAAACATGCGATACAAGAGCTCCCTCCTAAATGCAAACAAATTTTTGAATTAAGCAAAAAAGAAGGGCTTACAAATCTAGAAATATCTAATCATCTTAATATTAACATCAAAACTGTAGAAGCTCATATCACCAAGGCTTTTTCTCTTATACGCAAACGTCTTAAGGGCAAAATTAATACAATCTTGTTTCTATTATTTGATTGGAAAAAAATGAGGCATCGTGTTTTTGGATAAATTAGAGATAGTAAAATTGTTTTGCTATATAGAAAAGCAATAATCATTGATTTGTATTTTTTAAAATAATAATTTTACTTTTTGTAAGTACGACCTAATCATTACGACGGTATTAGTTCCAAAATGAAAATTGAGAATACATTGCCAGACCATCAAAAGCAAATAGCTATCCTTGTATTTGCCAATTCTTCTCAGGAAGAGTTGAAACATAAGCATTTGGTACATGGGCAGCAGTTATTTGATCATCTTAATAAAAAAACACTTGTCGAGGTTCGTAAAACAGGGCTTCCTTATGCTATATATTCAGAGAAAGAGCAACATGGTACTACTTTTGGAGAACGCTTTGCCAATGCTATAGAAGATCTTTTTGAAAAAGGATATCAAAAAGTTATTACTATTGGTAATGATAGTCCAAACCTAACTGCATCTCACCTTATTGATACTAGTCATAAATTGATGCACAATACTATGGTTGTTGGTCCATCTATAGATGGTGGCATATACCTTCTGGGACTTGACAAATCAAATTTTGAAAAAAACTCTTTTGTACAACTACCATGGCAAACAAGACTATTAGCAAAATTTCTTATTAAAAAAATATCTGCCTCTGGAACACATATTAAACTCCTGTACAGGCTTAAGGATATTGATAAATTACAGGATTTACAGTACTTTTTGAATAGAATAAATCGTACTACTAGATTATTTAAATCTATTCTCTTACTATTATTTTCTTGTATTTATGAGGCTATTATCTATCAGCCTAAACCTCTCGTTACTACAATACATACTATTCCTTTTAATAAAGGCTCTCCAGATTTGATGTTATACACACAGTCAAACTAATAGTTTAATTCTATCTTATTATTTTTTATGAAGCACCTTTTTCTAGGGCTGACACTATTATTGGTGTCTTTTGCTCATGCCCAAAATGTAGTTACAGGAACTGTAACTACAGCGACCGATGGTACTACTATACCATTTGTAAATATTCAAATTAAAAACACTACTCAAGGTACTAGTAGTGATGCCAATGGTAACTATTCTATCTCAACACAAAACAATGATGCTATCCTTGTTTTTTCTTCTTTAGGTTTTAAAACCAAAGAGGTAATCATAAATAACAATTCTATTATCAATGTAAGTCTCGTAGAAGGATCTACAGGTTTGGATGAAATCGTTATTACAGCGCTCAATCGTAAACGAGAAAACAAAGAGTTAGGATATGTCGTGCAAAGTATTAACCAAAAAGATATCGCAGAGGTGAAGTCCGTAAACTTTCTGGATAATCTGGCAGGAAAACTGGCAGGAGTTACCATTACTCCAGGAGGAGCTACAGGAGTTGGTTCTTCTTCAAAAATTGTAATTCGAGGAGAGCAATCCTTTACCAATAATAATCCTTTGTTTATTGTAGATGGAACTCCAATTAATAATTCAACGGTTTTTAATAACACCAATGAGGCAGCAGCAGGTTTTCAGGAGGTTGATTTTGGAAATGGTGCTATGGCTGTAAATCCCGATGACATTGAAAATGTATCTGTATTAAAAGGGCCAAGTGCTGCTGCACTATATGGAACCAGAGCTTCAAACGGAGTTATTATTATTACTACAAAAGATGGTACTAAAAGCAAAGGGTTAGGAATTAGTATCAATTCTAGCTTGTTTATCGATACTGCTTTTCAATTACCACAATTTCAAAATCAATACGGACAAGGAAATTCTGGTCAGTTTGAATATGTAGATGGTTTAGGAAGTGGAGTTAATGATAATATCACCTATAGTTGGGGACCAAGATTAAATCAAGGTACATTGATTCCTCAATTTGATAGCCCTGTTACTTTATTCAATGGTACTGTTGTACGCGGAGGAGATACGTCTTTATACGATACTACTTCTATTACTCCTACTCCATTTATTTCTCATCCAGACAACCTGAAAGATTTTTATCAAACTGGGGTAACTACTATAAATAATGTAGCGTTTTCTTCTCATTTTGATAAAGGAAACTATCGTTTATCTTTTACTGATTTACGTAGTGAGTCTATTATTCCTGGAGTAGATCTTGATAGAAAAACCATAGCTACTCGCCTTAGTTTTTTACCTACAAAAAAAACAACAGTAAATGCTTCTATAAATTATGTAAATACTGGCAGTGATAACCGCCCATCTAATGGATATGGTTCTGAGAATGTAAACTATTCTCTAGTGGCATGGGGACCAAGATCTCTTAATACCAATAACCTAAGAAATTATTGGCAACCAGGGCTTGAAGGAATACAACAATATTCATTTAATTATACGTTTTTTGATAATCCCTATTTTATTCTTTCTGAAAACCGAAACAGCTTTGATAGGGATCGTGTCTTTGGTAACATATCTATACAACAACAATTGGCTAATAACCTAAACCTGACAATACGATCTGGAATGGATTATTCTAATGAAAAGCGACAGTTTTTAAGAAATTTTAGCACCAATCGTTTTAGAAACGGGGCATACGCAGAGCATGATGTTACCTATAGAGAAATCAACACTGATTTTTTACTTAATTATACCAAAAAAATTAGTGCTTTTGATATTGATATTTCATTGGGAGGAAATCGTCTGGATCAAAAAGCAAAAACCTCACAAACACAAACTACACAATTGGCGCAACCTGGTATTTTTAGTTTTAATAATGCCGCTTCTCCTATAGAAAGCTTTGGTTTTGAGTCCAAAAAACGTATCAATAGCTTGTATGGATTACTCAAACTTGGATATAAAAATTATCTATTTCTTGATATTACAGGACGAAATGATTGGTCTAGTGCATTGGCAACTCCTTTTTCGGCAGACAATACTTCTTTTTTCTATCCTTCGGCATCTAGCAGTTTTGTTATAAGTAATGCCTTCAAATTACCCAAAGTAATTTCGTTTGCCAAGCTAAGGGCTAGTATTGCACAAGTTGGTAATGATACTGATCCCTACCAGACTTCTGGTGCTTTTGTGTCGCAGACCTCTGTAAATTCACAACCTACATTTACAAATCAAAATTTTATCCCTAACCCTAATTTAAAACCTGAACAGACCACCTCATATGAATTTGGAACAGATATTCACTTTTTTAAAGATCGTTTGAATCTGGATATTACTTATTATCATGCACTCACCAAAGATCAAATCCTATCGCTGCCTATTCCTATATCATCAGGGTTCAATCAACAGGTAGTTAATGGGGGAAAGGTTCGTTCTCGTGGTGTAGAAATTGTGCTAAATGCAATTCCTATTCAGCATGAAAACTTTACATGGAACACTACTATCAATTTTAGTAGAAATGTCTCTACCATTACATCACTACCTCAGCAAGAAGGTCGGGTTACACTAGCCTATTCTCGTGTATACAATAATCCTGATCAAACAGTTTGGTTTCAGGTAGAAGAAGGTGGACGTATAGGTGATTTTTATGGTACAGGGTATTTACGTAATGAGAATGGTGATTTTGTAATTACTCCAGAAGGGCGCTTTATCGCTGATAATACGCTAAAAAAACTAGGAAATTATACTCCTGATTTTATAGTGGGAATAAACAATCAATTTCAATATAAAAATTGGGATATTAATTTTTTACTGGATTGGAGACAAGGCGGTGAACTTGTTTCTCGCACACTATCTCTAGCGGCTGTCGGGGGACAATTAGAAGAAACTGCTTATAGACCTGATGCTGGCATTGTTGCTCAAGGAGTTGTAAATGTTGGTACGACAGATGCTCCTGTTTATACTCCTAATACAACAGCAGTAACACCAGAGAGTTATTATCGACAGTTCTATGATCGTAATCATGAAGAGAATAATGTATATGATGCTTCTTATCTAAAACTTAGACAATTTTCTATCGGTTATTCTTTTGCTCTTGATAAAGGAGTTGTAGGCTTCCTAGAAGAAGGGGCTGATTTTAATATCTCTCTTATTGGTAGAAACCTATTTGCTATTAGTGATATTTCTCATTTTGACCCTGAACAATTAGCGGTACAAGGGCAAGGGCTCGTAAATGGCGTTGAGGATCTGTCATATGCTACCTCTAGAAGCTTTGGATTAAAACTTGGGATTAATTTTTAAAAAACGTACACAATGAAAAACTATATCTATTTATTTGTTTTTACTATTCTTCTAGCTGGATGTGCAGCGGATTTTGAAGATATAAATACCAACCCTAATGCTCCTGTAGATGTACAACCTAGTTTATTATTACGACAGGTACTTTATAACTATGGCGAGCAAATGTCTTATGAAGGTTTTGTTGCAGGCAACTTGTTGAGCCAACACCTTACTGCATTAGATTTTAATTTATTTGATCGTCATGCACTTAAATCTCCACAGTTAGGAGGAAACCCATGGGCTATCTTTTATACCAATCTTCGAGATAATGAAACCATTTTGACTAAATCGCGTGACATACCAACTTTTACTGTTTATGAGGGGCCTGCATTGATCTTCAAAGCTTATATGACGATGGCACTTACTGATCTTTTTGGAGATGTTCCTTATAGCGAAGCCTTTATTGGAAATCAGGGTACTGTTACCCCAAAATACGATACGCAAGAAGCTATTTATCTGGCTGAAGGTGGAATTCTTGATAATCTAGAAAAAGGAATCGAAGCTATTCAAAATTATTCTGGAAGTATTTCTCTAGATGGTGATCTATTATATAATGGCAATCTAGATAATTGGGTTAAATTTGCCAATTCTTTACGTATCAAAGCACTCATACGTATCTCTGCAAAAGAAGATATTAGTGAACAATTGCAGGCTATCGTATCTGAAGGAAACTATATCACTACCAATATCGACAATGCCGTTTTTGAATTTACCGATAGTGAACCTAATAATTTCAGATTAGCTCGATTACGCGCTGGAGACTTTAATAACTTTGTAATGTCTGAAACTATAGAAAATATACTGACTGACTTGAATGATCCTAGAATAAACATTTTATTTCGTCCTTTTGGTAATGCTACAACTAATGAGTATAATGGACTTATCAATGGTATCGATGCTTCTCAAACTACAATTTCTCTGGCAGAATATTCTTTGGCTGGAACAATTTTTAGAGAACACACAGGAGATCTTGATGCTAATTATATGACTGCATGGGAAACTCATTTTTTACTAGCCGAAGCGGCTGTAAAAGGGTTTATTACAGAAGATGCAAAAACATTGTATGATACAGGAATAACACAAGCTTTTGAGTATTGGCAGACTACATTGCCAGAGAATTACTTGAATACTACTGTAGCTTTTGATACCAATAAGGCACTTGAACAAATTAGTACTCAAAAATGGATTGCTAATATGATTAATGGATATGAAGGGTGGATAGAGTATCGCCGTACTGGTTTTCCTAGGTTAAAACCTGTATCTGCAAGCTTGAATAATGGGGTAATCCCTGTGAGAATGCCCTATCCAGCAGAAGAAGCTACATTAAATACGACTCATTATAATCAAGCAGCACAAAACACGAATAGCAACAGTATTGATTTTCCTGTTTGGTGGGATGAATAAAGAAATAAAATGGAAGAAATAGAAATCTGGCAATGGTGTCTAATTGTACTATCTGGGTTATTGTTTTTCTGGTGGTCACCACTAGCTAAAACCAACAATCAATTTTATAAAGCATCGAGTACAAAGAGTCAACCCTCGTTATGGATGCTTACGGGTAGTCTTGTAATTTCCTGGATTTTTGCAAAAAGCATTACCAATGCTGCAAACCTAGGTCTTAGCTTTGGGCTGGTTGGGGGTGTTGCTTATGCCGCTTATTATGTATCCTTTGCTGTTGCGGGGATTATAATATACCAGTTACGAACTCAAGGAGGTTTTGAGAGTATTCATCAATTCTTAGCTTCTCGTTTTGGAAAAGGAGCATTGCTTCTTTTTTCTATATTGATTGGTATACGGTTATTTAATGAGGTATGGTCTAACACAATGGTAATAGGATCTTATTTTGGAGAGACAGGTAGTAATGGCTATTACAGTGCAATAGTAATATTCACTACTCTTACTCTTGCCTATGCGTTAAAAGGTGGCCTAAGTAGTAGTATCTTTACAGATGTATTGCAGATGGGGTTATTTGCAGTATTACTTTTTATAATTCTTTGGAATATTTTTGAGGTGGATACTTTCTCGTTGACAGATGTTGCCTTATCAGGAGAGTGGAGCATGGCTATGGGAGGAAATTTATTACTTGCCGCCATACTACAATCTTTCAGCTATCCTTTTCATGACCCAGTATTAACAGATCGAGGGTTTATTAGCTCCCCAAAGACTACATTACGTAGTTTTTTGTGGGCTACAGTAGTAGGCGGAGTATGTATTACTCTTTTTAGTATAGTAGGTATTTTTGCTCAGCAACAAGGTTTACAAGGTCAAGCCGCGGTGGCTGTGAGTAAAGCTTTTGGGGCAGTCATATTATTAGTAGTCAATTTCATTATGATTACCTCAGCCGCTTCTACACTTGATTCCACATTTTCTTCTTCTGCCAAATTACTAGCAATAGATCTACAACTAGGTACTAGTTTATCTTTGGGTAGATGGATAATGGTCATTGTTGCTATAGCAGGAACAGTTCCTGTTTTTCTAGATGCCGAGATTCTGTCTGCAACTACCATAAGTGGTACGATGGTTATTGGGTTAACTCCCATTTTTTTATGTTGGAAACAAAAGGTTCCTAAAATCAGTTTTTTTCTTTCTGTAGGCTGTGGATTATTATTTGGCTTTATACTTGTCTTTGATCTTTTCCCTAAAGAGTTTATATATACTACTGGTACTTATGCTGAACTTTTATGGGTTAATATTTGGGGATTAGTATGTTGTTTTATTGCTTATTTTGTACCTGTATGGATAAAAAGACGATAGCCCTAGGCAAACGTAACGGAAAAATACTCCTTTTTGGTGGAGTATACAGTAATTTGCAAGCATTAGAATCTCTTATTGCAATTGCTAACAAGGAAGGAATTGCTTCAGAAAATTGTTTCTGTACTGGTGATATTGTAGGATATTGTGCACAACCAGAAGAAACCGTGCAACGATTTATACAATGGGGAGCACATTCTATTATTGGTAATGTAGAAGAACAATTGCGCACAGGTGCTATAGACTGCGGGTGTGATTTTAAAACTGGCTCTCGCTGTGATGGTTTTTCTAAAACCTGGTATGCCTATGCTCAAAACCAATTATCGAAGACATCGATACAATGGATGCAATCACTACCCGACTATATAAATTTTGAGTTTGCTGACAAAAGTTTTACAGTAGTTCATGGTAGCTATAGTTATATCTCAGAATTTATTTTTCAGTCTACTTCTTGGCAGGTAAAACAATCATCTTTTGATGCAAGTAATAGTGATGTGATTATTGCAGGACATTGCGGATTGCCTTTTTATGATAAAAAAGAAGCATTAATCTGGATTAACTCTGGGGTAATTGGTATGCCAGCTAACGAAGGGATAGCAAGAGGTTGGTATGCGATTATAGATGACTCTAATGGTTTTTCGATTCGATATGAGACTTTTGAGTATGATAATCTAACTGCAAATCAATTAATGCTAAAAAAAGAATTACCGCAAGAATATGCAAAAACACTTCTCACCGGCCTCTGGGATAATATGGAAATTCTTCCTGAAATAGAAAAGAAGTTACAAGGCAGGGATTTGAAGAAATTGATCGTCTCAAAATAAGAACGATCAATTTTCTTTAGTGCTTTTTCAAAGTTAGCTCCTGAAGGATTACAAGAATATTGGATTCAATGGAAAAATAAAAAGACACAATTTGACTGTAAATAAGCTACAATAGTCTGCTAAACTAGAGAAAACATATACAGCGATCACCAAGTCGAGGTTTGCTCTTTATTTAAATATATTATTATTAGAAATGTATCCTTCTTATTTAAGCCTAAAAATGGTAATAGCTGAATCTAGTATAAGACTTTAGGCTACCTTCTTGCTTCTGTCCTTGGGACATCCTAAACCATTTGACTACTTCCTTTTCTTATGAACACGACTCTGTATATCTAAGGCTTGACCCCTTTGAAACGTTCAAATAAATAAACTATATTTACCATTCAATACACACATAATTTCTATAATTCATTTGCTCCTTTCAAGAAGCAAACATACCATACAATAATGAAATCCATAATTATAAGAACCAAATGCAACCTAATGCTTTTTTTCTTGTCAATAGGTTAGATGAATTGTCCAAATAACAAGAAGTAAAACAATACATACATGATAAAAAAGAACAAAATTATAACTCTGTTGCTACTCTTTGTTTCATTGGCAAGTATCTCGCAAACCGAGTCCTCTACTCTTTCTAAAAAAGAATTGAGAAAAAATACACCTGCCTATATTGGGATTTCTGCGGGGTTGGGTCCTTCTAATTTCAGGGATTTTGCCACCTCTCCCCTTTTTTACAAAGGAATCTCAAAATACCTCTCTCTATCCTATCTCAAGGCTAATTCAAAAAGAGAATCAGAGATTGGATTATCTTATTCTTTTGGGCAGTTTCATAATAAATTTAATAATCATTCAGAATTCAGTACTGTTAAAAGTGTATCTCTATTTTATTCGCGATTATATCAGATCCGCAAATTGAGTTCTCAAAAACTAAATATAAAAGCTGGAGGTTTATTGAGTACTTCTGGTAATTTTAGAGTCAATGAGGCTTTATTAAATAACCAAATAGGTTTTGAACTAATACCAACTCTTTTTGGTTCTGTAAAACTGGAAAAAGATGTAAGCCGCAAAAAAGAAAAAAACAAGAAGTTTTTATTTATAAAATATAAGCTAAAACCTAGAACAAAAAATTTGGCATTCAGGCTTAATGTTGGTTTGATTAATAGTTCTTTTCGTAACGGCTATGCATATTCTGGGCAATCAAGCTTACTTAATGACCCTGTACTGTTTGATGATTATCAATTCAAGATATTTTCTGGGTACAGAGTTAATAGCGCCTTAGACTATACCATTTCACTAAAAAATAAGAATGCAATTCAATTTTCCTATTTATGGGATGCTTATAAGACTGGAGGTGATTTAGATAAATTTGAAATGGCTAATCACACTTTAAAATTCACTCTCTTGTTTAATACAAATAATAAATAAATGATGAGAAAGTTATATACTATAGTAATCATAGCACTATCACTTACTTCTTGTGAGAAAGTACTTTTTGAAGATGATCTAGAATCTACAAACCCAAGAGATAACTTTGAATACTTGTGGAATGAATGTAATGAGAAATATGCTTATTTTGAATTAAAAAATATTGATTGGGAACTTGTAAAATCTGAGTATTCTGCCAAAATATATGATGGCATGACTCAAGATTCACTCTTTAATGTATTGGGAGCAATGCTGACAGAACTTAGAGATGATCATACAAATCTCATCTCAAATTTTAATATCTCAACTTTTGGGGTTAATTACTTAGGGCAAGATAATTTTGATTGGCGAATCATTGAGGATCATTATTTATCTCAAGATTACTACATTTCTGGGCCGTTTCGCCATAACTTCATTGACAACAAAGAAATTGGATATATACGTTTCCCATCTTTTCCAGGAACTGTTGATGCAACCAATTTAAATTTTGTACTAAATAGATATAAAGATACCAAAGGACTTATTTTGGATTTAAGAGAAAATGGTGGCGGAGCAGTATCAGATATATTTGACATATTAAATCGTTTTGTTGAACAGAAAACACTTGTAAATTATTCTAGAATAAAAACAGGTACTGGTCATAATGATTTTTCAGATGCCAAACCAGTATATGTATCTCCATATAACGGAATACGATATAAAAATAAGGTAATCGTATTGGTAGATAGAGGTACGTATAGTGCTGGTTCATTTTTCTCCCTTTCTACAAAAGCACTTCCTAATATGATACTTATAGGTGATACTACAGGAGGAGGACTTGGTTTACCAAACGGAGGCCAGTTGCCTAATGGATGGACCTATCGATTTTCTATTACTCAAGCACTTACATTAGATAAAAAACCTGATTATGAAAATGGGGTTCCTCCTGATATTCAAGTTCTTTTTGACTGGAGTGATTTGACAAAAGATGAGATTCTAGAACGAGCAATCACAGAATTACAATAGAACTTGATATTATAATACGATACACTGATTAGCGATAAAATGATATAGATTGATAAAATCTTACTTTTTTATCGCTAGTTGTATTCTTGAAACATATCACAGCATACAACAAACACAATTACCACACTCATAATCAACCATTAAAAACAAATAAAGGTTTTTAAATAAAATTTTAACACTATAAAATTTGTTTAACTAGACGAGTGGTCATACTTTTGTTTCTTCAAAAGAAAATAATGTCAAAAACTATAAAGCATGAAACCAAGGCCGACTACCTTTTAGAAAAAGGGATAGAGATCATATGGTCTAAAGGGTATAATGCTACTAGTGTAAATGACATCGTAAAAGCGGCTGAGGTTCCCAAAGGCTCTTTTTATTTTTATTTTGATAGCAAAGAGGATTTTGTGATTAAAGCTTTAAATAAGTATTTTACCATGCAAATCACTCCTACTATTGCTATTTTACACGATACATCACTTTCTGCAAAACAGCGTTTGCTTAAATTTTATGAATATAGAATTGAAGTACTCAAAAAAGAATTGGAATGCAAAATGGGATGCATGGGTTGTAATTTAAGTAATGAAATGGCTGATCATAATGACAATATCAGAAAAGCTATTTTGGATAAAAATAATATTATAAAAGAAGCAATTATCAAAACAGGCCTAGAAGCCCAACAAAAGGGAGAGATTGATGCTTCTATAAACATAATCGATATAGTTGAATTTATTGAAGATGCTGGTAAAGGAGCAATGACCACTATGAAAGAATCTCAAAGCAGCTATCCAATTGATAATGTACTCAATATGACTAAACAATTCTTTTTAAAGTAATTTTTTTTTAAACACCTAGTAGTCGACTGGTCAATTTTTAATTTTAAAATAAAATAACAATATGGTATAGATAATAAATAAGTAACATTAACCAATAATCGACTGGTCAATTTTTAACCATTACTACTTAAAAGATCATGTCCTATTTAACTATAAAAAAACCACCACAGAACAAGCCTCGTAGTATTAAAGTCTCACTTAGTGAGTAAATCGTCTAAATAATAAAACTCATATCAACAACCTGTATCAGATTGAACTGTACCACACTACAAGTCGACTGGTCAACTAATAAGCTAAAAAAATGAATGCACTTAAAAAAGCTGGTGACGCTACAAACGCGTTTGCAAAAAAATGGGCAGAATTTGTAATCAAATTCAAATGGCCAGTATTAATTTTTACTATAATAATCGCATTAGGTCTCGGATCTCAAGGAAATATGGAGTTTGATGGTGATTATCACGTATTCTTCAGTGAATCTAATCCGGAACTCGAAGCTTTTGATGCACTACAAGATAAATACACCAAAGATGATAATGTAGTTATCGTTCTCTCCCCTTCTAATGAGAATATATTTACCAAAGAGAATCTGACTGCTATAGAAGAGCTCACAGCAGAAACGTGGAATACTCCTCATTCTTCTAGAGTAGATGCCGTAACCAATTTTCAACATACAAGCGCTCAAGGTGATGACCTTTATGTAGATGATCTATCCTATGAATCAGCTTCAAAAACAGAAGCAGAAATCAAAATCATCAAAGAAAAAGCGTTAAAAGAACCTTTGCTTGTCAATCGTATTATCAATGAAAAAGGAAGTGTAACCGCGATTAATATTACCGTGCGATTACCAGGAAAAGACAGTGCAAAAGAAATACCAGAGGTAACTGCTTTTATAAGAAAAACCATTGCTGATTTTCAAGAAAAACACCCGAACTTTCAGATACATTCATCTGGTTTGGTTCCTCTAAACACTGCATTTTTTGAGTCTTCTATGAGAGATATGATGCTCACTTTAATCATGCTAGTAATTGTTATCATAACCACCTTAATCCTTACACGAAACTTTGTGAGTACGATTGCTACTTTTATCGTAGTTGTATTCTCTATAATGAGTGCTATTGGTTTTGTAGGGTTGATGGGAATTAAACTTACTCCTCCCTCTTCTGTTTTTCCTACAATGATATTAACCTTGGCTGTAGCAGATAGTATTCATATTCTGATCACAATGTTACAAAAAATGCGTAAAGAAGGGTATGCTAAGAAGGAAGCTCTTGTAGAATCCATACGTCTTAATTTTATGCCTGTATTTATTACTAGCTTAACCACCGTAATTGGATTCTTAACCATGAATTTTGGAGATGTTCCTCCTTTTTGGGATCTAGGAAACATTACTGCATTCGGGATGACTATGGCTTTCTTGTATTCTACGACTGCACTACCTGCTCTTATGGCTATTTTACCTGTAAAAACTAAAGAGACTAAAAAAAATGTTCAAAAAGCAAGCTGGTACACCAGTCTAGGAGAATTTGTAGCTAAACAACCAGTACGACTTACTATTATATCCACAATCATTATAAGTGGTATGACCTACTTGGCTACTAAGAATCAGTTTAATGATGAGTTCATTAACTATTTTGATGAGACAGTACAGTTCAGAAGTGATACAGATTACATCAGTAAAAATCTAACTGGAATTTACAATGTTGAATTTTCTGTTGGTAGCGGAGAAAGTGGAGGAATTAATAACCCTGAATATCTACAAAAATTAAATGAATTCGAAAACTGGCTTAATACACAACCAGAGGTAATTCATGTAAATGCATTTAGTGAGGTGGCTAGACGAGTTAACAGGTCTATGCACGGGGATGATGAATCTTTTTACAGGGTTCCTACTAATCGTGAGGAAGCTGCTCAATACTTATTATTATATGAGCTCTCTCTTCCTTTTGGTTTAGACCTCAACAATCAAATCAATGTTGATAAATCAGAAACCCGAGTAACTGTTACTATACAAAATATATCGAGTTCTGAGATGATTGATTTTTCAAAAAGAGCTGAACAGTGGTTACAGGATAACACTCCAAAACCAATGCATACAATTGCTGTAAGCCCTACTCTTATGTTTTCAAAATTAGGCTTTAGACAAGCAGATAGCATGCTCAAAGGAAATATTATTGCTTTAATCCTAATTTCTTTAGTACTCATGTTTGCTTTACGAAATTTCAAAATGGGACTGCTTAGTATCATTCCAAATGTTACTCCTGTATTTATCGGGTTTGGTTTTTGGGCTATGTACAAGGCACAAATCAATACAGGAATGGTCATCGTTTTTGGTATGACCTTAGGGATTATTGTAGATGATACAGTACATTTTATGAGTAAATTCTTACGAGCACGTAGAGAATTGGGATATGATGCTAAACAAGCTGTCATCTATGCTTTTGAAACGGTAGGAAAAGCATTGGTAACCACTACAATTGTACTCTTGGCAGGATTTGCAGTGCTTTCTACTTCATCATTTGCTTTAAACAGTTATATGGCTAGAATTACAGTTATTATCATTCTATCTGCATTAATTATTGATTTCATATTGCTTCCTTCATTACTAATTCTGATAAGCAAAAAAAGTGAAGTCAAAACACCTGTAAAAGAATTAAACACACAAATACAATTAGACAAATAATAAACAATAAAAATTATCATTTATGAAAACCTTAGTTTTAATTGGCCTATCTCTTTTGAGTATCACTTTTTTAACAGCACAAAGTGCCGAACAACGCGGTTTACAAATTGCTAAAGCTGCTGACAAAGCAGACCAAGGATTTAACAGCTCTATCGTTCATCTAAAAATGACTCTAAAAAATAAAAACGGGCAAACCAGTGAACGTTTGTTGATTACCAAAACTCTGGAACAAACTGCCGATGGTGACAAATCATTAATTGTTTTTAATAGCCCCAAAGATGTAAAAGGAACCTCAACTCTTACCTTTACTCATAAAATAGGGTCAGATGATCAATGGTTATTTTTACCCTCTATAAAAAGGGTAAAAAGAATATCTTCTAATAATAAATCAGGGCCTTTTGTGGGTAGCGAATTTGCTTATGAAGATCTTTCTTCTCAGGAAGTGGAAAAGTATAGCTACAAATTTCTAAAAGAAAATGGAACTCTTTTACTGGTAGAACAAGATCCTGTTGATCCAAAATCAGGATATACCAGACGTATTGTGACCTATAACAAGAGTAAAGGGTATCGTATTGAAAAAGTTGAGTTCTATGATAGAAAGAATTCTCTTCTAAAAACACTTACTTATAGTAATTATAAGTTATACAAAGGAAAATTCTGGAGAGCAGGTACATTTACTATGGTAAACCATCAAAGTAATAAAGAAACTGTGCTAAAATTTAGTGAATATAACTTTGAAGCTAATCTTACTGATGAGGATTTTACTCAAGTAGCGCTTAAAAGAGCTGGGCAATAAAAACAATTATATAATTGGCATAACAAAATCACAAGGCTCTGTTTGAGCATTAATTACAGGTTTTTTTGGTTACAAAATAGTTAGTATCACAAACTTGCCTTGTGTTTTTTGTTACTCATAATAAAATAAAAGTATGAATAGTAAACCTATTTATTATCTACTTCTCTTAGTATGCAATATGCATAATATAGCTGCCCAAACGGAAAGCCTAAAAAAGACACATCATGATTTTGAGTTAGAATTAGAAGGTGAATATCGTTATTTTTATGACGATGCGCTATTTAGTTCGCAAAAGGATCATTTTCCTTCTCTAGCAATACGACCAGAATACAAAGCAGCATGGAATAAAGGATACGAGAGCATCAATTTCAAAGGTTTTTTGCGAGTAGATGTTGATGATGAGCGTACGCATTGGGATATTCGTGAACTATACTATCAAAAGGCCAAGAATAATTGGGAGTTGAATCTAGGTATTAAAAAAGTGTACTGGGGAGTAACAGAAAGCAACCACTTAGTTGATATTATCAATCAAACGGATGCGGTAGAAACTTTTGATGGTGAGAAAAAACTAGGTCAGCCTATGGCTCAGTTTACATGGAATACCGAAAAATTTGGAACTTTTGACTTTTTTTATCTTCCTTATCATCGCAAACGTACTTTTGCAGGTGATAAAGGGAGATTGCGTTTTGCTACGGTTATCGATAAAGATGATTTAGGCTATGAGAGTGGTGCTGAAGAGTGGAGACAAGATGCTGCTTTTCGTTGGAATCACTATTTTGGTATTTTTGACATTGGGCTTTCTCATTTTTATGGAACTGGTAGAGAACCTTTGTTTTTGTTTGATACCACAGGTAACATCAATGCTTTTTATCCTATCATCAATCAAACAGGATTAGATTTACAGATTACGCATAATGCTTTTTTATGGAAACTGGAGTCTATCTATCGTCATGCAAAGGCACAAGACTTTTTTGCAATGGCAGTTGGGTTAGAATACACTTTTTCTAATATTGACAGAAATGGTCTTGATATTGGATTATTAGCCGAATATTTATATGATGAGCGAGATGAACTTGCATTGAATGCTTTGCAAAATGACATCTTCTTTGGTAGCAGAATCGCTTTCAACGATACTCAAGACACATCAATACTATTTGGGGGAATTACTGATCTAGAGTCTAGTAGTACTATTTTTAGCCTTGAGGCTTCAAGGCGTTTTGGTAGTAGTTGGACTGCCGCTATAGAAGGTCGTATTTTTAATGATATTGATAAAGATGAATTGATCTTATCCAATTTTAGAGAGGATAGCTTTTTTAGAATCTCTATATCAAAATATTTTTAAACCAAATTGTACAGTAGAACATAGCTCGTCTTATAACTAATAGTTTTTCTACTGTACAACTTGTTTTTTTCTAACTACAACCCTACTGGATTTACAGCCAAACTATTAAATAGTTTGGCTTTTGTTTTAAGAAATTTATTCTGCATTTTTACTTCTTTGAGTCTAGCGTCGATAAGACTACGTTCTCTATAATTCACAATAAATAAAGAACTCTCTCCAAAACTAAATTTACGTTCCTCGGCAGTAAGTAATGTGTTATAATCCTTGACGATATCTTTGATTAACTTATTTTGGTCTGTAAAAGATGATAATTCTGCATAAATCGTCAGAATTTTATTCTTGATTTTTAACTGAGTGGATTCTAGTTCAAATTTGGCATCTTGCACTTTATACTTTGCCATTTTTAAATCTCCTCGTTCTTTTCTTAGAAATAGAGGAAAACGAAACCTAACTCCTCCTTTATAATCTGCGGTATTATAAGACACTGCTTCTCTGGGGTATTCTGTCAAAAACTTGTATTCCAGATTGATTTTTGGCAATAGCTTATTTGCTTTTAGTTTCTTATCTATTTCTAATCTTTTCACCTTATAATTGAGTGCTATTAATTTAGGATGGTTTTCTACCGTATAATCACTCAAAGGCAGATCATTTATCTCTAATGTAGTATCTACACTTTTTTCGAGTTCATTTTCAGGAACAACATTAGATTGTAATTCTACTGGAGTATTCTCTATCCATAAAAAATTAGATACTATTAATTGCTTTTTGATTAATTTAATTTTTGCTTGCTCTAGACTAAGTACTCTATTCTGAAAAGTAATTTTGGCTTCTACAGTATCTATACTTGCTTTATCACCAGCCAAAGCGCTTTTTTTGACTCCTTCAAAACGCATTTTTGCATTCTGTACAAAATTGGCATAAATCTCTTTTTCATTATACGCTTGTACCCAATCAAAATAGGATAATGCAGCATCATGTAAAATCTGGTTTACCAAAAGATCACGATCTGCTTTGGTTTGCTTTTTAAAGAGTTTCGCTTTTTTTAAGGCAGCCATTCTATCATTAATCAATAAGCCTTGTGCCACATCAATAGAAATTCCTGCATTAAAAAGACCATCCTGCGGAACTACATTTTGAGGGTTTAGATAAAATCCTTCATTTTGCTCAAAACCTCCTTTTAACTCTATTCCATACCATGTAGGGATTTTGAATGTCGCATTTAATAAATCATAATACTCTTTTTCTTTAAATTTTTTGCGATCATAGTCTATTTCTATTTTTGGATCAAATCCTCCTCTAGCTTTCATAAGGGTTGCTTGCCCTACGCCAATAGTTAGTTCAGCTTGTTTGGCGATTGGGTGATATTTTTTTACATACCCCAAATACTCTTTAAAATTTAATACAATGGTATCATTTTGTTGAGCACAAAGAGTATTCACCAAAAAATACAGGAAAAACAAAAAGTAGTACTTCATTTTATTTTTTTTCAGATTTGGCTATTTTTTTATTGGGCTGGTAATAGTTTGGAGGGAAACCGCTTAATTGTCTCCATAACTCATACCATATCGGCACATCATCTAATAAAGCAATGGTTTTAGCTCCTGACCCTACTTGTATTTTTGGCCATTTATGGTCATTTGAATCTGGAGCAATAAGAATTCTATATTTTCCGTTATCGCTAATAAAAGTTTCTATTGCTACAATCTTTCCTCCATAAGTTCCATAAGAAACATTAGGCCATCCGCTGAATACTATTGCTGGCCATCCATCAAATCGTATCCTCGTTTTTTCTCCTAGGTGAATCAGTGGCAAGTCAATAGGTCTTACATATGTCTCTACTGCTAAGTCGTATTCTGAAGGCATAATATTGACAAGTTTTTCTCCTTCTTTGAATGTTTCTCCTACTCCAGAACGTAATGTTTTGTTTATAAAACCACTTTGTGGTGCTTTTATATAATGCATATCACTACGCCTCTCGTAATTTGTATATTGGTTCTCTAGTTTGGTTACTTGTGCTTCTGCATCAAATTGATTAGATGTTGCTGTAAACTTATCGCTCTGAGATTTTGATATCTTATCTGTATAGGCTGCCATTACGCGACTAATCTCTACCTGAGCATTAATAATTTCATTTTTGCTTGCCAGTAGCTTATTTTTCTTAGACACTAATTTTGCTTGTGTTTCCTGAAGCTTTAACCTCTTTCCTTCTACATCTGTCAGTGATTTCAATCCTTCTTTTTCTAATTGAACTATACGATTATATTGCCGTTCTGCTATACTTATATTTGTTTTTGCGGCTTCATACTCGATACTATCGCTTTGCACTTTTAGCTTAGACTGTAAGAGTTTATTCTTTGCTTGTTGCAGTTTTAGCGATCGTTCACTTTGCAAAGCCTGTATTTGATTCTCTAGGGCTTTTACTTTTCCTTCATAGGATGTTACAGCCATCGATTTGGCACGTATTTGCTTACCTGTTCTCTCTACCAGATTAGGGTCAAAATATTCATTTTTTATTTCAGAGATAAATAAAATGGTATCTCCTTTATTCACAAAATCTCCTTCTTTTACATACCACTTTTCTATCCTACCAGGAATCGGAGATTGTATTGTCTGCGGTCTTTGATCTGGTTTTAGCGTGGTCAAAAAACCATTGCCAGAAACATTTTGAGTCCAAGGCAGAAACAAGACCACCACGACCAATACGGCAAAGATTTTTAAAAATCTATTAAAATATTTATAGTGCCTTTTATGAAGGACTTTATTCATTGCATTATAATTAGAAAGGTCTACTTTCTTATTTAAAGTATTATGAGAAATATTTAGCATAACTTTCTATTTATCGTCTATAATTTTACCTCTTTCAATATTTATCTTCCTGGTACATCGTTGTCTCCATTTTTGATTTTGACTTACAACGATTAGCGCCCAAGGGCTTGAAGGTTTTGTAAGAAAATCCATAATTCTAGTTACCTCATCATCATCAAACTGATCTAGCGGATCTTTTAAGATCAATAATTTTGGTTTTTTAATGATACTTCTTGCTAAAACTACTTTTTTGGATATGGTATATGCTATTTGTTTTCCTTCTGGATAGAGTATCGTATTCAATCCTGCTGGTTGTTCTTTTACAAATTGTGTTAATCCAACCTTCTCTATTGCCCAATACACATCTTCCATTGGTATAGAGATGTCTCCAAAAGTGATGTTTTCAAGAATACTTCCTTCAAAAGGGGATTCCTCTACTAGTGATTGCCCTATGTGAGACCTGTAATAATTTAGATCTACACCTTTTAGATCAACATTATTTATATATATATTTCCGTTATCAGGCTCTATAAGTCCTACTATCAATCGTAATAATGTAGACTTACCTGCGCCATTGGCTCCTTGAATCAAAATTTTACTATTCTCATCTATGGTCAAAGACACGTCATCAATAATTTTTATTTTACTGTCGGGGTTAACAAAAGAAACAGTATCAAGTTCAACAATAAAACCTTCATCTTCTTTAAACGGTTTTTCTCCTCCTTGTGGTTCTAACTCTTTATCTACAACTTGCCCTAATTTCTCTAAAGAGGTCAATACATCATAAAAGGTTTCTAGTCCTGCAATTAGCTTTTCTACAGAGCCTATTACTAATACAATAATAATTTCTGCCGCCACAAATTGACCTATATTCATCTCTTGGTTAAGAACCAGAATACCTCCTATCAATAAGAGTCCTGCAGTAACAAGTACTTTAAATCCTATCAGTTGGATTAGTTGGACCACAAGAACTTTGAAATGCCCTTCTCTCTCTTTTAAATACTCTGTAACCAAAGCATCGTTTTTCTGTAGTGCTAGATTGGTTTTTCCTGATAATTTAAAGCTTACAATAGATCTAGCTATTTCCTGAATCCAATGCGCTACTTTATATTTGTTTTTGGATTCTTTAAGGCTGGTTTCTAGCCCTTTTTTTGCTGTATACTTAAAAACTATATATACCAATACCAATAATAACAACCCATAAATGATAAAAAACGGATGGTAAAACGACAATAGCATTAATCCAAAAATAATTTGCAAAATAGCTGATGGAAAATCAACCAGTATCTTTGCCAAACCTTTTTGTGTGGTTAATGTGTCAAAAAACCGATTTGCTAATTCTGGCGGATAATAGTTACGTAACTCGCTCATTTTTATTTTTGGAAAACGATACGAAAATTCAAAAGAAGCACGTGTAAAAATTTTCTGTTGAACATTTTCTATAATACGAATCTGCATTAATTGTAACAACCCTACAAAGACTACTCCTATTGTTACCAAGACTACCAAAACAATCCATGATGTACTGATCTGCGCACTTTGCAACAAGTTTATAATTGCTTGTATCCCTAAAGGAAGGGAGAGGTTTACCAACCCAGCAAATATTGCGTAATAAAATGTTTGTAAAATATCTTTTTTATCAAGTTTTAAAAGCCCTATTAGTCTTTGCCAAGAGGTTAAAACGTTTTTGATCATATATTACTTCTTTATTGAATTAAATACTAGGTCTATAAAATATTCTGTAGGGGTAATTTTTTTATTACAGTCTGTTAATGAAGGAAAATGATCTGCCAAAAAATGCTGATGCATTGCGCCTTCTATTATAGTACTGGATAAGCTAGAGGGATATGCATAGTCACTATCTACATCTTTAATCATATCGGTAAGTCTTATTACCAGACGTTTATAGATAGAAAAATACCCTTCTTTATTCTCTTCATCTACTTCTTTTGTCAAATATGATTTAGAATATTCATTGATAACAATTTGATTAAGTAGCACCTCGTTTATATGAGAAAAAGAGGTATCTTCTTTTACAGATCTTGTAATGATCTCAATCCCTTTTCTGAGTTTGTTTTTTGAATCGGGAATACTATTGGTTGCAAATACCAATTGATATTCTAACCATCCCCAATACCAAGAAGTTAGATATAGTAATAATTTATGTTTATTTTCAAAATAGCGATAAACAGAGCTTTCATTAGACCCTATCTTTTCTCCAAGTTTTTTAAAAGTAAACTTATCAAACCCTATCTCATGGATCATAAGAATACTATGCTCGATAATTCTTTTTCCTAAATCTGATGATTCAGGGTCTTTAATATAAATTTTGTCATTGACTCTAACCTTTAAATCCTGAAGCAAATATTTCATATTAATATATTTTCGTCCAAAGATAATAGTATTACTATCAAACTATAGTAGATTAACTTTTATTTAACCTATTTATTTAAAAAAAGCATAATTAAGAAAAGAGCCTAAACAACAGTAAGAATAGGCTTTGCACTAATATCATAGAAAGAAAAAGATATGACTAAAACCAATAAATCAACACATTACATCGCTCCTAAATAGGATGTACACTTAAAAAAAGGACACAAAAAAAGCCATCCCTAGTTAACAGGATGGCTTTAATAAAACGTTCAAAGCTTATCTACTACATTACTAAATTTTTAATACAGTGCATTGATTGCTACTCTATCACTATTAGAGAATTCTCCATCCTCACCAGAACTAAAGCAAGCAAGCATTATAGAATCTTCAAACTGAGAGCTAGGAGTCCCTGGTATTAATACAGCTCCTACTCCTGCTTGTCCTTCATTAGAATTTTGCCCGCAGCTTTGACGAGAAACCCAATCCTGATGACGGAAACCTATACAATGTCCTATCTCATGAGTCATTACATGCTCTACTACATTTGTACTACTCGAATTTGTTCCTTGATTGATTTGAATCCACTTATAGGCTCTCCCTCCGCTAGGGAAACCAGCAGATCCACCACCTCCTGAAGCTCCATTATTATATACTACCATATCTGCATTTGTTGATGCACCAAAAGATAAAGTAAAATTCAATGAAGTGTTTAATGCATTATAGTTGTTTATTGCCCACTGTAATGCTGTTTGCATCTTACTAGTCAATGCATACCCAGATCCAGTATATCCGATAACGCTAATATTTCTATTAGAACTAGATACCAGGTTATTTGTTCTGTACTGCTTTTGACCTCCTGCTACAGCTTCTAATTCTTCGAATTTTTGAAGCCCCGAAAAAGGAACTGTTATATCCCCTGAAACCAAGAAATTTTCTGAGGTTCCATCAGGAAAAGTTATTTTCTCTACTGTAACATTACTCGTATTAACCCCCATATTGTGCAACTTTGATAGTTGATCTTTTGTTGGGGTTAAAACCGCTTCTTGTTCTGTTTCGTTAGAAACGTCTTCTTTTTGACAGGATGTTACGAACCCTGCGACAATAGCACAGAGTGCTAATACTTTGATTTTTTTCATTTTTAATTAAGTTGAATTTGTGTAGTTATTTTTTAACTAAAATAGAATTGTTACCTTCTATCCTAAATACAATTATGTAGAAAGCTTTGAACTTTTCTAAATTTTTGCGGTTTGAAGATATGATATTTTTTTTGAAAAAAAAGTTAATTTTTTACACTATTCTCTAAAAATACGGTTAAACCGTAGGTTTTTTTTAATTAAAATCAAAAAAACATATTTTTAGCTACCCAACAAAATCGACAAAATACACAGATAATTCTTACAAAAACATATAACTAAAGCATTTAAATAAAAGGCAAAAAAGGATGTTAAAGAAAACTTAATCATATATAAGAAAACACAAAAAAGAAAGTTTTTTCTTACAAATAAAGAAAATCAAGATTACGTATGTTAAATTTTACTTTCTTTTTAAATATTTAACAAAAAAGCAAAAAAGTGTACTCATATGTAACAGCAGAATGCAACTCTTTAGTTCCAAAAAAATAAAATTAAACCAAAAAAAAGTCCATAATTTTATGGACTTCTTAATTTTCTTATCAAAAAATGGGTGCAAATTAGTCAATCATACAATCTCTGCACTAAGTCCTGCTTCTAACAATTTAGAACACCTAGGCACTAATTCCTCATAAACTCCAGTTTTTACTGTACATTTTCCTTTGTAATGTACCAATAATGCGCATTGTTCTGCTTGTACTGGTGTATGCTCACATGAATAGATTAAAGTTTCTATAACATGATCAAACGTATTCACATCATCATTATACAAAACAATCTCGCTATTGCCTTGTTCTACCGTTTTTTCTAAAACTTCTTCTAAAACTTTTTCCTGAGTACTCATAGGGGGTATTTTATGCAAATATACTAACTTCGTATTTTATAATCTCAATAAATATATCACTTTACATCATAAGATGCTGCTATCCAATTATTTCTAACAAAATTATCATTAAAAATTAAGTTATGCTTACTACATTCTTTGGTGATCATATCCAAATCCTCTTGATAAAACCCACTTAGAAACAGTTTCCCTCCTGTTCTTAAACATCCTGCATAATATTGAATATCATTAAGTAATATATTACGATTAATATTTGCTATAATGATATCATATTCTTTTCCTGACAACAAAGAAGCATCTCCTTCATAGGTCGTAATATTTTTGCAATGGTTACGCGCTACATTTTCTACCGTATTCAAATAACACCAATTATCAATATCAATAGCATCAGTTAATCCTGCCCCTCTCATTTCTCCTAAAATTGCCAAAACACCTGTACCACACCCCATATCCAATACTTTTTTATTTTTCATATCAGTTTTCAAAATATGTTGAATCATCATATGCGTGGTCTCATGATGTCCTGTACCAAAAGACATTTTAGGCTCTATAATGATATCATACTTTGTATCTGGTTTATCATGAAACGGAGCTCTCACACTACACACATCATCTACAATAATGGGATTAAAATTTTTCTCCCATTCTTTATTCCAATTGATCTGTTCTATTTCTTCAACTTTATAATCTATCGTAAACTCTCCTGAATTCAAGACATAAATTTCTTCGAGAATTTTTTCATTCCACTCACTCTTTTGTATAAAAGCATTAACTCCTTCTTCTGTTTCTACAAAGCTTTCGAACCCAGCATACCCCAACTCTGCCACTAATATTTCTGTAGCAGGCTGAACAGGTGACACTTTAAAGTAATATCCTATATATATTATGTCTGACATTTCATTATTTTTATATCGAGGCAAAGTTACTCTATTACCACAAAATATACCTAATAAAAAAGCATCCCATATAAATGAGATGCTCTAGAATTATCACTTCTATTGAAGTGTTTATTTTTTAGATTGCATTTACTATAGCTGTAAAATTATCTGCATCTAATGATGCTCCGCCAATTAATCCTCCATCTACATCTGTTTTTGCAAAAATTTCTTGTGCATTCGCAGGTTTTACACTTCCACCGTACAAAATAGAAACTTGATCTGCTATATTTTGGTCAAAGGCTTGTGCAATAGTTT
This sequence comes from Aquimarina aquimarini, assembly GCF_900299535.1. GTDB lineage: Bacteria > Bacteroidota > Bacteroidia > Flavobacteriales > Flavobacteriaceae > Aquimarina > Aquimarina aquimarini. The sequence continues at coordinate 143,863 of NZ_OMKE01000007.1, read as the reverse complement.
TACGAATAAAAGCATGCATTTCTTGTGCTTGTTCTGGAGATGCTGTTTCTCCTGTTCCTATAGCCCATACTGGTTCATATGCTAAAACTACATTTTTCCAATCTGCAGTATTGATATGAAAAAGCCCTTCTTTTAATTGGTTCTCAACCACTGTAAAATGAGCATCGTTTTTACGATCTTGTAATTCTTCTCCAAAACAAAAAATCACAGTCATCTCATGTTGTAATGCTGTATTCACTTTATTTGCAAGCAATTCATCTGTTTCTCCAAAATAAGCTCTACGCTCACTATGTCCTAATATCACGGTTTCTACTCCAATGTTTTTAAGCATATTTGCAGAGATCTCTCCTGTATAGGCACCATTTTCTGCCTGATGCATATTTTGTGCTGCCACAACAATATCAGTTCCTCCTAGAGCTTCTTTGGCCGTATGCAGATTTGTAAATGTAGGTGCTACAATTACCTCTGCATCAGATGATCCCCCTAACTTAGCTGTCAAATCTGACAACAATGTTTTGGTTTCTGCCAGATTTTTATTCATTTTCCAGTTTCCGGCTACAATTTTTTTTCTCATTTAATTTAAAATTTTATGTATTTGGTTAATAGTGTGGTTACTTATTCTTAAGATATTAAGTTATCAAGTCCTTATCCTTGGATCCAACCATCCGTATATTATATCGACAAATATATTGATTAGTATAAACATAGTTGCTATTACTAATACAGATCCCATAATTACTGGCAGGTCTAATGTATTTAATGCATTTACTATTTCTTTCCCCAATCCATTCCATCCAAAAATATATTCTACAAATACTGCTCCTGCCAACATAGATGCAAACCACCCTGATACTGCAGTAACTACAGGGTTTAACGCATTTCTTAGTGCATGTTTTCTGATTACATCAAATGTTGAAAGCCCTTTTGCTTTTGCGGTACGAATATAATCATGACTCATTACTTCTAATAATGAATTACGCATTAATTGTGTAACTACTGCCAAAGGACGTATACCCAATACCACTGATGGGAGTAATAAGTTTTTCCATTGGATATAACTTCCTTCTCCAAAGTCATCTACTTCATATAAACTTCCCGTCATATTGAGGTTTGTATATTCTCTCAGCACATACCCGAACAACCATGCAAAAATGATGGCACTAAAAAAAGAAGGAACACTCATCCCTAATGTACTCAATAACTGAATTATTTTATCTGGCCATCTATCTTTTGTCAAAGCACTTATAATCCCTAACAAAACCCCTAAAATGATTGCTATTGATATAGCAAGCACTGCCAAAATCGCGGTATTAGGCAATGTTTCTTTGATCACTTCACTTACTTTCTTTCCGTTCTTTTGAAAAGATTCTCTTAGATACGGGAATTTGAACACTATCACCTTATCACCTATCTCTAAAAGATCAAATCCTGTGTATTTTTCTTTATCATAATGTGAGAAATCATCAGGGTTTGTACTATGAAATGAAACCGGAGCGAGGTCATTAAGATAGTATAAATACTGTGCAGATATTGGTTTATCAAAACCATATTTTTTCTTTACATTTTCTAGTTGCTCTTTTGTTTCGTTTTGCCCTAACATCATTTGTGCAGGATCACCAGGAAGAATTGTAAATAACATAAAAATTACAGTTACCACACCTATCAAAGTAAGCAAGGCATATCCGATTTTACTGATGAGATAACTCCCCATTTTTATTTTGAGTTTTCTTTTTTTATTTAATCAACAGGTTTTACAACTTTTATAAATCAAGTTCTCCTGCATCATTCCAATGTAATTTTTCTATGATGGTTCCTTTTTTGAGTTTCATAACCCCAGGGTTTGATCGTATAATTGTTTTCAAAGCAGTTTCATCTGTTGTATAAAAATCAAACCCCAGACCAAACTGTTCTTGTTTTTTTGCAATATCTTCTGGCATAGAAGCGGTAAGACCTATCACCTCATATCCTTGAGACTTTGCTTTATCTGTAATCTCTTTTATAGCATGAAAGCCTTCTGTCTCACTTTTTGATATATTATAAGCCACAATAATGATTACATTTTCTTTCTCTAAAAATTTTGCCGTATAATCCTCTCCTCCTTTTTCTATAGAAAAATCATGAATTGGGGGTTCGTACCCCTCTTCTACTGTTTTGGTTTCAACCTCAATAAAATCTCCTTCTACTTTTGGGTAGTCTCCTCCAGTTGTTATAATTTTTTCTTCTCCGTTGACATTAAATTTCCATAGGTATTCAAACACAGCTTCTGGCGCCCCTTCTGGGATCTCCATACCTGCCTGAATATTTGTTCCTTCTTTATATGCTCTAAAATCAAGAGCTGGTAGATGCATCAAAACATAGTATGCAAATCCTAAACATGCTGTAAAAGAAGCAAATACTATCCATTTGTGAGCCGTCACAGGCTGCAATGGTGTTATATACTTTCTCCCAAAGAATAATATCAAAATAAACACTAATAAAATAAGGTCTTTGGTAAAAGATTCCCATGGTGTCAGTGGTAATGCATCCCCAAAACACCCGCAATCTGTAACTTTATTGAAATAGGCCGAATAAAACGTAAGAAACGTAAAAAAGAGTATCATTAATAATAACGACCATACCGTAAACTTTGACAAATACCCTAGCAATAGGGTAACTCCTAGTATAATTTCAAAAATCACCAAAAAAACCGAAATCAATAATGCAAAAGGAATAAGGAATTCTAAATTAAGGACTCCTTCTCCAAAATATTCCTGAAGTTTATAAGAAAATCCTAAAGGGTCATTTAGTTTTATAAATCCCGAAAACAAAAAAAGTGCGGCTACAAATATTCTTGAGAAAGTAACTAATATTTTCATCTATGTATTTATATTTTTACTAATCAGAAAGTCGTTTAGATTCAATCTTTTTTGATTCCTATCAAAAGCATATTATCTATATCGACCTCTCATTTTAATTACTGTTTTTTTATAGTACAATTTGCACAAGATACTATGGTTTACAGCTTATCACTCTCAGTTTAACAGTATTTTATACATCTAGTTATCTGCCTGGCCAAGGTGAATCATGGCAAAAACAGCATAATTAATCATATCTTGATAATTTGCATCAACCCCCTCACTCACCAAGGTTTTACCTTTATTATCTTCAATTTGTTTTACTCTCAGTAATTTTTGCAAAATTAAATCTGTAAGAGAGCTCACTCTTAAATCACGCCAAGCCTCTCCATAATCATGATTCTTATTCATCATCAATTCTTTGGTTATACCAATATGCTTATTATACAGTTCTGTTGCTTCCTCTGGTGACAAATCTGGCTGTTCTGCTATTCCTTTTTCCAACTGAATCAATGCCATTATACTATAATTAATAATTCCAATAAATTCAGGAACTTCACCTTCATCTACTTTGCGCACTTCATTTTCTTGAAGACTTCTTATTCGTTGTGCTTTTATAAAAATTTGATCTGTCAAAGAAGGTAATCTCAAAATTCTCCATGCACTACCATAATCTGTCATCTTTCTGCTAAAAAGATCTCGACAATTATTAATTACTATATCGTATTGGGTAAATGTATCTTGCATATAACTGTTGAATTTTGCGTAAATTTCGCTTTAATATGGGAATTAAAAAAATCATATGCCAAGTTTGAAAATAAAATCCATAAAATTAACCCATAACTATTCTATCAATCCCTCTCAAAATGAACACTGATAGATTACATTTGCTTATTAAAACAAATAAACGAAATATCAATAATGACTATCAATTGCAAAGGCTCTTTACTTGATCTCTCTACTCCAAAAGTAATGGGAATTCTTAACCTTACTCCTGATTCTTTTTATGATGGAGGAAAGTACAAAAACGAAAATGACCTCTTACAACAAGCAGAGAAAATGCTTATTGATGGTGCAACTTTTATTGATTTGGGAGCATATTCTTCTAGACCAGGAGCTATTCATATATCTGCCGAAGAGGAAAAAAAAAGAATCTTACCTATTGTCTCCTTATTACTTGATAAATTCCCAAAAACCTTGGTCTCAATTGATACTTTTAGAAGTGAAATAGCACAGTTATGTATCCAAGCTGGAGCAGCACTTATTAATGATATTTCTGCGGGGAAGATGGATGACAATATGATTCCTATAGTCGGGCAACTGGGTATTCCCTATATAATGATGCATATGAAAGGGACTCCTCAAACTATGAAATCTATGGATCATTATGACAATATGCTACTCGAAATAAACTCATATTTTGCCGAAAGAATTGCAGAAGCCAGAAAACATAATATACATGATATTATTATTGATCCAGGGTTTGGTTTTGCTAAAAATATTCCTCAGAACTTTGAGTTATTAAAAAAATTAAAACTTTTAGGCATACAAGATGTTCCTCTTCTTGCAGGGTTATCTAGAAAATCTATGATCTATAAAACACTAGATATTTCTCCCCAAGAAGCTCTAAATGGCACTACATCACTGAACACAGTTGCACTTCTTAATGGCGCTTCTATTCTACGAGTTCATGATATTAAAGAAGCTATTGAGTGTATTAATCTGGTCGATATGATGATTTGCCAATAACATTTTTACTTTCTTTTATCTATTCTATAAAAGTTAAAATGGTATTAACACTCATAACTAGGGAAAAATAGAAAAACTATACCTTTTTGGTTTTCTGTTTTTGAATGAAATATTTATCAAGGCGTACTCAAGTAAATAAAACTGATATTCTTCTGGATAATTACCATCATATTCTACCCACTTTGACACTGAATCAACAAATTTTTCTTCTGTAGTTTTATTATTTATCACAAAATCGTTTATTACAAATGCGTTATTATCTGACTGCAAAGAGATCCAATCAACTTCTGCTATATTTTTCTCCTGATCTACTACAAATTCTGCATTGCTATATTGATACCTTTGATCCCCACTAAAACAACAATCTGGTTCTTTTTTCAAAATCTTTAAGGGATCCCCCATAACTTTAATCAATTTAGAGAGTGGTAATGTTTCATAATTAGAAAATTTGACTCCGTTTATTACCAGATACGTACTTTCTGACACCCCCATAGCATGTAGTTTTTCAAAAGACACTCTATCCTCTCCTGCTTTTGCCAATTTGAGATTTAATTTGGCCGTATATATCTGCTTTTCATCTTTTAATTGATTTGCTATTTCAAGGAATCGTTCTAATGCAGGAATTTTGGACTCTCCTGATTTCCAAGAAAATTCTACCAGTCGTTCTCCTACTTGTTTTCTTTTTTTGAGATCTGATTTAGGAATAGCATCAAATTCTTCATACAATTCTTTCATACTTGGCTTTTGCCCTAAATATTTTTGTTGCACAAAATAATTTCCCACATTTACCCATTCCTCAGGATCACATGGATAAAAAGTAATTCTCACTATTGTTCCCATCGTAAAAACAGTTCCTATCTTGGCATTTTTACTTGGTTGCTCCCTTCCTCTCAATGAAGCTACCTGTGTATAAAGGTGTGGTGAACCATACTGATTATTTTGATCTATGATAGGAGGTGGTGGTGATGTAAATTGATCTCTGGCATTCAATGTTTCTACAAGAAACCTTTTTTTTACATACCCTATCATATTATTATCAACTTTTACTTTTGCCCATTCTTGATTCTCAGAAATAATTTCTACCAGTGCATCACGTAATAAAATCCCACTTACTATCCCTTCTTCTTTTGGTTGTTCATAAAGATCTGTTGGAGAAACCACCCATATATTTTGAGCACAAATAGGTCGCGCACATAAAAACAATAGAAATAAGCATTTTACATTCCACATATGATAACGTCTTTAATTTACTGATACAGTTAGAGTAAGCGAACCTAACTATTATTTACTTCTTTACCCAATAAAGAAACAAAATAAGAATATATTTTATTCTAAAAACACAAAACAACTATCCTTGGTTTTTATCTTACTTTTCAAAACAAGGTTTCATTAATTTTTCTATTTTTACAAAAACGCCCGAATTTTGGATCTAATAGACCTGAGAATACTTGATGTACTCGATATTGTGCTTGTAGCTTTTTTGCTATATTATGTCTATAAGCTAGTAAAAGGTACTGCTGCTATTAACATTTTTATTGGTATTGTCATCATTTATCTTGTCTGGAAGCTTACTCAGTTTCTTGACATGGAAATGTTAAGTAGTGTTTTGGGGGAATTTATTGGTGTTGGAATGTTTGCCCTAATCGTTGTTTTTCAACAGGAAATTAGAAATTTTCTCCTCATGATTGGATCTACCAATTTTGGAAGAAGACGTAAGTTTTTCAGACAATTAAAATTTATCAGAGATACTCCAGAAGATAGTATTACCAATATTACTGCAATTGTTCTTGCTTGCAATGAAATGAGCAAAACATATACGGGAGCATTAATTGTTATCAAAAGAACTACTTCTTTAGATTTTGTAAAAACTACTGGGGATTCTATGGATATTCAGGTAAACACACCTATTATAGAAAGTATATTTTATAAAAATAGCCCACTTCATGATGGGGCAATGATTATAGAAGAAAATCAGATTGTCGCCACCAGAGTTATTCTACCAGTCACCAATGATACGAATATCCCTTTACTTTTTGGGTTACGACATAGAGCTGCTGTGGGTATTACAGAAAAAACTGATGCGCTAGCTCTTGTAGTAAGTGAAGAAACAGGTAAATTATCGTATATAAAAAATGGTGAGTTTGTTATCTACAAAACAGATGAGGAACTAATAGAAAAAATAAAAAGAGGATTGGATTAATAATCATCATACCTAGTATAAAGATAAATTCTTTAACGAGCACTCATTAAACCCTCCATAAGTCATTCTGTAGTAGTCGCATTGGCAAATTGCACTTCATACAACCCTTTGTAATACCCGTTTTCTACCTTAAGTAATTCGTTATGGTTACCTTTTTCTACAATTTTTCCTTGATCCATAACAATAATTTGATCAGCATTCTTAATAGTAGCTAATCGGTGTGCGATAATAATGGATGTCCTTCCTTTGGTAATTTTATTTGTAGCATCCTGAATCAACTGTTCACTATAGGAGTCTACAGATGATGTCGCCTCATCAAGGATTAAAATACCTGGGTTTGCAACATAAGCTCTTAAAAAAGAAAGTAATTGCCGTTGCCCTGATGATAACATTGCTCCTCTTTCTTTTACATTATATTGATACCCTCCTGGCAAAGTCATTATAAAATCATGAATTCCTATTTCTTTTGCCGCTTCATATACTTGTTCTTCAGAAATATCAGAATTATTCAATGTAATGTTATTAAAGATAGTATCTGCAAACAAGAATACATCCTGAAGCACTACAGCAATATGATTTCGTAATGATGACAGCTCAATAGTTTTAATATCGATATCATCAATAGAAATAACTCCATTATCTATCTCATAAAACCTATTGAGCAAATTAACAATAGTAGATTTCCCTGCGCCCGTAGCCCCCACGATAGCAATAGTTTCTCCAGTTTTAACATGAAGAGAAATCCCCTTTAACACTTCTTCTCCTTCTATATAACTAAATCGTACATTATCAAAATCGATTTTCCCACTTACATCTTCTATCTTTTTATCTCCTTTATTTACTATTTTGGAATCGATATCAAGAATTGCAAATACACGATTAGCGGCCACCATTCCCATCTGTAAGGTGTTGAACTTATCTGCAATTTGCCGTAGTGGTCTAAACAAGATTTGAGATAATTGTATAAATTCTATGACAAGCCCTAGTGTTATTCCATCTAATTGTGCCGCTTTAAGTCCTCCAAACCATACTATCAGCCCAATTGTAATTGAGCTAGACATCTCTGCGATAGGAAAGAAAATAGAGTTATACCAAACTGTTTTTACCCAAGCTTTTTTATGTTTCTCATTAATCTCTTTAAAATTAGCATACTCAATTTCTTCTCTGGTAAATAGTTGAACGATCTTCATCCCTGTAATTCGTTCCTGCACAAATGAATTCAAGTTAGACACCTGTGTTCTTACCTCTTCAAAAGCTACTTTCATTTTCTTTTGAAAAACTCTGGTAGCATACACCACTAGGGGCAATACAACAAAAACCAACAATGCAAGTTGCCAACTCTGGTATATCATATAACATAAAACCGCTAGCATTTTGAGCAAATCACTAATAATAATAAACAATCCTTGGCTAAAAATACTGGCGATAGTTTCTATATCACTCACAGCTCTGGTAACTAACCGACCCACAGAGGATTGGTCATAATATTGTTTTTTAAACCCTAGCATATGCTTAAACAACTTGACTCTGATATCACGAATAACTTGTTGTCCTAACCAATTGGCAAAGTAGATAAACAAGAACTGTGTTATCACATCTAGCAATAATACACACAGCATCAAACTCACAAAATTAACCAACAGCTCTCCATCTTTAGGGATAATAGTTCTATCTATGGTTTGCTTAAGAAGATGCGGGTTTACAATAGATAAAAAAGCTAATAAAATAGCTGAAAAACCTACAAAATAAAAAGTCAACCTATAAGGGTTGGTATATGTGATTAATCTTCTGAAAAGTTTAAAATCAAAGGCTTTTCCGTTTTTTTCTGCCATTTATTATATATATATATTTTGGGGATACATCACAGCTGTCAAGTACAAGCCATGCGCAGGAACAGAATACCCAGCTTGACTTCGGTTTTCACTCTTAATAATAGCTACTAAATCCTCTATATTTAATTTATGTTCTCCAATTTCAATAAGTGTTCCAACGATCGCTCTAACCATGTTTCTTAAAAAACGATTGGCCGAAATTTTAAATACTAATTGATCATCTTTATATTCCCAAATAGCATTTGTAATATTGCAATTATACGTTTTTACATCCGTTTTAGACTTACTAAAGCATTTAAAGTTAGTATAGTTTAACAGTAATTTAGCAGCCTCATTCATAACATCTATATCTAGTGTTTTTTTTACATAGTACGATTTATCAATCCTAAAAGGGTCTTTTACTGTTGTAATATAGTACTCATAAGATCTGCTAATCGCATCAAAACGTGCATGAGCACTCTCATGAACTCTACACACATTTTGTATCGCTATCTGAGGCGGTAAAATAGAATTAAGTTTATACCTTAATTGTTCTGATTCTAACTCAAATTCATAATCAAAATGTGCCATAATTTGTTTTGCATGAACCCCAGTATCTGTTCTTCCTGCCCCTACAATTGCAACTTTACTCCTTAAAATAGTAGATAAAGAATCTTCTAGCACTTCTTGTACCGAAATTGCATTTGGTTGTCGTTGCCACCCATGATAAGGGGTTCCATTGTATGAAAGTTCTAAAAAATATCTCACTTACTAAGTTTCTTAATGCTTATTTATTATAAAGGAGCTAGCCTATTTTACTAGAATCAAAAATATTGAATCTCTTCTATTTCAAATTAAATCAAGTATCAAATGACCTCTTTGTTTATGTTCTTCATACCTTTCTCTAAAACATACATATTGTTGTTTTGATATTTTCACACAACCTTTATTTAAAATCAATACCCTATTTTTGCAAAAAAGTAAACGCAAATATACTTTATAAAATAGAGATAGAAGTTATGGTTTGTTTTCTGTTTTCTATCACCCTATCACTCAACTTTATTATTCTAGTTTGAAAAAAATACTTTTACTTAGCGACACCCATAGTTATATAGATGATCGAATTCTACATTATGCCAAAGAAGCTGATGAAGTTTGGCATGCTGGAGATATTGGAGATTTACAAGTAACTGATGCACTTGAAAAAATGAGTCCGATCAGAGTGGTCTACGGCAATATTGATGATGATAAAGCCAGAGCTACATTTCCTCTACACCAACGATTTATTTGTGAGGGAGTTTCTGTATGGATTACCCATATCGGAGGATACCCTCCTAAATACAATGTAAACACTAGAGATGAGATCAAATCAAACCCTCCACAATTATTTATCTGTGGTCACTCTCATATTCTCAAAGTAATTCCTGATAAAAAAAACGGAGTATTACACATGAATCCTGGAGCAGCAGGCAAACACGGTTTTCACAAAGTAAGAACGATGCTTAGGTTTACTCTCGATACTGGGAAAATTGAAAACCTTGAAGTAATCGAACTAGGAAAAAAATAAACAAATTTAATTGATGTAATATCTATAATAAGCACATTCTTGTATAACCTCACTCATAAATTGAGTTTTTGAGTATTCTTGCGATAGTGTTTTAAAATACCCCAAATGCTCTTCACACAACTCAAATTTATAGTTACCATAACTCCCTGTTATATCATAACATGGATTAACCTTTGCTAACATAAATAACACCTTGGCTTTGATTTCTTTATTCGTACTTGTCTGTAATGCTTTTTTATAATAAAAATCAGCATGTTGCACAGCTTCATAATTTACTAAATCTTTAAGAGTAGGACTATTATATTCCAGTTCATATCGATCATCATTATAAAAATAGTTAAGAGCATAAGGAAACCAACCTCTTTCACTTAGATTATACCATGCATTGCCCAACATATAATAATACTCTCCAGCCTTATCTGGGTAATCATTTGCCAATTTTTCTATTTTAAGTAACATTTTTGCTAGTGCCAGTTTATCATCCTTATGATATTCATCTACAATCTCATTTCCTGAAAACAAGTCTTTATACTGTGCATGTATTTGATCTGATTGTATACTAAAATCTCTATCAAAGTATTCTCGTATAGCTCCAGAAAAAATTGCTCCTCTTATACCTTTACCGTAATATGGACTTGTTTTTTTTATAGATTCATATTGCTCAATTGCTTCAGGTAATCTATTTGATCTAAAAAAGAAAGTTCCTCGCATCTCATTAATATAACTCTGCGGATCTGCAGGCAATACTGTCAACAGATATTTCTCAAAAGATGTTTTATCAGAGATATCCAAAAACTGCTGAAAAGCATTTATTGCTATTTCAGACAAATGATCTCTTTTTTCTATATCTCCTTGTGTCATCAAAACACCTAAGATTGTATTTTGATTTGTGTAATATGCTTTTGCAACTCTATTTATAAAAAAGTCATAACATTGCTTATTCAAATGAGAATTATGCTGACTTTCCTGATATAAAGAATCTAATTCTTTTCTATCAATTTTCGCATCTATTTTTAAAACCTTTGAAACAAATAACAATTGTTGTGCTTGAGAGAAGTACTTAGAACTTTTAGGGATTTCTTGCAGAACAGCGCTTCCTTCACCAGTTTTACCTTCATATATTTTCACAAAACCTAAAAATATTTGCCATAACTCTTTATTCTTTACAGCATGAGTTCCTGATTGCTTCTCTACTATTCCTTCTAATTTATTTATAAATTTAGCATCATATTCTGTAGTAGCATAAAAACTATATTGATGCTCACTAGTAATAGATAAAACCTCAAAGAGATCATGCTGTAATTGCTCTATTACTCGCATAACAATCACTTCTAAATAAGGAGAATTAGGGTTGATTTTTATCAAATTTTCAGCTTCAGCAAGATCATTATCTCCTCCATAAAACACATTAAAAAAACGAAACATCTCGCTATCTCTATCGTATGCATTATCTATAAGGTTTCTAGAGTCTGCATTTGCTAATTGCATCAACATCCTAAGACTCAATGAGCAATACTCTCTTCTATCTGGCAATTCGCGATAGACTTTTGCAAAAGAAGTAGCACTTTCCTTTATTTGCTTAAGATTATACAATACTCCCGCTTTTTGCTCTAATGAACGGTAAAAAATATAACGAGAAGATACATCATATGACAAATAAGAATCAAAAGCATTTAGCGCATCTTGATTCCGCCCTAAATAATGACATAACCGTATAATTTGAAAGGCAAATCGGTTTTTTACAAAAGAATCATTCTTCTTTTTATACAATTCCAAAGCTTCTTCCAACAACTCTTCTTTATCAAAAGCTATAGGATTCTCATTTTCACCTTGGTACCATGAATTGTAATTTGAAGAACCTGATTGAATATTTTCTGTTTTTTTTGCAAAAAGCAAATACCGCAAGAAGCTTTCTTTCTTCTTCTGGCTTAGTAAGTTCAAGTTAGCATCATATGTTTTATCCTTATGCTCAACAATCTTAACTATTTGATCAATTGTAGACTTATTTATTATAGCAATAAGCTCTTTAATACTAAAAGCATTTTCTAAATAGGCTCTCCATTCTACAATATTATCATTCTCTCCTTTCTTATCTCTATCTTCGCAAAAATGATCTTCTGGGCAATACAAAAATGAAGATAACGATGGGTCTGTGAGCAGGTGCTTATCTACAATCTGGTAATATTCATCTGCATAATACCACTCTCCCCCTCCACAAAACACTGGACCTCTCATTGCATTAGAACTAAAAGCACAGGCTAACACAAGTAGCCAAGAAACAAAAAAACTTTTCATTTAGTTTATTATTTTTTGTAGAGTTTTACCTCCCAAATTCTTACTAAGACTAGAATTTATATGATAATAAATCACTGTATAATCAGATCTTGATGACAACTTTCTAATTTGTTTTACCAATAAAATCAATTCTTTTTCTGTAGGTTGCTCTAACCGTACTTTATCTCCTAATGACAAAAAGGTAGATTTGAGAGTAGTCGTCTTTTTTACCTCATAATACCCGTTTTTATATTCAAAATCATCATTCAAATCCTTTTTTGTTATATCATTAATCAATCCCAAAAAAGAATTATTTCTAAACACAACACCCCACGAAAAAGTAGGCAAGGCTACATCATACTGTAAAGGATACTCAGCCAATTTACCAGTATACTTTGCTACTTCATTAAGAGATAGTAGAGAATTTTCTTCTTTTATATCAAAAACACGCCCTGTATTATAAAACATAATCACTCCTTTATCTACAGGAGGAATTCCTGTTTTGTTTTTATATTTTATCTGATGCAGTCTTAGCGTAGCAGAAATTAAAGGTTTTTCAAGTTCCTTATAGGAATCCAACTCCTTTATTTGATTTAAAAAATTGAAATATACTTTTTGTGTATTTTGTGTCCAATCACAATCAAACTGTATTTCTTTAATCAAAAAATCGTTTTTCAAATTTGAATCATACAACCTCTTTATCTTTTCTAATACCTGATAGCTCAATTTTGTAACATCATCAGAAACTTTCACCTTCTCAAACACCTCATTAGTAATATACACCACAGGAACAATCTCTTTTATTAAGGTTGTATCTATTTTATGAAACTGAATAGTGGCTTTGGGATATGCTTCATTTTCTGATGCTACCCACGAAACATCAAAAAACTTACAATACAATTTTCTAGCTCCTACCTCTTTAAACAACAAAGCTTCTTCATCAGTAAGATCAAGATTTGTTTTCCAATGATAAAAGCTAATATCATTAGATGAAGAATTATTACATGACATACATACCTGTATTATTAACAACAGCAGGATACTTTTTATATATTTTCTTCTTAGCATATCATATTTGTATCTATAGCAAATTACCCCTTTTTCAAATTTATATCCAAAATCATTTCATAAAAAAACCCAGAGTTGGCATACTCTGGGTTTTAACGCACTAATACTACTAAGATTTTAGGTTTATCGCAATCGATCTACAGATTTTACGAGATCTTCATCCTTTTTAATAGCCTTATTGGCCATCACTAATAAAACGATAGAAATAATAGGTATGAATTTCCCAATACCCTTCACAGGATCAGATCCTCCAGGTAATGTTAGAGACCAATAAACAAATACTCCTAGTAAAATAAAGTTTAATAAGATATTGATACGCCCCAATACAAATTGAAGCTTTCTGTTTCTAAATAAAAATATTGAAATAAAAGATAAGACCGCCGACCCTATAAAGAGTGCCAAAAGAAATGGATTACCTATCGCAAAAAGCTCTAGTCCATTTTGATCTAATCCATATGGTAAATACACCCAAAGACCTCCTGAAATTATAGTGGCCAATAAAAGGTATATGGTTTGAATTCTTTGTAACATTAATTTTCTTATAACTAAAAAGCAAAAATAAGAGTTTCTTTTTATAATTGTGTAAATAATTAAAAATAAAGTCGTATACTTGCATCTCAAAATATGTAACCTTCTCAAATGAGGTTACTTACCTTCGAAAATAAAATTTTCCTAGAATTCTTCTTTAGAAAATTTAAATCTAAAATTATATAACACATTTAAATGTTAGAAATTTCTGAACTAAAAGCAAAAAAGCTTCCTGAATTGCAAGAAATTGCAAAAAACCTTAACGTACCTAAATTTCGTACCTTAAAAAAACTTGATCTAGTATATCAGATATTAGATTATCAGGCAACGAACCCTAGCAAAGTAAAACAAGTGATTACTGAGGAACCTTCAGAAAAGAAAGATTCTGAAAAGCCTAAACCCAACACTAGACAAAGAAGACCACGCACACGCAAGTCTGAAAACACTGAAAATACTGAAAACACAACACCTAAAGAGGTAAAACCAACAAAAGAGCGCAAGGTTAAAGAAGAAACAACCCCAGCTCCAGCTACAACTACACCTCAAAAGACTACTTCTCAGAAAACTGTTGTCAAAGACAATGACAAAGGCGAAAAAAACAGACCGCAACAAAACAGAGAAGACAAAAAAGAAAATCGAAACAGAGGTAATGACAACAAACCTCAACAAAACAAAACTCGAAACAATAATAATAACAAAAAAGAAAACGGGAATCGCGATAACAGAAATCGCTATAAAGAACCCGATTTTGAATTTGATGCAATTATAGAAAGTGAAGGTGTACTTGATATTATGCAGGATGGATACGGGTTTTTGAGATCAAGTGACTACAACTACCTATCATCTCCAGATGATATCTATGTATCACAATCTCAAATAAGACTTTTTGGACTCAAAACAGGAGATACTGTATTAGGACAAGTACGCCCTCCTAAAGAAGGAGAAAAATATTTCCCTCTTATCAAAGTAAACAAAATTAACGGCCTTGATCCACAAGTAGTTCGAGATAGAGTTTCTTTTGAACACCTTACTCCTCTATTTCCTCAAGAAAAATTTAACCTAGCAGAAAGACAAAGTACGATCTCTACACGAATCATGGATCTTTTTGCCCCAATAGGAAAAGGGCAACGCGGTATGATTGTATCACAACCAAAGACAGGTAAGACCATGTTACTCAAAGATGTTGCCAATGCAATTGCAGCCAATCATCCAGAAGTATACCAAATGATTTTACTTATAGATGAAAGACCAGAAGAAGTTACAGACATGCAACGTAACGTAAAAGGAGAAGTTGTTGCCTCTACTTTTGACAAAGAAGCCAATGAGCATGTTAAAGTAGCCAACATCGTACTTGAAAAAGCAAAAAGATTAGTAGAGTGTGGGCATGATGTTGTAATACTATTAGACTCTATCACTAGGCTTGCTCGTGCATACAACACAGTACAACCAGCTAGTGGTAAAATACTAAGTGGTGGTGTTGATGCCAATGCCTTGCATAAACCAAAACGTTTCTTTGGGGCTGCTCGTAATATAGAAAACGGAGGCTCGTTAACTATTATCGCAACAGCACTAACAGAAACAGGCTCTAAAATGGACGAAGTAATTTTTGAAGAGTTTAAAGGAACTGGTAACATGGAACTACAATTAGACCGTAAAATCTCTAACCGTAGAATATTCCCTGCTATCGACCTTACATCATCAAGTACTCGTCGAGATGATATCTTACTAGATGAAACAACCATCCAAAGGATGTGGGTAATGCGTAAATACCTTGCAGATATGAATCCTGTTGAAGCAATGGAGTTTATTAATGATCGTTTCAAACAAACAAGAAACAATGATGAGTTCCTTATCTCTATGAACGGGTAAGAGATACCATATATAAATACTATAAAAAGACGGCTATCTTCATTGATAGTCGTCTTTTATATTTTATCTATTCTTTAAGAATAAACAAACCCCTTCTCCTTAACTTTATTTTTTTAATCAACCATTTTGAAAGTTTTACACCTAGAGCCTGACCAATCATTAAAACCATATTATCATGAAAAACATACCATATATATTATGCATCCTTGCAATAACACTATCAAGTTGCCAAGGCAATAGCCAATCAAAAAACAACCAAAAAGAAATCACCCCTACACAAAACATAACTCCTGTTCAGGTTCAACCCAAAAACGGCTTAGAGAGGGCTTATTTTGCAAGCGGATGTTTCTGGTGCGTAGAAGCAATTTACGAAAGCGTACATGGCGTAAAAGAATCTATATCAGGCTACTCAGGTGGGCATACCAAAAACCCTACTTATGAGTCTAGCAATACAGGACGAACAGGTCATGCAGAAGCTGTAGAAATAATTTATGATCCAAAAACAGTAACTTTCTCAACATTAGTAGATGTATATTTTGGATCTCAAAATCCAACACAAATCAACGGGCAAGGCCCAGATCATGGCCCACAATACAGATCGATTATTTTTTATCAAAATGAAAAACAAAAAAAAATAATCATTGAAAAAAAAGAAGCTTTAAAAAAACAATTAAAAAGAAGAATCGCAGCTGAAATAGTACCATTTCAAAAATTCTGGAAAGGAGAAGCATACCATCAAGATTACGAAAAAAGAAACCCTAACAACCCATACATAAGAAACATATCTATACCGAGATTGAAGAAATTTCAGACAAAATACCCTAATCTTATAAAAAATAAACACTAAACTAATAACTTATTTTCTTTTATTGTTTCCTTTAAACCAAGAATACAAATACACAAATCAAGAAAACAAAATTTAAACGCTACTTTACTATAGAGTTTAGTCATTTCTCACAAGACCGACAAAAAGAAAAAAATATTAATATTAAATCGGTTATAGTGCTCAAAAAAATCGTTGAAAAACACAATTTGAACAAAAAAAAATGTTATTTTTATGTAAATAAAATGAAAACAAGTTGTGTTTTTCATATTAAAACATTACTTTTGATTCTGATTTAATAGTTTTCTTTTCAGTATTTTAATAGTAAATATTGAAGTTTTACTAAAACAAAAAAGCACTAGTAACCTGAAAAACAGCTATTTAAACCACGAATTGTTCTTTAAAAAAATGATTATTTATACGTCTTACAGCAAGATATATTAAAGCAAAAAATAAGAGTTAATTAACTTTGGCATTTTTTTTGAAGTTCAATTATTGACGGTAAATTATGTTTTTTTATAAAAATTTTAGAAAACAGTAATATAAAAATTTGAAAATTATAACCCAATCTACTTAAAAACAAGCAATATGAAGTCTATTTTTACATTTATTCTGCTTTTGGTGATTACTTTTTCGTCTGCTCATGCGCAGGATGGGCAATACTTAATGTCTTCTGGTAAACTAGAAGTAAGAAGTGGTCCAGGTCTACAGTTTAACACTATTGCCGAAGTTCCTCAAGGAACTCAGGTATACGTTATGAGTTCTAGTTATGGAGACTGGAGTGCAATACAATTCAAAAAAATGAATGGTTTTGTACTTAGTAAGTTACTAACGGAAGATAGCCGAATAGCAGACGCGGAAAGAGCCGCACAAGAAGCAGCTGCAAAAAGAGAAGCAGCAAAACAAGCAGCAGCACAAGCTATTGCCAAAGCTGAAGCAGCAAAAAGAGCTGCTGAAGAAGCAGCAAGAAGAGCAATCGCTGATGCAGAACGTTTAAAAAGAGAAGCAGAAGCATCTGCAGCAAAAGCTATTGCTGATGCTGAAGCCGCATCTAGATCTAAAGACGCTGCAGCAAGAAGAGCTCTTGCTGATACTGAAGAAACAAGAAAAGCTGTGGAAGAAGCTAACAAAAGAGCCGCAAGAGGATCTAATGTCGCTTCAAATCCTATCGAATCTACAACACCATCATATGGATCTAGCAGCAATAGTTCTTCTAACACAAGTTCAGCTAAACCAGCTTCTATCGAAGTATCTAGAGAAAATAAATACTCTAGCTGGGAGAAAAAGACATACAAATCTGGTGCTACTCCAAAATCATTTAATTTCAAAGGGAAGTTTGACTACAAGTTAGATAACTACTTAAAAATTAAAGTAGGAAAAAATACTGAAGTGGTTATCAAGATGTACAAAATGGGTAAAACCAAATCTGACGATGAGTTAGTTCGTATTACATACATCAACTCAAATACGACTCAGTTTATAAGAAACGTTCCTGAAGGAGAATATTACCTTAAAATAGCTTATGGTAGAGACTGGAAAGAAACTACTAAAGATGGTAAAAAATACGGAACTTTTACTCAGAATGCTTTATATGAAGAAAGTAAGCAAATCTTAGACTTTAACACTGTTAAAACATCTAAAGGAATCAATGTACCTTCTTATAACTTAGCACTTGACCTTCTTACTAACGGAAGTGGATATAGTACTGGTAACAAAGAAGAGAGTATATCTGCTGATGCTTTCAATAACTAAAATTTAAAACAATACAATACATTTTATAATCACCAAAATATAAATGTAACAAATAAACGCCAGGGCTTATATTATATAAGTTCTGGCGTTTTTTTCATTACTTCTTCTTTCAGTTTAAACCGCTCTTTCTCTATATTAGACGTACCATACAAGTTTCCAGGTTTATCAACACATACTTCAGAATAATTCATTATTCGTTTAGCAATACATCCCAAAGCTAAATCATCAAACAAGTTCATGATGTATCCAACTGAAAACTATTTTTCAAATTTCGTGACAAGCCCTCCCAAAATCAAATTCTACAACATAGAACAAAACTCATCTCTTACACATAACAAAGACCGTCCTCCTCTTTACCTCCACTATTCTATTTAAAAACCATTCTTTACAAAACTCACATGCCTCCTATAACAAATAGCCTAAAATCCATTTATCAAAAATTGAACATTAAAACTATATCTGTACTTATTTATATTCTTATACTACCAGCCATCTCCACAATATTGAAATCTACCCCTCCCCACAACCTTCATATAGCCTTATCATACACCGATAAGGCACAAAAAAAACTCTGCTATATAAATAACAGAGCCTTTTTATGATAAAAAAATATTTTAAAACGAACTACGCGTTATTACGGTGCCTTTCTCTTGCCAACAATGTATTTTTAAGCAACATTGCTATTGTCATTGGCCCTACCCCTCCAGGAACTGGAGTAATAAAAGATGATTTTTTACTTACATTTTCAAAATCTACGTCTCCAACAATTCGATATCCTTTTGTTTTTGATTCATCTGGAACCCTAGTAATACCTACATCAATAACTACTGCATCGTCTTTAACCATTTCTGCTTTTAAGAAATTAGGCACTCCTAATGCAGAGATTACGATATCTGCCTGAGAAATAATCTGAGTAATGTTTTTTGTATGGCTATGCGTCAATGTTACGGTTGAATTACCTGGCCATCCTTTTCTTCCCATTAGGATACTCATAGGTCTTCCTACAATATGACTTCGCCCTATAACAACAGTATGCTTTCCTTTGGTATCAACACTATATCGTTCTAATAATTCAAGAATACCAAATGGAGTTGCTGGAATAAAAGTAGACATATCCAATGCCATTTTACCAAAGTTCATAGGGTGAAAACCATCTACATCTTTATCTGGATCTACTGCTAGCAATACTTTTTGCGTATCAATTTGTGGCGGCAATGGTAACTGCACTATAAAACCATCAATATCATCATTTTCATTTAATTCTTTGATCTTTGCCAACAATTCTACTTCACTAGTAGTACTCGGCATTTTGACCAAAGTAGACTCAAAACCTATTCGCTCACAAGCCCGCACCTTACTCCCAACATAGGTTAAACTAGCTCCATCATTACCTACTAATACAGCTGCTAGATGTGGTACTTTTTCACCACGCTCTTTCATTTTCTCTACCTCAGCAGCTATTTCATTTTTGATATCGTTACTTACTTTTTTTCCGTCTAATATTTCCATTCCCCCTAGAGTTACCTTTAGTTTTTATGATTACTAATTATATTTATTTCATTTTACCCATCATCTGCATCATTCGCTTTCCTCCACTACCCTGCATCATTTTCATCATTTTGCTCATCTGATCAAACTGCTTTAGCAATTGATTTACTTGCTGAATCGATGTACCTGATCCTTTACCAATACGTTTTTTTCTACTTGAATTGATAACTTGAGGTTTTGATCTCTCTTCTGGAGTCATAGAATGAATAATAGCTTCAATATGCTTAAAAGCATCATCATCTATATCCATATTTTTCATCATCTTACCTGCACCAGGAATCATACCTATCAGATCTTTCATGTTCCCCATTTTTTTGATCTGCTGAATCTGTTTCAAGAAATCATCAAACCCAAACTGGTTTTTAGCAATTTTTTTTTGTAATTTCCTAGCTTCTTCTTCATCAAATTGTTCCTGGGCTCTTTCTACAAGAGAAACTACATCTCCCATTCCTAGGATACGATCAGCCATACGAGAAGGATAAAACACATCTATCGCTTCCATTTTTTCTCCAGTACCTATAAATTTAATCGGCTTATTGACTACAGATTTTATTGATATTGCCGCCCCACCTCGAGTATCTCCATCAAGTTTGGTAAGAATCACACCATCAAAATTCAATACATCGTTAAAAGCTTTTGCTGTATTTACCGCATCTTGCCCTGTCATAGAGTCAACAACAAATAGCGTTTCATTGGGTGTAATCGCTTTGTGAATATTTGCAATCTCTGTCATCATGACTTCATCAACTGCCAAACGTCCTGCTGTATCAATAATAACTACATTAAATCCGTTGGCTTTTGCATGAGCAACTCCCGCTTTGGCAATAGCAACAGGATCATTATTTCCTCTATCACTAAATACCTCTACATTAATTTGCTCACCAACTACATGTAACTGATCAATTGCAGCTGGTCTATAAACGTCACATGCTACAAGAAGTGGTTTTTTAGTTTTTTTAGTCGCAAGAAAATTAGCTAGTTTACCAGAAAATGTGGTTTTACCAGATCCCTGTAATCCAGACATCAATATTACCGATGGATTTCCAGACAGATCAACTCCTGCAACATCTCCCCCCATTAATTCTGTCAATTCATCCTTAACGAGTTTTACCATTAACTGCCCCGGTTTCAAGCTTTTTAGAACATTTTGTCCTAACGCCTTTTCTTTTACCGTTGCCGTAAATTCTTTAGCAATTTTATAATTTACATCAGCATCAACTAATGCCCTTCTCACTTCCTTAAGGGTTTCAGCAACATTTACTTCTGTTATCTGCCCATGCCCTTTTAAAATATGTAAGGCCTTATCTAACTTATCACTTAAATTATCAAACATATATTTTCTCGTATTTTCAAAACACTATCTTTATCAATAGATCGTGCAAATTTAAGAATTTGAAGTGTATAAATAAAGGATGCAATTATAGAATTATAGAAGTAATCCTATGATTTGTTCTTGATTATGATGTAGAGAATCTATTATCTCTTAAAAAAGTAGTGTTGTAAATATCTTTGAACAAATATGATAAAACTGTTACTCTAACAAAAAGGAATCTCAATTTATGGTTATAGGTTATTGAAGGTGCTTGATACCACTATAACTTACAACCTCTTCTCCACCTACAACTTTTACAGCATTCTTAACAATTTCAAATCCTTTTTTCTTAAAAAATGGCTGAGTCATTAAATTTACTTTTGCTGTAAGAGTAACAATATTTAAGTCTTTTGCTATTTCTTCGATAGTTTTATACAATTCGGCAGCAATACCTCTACCGTGATAATTCATATGTACAAAAATATATTCTATATTCCCTTTTTTATCCATTGAGAAAGACCCTACGATTTCACCATTTAGTTTAGCATTATACACAAAGTCTTTTTCAAACTTATTTTGCCAATATGCTTTATTTACAGCTAATCGTGAGTATATTTTAATTTCAGATTTGGTAAATATCATTGCACCATAGGTGATTACTGTTTGGTAAAACAAATGTTGCATCAATGGTAAATCTTGATTTGTTGCTCTTGATATTTCACAATTCATATTACTAAAATAAAAAAAACAACTTCTATATTACATTTTATCTGTTTAATTTTTGTGTAATACTTAGACCAAAGGAAAAAAAAATCGACATTCTTCCACTAATTGAAGGAAAAACATCGATTTTAAAGAATTTCTTACTTTTAAGACTACATGCGCTCAGGAACATTAATTCCTAAAAGTTTAAATGCAGATTTAATTGTACGACCTACCACATCTGAAAGCTGTACTCTAAATATTTTTTCATCATCTGAGTCCGCTCCAAATATTGGTACGTTTTGAAAGAAAGAATTATAACCCTTCACCAAATCATATGTATAATTGGCTATTATTGCAGGGCTAAGGTCGTCTGCTGCATTTTGTATTATTTCTGGGTAAGATTCTAACAACTTGACAACATCCTTTTCTTTCTGATTCAATACTATTGTAGAAATATCTTTACTGTAATCAAAATCTGCCTTACGCAAAATCGCTTGAATTCTTGCATAGGTGTATTGTATAAAAGGCCCTGTATTACCTTGAAAATCTACAGATTCCTCAGGATTAAAGAGAATACGTTTTTTGGGATCTACTTTTAAAATATAATATTTTAAAGCTCCTAGTCCTATAATACGATACACCTCTTTTTTCTCTTCATCAGTATACCCTTCTAGTTTACCAAGGTCTTTAGAAATATCACCTGCTGTCTTTGCCATCTCTATGATTAGATCATCTGCATCAACCACAGTTCCTTCTCTACTTTTCATTTTACCACTAGGCAAATCGACCATACCGTAACTAAGATGATGTAAATACTGCGCCCAATCATATCCTAGTTTTTTCAAAATCAAAAACAATACTTTAAAATGATAATCTTGCTCATTACCTACAGTATAAATCATCCCCCCTATATCAGGGTTATCTTTTACTCGTTGAATGGCTGTTCCAATATCCTGAGTCATATATACTGCTGTACCATCACTACGCAACACTAATTTCTCATCAAGTCCTTCATCTGTAAGGTCACACCACACAGATCCGTCTTCTTTTTTAAAGAAAACACCTTTAGTCAACCCTTCTTCAATATTATTTTTACCTAGCAAGTATGTATCACTCTCATAATAGTAGCTATCAAAATCTACCCCCAGAGCCTTATAAGTTTGATCAAAGCCATCATACACCCATCCATTCATCATTTGCCATAATTGCACTACGTCCTTATCTCCTGCCTCCCATTTTCTCAGCATCTCCTGAGCCTCTATAATAACTGGTGCTTCTTTTTTTGCTTCTTCCTCTGTTTTTCCTTCACCTATCAGTTGAGCTATTTGCTCTTTATACACCTGATCAAATTTCACATAGTAGTTACCTACCAACTTATCTCCTTTTAAACCAGTAGATTCAGGGGTTTCTTCATTACCATATTTTTGCCATGCTAGCATAGACTTACAAATATGTATCCCTCTGTCATTTATAATCTGAGTTTTATATACTCTTTTTCCACTCGCTTTTATAATCTCTGCAACAGCATACCCTAATAAGTTATTTCTAATATGACCTAAATGCAACGGTTTGTTTGTATTTGGCGAAGAATACTCTACCATCGTTGCTTTATCATTTTCAGAAGGCGTGACAAATCCATACTTTTTATCATTTTTAGTTTTTGCAAAAAAACTAAAGTAATACGAGTCAGAAATTACAAGATTCAGAAAGCCTTTTACCACATTATAATTATCAATTTCCTTTACGTGTTCTACCAAATATTGACCAACTGACTCTCCTATCTGAACAGGATTTCCTTTTACTACTCGTAACATTGGAAATACCACTACTGTAATATCTCCTTCAAACTCTTTTCGGGTAGCTTGTAATTCTACAGATTCTAATTGAGCACTATACAATTGTTGTATTGCTTCTTTTACTTTTCCCGAAATGACTTCTTGTACACTCATCTTCTTAAAAATTTAAGCTGCAAAGATAAGAGAATTTACACTGTAGTACTATGTGTTTTATAATCATTCATCATGCTCTAAAAAAACACATGGCAATTGTATAAGAAAGTTAGAATTCTTATGCTAATATCATATCAATTCTGATGAATAATCTATGAAGAATCAGGTTTATACCTAACAACAATTAATTAACAATATGCTTTATAAAATCAGAAAGCAATATAATCAAGCATTCTATTGTATTTCTTTGTATCTTATAATTAAAAATGAAAATCCTTCTTACTGGTGCTAATGGATATATTGGAATGCGGTTACTCCCTTTACTTCTAAGTTTTGGTCATGAAATTATATGTTGTGTAAGAGATAAAAATAGGCTATCTATAGATAAGGAGCTTCAAAAAAAAGTATCAGTAGTAGAAATAGATTTTCTAACCCCCCCAGACTCTTCTATTCTTCCTTCAAACATTGATATAGCATATTACCTCATTCATTCTATGAGTTCTTCTACTACAGATTTTGATAAAAAAGAAGAATTATCTGCTCAAAACTTTAATCTCTATGCAAAACATACCTCTTTTAAACAGGTGATTTATCTAAGCGGTATTGTTAATGAAAAAAATTTATCAAAACATTTATGGTCTCGGAAAAACGTAGAAAAAATTTTATATCAAGGCAACTATAATCTTACTGTGTTAAGATCTGGTATTATTGTTGGCTCTGGCAGCTCTTCGTTTGAAATCATTAGAGATTTATGTGAAAAACTCCCTCTTATGATCACTCCAAAATGGGTGAATACAAAAACGCAACCTATTGCTATAAGAGATGTTCTTCATTTTATGACTGGTGTATTGGGCAAATCGATTTGCTACAACCAATCATATGATATTAGCGGCCCTGATATTCTTACATATGGAGAAATGCTAAAACTATATGCAAAAAAGAGAGGGATTAAGCTATCTATAATCACCTTACCAATTATGACTCCCCGCTTATCATCTTACTGGTTGTACTTTGTAACGTCTACATCATACAAATTAGCACTAAATCTTGTAGATAGCATGCGCATTCCTGTGATTGCAAACGACAATCGCTTACAACAAATATTAAAAATCACTCCTATAACTTATGGTAAAGCACTTGATCTAGCTTTCTTGAAAATTGAACAAAATCAAGTGGTTTCTAGTTGGAAAGATTCTATGGTAAGTGGTCGTTTTAAAAAAAGTATTCAAAAACACATTAGTGTTCCTAAACGTGGTTGTTTTACAGATAAGAAAAAGACGCGAGTTATAGACACACAAAAAACACTTAATCGTATTTGGTCAATTGGAGGAGATACTGGTTGGTATTACGGAAATTGGATGTGGAAAATAAGAGGTGATTTTGATAAACTTATGGGGGGAGTTGGTTTACGAAGAGGTAGAACACATACTGATCAAATTTTTTCTGGTGATTCTCTAGATTTCTGGAGAGTATTGGTTGCTGATAAAAATGATATGCGTTTATTATTATTTGCTGAAATGCGTATTCCTGGTGAAGCTTGGCTAGAATTCATTATCGATAAGGAAAACATCTTACATCTTACTGCTACATTTAGACCAAAAGGAATCTGGGGTAGATTATATTGGTATTTAATGATTCCTTTTCATTACTTTATTTTCAGAGGTATGGTTCGTAAAATTACGTTAATAAACTAATTATACTAGGACAAAACGCTAAGTTTTATCGATAAATCGCTTTTTTTTTAGTTTTTTTTATATATTTATTAAAATTACTGTATGAGGCAACTTTTGCTAATTATTTTTCTACCAACACTATTTACTTCGTGTAATTCTAAGCCTGTAAAAGATGCTGAATTGCATAACTTGGTAACACTATTAATTGGCAAGTTTTCTAATAAAGAACAAGTTGAAAACGACACGAGTTTTTCTCACCTTAATCTAGTAAATATTAGAATCTGGGAAGACAGACCTGGTTATTGGGTATACTCTGAGGTTTATAGTGCTAAAGAAAACCAAAAAATCCATAATCAAACAATATCTCATTATGAACGAATGGATTCTTCTACTTTTAAGAAAACAATTTATAAAATTTCAAACATAAAAAATCATAAGGACGATACTCCTAAAGAAGGTAAAAAATCAATGATTAATAATCTTGAGTTCTTTGATAACCTATCCATTGAACGCCTTAAATTAGAAACTGGGTGTCATGTCTATTTTAAGAAAAAAACTTCTACAATATACTCTGGAAAAACAAGTAAAAAATCATGTTATTGCAGTCCAGAGCAGCTTAATTATTCTACCAGTTCATATGTAGTAAGCAGGGACAAAATATCTATTTGGACCAAAGGATACAATAAAAAAGGAAAGCAAGTTTGGGGAAATATAAAAGGACCTTTTAAATACAAAAAAATCGTAGACAATTAATTTCTTTTGTTTGAAATTGGGTTATACTATAAAATCAGCTAGTGTTTTATTCTCCAAAACCTTCAAAGTACTATCTCTTACCTCTATCATAACACTATGTACTGCGCACAAAGCTTCATCGGGGCAATCATCACATTTTTCATAAAAATTAAGACTTACACAAGGAACCATAGCTATGGGGCCTTCTAGCACTCTTATTACAGATGCCATTGTAATATCTATTGGTTCTTTAATAAGATAATACCCTCCTCCTTTTCCTTTCTTGGATCCTAGAAATCCCGTTTTCTTTAAAGTTAAAAGAATGCTTTCTAAAAATTTCTGAGAAATATTCTCACTTTTTGCTATTTCAGAAATCAATACTGGTTCATTACATTTCTTTCTTGCAATATAAGTAAGTGCTTTTAAGCCATATTTCGTTTTTTTTGAAAGCATATTCTAATTGATTACAATCCTACCGTTTTTGTATTATCCCTTGTGATTCAAAATTCACTTACCCCTTTTTAGGAAGAAAAATTTCTGCCATCATACAACGTGCACTCCCACCTCCTAATGTTTCGATAGTAGTAAGGTCACTATAAAGAATTTCACAATGCTGTTGTATTTTGGTAATTTGATCCCCTGTAAAGCTTTTAAATGCTGATGATGACATTACAAGATAACGTTTATCTTTTAATCCTACAACCTGTAACACATTACCTGCAAATCCAACCACTTGATCTTCTGTAATTGATAGTATCTCTTTACCATCATTTTTTAAATGATTAATAAGGTTTTTCCTTTCTTTTTTATCATCAATACACTCTAGACATACTATCGCAAATGTTTCTCCCACTCCCATCATGACATTAGTATGATATATTGGTAACCTTTTTGAGTCAACTGTTTGATAAGCCGTAAATATAACAGGTAAATATTCAAAATCTTCACAAAACTCGATAAGCAAGTCTTCATCTGCCCTTGAAGAAAGAGCACAATATGCTTTTCTATTCACCCTATCTAACACCAAGCTCCCAGTGCCTTCTAGAAAAAGCTCTTCGTTTTCGGCTTCTGTATAATCTATTATATTCTGTATATCAAAACCAGAAGTTTCAATATAATCCAAAACTTCTGGCCTACGTTCTTTTCTTCGATTTACGGCAAACATAGGATACAATGCAACATTTCCATTTTGATGAAATGACACCCAATTATTAGGAAAGACTGCATCTGGCGTATCTTTTCCTATATCACCTTCAATCACAATCACTTGCACTCCTTTCTCTTTTAGCACTGCTACAAAAGTATCAAACTCTTGTATGGCTTTTTCCAGAATATCATGAGGGGATAAGCTTACTGCTTTTTGATAATAATTATTTACAGCAGTTTGTTCATTCATCCTAAATTCTACTGGACGAATCATTACTACAGTATTAGTTACTTGTGTTTTCAAATAATTAATTTATCATTTTTTGAGAAATCGTTGCTGTTGTTGCCTTTAGTACTTCAAAAGCTGCTTCTGCCATCTTATTCCCCTTATTATCTAAAGTAGGATTAACCTCTACAACTTCAAAACATACTGTTTTTTCAGTTTCTATAAATGTCTTAATTATACGAATAGCTTCATCAATATCAAATCCTCTGGACACAGGAGTACCTGTTCCTTTTGATATCAAATCACAATCCATGCTATCCACATCAAATGACACATAAATAATATCACAAGATTCTAATCTTTGAACAGCTTCTTCAAGACACTTATCAAAACCGCGATAGCGCATTTCTTCTACAGTATAATTTTTGATATCATTATCTGCTATTATCTTTTCTTCTGCTTCCTCTGTATCTCTTACCCCAAAATATACTACATGTTGATGTGCTACTTTTTGACCATCAATACCTATATTTTTCATTTTATTCCACAAATCTGCTGTCTCTTCTAATACTTGATTTGTTTTCAAATCTATATTATCAGTAGCTAATGCAGCAGCCAAAGGCATACCGTGTATGTTTCCAGATGGAGACGTATATGGTGAGTGTATATCTGCATGAGCATCTATCCAAACAACTCCTAATGTTTTTGTTGGATACGCTGCTTTTATTCCACTTATTGTTCCTAAAGCAGAAGAATGGTCTCCTGACAAAACAATAGGGTACGCATTGTTTTTAAGATTAGTAGACACACTATCACTTAATCTAGTACAAACTTTTAATACGCTACCTATTCGTTTAGCAAATGAATTATTTACTTTATTGTATATAGTTTCATTCTCTGTTTCTACATCTTCAAAATCATAAAGATTAAAATAATCATCTTTATGATTTATTGCTGCAATTTCTATTGCATCAATCCCCATATCAGAACCTCTGGTTCCCGCACCAATATCTGATCTGTTTTTTACTAATTTTATTTCTTTCATTGTGTACTCCTGTTTTAATTGCTTAAAAAATAACAAACAAGCAAAACAACTTTTACTCTATTTACTTACTCTATTCTGTTCTTCTTCTACCTTGTTTTATCAATCTACATTTTGAAATGTATGGTAATAAAACAACAAAAGCCTTACTACTATTTTTTATAATGTAAGGCTTTTATTTTATACTTGAATCTTTTATCTCTTTTCTACTGTTACAAAAGATCTTTCGTTTTCTCCAATATATATTTGTCTTGGTCTTCCTATTGGTTCTTTACGAAGCCTCATTTCTCTCCATTGAGCAATCCATCCTGGTAATCTACCTAAAGCAAACATCACAGTAAACATTTCTGTAGGAATGCCTAAAGCTCTATATATAATACCAGAATAGAAATCAACATTCGGGTATAATTTTCTTTGTACAAAATACTCATCCTCGAGTGCCACTTTTGCTAACCCTTTTGCTATATCAAGAACTGGATCTTCTATCCCTAAGTTTCCTAATACTTCTTCTGCCGATTTTTTTATAATCTTAGCTCTTGGGTCAAAGTTCTTGTATACTCTATGCCCAAACCCCATTAAACGGAACGGATCATTCTTATCTTTTGCTTTAGCTATATATTTAGCGGTATCACCTCCATCTTCTTTAATTGCCTCAAGCATCTCTATAACCGCTTGATTAGCTCCACCGTGAAGTGGCCCCCACAATGCAGAAATCCCTGCTGATAACGATGCAAATAGTCCCGCATGAGAAGAACCTACTATTCTCACTGTTGAAGTAGAACAGTTTTGCTCATGATCCGCATGAAGTATTAATAATTTATCCAATGCATCATTAACAATCTTATTAGCCTCATATGACTTGTTTGGTCTAGCAAACATCATTTTATGTAAATTCTCTACATAGCCCAATGAGTTATCTCCGTAATCCAAAGGAAGACTTTTTCGTTTTCTCATCGTCCAAGCTGCAAGTACAGGGAATTTTGCTAATATTTTCACAATAGCTCCGTACATTTCTTCTTCAGAATCAACATCTACAGATCCAGGGTTAAAAGCAATTAATGCACTGGTTAATGATGACAATACTCCCATTGGATGCGCACTTTTAGGAAACCCATCAAGGATTTTCTTCATGTCTTCATCTACATGAGATTCTTCTTTTATATCGCTATCAAATTTTTCTAATTCTGCTGCTGTTGGTAATTCTCCAAAAATTAACAAATAAGCAACTTCTAAGAAATCAGCTTTTTCTGCTAATTCTTCTATAGAATATCCTCGGTATCTCAGGATTCCTTTTTCTCCATCGAGAAAAGTGACACCACTCTCACAACTTCCAGTATTTTTATACCCAGGATCAATTGTAGTAACCCCTCCAGTTGCGCCTCTAAGTGTCTTAATATCAATTCCTAATTCGTTCTCTGTTCCTTCTATAATTGGAAACTCGTACTTATTACCGTCGATTTCTAACGTAGCTTTTTTTGACATTTGATTATTTTAGAATTTTGCTGTTATTGTAGAAATGCTAAAGTACGAAATATAGTGTTAAAATAGTATTAATGAGAGGATCAATTTTGGGGTTAAAATTGATTTTTATCGTAGTCAAAAAAAAGGAGGTGCCTTGTACAAGACACCTCCTTTTTTATACTTTTCCTACAAGGTATTTATTTCACCTTAAAAGCATTTTCTTTTGGATAGTATGCTATAGTTCCTAGCTCTTCTTCTATACGAAGTAATTGATTATACTTTGCCATTCTATCACTACGAGAAGCTGATCCCGTTTTGATCTGTCCAGTATTCAAAGCTACAGCAAGGTCTGCAATAGTATTGTCTTCTGTTTCACCTGAACGATGAGACATTACAGATGTATACCCTGCATTATGAGCCATATTTACAGCTGCTATAGTTTCTGTAAGAGTTCCTATCTGGTTTACTTTTATCAATATAGAGTTTGCAATCCCATTTTTAATTCCTCTAGAAAGCCTTTCTACATTTGTTACAAACAAATCATCTCCTACTAACTGCGTTTTATCACCAATTTTATCTGTTAGGTATTTCCAACCATCCCAATCATTTTCATCCATACCATCTTCTATAGAAATGATTGGATATTTTGCTGCTAATTCTGCCAAATAATCTGCTTGTTCTTCACTTGTACGAATCACTCCTTTATCTCCTTCGAATTTTGTGTAATCATATTTACCATCAACAAAAAATTCTGCTGCTGCACAATCTAAAGCTACCATTACATCTTCTCCAAATTTATATCCAGCTTTTTCTACTGCCAAAGCTATCGAATCTAAAGCGTCTTCTGTACCATCTAACGCTGGAGCAAACCCTCCTTCATCACCAACTGCAGTACTCAATCCACGATCATGTAGTACTTTTTTTAGGTTATGAAAAATCTCTGTCCCCATTTGCATTGCATGTGTAAAGTTTTCTGCTTTTACAGGCATTACCATAAATTCTTGAAACGCAATCGGTGCATCACTATGAGATCCTCCATTAATAATATTCATCATTGGTACTGGTAGTGTGTTTGCACTAACTCCTCCTACATATCTATACAATGGCATATTAAGCTCATTTGCTGCTGCTTTTGCCGCTGCCAATGAAACTCCTAATATAGCGTTTGCCCCAAGTTTTGATTTATTAGGTGTACCATCTAATTCGATCATTGTTTGATCTAATAGATTTTGCTCAAACACAGAATACCCTAATAACTCTTCAGCAATTATTGTATTAACATTTTCAACAGCCTTCAGAACTCCTTTACCCATAAAGGTTTTTCCTCCATCACGTAATTCTACAGCTTCGTGTTCTCCTGTAGATGCTCCAGAAGGAACTGCAGCTCTACCTAAAATACCGTTTTCGGTAATCACGTCTACCTCTACTGTAGGGTTTCCTCGTGAATCTAAGATCTGTCTAGCGTGAATATTAATAATTACACTCATTTTTTTAATTTATTTTGTTGGATAATTTTAATTCTCTGCAATATACAAAACCAGTAATTTTTAGCGTCTTTCAAAAAACTATAATTTAGTATAGAAATGACAGTATCCTCAACAAGTTATTAACTACAACGTTATAGATCAAAACCTTACCAAAAGACATTTCTAATTTCTACAACTACACTACTGGCACCTCCTTAAGCTTTTGCTTTTTTTATATTTTCTATAAATTGATCAAAAAGATATGTCGAATCATTTGGACCTGGGCTTGCTTCTGGGTGATATTGCACAGAAAAACAGTTCTTATTTTTCATTTTTATACCTGCAACTGTATCATCATTAAGATGTACATGGGTAATCTCTACATCTGGATGTTTTTCTGTTTCTTCTCTTCGTATAGCAAAACCATGATTCTGCGATGTTATCTCTCCTTTTTGAGTTATCAGATTTTTAACCGGGTGATTAATCCCTCTATGCCCATTATGCATTTTATAAGTACCAATCCCGTTAGCCAATGCTACCACCTGATGCCCTAAACAAATACCGAATAATGGTAAATCTTTTGCTATAATTTCTTTTGCTGTTGCAATAGCTTGTGTTAAAGGCTCTGGGTCTCCAGGTCCATTTGACAAGAAGTAACCATCAGGATTCCATTCGCTCATCTCTGCAAAAGTAGTATCATAAGGAAACACTTTTATATAAGCATCTCTTTTTGCCAGATTGCGCAAAATATTTTTCTTAATTCCGATATCTAAAGCTGAAATTTTATAGGTTGCATTAGGATCTCCTACAAAATATGGCTCTTTAGTAGATACTTTTGATGCCAATTCCAAACCATTCATATCAGGTACAGCAGCCAATTTTTCTTTTAATTTATCGATATCGTCAATTTCTGTTGAGATAACAGCATTCATGGCTCCATTATCTCTAATATAACTTACCAATGCCCTAGTATCAACATCAGAAATTGCAAGAAGATTATGTTTTTCTAAAAACTCTTGCAGAGAACTATCTGCAAGATCTCTAGAATAGTCATAACTAAAATTTTTGACTATCAAACCTGCTATTTTTATAGAGTCTGATTCTATTTCATGCTTATTGGTTCCATAGTTACCAATATGAGCATTTGTTGTTACCATTAACTGACCATAATATGATGGGTCAGTAAAGATTTCTTGATACCCTGTCATACCGGTATTAAAACACACTTCACCAAAGGCGCTCCCTTCTCTTCCTACAGCTTTGCCATGGAAAATTGTACCATCTGCCAATAAAAGAATTGCTTTTTTCCGAGATTGATATTTCATCTGTTTTAAATAATTGTTTGTTATAATTTGGCGAAATTGATATAATAGCCCCGCTATATCCACCTCCCCTTTTTCAATTTGATATTTATTTTTTTAAAGTCTTTTAATCTAGATTTTTTTTAAAATCTATCAAAAAAAAAGGATAAACGATGAACGTCTATCCTTTACATTATTATGTGCGATTCGCATTTCCCATTTATTCTTCTTCAGAACTAGTGGTTTCAGCTGCTGGCGCAACAGGTGCAGATTCAGTTTTCTTTCCTCCTTTACCTCTTCTCCTTGCTTTTTTCTTAGCAGGCTTACCAGCGTTATATAATTCATTATAATCTACTAATTCGATCATTGCCATATCAGCATTATCTCCTAGTCGATTACCTAGCTTTATAATTCTAGTGTACCCACCTGGTCTATCACCAACCTTAGATGCTACTTCTCTAAACAATTCAGTTACTGCATATTTATTACGCAATTTACTGAATACAATTCGTCTATTATGAGTTGTATCATCTTTAGATTTTGTCACCAAAGGTTCAACAAACTGCTTAAGAGCTTTTGCCTTTGCTACAGTTGTATTAATTCTTTTGTGCTCAATTAGGGAACAAGCCATATTCGCAAGCATTGCTTTACGATGAGCTGTTTTTCTACCTAGGTGATTTACTTTTTTTCCGTGTCTCATGACATTTTAATTTAATCATCATCTTGCATCTACCCACTTTGGGGAGCAAATTATGATGAAATTAGTCTTTATCTAATTTGTATTTTGAAAGATCCATTCCAAAGTTAAGCCCTTTAACGTTCACTAATTCTTCTAGCTCTGTCAAAGATTTCTTACCAAAATTACGGAACTTCATCAAATCATTTTTATTGTAAGATACAAGGTCTCCTAATGTATCTACTTCTGCAGCTTTTAAACAGTTCAACGCTCTTACAGAAAGATCCATGTCGATCAACTTTGTTTTCAACAACTGTCTCATATGAAGTGATTCTTCATCATAAGTCTCAGTCTGTGCTATTTCATCAGCTTCAAGCGTAATACGCTCATCAGAGAATAACATAAAGTGATGTATTAAAATCTTAGCTGCTT
Organism: Aquimarina aquimarini; assembly: GCF_900299535.1. Lineage (GTDB taxonomy): Bacteria > Bacteroidota > Bacteroidia > Flavobacteriales > Flavobacteriaceae > Aquimarina > Aquimarina aquimarini. The sequence goes on along the minus strand of NZ_OMKE01000007.1, from coordinate 109,719 downwards.
CTGTCAATGCATCTTTTGGATGAATTGATCCATCAGTTACAATTTCGAAAACTAATTTTTCGTAATCTGTTTTTTGCTCTACACGATAATTCTCTATACTATACTTTACATTCTTAATAGGAGTGTAAATAGAATCTGTAAAAATGGTACCAATAGGAGCATTCGCTTTTTTGTTTTCCTCAGCAGGAACATAACCTCTACCTTTTTCTATGGTAACCTCAAGATTAAGTGCTACTTTTTTATCCATATTACAGATAACCAGATCAGGATTTAACACTTGAAATCCAGAAATAAATTTCTGAAAATCTCCAGCTGTTAATTGCTCCTGTCCAGAAATAGAAATTGTCACAGACTCATTATCTATATCTTCAATCTGACGCTTGAAACGTACTTGCTTAAGATTTAAGATAATTTCTGTTACATCCTCTACTACACCAGATATTGCAGAGAACTCGTGATCTACACCTTCTATTCTAAGAGAAGTTATAGCAAATCCCTCTAAAGAAGATAGCAAAACTCTTCGTAAAGCGTTACCCACTGTTAATCCATATCCAGGTTCTAATGGTCTAAACTCAAATTTACCATTGAACTCTGTAGAGTCAATCATGATAACTTTATCGGGCTTCTGAAAATTTAATATTGCCATGTTATTGTTTCTTCTTTAGCGTTATTACTTAGAGTATAATTCGACAATGAATTGTTCATTAATATTTTCCGGAATTTGAATTCTAGCCGGAACAGAAACAAATGTCCCCTGTTTTGTATCATTATTAAATGTAATCCATTCATATACCTTACTATTGTTAGCCAATGAATTTTGAATTACTTCTAATGATTTTGATTTCTCTCTTACTCCAACAACATCTCCTGCTCTTAACTGATATGAAGGAATATTTACTTGCTCTCCATTTACAGTTATATGTCTATGAGAAACTAATTGTCTTGCACCTCTACGAGAATTAGACAATCCCATTCTGAAAACCACGTTATCTAAACGAGATTCACAAAGCTGAAGTAACACCTCACCAGTAATACCCTGTGCACGAGTTGCCTTTTCAAACATATTACGGAACTGACGCTCAAGAACACCATATGTATATTTTGCTTTTTGCTTTTCCATTAACTGGATAGCGTACTCACTTTTTTTCCCTCTACGTCTATTGTTTCCATGTTGACCTGGAGGGTAATTTCTTTTTTCGAATGATTTATCATCTCCGAATATCGCTTCACCAAATTTACGAGCGATTTTAGTTTTTGGACCAGTATATCTTGCCATTATTAATAATTTAGTTACTGAGAGTGATTATGAATTAAGGTCTCTTTCCTTCGATAATCTTAATCTCTCATCAATTAGATTTACTTATTATATGTAAAAAGATCCTGAAACAAGTTCAGGATTAGAATTAAACTCTACGTCTTTTTGGAGGACGACATCCATTATGCGGCATTGGCGTAACATCGATGATTTCAGAAACTTCTATTCCAGAATTGTGAATAGAACGTATCGCTGATTCTCTACCGTTACCAGGACCTTTAACGTATACTTTTACTTTCTTAAGACCTGCTTCGATTGCAACCTTAGCAGCATCTTCTGCAGCTAATTGGGCAGCATAAGGAGTGTTCTTTTTAGAACCTCTAAATCCCATTTTACCAGCAGAAGACCAAGAAATAACGTCTCCTTTTTTGTTTGTTAACGACACAATAATGTTGTTAAAAGAAGCAGTTACATGCGCTTCTCCTACAGATTCAACAATTACTTTACGTTTTTTTGAAGTTGACTTTGCCATACTACTTATTATTTAGTCGCTTTTTTCTTGTTAGCAACTGTTTTTCTTCTTCCTTTACGTGTTCTAGAGTTATTCTTAGTACGTTGTCCTCTTAGCGGTAAACCAGCTCTGTGACGTATACCTCTATAGCATCCTATATCCATAAGACGCTTAATATTTAACTGTACTTCAGAACGTAATTCTCCTTCAATGGTATAGGCTCCAACGGCTTCACGAATGCGACCAATTTGGTCATCATCCCAATCAGAAACTTTTATACTATCATCTACTTTGGCAGTTTCTAAAATTTCTTTAGCTCTACTTCTACCAATTCCGAAGATATAGGTTAACGCTATAACTCCTCGCTTTTGTTTAGGTATATCTACCCCTGCAATTCTTGCCATAATTACCCTTGTCTTTGTTTAAATCTAGGATTCTTTTTATTAATTACGTAAAGACGGCCTTTTCTACGCACAATCTTGCACTCGGCACTTCTCTTTTTTATTGATGCTCTAACTTTCATCTTTTTGTTTTTTATATCCATAAAACACATTTTTGTGCTTTATGAACGAAATCAGTAACAAGATTTTTCGGCCTGCAAAAGTACACAAAAAATCTTAAAATACAATATTCTTAATTTATTTAGTATCTATATGTTATACGAGCCTTGGTCAAATCATAAGGACTCATTTCTAACTTCACCTTATCTCCTGGCAATAATTTGATGTAATGCATACGCATTTTACCAGATATATGTGCTGTCACTACGTGACCATTTTCTAGTTCTACACGGAACATTGCATTTGATAATGCTTCAATTATACTTCCGTCTTGTTCTATTGCTGGTTGTTTTGCCATTATGCTACTGCTTTTCGGTTTTTACCCGTTTTCATTAATCCGTCGTAATGTCTGTTTAGAAGGTAAGAATTAACTTGCTGCATTGTATCGATAGCAACTCCTACCATAATTAGCAGAGAAGTTCCACCAAAGAACAATGCCCAACCTTGCTGAACATTTAATAGCTTTACTGCAATTGCAGGAAATATAGCTATTAAGGCCAAGAAAATAGATCCTGGCAATGTAATCTGAGACATTATTTTATCCAAATATTCAGATGTTTCACTTCCTGGACGAATTCCTGGAATAAAACCTCCACTACGTTTTAAATCGTCTGCCATTTTATTTGTAGGCACCGTAATTGCAGTATAGAAATAAGTAAATATGATAATCAACAAAGCAAATACCAAATTATACCAAAATCCAAAAATATCACTAAATGCTGCCACTACTCCTTGAGAAGTTTCAGAATCTGAAAGACCTGCAACTGCTACTGGTACAAACATTATTGCTTGCGCAAAAATAATTGGCATAACACCTGAAGCATTTAGTTTTAATGGAATATACTGGCGAGAACCGAAAACATTTTTTTCGTATCCTCCACCTGCAGTTCGTCTAGCATATTGTACTGGTATTTGGCGCACTGCCATAACTAATAATACCGATGCTAATATTATAACAAACCATATTACTAATTCTATCAATACCATAATCATATCTCCCCCTTCTCCTGATACTCTAGAAGAAAAGTTTTGTACGAATGATTGTGGCAACGTTGCTATAATACCTACCATAATTAATAGAGATATACCGTTACCAATACCTTTATCCGTAATTTTTTCACCTAACCACATTGCAAAAATACAACCTGTAGATATAATGATTACAGAAGATACAACAAAAACAGTTTGACTTATCTCAGTACTAAATGCCGATGCAGGAAGTGTTGCAAACAAATTATAGATATATCCAGGACCTTGAATCAAGGTAATAGCAATAGTTAACCAACGCGTAATTTGGTTGATCTTTTTTCTACCACTTTCTCCTTCTTTTTGTAGTTTTTGCAAATAAGGAATTGCGATACCCATCAACTGCACCACAATGGATGCAGATATATACGGCATAATACCTAGTGCAAACACAGAAGCATTAGCAAACGCTCCTCCTGTAAATGCATTAAGTAATCCCAACAAACCATCTTGGGTTTGAGATCCTAAACTTGCTAACTTCGAAGCATCTATTCCTGGAAGTACAACTTGTGCTCCTAATCGATATACCAATAGCAATCCAAGTGTTACTAAGATTCTATTTTTTAGTTCTTCGATTTTCCAAATGTTTTTTATTGTATCAATAAATTTCATGAATCGTCAATTATAAGGTTACTGCTTCACCACCTGCTGCTTCTATAGCAGCTTTTGCAGTGGATGTAAATTTATGAGCTGAGACTTTTAATTTTGCCTTCAGTTCACCTCTTCCCAATATTTTAACCAAATCATTTTTCCCCGCAAGACGTGTAGCTAAAATCACATCTAAGTCAACAGTATCAGTAATTTTTCCATCATCTACTAATTTTTGTAGTGTGTCTAAATTAATCCCCTGATACTCTTTCCTGTTAATGTTCTTAAAACCAAATTTTGGCACACGTCTCTGAAGTGGCATTTGCCCACCTTCAAAACCAATCTTTTTAGAATATCCAGAACGTGACTTTGCTCCTTTGTGACCACGAGTGGCAGTTCCTCCTTTTCCAGAACCTTGTCCACGACCTACTCGCTTAGTATTGTTTTTTACTGAACCTGCAGCAGGTTTTAAGTTACTTAAATCCATGTGCTTATATTATTTTGTTTCTATCGAAACTAAATGTTTAACTTTATTTACCATCCCAAGGATATTAGGAGTATCATCATGCTCCACAACCTGGCCGATCTTCTTAAGACCAAGAGCCTCTAAGGTTCTCTTTTGTCTTTGAGTACGGTTAATCGCACTTTTTACTTTTGTAATTTTAATCTTTGCCATCGTTCCTGAATTTATCCTTTAAACACTTTCTCCAATGAAACACCACGTTGAACTGCTACTTGTTGCGCACTACGCAATTGTAACAATGCATCAAATGTTGCTTTTACTACATTGTGAGGGTTAGACGATCCTTGGTTTTTAGAAAGTACGTCATGTACTCCTACCGCTTCTAGTACCGCACGTATTGCACCACCTGCAATCACTCCTGTACCAGTAGCAGCGGGCATTAACAATACACGTGCTCCTCCATATTTACCTTTTTGCTCATGTGGTAATGTCCCTTTATGCAATGGTATACGAACCAAATTCTTTTTTGCATCTTCTACTGCTTTTGCAATAGCTTCTGCTACTTCTTTAGACTTACCTAAACCGTGACCTACTACTCCGTTTTCGTCACCTACAACAACTATCGCAGAAAATCCAAAGGCTCTACCACCTTTAGTTACTTTAGTTACACGTTGTACTCCTACTAAACGATCTTTAAGTTCAAGCCCGCTTGGTTTTACTAATTCTGCGTTTTTATATTTTTGATACATAATTTCTTAGAATTTAAGTCCTGCTTCTCTAGCACCGTCTGCTAATGATTTTATTCTACCGTGATACAAATATCCTCCTCTATCAAAGGATACCGTTTCTACACCAGCTTTCTTAGCTTTTTCTGCAAGCGCTTTTCCAACCAAGTTTGCTTTTTCTATTTTATTTCCTGCTGCTGAAGCAATGTCTTTATCTCTTGAAGAAGCTGCACCGATAGTTTTACCAGATACATCATCTATGATTTGCGCATAGATTTCTTTGTTACTTCTAAAAACAGATAATCTAGGACGTTGTTCTGTTCCGTTTACACTACCACGGATACGCTTTCTTATCTTTAATCTTCTTAAATCTTTTGAGAATGCCATAACGTACGTATTATGCAGATTTACCTGCTTTTCTTCTTAATTGTTCTCCTACGAATTTGATTCCTTTCCCTTTATAAGGCTCTGGCTTACGGAAGCTTCTAATTTTAGCAGCTATCTGACCAACCAATTGCTTATCATGAGAACTTAATTTTACGATAGGGTTTTTACCTTTTTCTGAAATAGTTTCAACTTTCACTTCTGGAGCTAAGTCTAATACTATGTTATGAGAGAATCCTAAGGCCAAATCTAGTTTTTGACCTTGATTAGAAGCTCTATAACCTACTCCTACCAATTCTAATTCTTTGGTAAAACCTTCAGAAACACCTATAATCATATTATTGATCAAAGCTCTATACAATCCGTGCTTCGCTTTATGATCTTTAACTTCACTAGGCCTTTCTAAAACTACTTGGCTTTCTTCTACTTTCACTTCGATACTATCGATCTCTTGAGAAAGTTCTCCTAATTTTCCTTTAACAGTAACAACATTACCTTTCACTTCTACAGTGACACCAGACGGAATAGTTACTGGATTTTTTCCTATTCTTGACATTTCTTTTGTCTTTTATACTGTTAATATACGTAACAAAGTACTTCACCACCTACATTCTCTTGCCTAGCTTTTTTACCAGTCATTACTCCATGAGAAGTAGATACTATTGCAATTCCTAATCCGTTAAGAATTCTAGGAATTTCAGAAGATCCAGCATACTTACGTAAACCTGGCTTACTGATTCTCTGCAATTCTTTAATAACCGGTTCTTTGGTTATCTTATCGTATTTAAGTGCTATTTTGATACTACCTTGTGTTGTATTATCTTCAAATTTATAACTTAAAATATATCCTTGATCGAATAATATTTTAGTGATCTCTTTTTTAACCTTTGATGCTGGTATCTCAACAACTCTGTGTTGAGCACTATTTGCATTACGTATTCTGGTTAAATAATCTGCTATAGGATCTGTATTCATTATCTATAATTTATGATATTGGTTTTCGAAAATAGTCCGAACCTTATATCAATTAATTTACTTTATTATTACCAACTAGCTTTTGTTACTCCAGGTATTAGCCCTTTATTAGCCATTTCTCTAAATGTAACACGAGAAATTCCAAACTGACGCATATATCCTTTTGGTCTCCCTGTTAACTTACATCTATTATGCTTACGAACTGGTGATGCGTTTTTTGGCAATTTCTGTAAAGCTTCATAATCTCCAGCTTCTTTTAAAGCTTTTCGTTTTTCAGCATATTTTTCTACAGTTTTAGCTCTTTTCACCTCACGGGCTTTCATTGATTCTTTAGCCATAATTAATTCTTTTTAAAAGGTAATCCTAGTTCGGTTAACAATGATTTTGCTTCTTTATCAGTCTTAGCTGAAGTTTCAAATGTAATATTCATTCCTGAAATTTTATTTACTTTATCAATATCAATTTCTGGAAAAATTATTTGTTCAGTAATTCCTAAAGAGTAATTACCTCTACCATCAAATCCTGTAGCTTTAATTCCACTAAAATCTCTAACACGTGGTAATGCAGAAGTAATTAAACGATCTAAAAATTCATACATTCTTTCTCCTCTTAACGTAACTTTTGCACCTATTGGCATTCCTTTACGTAATTTAAAAGTTGCAACGTCTTTTTTAGAAATCGTAGCTATAGCTTTCTGACCAGTGATTGTTGTCAATTCATCTACCGCGTAGTCAATTAACTTTTTATCAGCTACTGCTGCTCCTACACCTCTACTTAAAACTATTTTCTTAAGTTTAGGCACTTGCATTACATTATCATAGCTGAATTCTTCTGTAAGAGTTGACACTACTTTGTCTTTATACTCTTGTTTTAATCTTGGGATATAAGCCATAACTATATTACTTCATTAGATTTTTTAGAAAATCTTACTTTCTTATCTCCTTCTACTCTATATCCAACTCTAGTAGTTTCTCCTTTTGAAGTTAACAACGATAGGTTAGAAATATGAATAGGAGCTTCTTGCTTTACAATACCTCCTTGTGGGTTTGCTGCACTAGGCTTTTTGTGTTTAGATACTAAATTGATACCTTCTACAATCGCCTTATTTTTATCTTTCAATACTTTTTGAACTACCCCTTCTTGACCTTTATTGTCTCCAGCGATAACTCTTACTGTATCTCCTGATTTTATTTTTAGCTTTGTCATTTTCACAACTATTATTAAAGCACTTCTGGCGCTAGTGAAACAATCTTCATGAATTGCTTATCACGAAGTTCTCTTGCAACTGGACCAAAAACACGGGTTCCTCTCATTTCTCCTGTAGGGTTCAAAAGAACACATGCATTGTCATCGAAACGAATGTAAGAACCGTCAGGTCTACGCACTTCTTTTTTGGTACGAACTACAACTGCAGTAGAAACGGCTCCTTTTTTAATGTTTCCATTTGGAGTTGCTTCTTTTACACTGACAACTATTTTGTCTCCTACAGAGGCGTATCTTCTTTTTGTACCGCCTAAAACACGAATGACTAAAACTTCTTTTCCACCTGTGTTATCGGCTACTTTTAATCTAGACTCTTGTTGTACCATAATTACTTAGCTCTTTCAATTACTTCTACTAATCTCCAGCATTTGGTTTTACTCATAGGTCTTGTTTCCATGATCTTTACAGTATCACCAATATTGCAATCGTTTTTCTCGTCGTGTGCAACGTATTTTTTCGTTTTTAACACGAACTTTCCGTACATCGGGTGTTTTACTTTTTTAACTTCAGAAACCACAATTGATTTCTGCATTTTGTTACTAGTAACAACTCCTATACGTTCTTTTCTTAAATTTCTTTTTTCCATCTTTCAGCAGAATTAACCGTTTAATTCTCTTTTTGTTAGCTCTGTAGCCATTCTCGCTATAGATCTTCTTACTTTACGCAATTGTAAAGGATTCTCTAATGGAGACATAGCGTGAGCCATTCTTAAATCTGAATACTCTTTTTGAGATTTACCAAGTTCCTCTTGTAATTCAGCTGTAGATAATTCTTTTACTTCTGATTGTTTCATAATCTCTCAAATATTAAGCTTGATAATCTCTAGCTACGATAAACTTAGTTTTTACAGGAAGTTTTTGAGCTGCCAGACGTAATGCTTCTTTAGCAACATCATAAGGCACTCCACTTATTTCGAATAATATTCTTCCTGGTTTTACTACTGCTGCCCAATACTCAACAGCACCTTTTCCTTTACCCATACGTACTTCGAGAGGCTTTTTTGTAATAGGCTTATCTGGGAATATTTTAATCCACAGAGATCCTTCTCTCTTCATATAACGAGTAGCTGAAATACGAGCTGCTTCTATTTGTCTAGCTGTAATAAAACTTGAATCTAATGATTTGATTCCGAAAGTACCGTTAGAAAGTGTATGTCCTCTTTGAGAAAGACCTTTCATACGTCCTTTTTGTTGTTTACGGAATTTTGTTCTTTTAGGCTGTAACATTGTTAATTTACTTTAAAAAATTACTTTCTACGACGTGATTTATTGTTTCCTGAACCACCACGTCCACCTCTGTCACCTTTTCCTTGTTTTTTGGATAAACCAACTAAAGGAGAAAGTTCTCTTTTACCATATACTTCGCCTTTCATGATCCATACTTTCACACCCAATCTACCATAAGTAGTGTGTGCTTCTACCAAAGCATAATCTATGTCAGCTCTAAATGTTGATAAAGGAATACGACCTTCTTTGTAAGACTCTGTACGTGCCATTTCTGCCCCGTTCAAACGTCCTGAAATTTGAATCTTGATTCCTTCTGCATTCATTCTAATCGCTGCTGCAATAGCCATTTTGATAGCACGACGATATGAAATACGACTTTCGATCTGTCTAGCTACACTAGAACCAACCAAAAATGCATCTAATTCAGGTCTCTTGATTTCAAAAATATTGATCTGTACTTCTTTTTCAGTAATCTTCTTAAGCTCTTCTTTCAACTTGTCTACCTCTTGACCGCCTTTTCCGATAATGATACCAGGTCTAGCAGTAGTGATAGTAACGGTTACAAGTTTAAGCGTACGCTCAATAATCACTCTTGATACACTAGCTTTTGATAAACGTGCGTGTACATACTTTCTAATCTTATCGTCTTCGGCAAGTTTATCACCGTAGTCATTACCTCCATACCAGTTGGATTCCCAACCTCTGATGATACCAAGGCGATTTCCGATTGGATTTGTCTTCTGTCCCATAGTTTATATTAGCTTTGTGTATTATTGTTTGCTGCAACCACTATTGTAACGTGGTTAGAGCGTTTTCTTATTCTGTGTGCGCGACCTTGTGGAGCTGGACGAAGTCTTTTTAACATACTTCCTCCATCAACACGGATCTCTTTTACAAAAAGATCAGCATCTTCGATGCTAGCGTCTTCATTTTTCGCCTGCCAGTTAGCTATTGCAGAAAGCAATAGTTTTTCTAAACGACGAGATGCTTCTTTAGGGCTAAATCTAAGAATCTGAAGCGCTTTTTCAACTTTTTCACCACGTACTAAATCCGCAACTAAACGCATTTTTCGAGGTGACGTAGGGCAGTTATTAAGTTTAGCAAAAGCGATCTGCTTTTTCTCCTCCTTAATTCTATCTGCCATTTCTCTTTTACGAACTCCCATGACTTAAATTATTTTTTACCTTTATTTTTAGCACCTGCATGTCCTCTAAAAGAACGTGTTGGCGAAAATTCTCCTAATTTATGACCTACCATGTTCTCGGTAACATATACCGGTACAAACTGGCGACCATTATGAACTGCAATTGTTTGCCCTACAAAGTCAGGAGTAATCATAGATGCTCTAGACCAAGTCTTGATAACAGACTTCTTATTAGCTTCTACATTTGCAGCTACTTTTTTCTCTAACTTATAGTGAACGTAAGGTCCTTTTTTTAATGAACGTGCCATATCTTATTATTTCTTTCTACGTTCTACAATATACTTATTACTCGCTTTCGTTTTAGAACGGGTTCTAAATCCTTTTGCAGGAAGACCTTTTCTAGAACGAGGGTGACCTCCAGAAGAACGTCCTTCACCACCACCCATTGGGTGATCGACAGGGTTCATTGCTACTGGTCTCGTACGTGGACGACGACCTAACCATCTAGTTCTACCTGCCTTACCTCCAACGATCAATTGATGATCACTATTAGATACTGCTCCGATAGTAGCTACACAATTAGCCAACACAAGCCTAACTTCACCAGAAGGTAACTTTACCGTAGCAAACTTACCATCTCTAGCCATAAGCTGAGCAAATGATCCTGCACTACGAGCCATAACAGCTCCTTGTCCAGGGTGTAATTCTATACAAGAAATGATTGTTCCCAATGGGATATCGCTAAGCGGCATTGCATTACCTATCTCTGGAGCTACATTACTACCAGAAACGATATTCTGACCTACTTGCAAACCATTTTGGGCAATAACATAACGCTTTTCTCCATCTTGGTAGTTCAAAAGCGCTATAAACGCAGTTCTGTTTGGATCATACTCTATTGTAGCAACGGTAGCAGGAATCCCCTGCTTATCACGTTTGAAATCAATGATACGATACCTTCTTTTATGACCACCACCTTTGTAGCGTATAGTCATTTTACCTTGACTGTTTCTACCTCCAGATCTTTTTTTCGGAGCCAATAGGCTTTTTTCCGGCTTATCAGCAGTTATGGCGTCAAATCCATTCACTACTCTAAAACGCTGACCTGGGGTAATTGGCTTTAATTTTCTTACTGACATTTTTTAGTCTTAAAGATTACTATATAAATCAATTACTTCACCTTCCGCCACCTGTACAATTGCTTTCTTATAAGCATTCGTTTTACCAGTAACCATACCTGTTTTTGTATAACGAGTATTACGGTCTGGGCGGACATTTATTGTTCGAACTTTAGTAACAGATACACCATAAGCAGCTTCAACTGCTTTTTTGATCTCTACCTTATTCGCTTTTTTATCTACTACAAATCCATAGCGATTAAACACCTCACTATCTGTAGTAGCCTTTTCTGTAATAATAGGTTTTATTAAGATACTCATGGCTTCTATTTACTTAAATTCGTTTCAATTCCTTTCAAAGAACTTTCCAAAAGCACTAAACTACCTGCATTAAGAATTTTATAAGTACTTAATTCTGAGCTAGTTATAACTTCTGAACTTTTCAAATTGCGTGACGACAAATATACATTTTTATTCGACTCTGCCAACACAAACAAAGATTTTTTGTTTTCTAGCCCTAAAGACTTCAAAATAGCTGTAAAATTCTTTGTCTTTATCGTGTCAAAACTAAAATCTTCAACAACCGTAATTGCCTTATCATTTGCCTTGATACTTAAAGCAGATTTTCTAGCCAATCTTTTTAAGTTCTTGTTTAATTTAAAAGAGTAGCTACGTGGTCTAGGACCAAAAATTCTACCTCCACCTTTAAACACAGGAGACTTAATACTACCTGCTCTGGCAGTACCTGTTCCTTTTTGTTTTTTTATCTTTCTAGTACTACCTGTAATCTCTGCACGCTCCTTAGCCTTGTGAGTTCCTTGACGTTGATTTGCCAAGTATTGCTTCACATCTAAGTACACAGCATGATCATTTGGTTCTATACCAAAAACAGCTTCAGAAAGGTCTGCCTTTCTTCCTGTTTCTTTTCCGTTTATATCAATTACCGCTACTTTCATTACTTCTGAATAGTTACATAAGCGTTTTTATGTCCAGGAACACACCCTTTCACAACAAGTAAATTCTTTTCAGGAACTACTTTTAATACTCTTAAGTTTTGAATTTTTACTTTTTCTCCACCCATTCTTCCTGCCATTTTCATTCCTTTGAAAACTCTTGCAGGATAAGATGCAGCACCTATAGAACCAGGAGCTCTTAAACGGTTATGCTGACCATGAGTTGCTTGACCCACACCACCAAAGTTATGTCTCTTTACAACCCCTTGAAAACCTTTACCTTTTGAAGTTGCTGACACATCAACAAATTCTCCTTCAGCAAAATACTCTACTGTTACTGTATCTCCTAATTTGTGCTCCTCATCAAAACTTTTGAATTCAACAACTTTACGTTTTGCAACAGTTCCTGCTTTCTTAAAGTGACCTAAAGCCGCTTTAGTAGCATTTTTGTCCGCTTTGTCATCGAAACCAAGCTGAATAGCTTCATAGCCGTCAACTTCTTTAGTTCTGACTTGGGTAACCACGCATGGTCCAGCTTCGATTACTGTACATGGAATGTTTTTTCCATTCTCATCGAAGATGCTGGTCATACCGATCTTTTTTCCTATTAACCCAGACATATTTAATTATTTATTAATGATTTACTAATTCTGTATTGAAACATTAACTTTTCAACACACTTTAATTTATTTGCAAAAAAACAGGGTCAAAACACGTTCAACCCTGAATGTATTTTTTTGCCGTTTTTCCTTTGCATACAGCGCAGGACATTTTATCGTAAGTTTTACTGCTTACCTCAAAGTCATATCAAACTTTGATCTCCACTTCAACTCCACTTGGTAACTCAAGCTTCATCAACGCATCAATCGTTTTTGAAGACGAGCTATATATATCCAATAGCCTTTTATAAGAACTCAATTGAAATTGCTCTCTAGACTTCTTATTTACGTGCGGAGAACGTAGCACAGTAAAAATCTTCTTATGTGTTGGTAAAGGAATTGGCCCAGTTACTACAGCACCAGTACTCTTTACAGTCTTTACAATTTTCTCAGCAGACTTATCTACCAAGTTATGATCGTAAGATTTTAGTTTTATTCTAATTTTTTGACTCATTTCTGTAATAATTAAGCGTTAACTCCTTTAGCAGCAGCAATTACTTCTTCTGAAATATTAGAAGGAGTTTCTGCATAGTGAGAGAATTCCATTGTAGACGTTGCTCTACCAGATGACAATGTTCTCAATGTTGTTACATATCCAAACATTTCAGAAAGCGGAACGGTTGCCTTAACAGTCTTTGCACCTGCACGGTCACCCATATCACTTACTTGCCCTCTACGTCGATTAAGATCACCTACGATATCACCCATATTTTCCTCAGGAGTGATAACTTCTAACTTCATAATCGGCTCCATAATCACGGCTTTAGCAGCTTTTGCTGAATTCTTAAAACCTAATTTAGCAGCTAATTCGAAAGATAATTGATCCGAATCCACATCGTGATAAGAACCATCTTTCAAAGTTACTTTTACAGAATCAACTTCGTATCCAGCTAATGGACCATTTTGCATTGCCATTTTAAATCCTTTCTCAATAGAAGGTATAAATTCCTTAGGTACATTACCTCCTTTGATTGTAGATTCAAATTGAAGCCCTTCATGTCCTTCATCTGCAGGCTCAATAGTAAACACGATATCCGCGAACTTACCACGACCACCAGATTGCTTCTTATAAACCTCTCTGTGATCTGCTACAGCAGTAATAGCTTCTTTATACTCAACCTGTGGCTGACCTTGATTAACTTCTACCTTAAACTCACGCCTTAAACGATCTACAATAATATCTAAGTGAAGCTCTCCCATTCCTGATATAATAGTTTGCCCAGAAGATTCATCTGTTCTAACAGTAAATGTTGGATCTTCTTCTGCCAATTTAGCCAAAGACATCCCTAATTTATCTACATCAGCTTTAGTTTTTGGCTCCACCGCAATACCAATTACTGGATCAGGGAAATCCATTGATTCTAAAACAATAGGATTCTTTTCATCAGTCATGGTGTCTCCAGTTTTAATATCCTTAAAACCAACAGCTGCACCAATATCACCAGCCTCTATATATTCTATTGCATTTTGCTTATTAGAATGCATCTGATAAATACGAGAAATACGTTCTTTTTTCCCTGAACGGTTATTCAAAATATAAGAACCTGCATTTAAACGACCAGAATATGCTCTAAAGAAAGCCAACCTTCCTACAAAAGGATCTGTTGCAATCTTAAATGCTAATGCCGAAAACGGTTCTTTCACATCTGGTTTACGCAATTCTTCCTCATCTGTATTTGGGTTTATCCCTACAATACCATCTTTATCAGTTGGTGAAGGTAAATAACGACATACAGCATCTAACAGAAACTGAACTCCTTTATTCTTAAACGCAGAACCACATATCATAGGAATAATAGACATATCCATTACAGCAGCACGAAGAGCAGCATGCACTTCTTCTTCAGTAATAGAATCCTCATCTTCCATGAATTTTTCAAGCAAATTCTCATCATAGGCAGCAACCTCTTCAATAAGTTTACCACGTAGTTCTTTTGCCTCTTCCTTAAGTTCTTCAGGAATATCAACAATATCAAAAGTAGACCCTTGTGTTTCATCATGCCAAACTATAGCACGATTCTTAACTAAATCTACAATTCCTTTAAAGTCTGCTTCATCACCTATATTCATAACGATAGGAACCGCATTAGACCCTAACATATCTTTTACCTGTTGGCATACTGCCATAAAATTAGATCCTTGACGGTCCATTTTATTAACAAATCCAATTCTTGGCACTTTATAGTTATCAGCAAGCCTCCAGTTAGTCTCTGATTGCGGTTCTACCCCATCAACAGCACTAAACAAGAAAACCAACCCATCTAACACTCTCAACGAACGATTTACCTCTACAGTAAAATCAACGTGACCTGGTGTATCAATAATATTAAAGTGATATCCTTTTGTATCATCTACAGGCTTACCATTCTCAGTTGGGAATTTCCACTCACAAGTTGTAGCAGCAGAAGTAATAGTAATACCACGTTCTTGCTCTTGCTCCATCCAGTCCATTGTAGCAGCACCATCATGCACTTCTCCAATTTTATGACTTACTCCCGTATAATAAAGAATACGCTCTGTAGTTGTAGTTTTTCCTGCATCAATATGTGCAGCAATACCTATATTTCTAGTATATTTTAAATCTCTAGCCATTTCTTAATGATTAAAATCTAAAGTGTGAGAATGCTTTATTTGCTTCAGCCATCTTATGAGTGTCTACTCTTTTCTTAACAGCAGCTCCTTCTTCTTTTTCTGCAGCTATAATTTCTGCAGCAAGTTTTTGAGCCATGGACTTCTCATTTCTTTTTCGTGAAAACTGAATCAACCACTTCATAGCAGTAGATATTTTACGATCTGGCCTGATTGGGTTAGGAATCTGAAAAGTAGCTCCTCCAACACGACGACTTCGTACTTCTACGTGAGGCATCACATTAGACAATGCGTCTTTCCACATTTCTAAAGCTGTTTTCTCTTCATTTTGTTTTTTCTCTTCTACAATATCTATAGCATCATAGAATATTCTGAAAGCAGTCGATTTTTTACCATCCCACATCATCATGTTTACAAAACGAGTCACTAATTGATCGTTAAAACGTGGATCTGGCAAAATCGGTCTTTTTTTAGCCTTTCTTTTTCTCATGTCTTATTCTTAAAGTTTTTTTAATTACTTCTTAGGGCGTTTTGCACCATACTTAGATCTACGCTGCGTTCTTCCTTCAACACCAGCGGTGTCTAAGGCTCCACGAACAATGTGATATCTAACTCCTGGTAAATCTTTTACCCTTCCACCTCTAACTAATACTATCGAGTGCTCCTGGAGATTGTGACCTTCACCACCGATATACGCATTTACCTCTTTACCATTTGTTAATCTAACACGAGCTACTTTACGCATAGCTGAGTTAGGTTTTTTTGGTGTAGTGGTATAAACACGCGTACAAACACCGCGGCGTTGCGGGCACGAATCCAAAGCAGCCGATTTACTCTTCTTAGTTATTTTGGCTCTACCTTTTCTTACTAATTGTGAAATTGTTGGCATAATTTGCTTTACACTATATATTAAAAATTTTAAATTTTCCCATTTTAAAGGGGGTGCAAAGGTAGAAATATTTTCCAGCAAATCAAATCCTAAGAGATTAATTTTTATATATTTAAACAACAGCTTTAAATCAACTAGACCAAAAGACATTTATTTATCATAAAAAATTCAAAAAAAACACTAAAACACATTTCAATAAAAACAACTTCGAACCATTACCTTCTCATGAAAACTTAGACACATGCACCACCTAACAAAGACACTAAACTTAAACACTAAATCACCCCAAAACAATAACCTAAAAACAACACTTCATTAATTTAACATAAAATTCACAAGAAAAAAATATTTTTTTTGTAGCTATAATCAATCATAAACTCTCTCTATTATCAGTGATAAAAAAATCTCAAAAGAAACATTAAAGAAACAATTCACTATCTGACACTTACCTTTTATTCAAGCAATAAAAACACAACCCTCTAATCCATATTTTAACACCATATAATTTAAGCACAGAGCTATGCTTCAATTTTAAATTTTAATGGTAAAAAGTTGTTTTATAAAGATATTATTATGATTTTTGGAACTGGCTAATTCAAATAAATTGTAAAATGAGAACAAAGTTTAGTGGAATTCTAACGCTACTACTAGCGTTTGTTGTGCAATTCACTTTTGCACAAGAAAAAACGATTTCAGGAACTGTAACCGATGATAAAGGGTTACCTCTTCCTGGAGTTAATGTTGTTGTAAAATCTACAGCAAACGGAACTCAAACCGATTTTGATGGTAACTATACTCTTACTGCGAACAGAGGAGCTGTATTATCATTTAGTTATGTTGGTTTTGAGACAAAAGATGTCGTTATTGGGGATAACACCTCAATAAACATTCGATTAGCAGCTTCAGCTTCTGAATTGGAAGAAGTTGTCGTTACTGCACAAGGGATAAAGGCAAAACCAAAATCCCTAAGTTACGCTATCGCAACAGTGGCAGATGATGAAATTGAAAACTCAGGAGAAGTAAACCTTGTAAGCTCTCTTACAGCAAAAGCCCCAGGGGTTTCTGTAGTTAGTTCTTCTGGTTCTGTTGGTGCATCTGCAAACATCAGAATTCGAGGAAATACTTCTATCACAAGAAGTAACTCTCCTCTTTTCATTGTTGATGGTGTTCCTATTGATAACTCTAGTGTTGGTAATGCAACAAATGGTGTTGACCAATCAAATAGAGCTATTGATATTAACCAAAATGATATTGCAAGCATATCTATACTTAAAGGTATTGCTGCACAAACCCTTTATGGTCTAAGAGCTGCAAATGGTGTTGTAATCATTACTACTAAGAAAGGTAAAACAGGAGCTCCAACTGTATCGGTTAGTTCTACTGTTCAGATGAGTGAAATAACACAAGTCCCAGAACTTCAAAGAGAATTTGCGCAAGGTGCAAATGGAGTATATAGAGGACCTGAATCTTTTAACGGCCCTAGTTGGGGACCTAGAGTTTCTACTTTAGAGTATGATGGAGATTCTAGCTATCCTTTCCACAGATTTGGTGCACTTGTTCCTACTGGAGATGGTAATGGAAGAGCTGCCGAAACATATGATCATTATGATTTCTTTGTAAAAGGTTTATTAACTGATCTGAACGTATCTGTAAGAGGTGGAACAGAAAGTGTAAGATATTATCTATCTGCTGGAAAACTTGATCAAACAGGAGTTGCTCCAACAGAAGAGTTTGGAAAAAACTCTTTTAGAGCTGACATAACTGCTGATCTTTCTGATAAATTTGAAATATCTGCAAGTGGTTCATTTGTAAATTCAGGTGGTGTAAGAGTACAAAGAGGTTCTAATATATCTGGTATTATGCTAGGTTTATTAAGAACTACACCAACTTTTGACAATGGTAATGGATTAACAGGAAGAAGTGCTGTTGGAGTTACTGATGTTTACGAACTTAGTGATGGTTCACAAAGAAGTTATAGAGCTGGTGTATATGACAACCCATACTGGACTGTTTCTAAAAACCCTGCTACTGATGATGTTAATAGGTTTACAGGTAGATTTTCTTTTGAGTACAGACCAATGGATTGGTTAACACTACAAGGTAGATATGCTTATGACAGATATAGTGACGTAAGAAAATCAGCATTTGATTTAAATTCTGCTTCTAACCGTACAGGTCGTGTATTTGACGATGCTGTTTTCAACGAAGATATCACAGCTAACTTTTTAGCTTTATTCAATAAAGATATTTCAGAAAAACTAACATTCAATGGTTTATTAGGATATGAAAACTATTCTAATGATTACCTTAGAAGAAATGTACAGGCTGATGGTCTTACTATCCCTGGATTCTTTGATGTATCAAACTCATCTACTCAAATAAATGATGTAGATATTTTCAGAAAGAAAACAGATGCTGTTTTTGGAGAACTTAAGTTTGGTTACAATGACACTTTCTTTGTTACGGGTAGAGCTAGAAATGACTGGTCTTCTACACTTCCTGTAGACAGCAATGACTTCTTATCATATAGTGTGGGTGCAAGTTTTGTACTTAGTGAGCTTTATGAAAGTGACATAGTAAACTATAGTAAGTTAAGAGCTTCTTATGGTAAAACTGGTAATGACGCTCCTATCTATGCATCAAAAACGTTTTTTGAAGCTGGTGAAGCTGGAGGTGATGGTTTTATAAATGGTAGTCCTAACACCTTCCCTCTATTTGGAGCTGTTGCTTTAGAAAGAGATGGAGAATCTGGAAGTAATCAAATTCAACCTGAAGAAACAACTGAATTAGAAGTTGGTGGAGAATTGAAATTTTTTAATTCAAGAGTAGGTTTAGATTTAACTTACTATACCAAAGAGACAACAGGGCAAGTTTTTGCAGTAGACGTTGCTCCATCTTCAGGATTTAACGGGCGAAACACTAATGTTGGTAAGATTGAAAACAAAGGTTTTGAAATAGGCGCCAACTTTAACCCTGTTCGTACAGATGATTTCTCATGGAATATTGATGTAAACTGGACCTCATATACTACTGAGGTAGTTGAATTAGCTCCTGGAGTAGAATCATTTACCCTTGCTGGATTTACATCTACATCTTCTAGAGTATTACCAGGAGAATCTTATGGTGCTATTTTTGGTAACAAATGGTTAAGAGATGATAGTGGTAATATCCAAATTGATGACAAAGGTTTCCCTATTGTTGATCCACAATCAGGTGTAATTGGAGATCCAATCCCAGATTGGCAAGCGGGTATAAGAAACACTGTATCTTATAAAAACTTATCTTTATCTTTCTTATTTGATATTAGAGAAGGTGGAGATATCTGGTGTGGTACTTGTGGTATCTTAGATTTCTTTGGAGTTTCTCAAGAAACCGCTGATCAAAGAGAAATTACTGATTATGTATTTGATGGTGTTGTACAATCAACTGGGCAACCAAATACTCGTGCTGTTGCTCTAGCAGATAATGCTACAGGAGTAAACAGATGGACTAAATATGGTTTTGGTGGTGTATCAGAAGATAATGTATATGATGGTTCATGGGTACGTTTAAGAGAAGCTTCATTATCTTATAATTTTGGAGATAAATTATTAAATGGAACTCCTATTACTTCTGGTTCATTAACAGTGTCTGGAAGAAACTTATGGGTAGACACTGCTTATCCTGGAGTTGACCCTGAAACCAACTTAACAGGAGATTCTAATGGTATTGGTTTAGAATACTTCAACCAGCCTAATACAAGAAGTTATGCTGTTTCACTTAAACTTAACTTTTAAAAAGTAAAAAATGAAAATATCATATAAAATCAACAAGGTTTTTATTCTCATGATGGCTACTGCAGCTATGCTAGTATCATGTGAATATGGCGACACAAATAATGATCCGTCACGTCCTACAGAAGATATAGTTCCTGTAAAGGCGATTATGCCAATTATGCAAACCCAATCTCATAGAAATATTACTGCTGGACTAGGTCGTCTATCTGGTATTATTACGCAACAATGGATAGGAGCAGATGCGCAACAGGCTGGTTATACCACCTATGTAATAGACGAAAGTGATTCAGATGCCTTTTGGGATACTGGTATTTATACTGGTTCTATGAGGGATTGTGTTCAGATCATAGAAAAGACTTCTGACATAGAAGGTGTAAATAGTAGAGGTATTGCTAAAATATACTTAGCAGCTAATCTAGGAATGGTAACAGATTGCTGGGGTGATGCTCCTTTTACTGAAGCATTTAAAGGTGAAGAAAACTTATTCCCTAAATATGACACTCAAGAATCGATTTTTGAATCAATTTTTAGATTACTTGATGAAGCTGTGGTTGATTTAGAGGCTGAAGATGCACTACCAATTCAGGGAAGTCTTGTTACCTTAACTAATGATCAATGGGCAAAAGTTGCCTATGCATTAAAAGCTCGTTATTATATCCAACGTACTAAAGTAGACACTGATGCTCATAACAAAGCATTAGCTGCCATAGCTAAAGCAATGTCAAGCAATGCCGACCAAGCTCAATTTAATTTTGAAGCTACAGTAAATGGCGGTAACCCATTAGCTCTTTTTGGTGTAGACAGACCAGAAACAATGGTGATTGACCCTAAGTTTTCTACTTTTATGGATGGAGATCCAAGAAAAAGTAAATACATGGTAAAATCAGGAACTACTGATTTATTTTATCAAAATGATAATCAAGATTTATTCTGGGGTCGTTTTGAATCTCCAAGTCTTCTTATGACTTATGCAGAATTAAAGTTTATAGAAGCTGAAGCTCTTGAACGTAAAGGTCAAGATGGTACTTCTGCCTTAAAAGCAGCAGTTGAGGCTAACATGGAATATATTGGTGTTTCTGCTCCATCTATAGCAGTTTACACTAGTGGTATAACTTTAGGAGGTTCTGAAGCTGCTGATATCGAAGCAATAATTATTGAGAAGTATAAAGCTTTGTATGGTAATACTCCTATAGAAGTATGGAATGATTATAAAAGAACTGGATATCCAAATCTAACTCCTAACTCAGAAGGTTCAAATGGTCTTAACCCATCAGGAGTAATTCCTAGAAGGTTCTTATACCCTATTTCTGAAAGAGTATCTAATCCTGATTCATATCAAGAAGCGATAACTAGACAAGGAAGTCATTTATTAGATGGTAAGACTACTGTTTTTCAATAAAAAAACAATTATAGTTCATCCATAACAAAATAAATAAATGCAGTGTTAACTGCTCAGTAATAAAAAATAAAATAAATGAAAACATTAATAAAAAGTATATTTGCCACCTCATTGATTTTATCAATGGTGTCGTGTGCTGATGATGAAGATCCAGGAGCAACTGGAACAACTGTGGGAGCAACTGTAAGGCTTGCAGAAACAGAAATCTCAACATTTGATATAAATGAAGAATTAACATTGAATTTAACTGGTGATGCTCAAATCACTACTATCTCTATTGTTAAAAAAGGGCAAAATCACCCAGATGACAACGCACCGTTTTCAAGTGACGAAAGTATTGGAAATGCAACCGTGTCTGGAGATGTTGCAACTTTTAACACTTCTTCATTATTGCCTTTTGTATTCCCTGGAAAAACAGACGGAACAACAGCTTCCTCTGGTAGTTTCCCCCTTGATTTCTTATATGAGGGAGGTTCTATTTCTCCAGCGGTAGCTGAGCAAATTTTGACTGTTAATAAGGTTATTAATATAACCGAAGAAGTTTCTGCTATAAAGCATAAGGATACTGCTTCTGATAACATTATTAAATATGTTGCTAAGACAGCAGGTGCTACTATAGATGGCATCACAGTAACTTGGAAGAATGGTTCTGCAGGTGCAGAAACAGATATCTCTTCAGAATTTGCTATAGCATCTGGAGAAATTGATTTAAAAGACAGAGCATATATCAATGATTATGGTCTTGCTGTTGGTGATACGTTGATCTACACATTTACAGTTACTAGTGGAACACTTAGTGATACTGCAGAAGTAGTTATCCCTATTGACCCACAACCACATAACGCAGCTGTTGGTGGGACTATAAGTAATGACCTTACTACAAATCAGCTAAGCTTATTGACAGGTGAAACTTCTATCGATGATGCCCCTTCTGGAGATATTGAATTTGATGGTACACAAGGATTTAAAGCAATTGCTAATACTGGTTACACTGTAGACATTCAATTTGTTAAGCTAGCTGCTCCTATCACAGGAGCTGCAGCATATGATGCTTACAATGATGTAGAGCAAACAAAAGCAGACTTTGATGCTGGAGCAGCGGTTACTACTGCTCAAGTGGTTAAAGATGAGATATATGTATACAAGCTAGTTAGAAACATTGGAACCGAAGCTAGCCCTGTACTTAAAGATATTTATGGTGTGATCTTAGTAGGAGACGTAACTCTTGTAAATGGAGGAACTGCTACTAGCATTGCATTATCTGCTAAAGAAAACAGCATTATAGAGTAATCAACAATCTATATACTTGAATTATTAATGAGGCTATCAAAAATGATAGCCTCATTTTTTTTTATAAAATCAACTACTAGAACTAACTCCTAATACATTATCTTTGCCAACTATGAAAAATGAATCCTTGATTTTTGGTATTAGATCAATAATAGAAGCAATTACTGCAGGCAAAACTATTGACAAATTGTTTCTTCAGAAAGGGTTACAAGGTGATCTATCTAAGGAATTAGTAACTTTGGTAAGAAAACAAAACATCACCATTACTCATGTCCCTATTGAGAAATTAAATCGCTTAACAAGAAAAAATCACCAAGGAGCTGTTGCCTACATCTCTCCTATTGATTTCTATGATTTAGAAAATCTTGTTATAAAGGTTACAGAATCAGGAGAAACTCCTTTGTTTTTGGTGCTAGACCAACTATCCGATGTTCGTAATTTTGGTGCTATTATAAGAACCGCAGAATGCACAGGAGTGCATGGTATTATTATTCAGAAAAAAGGGGGTGCTCCAGTAAGTGCAGATACAGTCAAAACTTCTGCAGGGGCCATTTACAAAATCCCTATCTGTAAAGTTGATCATATCAAAGATGCTATATTTTATCTACAAGGTTCTGGCATACAAGTGGTGGCAGCTACAGAAAAGACGAGCAGTACTATTTATGAGACGAATCTAACTCCCCCTACTGCAATTATTATGGGAAGTGAAGGCAAAGGCGTATCCCAATCGGTACTAAAACTAGTTGATCATCAAGCAAAACTACCAATGTTTGGCGATATTGGTTCTCTAAATGTGTCTGTTGCTTGTGGCGTATTCCTGTATGAAACTACAAGGCAAAGACAGTAGTTTTTTGACTACTCATTATCTTTACTTTCTTTATCTATCGGTTTATATTCATACACTACTGTAATTTGTTCCTCTGGATTTTCTTGCGTGACGTTTTCAATAAAATTACCATTCTCATCAAAGTGTTTTAAAAACTCATCATCTTCAGGGTTATAATTTTCAGATTCCCATGTGTATCGCTCAGGTTGAACCACTCCTTTTTTAATCACAAAGGCTAATACGATACCAGATATAAGTCCCGATAAGTGTCCTTCCCAAGAAATCTTAGGATCAATTGGCAGTACATACATAACCATACTACCATACACAAACACTACTACAAAAGACAATGCTATCAACCGAAAGTGCTTAGCCAATATCCCTTTAAAAAAAAGAAATCCAAATAGCATATAAATGATACCACTAGCTCCTATATGATTTGCAGGTCTCCCCAACAACCAGGTTAAAAAACCTGTCATAACAAAACCTATCAAAATAACTTTCCATGCATTCTTTTGATAAAAAAAGAATAATGCAGCTGATAATATTAAAAGTGGCAATGTATTATGCCATAAATGTGTTATATCTGAATGAATAAAAGGAGACAAAATAATACCTCTCATCCCCACCACTGTTCTTGGATATACCCCAAAACTATTAAAATCAACACCAAATCTAATCTCAAACCAAAAGACTACCCAAATTAATAAAACGAATAATAATGGGTATCCTACTACACCTGTACTAAATTCAAAATGAGTATTTTCTTCTTGCATAACATCAAAATCATATCAAAAAAAAGTCCAAAATATAAAGTTCAGCTAAAATGACAGGTTGTTATCATTTATAAACTGGATCTTTAAAACTAATAGTCGTAACTATACACTCATAATAACTTCTTTTATGATTGATTTATTTCCTACAAATAAATTCAATGAAGCTTTGTAACTTTACATTTACAAAATAATCTTGTACAATCTTTTGATTACTTATAGCTCCTATAATACTAATCAAATTAAAATAACAATTGTAAATGAATACAAACAAGCCTTTAGCAGAAAGAATTCGCCCATTATCTTTGGAGCAGTACTTGAGTCAGGAGCACCTTATTGGCACTAATGGATCATTAACACAGCAAATCAAAAAAGGGATTATTCCTTCTCTTATACTTTGGGGCCCTCCTGGGGTAGGAAAAACAACACTGGCAAATATCATTGCTACCGAATCAGGAAGACCTTTCTATACGCTAAGCGCCATCAATAGCGGTGTAAAAGATGTAAGAGAGGTTATTGATAAGGCCAAACAAAGCGGAGGTTTATTTACTACCAAAAATCCTATTTTGTTTATTGATGAAATTCATCGTTTTAGTAAATCACAACAAGATTCGCTATTAGGTGCCGTAGAAAAAGGTTGGGTTACTCTTATTGGTGCAACTACAGAAAATCCTAGTTTTGAAGTTATCCCTGCATTATTATCGCGTTGTCAAGTATACACACTTAACCCTTTTGGCAAAAAGGAGCTAGAAGCTTTGTTAGAAAGAGCAATGCAAGAAGATGAATTTCTGAAATCAAAAAAAATAGAACTAAAAGAAACTGAATCTATATTAAAACTAAGTGGTGGAGATGCGCGTAAACTGCTTAATATTTTTGAATTGATCGTTTCTAGCCACGATCAAGAGCCTATAGTCATAACCAATGATGTGGTGACAAAACTAGTACAGCAAAACACTGTGCGATATGACAAAACTGGAGAACAACATTATGATATTATTTCTGCATTTATCAAATCAATTAGAGGTAGCGACCCTAATGCTGCTGTTTATTGGCTTGCCAGAATGATTGAAGGCGGTGAAGATCTAAAATTTATAGCCAGAAGATTAATTATATTAGCCTCTGAAGATATCGGAAATGCAAACCCTACAGCGTTGATCTTAGCCAATAATTCTTTTCAGGCAGTTAATACTATTGGATACCCAGAAGCTAGAATCATATTGAGCCAATGTGCTGTTTATCTTGCCTCTTCACCTAAGAGCAATGCTTCTTACATGGCTATTAATCATGCACAACAATTAGTAAAACAAACTGGGGATTTATCTGTGCCATTACATATAAGAAATGCTCCTACTAAACTGATGAAAGAATTAGGGTATGGTGAAGATTACAAATATGCACATAATCATAAGGATAATTTTGCAAAACAGGAGTTTCTTCCTGATGAAATCATAAACACTAAACTATTTGACCCAGGAGATAATCAGCGCGAGCATTCGTTAAGAACTTTTCTTAAATCCAGATGGGGTGACAAATACGGCTATTAATTAGTTTAATTATACAGACAGCCATAACTTTATTACTGCCTAGCAAATGTATCTGTAACCAACTTATTAGTTACAGGATTGATGCGCTCTAGGACAAAATTACCGTATCCATCAAAATAGCCATTACCACTTAATTCTCCAGCTTTTACGATATAACTTTTTCCACTAGTCGATTTATAGATTTTACCTACAGACATCTTTTCTTGTTCTTTTTTAAACATCTCATATCCATATTCTTGTTTTTCAAAGATGAAATTGACTTCGTTAAACAAATATTCGATCGACTTATTTGTTGGTGTAGATAATTGCACCGCTTCTTTTACTTTACCCTCTGATACAGTTATAGGTTCTTTCTTTGACACCTCTTCCTGCTTACTCTGCACAAAAGTATAATTTAATGTTTTTACATCTTTAAAAGCATTCCTAAGTGCCTGATGATATGCTGGTTTAAACTCTTTTTCTCTACTTTTACCTTCTGTAGAAGCAAACACAACTGCACCATTACAATCAATCAATTCTACAATAAGCCTAGTCTGAAATACACTTGGTTTTTTTACTACATTCGCTCGCAATGCTTTACATCCATTATTTTTTAAATCCTCAGGATATTCTGCCATATTCATAAAAGCTTTAAAACCATATTTCTCAAATAAAAATTTGGTCAATGAATTTAGCTGATACTGATCATTCTTTTTAAGAAAACTATAACTCTCTGGTACAACAATATATTCATACTCATTAATACTTTTTTGAGCACTACTACTCAATGTTGAAATAAAAACAACCCCTAAAAACAAATTACGTAACATACAATCATTTTATATCATTAAAATCAAACCGTAGTTATACTCTTATATCATTTCTTCATTTGAATTTATTAAAGTTCAAAATAAGAACTAGCATTACTACCTATGCAAGATTAGTATTTTCTATTAAAATATAAGTCGAAATATAAAAATTAATTTTGTCATACTAAAAGGTGTCACAAAATACACCTCTATAAATCATCACAAAAAAGGTAGGTAGTCATATAAAAATCAAAGGTAATTTTTAATATCTTCTAATGTAGCAACTTGAATATTTTGTGAAGGTAATTTTTCTTTATGATAATTAAAACATATTGTTTTTAATCCAACCGCTTCTGCTCCCAATATATCTGCTTCATAATTATCTCCTATCATTACACTATGATTAGATACTGCTCCAGATTTTAATATTGCTTTTTCAAAAATAAAAGGATTTGGCTTTTTCACCCCTGCCTCTTCGCTATCTGTCACTGTTTTAAAAAAATGTAAAATCCCAGAGTTTAATAATTTCTTATTCTGAACTTCTTTAAATCCATTGGTAATAATATGTAAATCATATCTTGGAGTAAGATAATCTAATAAATCTTTTGCTCCATCTATCAAATAATTATGAAGTGGCAAAAAATCAATATAACCACTAGACATTGCATCTATGGTCTCTACAGGATATTTTTTTTCAAAAAAGGAAAACGTTTCAGAAAGGCGACCTCTTCTAAGCTCTTGTTGATTAACCTTTTCTTCTCTATACAATTTCCAATACTGCATATTAATAGGTTGATAAACTTTTAAAAAATCTCCTAACTGAATATCAATATTAAATTTTTCAAAAATCATTTGAAATGCTAGGGAAGAATTCTTATCAAAGTCCCAAAGTGTATGATCTAGATCAAAAAAAACATGTTTGATTATATTACTCATCTTCTATAGTCCAAATAAATTCTAAAATTGATTTCCAAAAAGATTCATTATGTGAATCGCTATATAAGGTATTACTAAAAACAGGAATAAAGGTACCATTTACCTTTTTAATCTTTTTTATATAGTCGCCTATTTCTTTTTTTACTGATATCTCATCCCCTACATCTTCTCTGTCTTCTTCCCCCAAATATGCATAACAAAAAGAATATACTATTAATGGAGTTTGTACTTCGTAATCCAAATCATAAAACATAAAAGGTGAACAGGTACCTGCACGAAATCCAGCATATCCAGCATACCCCATTGAGTAATCTTCTCCAATTTCTAATTCTATAAAATTACGATACGCTTCTGGTAGTTTTATTTTGAAAAAAGAACACAGGGAATATTGTAGCCGTCGATTCACAATATTCTCTATTCGCAGCTTTTCCTTTTTCAGCAGAACCATATCAGAAATAGCCGCATAGGAAACTTTTAGTCCTACATCAAGATAATCAGCTATATGCTTTATAATCTTATGATGCTGCAAACGGTTGTATCCTACATTTTTATCATACTTAGAATAATCACCTAGCCCAATTAAGACTTTGGTTTTTCTTTTTCTTTTTTTTTGTAGCCCAATTATAAAATCAAATGTGTCATACGGATCTTTTTGCAACCCTATAATTACTTTTATTCTATCTGTAAGTTCTTCAAACTGTAGTTTCCATAAATCTCTAAACCCTCCTCCTATTGACCTTAGGATCCCTTTATTTCTATAAGCAAAGGTTTGGCTTACTGAAATAACTGGTTTTATCGAGAATTTTTTTTCTTGAAATTTAAGACCTGGGTATTTCTCTAAAAGTACTTTTTTGAATTTATGAGCCCATATATCTACTACAGGATCTTTTAAGAAATCATGAGTATAAGCAATACTCTCTATTGCAGGAAAACGACCTATAGTATCTTTTACATGAGGCAGGTACTCTTCATATCTTGTTAATAGATAAAAGGTCGCCGCAAAAATATCAAAAGGCAATGCTGATTCAGTATGTTTAACATCAAAAAAGCATTTTGTATCTTCCCATTGAGTCACTTCTATATCTACATCATTTAACCCATGCTCAAAAAGCAATTCTACACTTTGAAAATAAAGTTCCTTTCCTAATGGTTGCTTACCATAAGAAAACTTAGGACCATCATGGGCAATAAACGGTTCTATTTTTGAAACCAAATCTACATCTAACCCTAAAATACGTTTGCAAATTTGTTTAAAGGTATATAATACTCTGGGAGTAACTTTTTGTACATGAACTAATAGCATATTTGTGTTCTAGGATTACATCTTATAGCTTCTATTTCTCATTTTATTAATCAAAACAGGAATATAGATACTATAATATAGATTCATCTGCAAAGCTAAAATAACTATTTTCTGTAATAACAAGGTGATCAAATAATTTGATATCCAAAGTTTGCCCTGCCAGCTTTAGCCTTTGGGTTAAAATTTTATCTGATTGACTTGGGTGCAGTACTCCACTAGGATGATTATGACCAATTATAATTCCTACAGCTCCACATTCTAATGCTAATTTATAAACAATTCTTAAATCTACAGAGGTTTCTGTCTTACCACCTATACTGATTTGTTTTTTCTGAATTACTTTGTTTGCATTATTTAGAAACAACACCCAAAATTCTTCATGCTGAAGATCTCCTATAACAGGTCTTAAAAGATTAAACGCATCTTTACTACAAGTAATTTTTGGTATCGTCATAGAGATCTCATCTCTTCTTCTTCTTCCTAATTCTAATCCAGCTACAATGGTTATAGCTTTTGCTTTACCAATTCCTTTGAAACGCATTAGCTGTTTGACCGATAATTTACCTAATCTATTAATCTTATGATCTACACTAGCTAACATACGCTTGCTTAATGCTACTGCACTCTCTTCTCGATTACCTGAACCTATTAATATAGCCAACAACTCTGCATCGGTAAGTGTATTCTTCCCTTTAGCGTCTAATTTCTCTCTTGGACGATCATTTTCATCCCATTCCTTGATCGAAAACGAAGCACTTATCTCACTCATACAACTAATTTACAATTAAAAATAATTAAAATATCAAAGCAATAAGAGCAAACTATTCACCTCAAAAACAACTACTTATTACACTATAAATATATCAACAATAGTACAAGAATTGTTATCCTAAGCCATTATTTTATCACATATATTTGTTTGAAAATGAAAGTTTTACTATATTTGAGCACCCTTAATCCAAAAATGAATATTTTAACACCTTCAAATTAACCTATTTATGAAGAATATTTTTACTTTCGTTTTACTTCTTGCAACCATTAGTTTTTATGGGCAAGATAAAAAGATATCATTTCTTAATTTAGTAGGAAATAACATACAAGTACCTAAAGGATGTCAAGCACAATCTGAATATGAAATGCAAGCTTGTGATGGAACATCTATAAAGTGGGATTATTATACTGATGACATGTTATCTGCAGTATTTGATGCTACAATAAGTGCATTTGCAGAGAGTAACACTTCAAAAACAGAAGTAGTATTTACTTCATTCGGTTCTCAACTAAAAGGATATAAATTTAAGATGGGAACAACCTTTCAGTATTTTTTAAGGGGAACAATAAAAGACCAACCTTTAATGATTAATCTAGGTACACCAAAAGATATTGGTAGTAACGATGATCTAGATGGGTTTCTTAGTCTATTTTTTGATGAAGTAAGTTAAAAAAATCATATATAAATTAAACAAAAGGCTAATCAATTGATTAGCCTTTTGTTTTTTAATAAAACTAACATCATGAAGTCTTTATTTGATCCATTAGTCTTAAATGAAATAGAAAGTCGAATCAATAAACTCTCTACTGATAGTTCTGCTGCATGGGGTAAAATGAATGTTTCACAAATGCTACATCATTGTCAATTTCCATTAAAAACAGCCCTGAGAAAAAATCCTCTTACGCTTAAACCTAATTTTCTAGCTAAATTATTTTTTAAAAAATCTATGTATAATGATAAGCCGTGGAGAAAAAATTTACCAACTCACTCTAAACTAAAAGTAGTAGAAACTAAAGAGTTTATCCCTGAAAAAGAAATACTTTTGGAGCTTGTTGCTAAATTCTCAAATCAAAGGGATAAAAAAGAATGGGAACCCCATCCAATCTTTGGTAAATTCACAAACGAGCAATGGGGGCAATTACAATATAAACATTTAGATCACCATCTTCAGCAATTCGATGTCTAAAACAAGAAGTTAGCATTGTTGTACTTCGTGCACAATATTTACTCTCTAATTATCCATTTTTTAACTTCATCAAAATCTAATCCCCCATAATTACCACTACTCATTAATAGTAACACAGAATTATCTAAATCTTTTTGTGCTAAATATTCTTTAAAATCTCTTGGCTCAGTATAAATAATCAGGTCATCTCTATTAAAAGCTGTTTCAATTTGCACAGCAGAAACTTCTTCTAGTTGCTTAATTTTCACAGCATGGGGAGAGTAGAATACAACTGCTTCGTCTGCTGTATTTAATGCCCCTTCATATTCTTTCAAAAACGATGCATCAAGACTACTATATGTATGTAACTCAAGGCAGGCAATAACTTTTCTGTCTTTATATTGTTCTTTTACAGCTCTGGTAGTTGCTCTCACCTTGGATGGGCTATGCGCAAAATCCTTAAATGCTACTGTATTATTATGTTCTACAATTTTCTCTAATCGTTTTGATGCTCCTTTAAAAGAAGCTATTGCTTCATAAAAATCATCTTCATCAATCCCCATATGTTGACAAATCCATTTGGCACCTGCAAGATTACTCAGATTATGTGCTCCAAAGATCTCAACAGGCATTTCTCCTTCTGGAGTATTTAATAAAGTCTCGCCGTGTTCTATCCTATACTCTGGTGTAAAATATGGAAACTTACGAATTGGGTTTTCTGTCAGCTCAGCCATTTTTTTCACTTCTGAGTCCTCTTCATTGTATACCAAAGCTCCCCCATTAACTATCGACTCAATAAAAACACGAAATTGATCTACATAATTATCAAATGTTGGAAACACATTAATGTGATCCCATGCAATACCACTTATCAAAGCAATATTTGGTTGATACAAATGA
The DNA here is from genome assembly GCF_900299535.1 of Aquimarina aquimarini. GTDB lineage: Bacteria > Bacteroidota > Bacteroidia > Flavobacteriales > Flavobacteriaceae > Aquimarina > Aquimarina aquimarini. The sequence continues at coordinate 77,919 of NZ_OMKE01000007.1, read as the reverse complement.
AATTTTGGCCTTCTATCAATTGGTGATGACAAGTACTCATCTCCTTCCAAAATGATAAAATCATTTTCTTCTGTAAGATGTACCATTGTATCAAAACCTTCTAATTGAGCTCCAACCATATAATCTACTTCTTTGTCATGATAATGCAAAACATGTAAAATCATAGAAGTAATAGTAGTTTTTCCATGAGACCCCCCAATAACTACTCTTGTTTTATTTTTTGATTGTTCATACAAAAACTCAGGATAAGAATATATCTTTACCCCTAATTCCTGAGCTTTAAGAAGTTCTTCATTATCTTTTTTGGCATGCATACCCAAAATAACAGCATCTAAATCAGAAGTGATTTTATCTGCAAACCAACCAAATTGATTTGGCAGTAATTCATAACGTTCCAACCTCGACTTAGAGGGTTCAAAAATAGTATCATCACTCCCTGTAACCTCATATCCTTTTTGATGTAATGCAATTGCTAGGTTATGCATGGCACTACCTCCTATAGCTATAAAATGTATACGCATAATAAACTCTTAAAATCAGAGAGTAAATATACAATTAACAATCTGCTCTCAAAACAATGATATCATGAAAAAATACAAACACCCTAGCATCTCTAATCGTTTCCTTCTAAAATCCAACAGTTTGCTAAACAAAACAGGCATTTCACTCATTTATCATTTTATCTATTCGTTTTTAGTTGTTTCTTACTCGCTTAAATAGATTTGGCATAATTTTTTATTTCTATAAACAAAATAGCCACGACTCATGACAAATACGTAGCTTTATAATGTTATTTACAAATCACAAGATGCAGTTATAATAAAATAATACAACTCGTCTTTACGTTTGTTTCACAACTTAAAACACAAATGATGAAAAAGCATATCATCCTTATTATAATCTGTATATCAAACCTGTATATAATGAAAGGGCAAAACGAATATCAAAACGACTGGAAAAAAGTTGAAACTTTTAATCAAAAAGGGTTACCAAAATCTGCCTTAGAAGTTGTAGAATCGATATATGAAAGGGCTCAAAAAGAAAAAAATGACAATCAGGTTATAAAAGCGATGCTTCATAAAGCAAAATACATGCTTACCCTTGAAGAAAATGCACAACTCACCATTATAAAAAATTTAAAAAAGGATATCGGCAACAGTAAATTTCCTAAAAAAAATATCCTACAAAGTATCTTAGCTAATTTATACTGGCAGTATTTTCAACAAAACAGATGGAAATTCTATAATAGAACACAAACTGCTCAAAAAGTAGATCAGGAAGATTTTAGAACATGGGATCTCGAAACACTATTTTCAGAGGTCCACTTATATTACCAAAAATCACTTCAAAACGGAGTCTTAGCACAACAAACAAGCCTTGATAAATTTGATGAAATTTTACAAGTAGCTTCAGATTCAAAAAAATACCGTCCTACATTATATGACTTTTTAGTCCACAATGCATTGGATTTTCACAAAACCTCTGAGACCTCTATCACCAAACCATCCTATGCTTTTTCTATAAACGACAAAAAATATTTACAGGATCACTCTATTTTTTCATCTTTAAAAATTAACACCAAAGACTCTCTGTCATTACAGTTTAACGCTTTAAAACTATTCCAAGACTTAATCAAGTTTCATTCTAGAGACAAAACTCCTGATGCATTAACAGAAGTAAATATAGAACGTATCAAATTTGTAGCAGAAAATGCAGTCTTTGATAACGTAAAAACAGTTTTACTAGAATGTCTACAATCAGAAAAAAAGAAGTATGCGACTCAAGAAGCTTCTGCACTATATGATTATGAAATCGCAAGTTTATATAACGAATATGCTGCTACTTATATCCCTGAAAAAAACAAAACTCATCGTTGGAAACTAAAAGACGCATTGGGAATATGCGATACAACGATCAAAAGATTCCCTAACTCCAGAGGGGCAGATCACTGTAAAGCTTTAAAAAGTCAGATTTTAAATCCTGAACTAGATATCAAAACAGAAAAATATCTCCCCATACAAACCTTAGGTAGATTATTGATCACATATAAAAACCTAGACAAACTATACTTTAAGGCATTAAAAATTACCCCTAAACAGCTCAATAGTTTAAATCGACTCTATAAAACTGAAGAACAAATTAAATTTTTAAACGCTCTACAAATAAGTAAAGAATGGAAATCTGAGATTTGTAATGAATATGATTACCAAAGACATACTACAGAAGTATTAGTGCCAGAGTTAGAGCAAGGCTCTTATCTTATCCTTGCCTCAACCGCAAAAGACCTTACCCAAAATAGTATGTTCTCCTATGGTAATACCCAGATTAGTAACCTTGCATTAATAGAAAACAAAACTCCTGAAAAATCAATATTTCAAGTCTTAGATCGTCACAATGGAAATCCTATTCCAAATGCAAAAGTACATTTCAAAACAGATAGTCGAAGAGGGTATGGTGATCGATTAGACAAAACCACAACAACAGATGAAAAAGGACAAGTATATCTATCTGTAAATAAATATTACTATGATGTAGATATTACCGTTTCATACCAAAAAGACAATACTAGATTCCAAGGATATTACCTAAATCAATCCTACACTTCAGAAAACGACAAAACCCATCGTAGTACTACATTTCTATTTACCGATCGCAGTATATATAGGCCAGGGCAAACTGTATTTTTTAAAGGGATTATGATGTCTTCTAATGGAGATGAAGATTATAAAGTATCTGCTAACCAACCTACGTTTGCTTCTCTAAAAGATGTAAATGGTCAAAATGTAAAAACATTAAATTTTACAACCAATGAGTACGGTTCTTTTAGCGGAGAGTTCATAATACCTTCATCGGGACTTACAGGTATATACACCATACAAACCAATAGTTACAACAGCACTTCTTTTTCTGTTGAAGAATATAAAAGACCAAAATTTGAAACCAAATTCAACCCCGTTACCGAGGTTTATAAAGTAAATGATAAGATAAAACTTACTGGTATTGCAACTGCTTATGCTGGTAGTATGATTACAGATGCCAAAGTAATATATAGAGTACATCGCAAAGTACAATATCCTCGTTGGTGCTATTGGTATCCCGCACACACAGTAGAACCTCAAGAAATCACACATGGAGAAACCAAAACCAATGACAAAGGAGAGTATTTTATTGATTTTAAAGCCCTACCAGACCTAGGAGTATCTAGAGAAAATCTACCTATATTTAATTATGAGATTACTGCAGATGTAATCGATATCAATGGTGAAACCCGTAGTACAACAACTATTGTGAATGTAGGTTACCATGCACTTACTGCCAATATTTCTATCAAAGAAAAACTTGATAAAACTCAAAAAGATCACGAACTTATAATAAGTTCCATTAATCTTAATAATGAACCTGTTGCTGTATCTGGATCTATCAAAGTCTACAAATTACTAGCTCCAGAAAAGCCTATGCGTATTCGCCCATGGAAAGCACCAGATTACAATGGCTTCAAAGAAGAAGAATTCAAAAAAATATTCCCTCATGATGCTTTTAAAAATGAACATGATTACCGAAAATGGAATAAAGGAAAATTAGTATTTGATAGTTCTTTTAATACTTCTGCTGTAAAAGAAAATGAAAAAGGAACACAAGACCTACCTTTAGGAAATATCAAAAAATGGGAATCAGGAAAATATGTTATTGAGCTGAAAGCCAAAGATCGATTTGGACAAGACGTAAAAGACATACAATATATTACCATCTATAGTCATGATGATAAAACTATTAGCGACAAACAATTATTTGAAATCTCTACCAATAAAGATACATATCAACCAGGAGACGAAGCAATAATCAAATTTGGGTCTGCCTCAGAAGATATTACGATTACCGTAGATATAGAAAAAGATCATAAGATTATCAAAACCCAGCTTATCAAATTATCTAATAATAGTAAAACGATCAAAATTCCTGTTGACAAAGATGATATGGGTGGTTTTTCTATAAATTACAGTTATCTAAACTATAATGGCTATGAGAGTGGAGCAATCATAATTCCTGTACCATACGAATCTACAGATCTGAGTATAGAAACCAAAACATTTAGAGATAAGCTACTCCCAGGTCAACAAGAAACATGGAGTTTTGTAATCAAAGGAGATAAAGGAGACAAGGTAAGTGCTGAGTTACTTGCTGGCATGTATGATGCCTCTCTAGATCAATTCAAACCACATCAATGGTATTTTAATCCCATCAATCGTCCGCCATACCATACACAAAGTACCAGAAACGCAACACAAAGTTTTGGCATACAACCATTCAGATTACAAAACCGAAGTAACCCTGATTATCATAGCAGTAATCAACACTATGATCAATTAAATTGGTTTGGATTATATTTTGGACAAGTATATTTTGGTGGAAGAAATAAGATGCGTGATATTATGGAGAGTGGTTCTCCTGCTCCAATGGAAATGATGCGAGCACCAAAATCAAAAAAAAGATCTATGCCTATGGAAACCGCAGCCGTTATGGATGATGAGATGGAGGCAAAAGAAGAAGATACAACTGCAAGAATCACTGATCGTTCTAATGAAGAAAATAGCAAGAAAGAACAAACACAATCATCTACTGAAGGAGTAAAGATTCGAAAAAACCTGCAAGAAACCGCTTTTTTCTTTCCACAGTTATCTACTGATGCAGAAGGTAATGTTAGCTTTAATTTTACCGCTCCAGAAGCGTTAACTAAATGGAAATTACAACTTCTGGCACATACCAAAGACTTAAAAGCTACCACCACCACTCTAGAAACTGTAACTCAAAAAGAACTAATGGTACTTCCTAATCCACCAAGGTTCTTACGTCAAGGAGATAAAATTGTATTGAGTTCTAAAATTTCTAATCTTGCAAACAAAGAGCTTAATGGCACTGTTGAATTACAATTATTTGATGCATTAACAAATAAAGCAATAGATGTAGCGCTCCATAATAATAACGCTTCTCAAAATTTTAATATCAAAGCAAAAGGCAATACAAATGCTTCTTGGGAGCTTACTATACCAGACAATATACAAACGGTACAATATAAAATTATAGCCAAAGCTGGAGAATTTTCTGATGGCGAGCAAAATGTATTACCTGTCTTAAGCAATAGAATGCTTGTTACAGAGACATTACCAATGTGGATTCGATCTGATCAAACAAAAACTTTTACACTAAATAAGTTAAAAAACAATACCTCAAGCACATTAAAACACCATAAACTTACCTTAGAGATGACCTCCAATCCTGCATGGTATGCAGTACAGGCACTCCCTTATCTCATGGAGTATCCTTATGAATGTGCAGAACAGACATTTTCTCGATATTATGCAAATACACTAGCCAGTCATATTGCTAATTCAAACCCTAGAATTCAGGAAGTGTTTAATCAATGGAAATCCAGTGATGCACTTGTAAGTAATCTTGAAAAAAATCAAGAACTAAAATCATTAATCATTCAAGAAACTCCATGGTTACGTGATGCACAAAGTGAAACTGAGCAAAAGAAAAGAATTGCTCTACTTTTTGATCTAAACAAAATGAATAATGAATTACAGATGGCGCTACGTAAGTTGCAACAAATGCAATATAATTCTGGTGGATTCCCTTGGTTCAAAGGAGGGCGAGAAAATCGATTTATCACACAACATATCGCAACTGGTTTTGGTCACCTAAGAAAATTAGGAGTTACTCAATTTGATCAAAGCACAACCAATATGCTTCAAAAATCAGTTCGTTTTCTAGATGCTGCTTTTGTAAAAGAATATGAAGAATTGAAACGATATTGTAAAAAGAACAAAATCGACATTAATGAAAACCATTTAAGCTATACGCAGGTTCATTATCTATATATGCGTAGTTTCTTTACTGATATCAAAAGACCTAACAACACCAACGAGGCGTGGAATTACTATCTAGGTCAATCTAAGAAGTACTGGCTAAGCCAGAGTCTATATTCACAAGGAATGTTGGCCTTGATTTTACATCGAGCAAAAGATACTACTGCCAATAAAATCATTAGATCGTTAGATGAAAAAAGCATCTCTAGTGAAGAATTAGGTATGTACTGGAAATCAAATACTGCTAGTTGGTTCTGGTATCAAGCACCAATTGAAACTCAATCATTAATGATCGAGGTATTTTCTGAAATAGAAACTGAACCCAAAAAGACACAGATTGTTGATAATCTAAAAATCTGGTTGCTCAAAAACAAACAAACCAATCGTTGGCAAACCACCAAAGCAACTTCTGATGCCGTATATGCACTATTATTAAATGGTAGTGATTGGTTATCGGTAACAGATATGGTAGATATCGTATTAGGAGATCAAAAAATTGATCCAAGTACAATGAAGGATATTCAAGTTGAGGCTGGAACAGGATATTTCAAAACCTCGTGGAACACAAATGAGATCAAACCTGATATGGCTACAGCCAAAATTTCTAAAAAAGGAAAAGGAATTGCATGGGGAGCATTGTACTGGCAATACTTTGAAGATCTAGACAAGATTACTACAGCCAAAACGCCATTGTCATTAAAGAAAAAACTATTCCTAAAAACAAATACTGATACAGGTGAAAAAATTACAGAAATAACTTCTAATACAAAATTAGAACTGGGTGATCTTGTAAGAGTACGAATCGAATTAAGGTCTGACCGTGCTATGGAGTTTGTGCATATGAAAGATATGCGAGCATCTGGGATGGAACCAATCAACGTTATATCTCAATATAAATGGCAAGATGGATTAGGGTACTATGAGAGCACCAAAGATGCATCGACCAATTTCTTTTTTGATTACTTACCAAAAGGTGTTTATGTTTTTGAATACGATTTACGGGTAAATAATAAAGGTGATTTCTCTAATGGTATCACTACCATACAGAGTATGTATGCTCCTGAGTTCTCTAGTCACTCAGAAGGGATTAGAGTACAAATCAAATAGATGGTAAATTCTTTTGATTATTTTAGCTCTCACAGGGTATTGTATAAAAATATAACAATACCCTGTGAAGTTATTTTGAGACAGAAACAGTTGACATGAGATTAATTAAAAGAATACTAAAATATCTTACAATCATTTTAACCCCACCTCTTCTATATCTTATAACGTCATTAGTTTTAACTCACATTCCAGTAAACAACACCAAAAATGATCATAATAAACCTCACCCCATATATTTAAGCTCCAACGGTGTACATTTAGATATTATTATTCAGAAAGATGACTTAATCTCTGCTGTTTTAAAAGATCAAATATATACCTCCAAAGCTCAATACTTCTCATTTGGATGGGGTGATAAAAGTTTTTATGTAGAAACCCCTAACTGGGCAGACCTTACTATTACCAATGGGTTCAAAGCCTTATTTCTGGAATCCCCTACATTATTACATGTAACAAGATACTCTTCTATTCAAAATGATTGGATTGAACTAAAAGTAGATAAGAAACAACTAAAAAAAATCAATGAATACATCTACAAAACCTTCCAACTAGATTCTGATCAAAAAAAAGTATTATTACCTGGTCTGGGGTATTATATAAATGATGATTTTTATGAAGCAAAAGGTAGTTATTCCTGTTTCAAAACATGTAATAGTTGGGTAAATAGTGGCTTAAAAAAAAGTAATATAAAAGCATGTCTATGGACTCCTTATGATTTTGGTGTTCTCAATATGCATCAACAAGATAAATAGATCTATAGCCCAAAAATCTTATTAATATTTTCTTCATATTTAGTTTTCATCTTCTAGGGGGAAATTTAGATTTTAAGTTGACTTAGAAATGCTTTAAGTTGATTTTGCTTTGGTAAAAACAGGTTGAAAAAAGTTAGCATATGGTTAATTAAAAACACTACTAATCACAAAAAAACAATTATTAAGCATTCATTTAAAAAAATTTGCCATCACAAAATAACATCAATTCTCAATTAAAATGACCGTAACTTGAATTGAATTATTTTTGGTTTAGATAAAAAAGGAAATTCAAGGATAATACCTTCATCCATGTATTTAATTTTGAAGTATGGAGTAAAAAGAAACAGTTTTAATAGGGAATTATAATAAATACTTCCCCTCTTATAAGAAACAAAAAAAATCAGCATAGATATACACCTATACTGATTTTAAATTATACTAATTAGAAAAATCAATCAATAGATTGATTCAACATTTTCCATAATGTATCTTTTAGTTCTTGTAATCCTTGCTGAGCAACCGAAGAAATAAACAAATAAGGAGCATCCATTTGTTGATCCAATTCTTTTTTTAATTCTCCTTTTAGCTCATCATCCAACATATCACATTTAGAAATAGCAACTAGGCGTTCTTTATCTAGCAGATCAGGATTATATCTACGTAATTCATCTAAAAGAATTTCATATTGATTTTTTATATCAGGAGCATCCGCAGGAATCAAAAACAACAAACTAGAGTTACGTTCAATATGTCTTAAAAAGCGATGTCCAATACCTTTTCCTTCTGCTGCCCCTTCAATGATTCCAGGAATATCAGCCATTACAAACGTCTGAAAATCTCTATATTCTACAATCCCCAAATTAGGTTTTAATGTAGTAAATTCATAATCAGCAATTTTTGGCTTTGCAGAAGTAATTACAGACAACAACGTAGATTTCCCTGCATTAGGAAATCCTACCAATCCCACATCTGCCAACACCTTAAGCTCTAGTGTAACATCTAATTCTTCTCCTTCTATCCCTGGCTGTGCATATCGAGGGGTTTGATTTACAGAATTTTTAAAATGCCAGTTTCCTCTACCACCTTTTCCACCGCGAACCGCAATATATTCTTGTCCATTCTCAGTAATTTCTTGAATAATATCTTGAGTTTCTGTGTCACGAATCACTGTTCCTAACGGCACATCAATGTACACATCTCCTCCATCTGCACCAGTACTTCTACTTTTACTACCGTGCCCTCCATGTTCTGCTCTGAAATGACGTCTAAACTTAAGATGATATAATGTCCACATATTTGGATTTGCACGAACAATAACGTGACCTCCCCGTCCTCCATCACCACCATCGGGTCCTCCCTTGGTAATATATTTTTCTCGATGTAAATGCACAGATCCCTTACCTCCGTTCCCCGAGGTTACATGTAACTTTACATAATCTACAAAATTCCCTTCTGTCATAACTCGTTTCGTATCATCCCGACATATATTGGGATCATTTCAATTTAATCTCTATTATTAGTATCTGTAATTTTGTTCTGTCTCACAAGAGAGACCTATAAACTTACAGTGTATCTATTACGTTGCTTAATCTTTGGGTAATCTCATCAACACCACCTACTCCATCTATTCCAAAATATTTATCTTGTTTTTGATAATAATCTTTTAAAATAGCAGTTTCATCATAATATATTTTGATACGGTTACGTATCACTCCTTCATCTGCATCATCTGGTCGTCCTGATGTTTTTCCTCTTTCTAGTAATCGCTGAACCAATACCTCATCATCTACCTCTAGAGCAACCATTGCGCGTACCTCTGTTCCTTTGGTTTCTAGGAATTTTGCCAATGAATCTGCCTGAGCTTCATTTCTAGGAAACCCGTCAAAGATAAAGCCTTTGGCATTTGGTTTTTTATCAACCTCAGCATTTAGCATGTTAATTGTAACCTCATCTGGGACCAATTGCCCTTTATCCATATAAGATTTTGCCAAAGTGCCTAGCTCGGTAGCATTTTTTATATTATATCTGAATACGTCTCCTGTAGAGATATGTACCAGATCATATTTTTGTTTTAAAACTTCTGCTTGTGTTCCTTTTCCTGCCCCTGGAGGCCCGAATAAGACCAAATTTGTCATATTATTTGATTTTAGTTGATAAACTTGAGTAAGATTACGTCCCAATCCATTATAATCAAGCCCGTAACCTACAATAAACCGATTTTCAATTTCAATTCCTGTATATGTAATTGCAACCTCTTTGGTGTATGCTTCTGGTTTATAAAATAACGTCGCAATCTTATAATCAGAACATCCTTTTTCCTCCAACATTTTTGCCAATACCTCTACAGTATTACCAGTATCTACTATATCTTCTAAAATCACAACTGTTCGTCCAGATATTTCCTGATCTAGCCCTACCAGCTCTTTCACTTCATGTGTAGTCTCGGTTCCAGAATATGAAGCAAGTTTTACAAAACTAACCTCACATTCATAATCAAACCTTTTTATAATTTCTGATGCAAACATAAAAGCACCGTTCAATACAGCAATAAACAAAGGTTTTTTATCTTTAAGGTCATGATTTAACCCATCAGACACTTTATCTATTGCTTTTACTATCTCATTCTCAGAAATAAAAGGAACAAAATGTAAATCATGCAACTTTATAAAACTATTTGACACTGACTATGGTTTGATTTTTTATACAAAGGCGCAAAGATAGTAATTAGATATGAGCATAACTAAGATTTACACTACCAACCTACTGCACATAAACCTTACTATTAATTTATACTGAGAAAAATAAGAAAGTAAAACCTGATAAAACAAGAAAGATTGTAGTTAAGTAATAGCATTTACCTTACATTCTTATGGTTATTCTTTCTGAAAAAATTATTTTTGCCATTTATGATAAATTTGAACCCCCTAAAATGACAAATTTTTTCTCGTCAAACTTCAAACTAGGAATTCTTGGAGGCGGACAACTAGGCAAGATGATGCTATATGAGACACGTAAGTATGATATTCAAACTTATGTTATGGATCCTGATCAAGATGCCCCTTCTAAAATAGCATGTGATTTTTTTCAACAAGGTAACCTCATGGATTATGAGACCGTATATAATTTTGGAAAAAAAGTAGATGTCCTCACTTTTGAAATTGAGTCTGTAAATCTACAAGCACTAGCAAAACTAGAAGAGGAAGGAAAAAAAGTATATCCCAGTGCAAAAACATTGGAAAAAATACAGAACAAAGGAAAACAAAAGCTGTTTTATAAAGAACAAAACATTCCCACTGCAACATTTACTAGATTCTCAAATAAAGCACATCTTACTGAAGGTATTACTAGCAACAAGATCAAACTTCCGTTTGTTTGGAAAAGTACTCAAGGAGGATATGATGGTAAAGGTGTATCAATTATTAAGTCTGGAGCTGATTTAGTACGTTTACCAGATGTAGAGTGTATTGCAGAAGAATTAGTAAATTTCAAAAATGAACTTGCAGTAATTGTAGCTCGTACTCCTAGCGGAGAAATTAAAACATACCCAGTGGTCGAAATGGAGTTTCATCCAGAAGCTAACCAAGTAGAATATGTAATATGCCCTGCAAGAATTGATGATGAAATTTCTAAAAAAGCAATGAAAGTTGCCGAAAGTGTATCAAGAGCTTTTGAACATGTAGGGATACTAGCCGTAGAAATGTTTTTGACACAAGACAATGAAATTCTTGTGAACGAAGTAGCCCCAAGACCTCATAACAGTGGTCATTATAGTATAGAAGCAAGTTACACTAATCAATTTGAGCAACAAATCAGAGCAATTCTTGATTTACCCCTAGGAGCTACAGAAAGTAAAGTTGCTGGTATTATGGTAAATCTAGTAGGAAAAGAAGGCTATGACGGTAATGTTATCTATAAAAACATAGAAAACATTATGAAAATGAAAGGTGTTACTCCTCATATTTATGGTAAAAAACAGACCAGACCTTTCAGGAAAATGGGACATGTAACAATAGTACATGAAGATATAAATGAAGCTAGGAAAATAGCTGAAAAAGTAAAAAACACAATAGAGGTAATTAGCGAATAACTAATTTCCAAAAAATAAAAAACGGTTATTTACTCTTTGCAAATAACCGTTTTTTATTTTTGAGTATTATAACAAAGTAGTAACAATAACAAAATAAATAATGAGCAAGGTTGGAATTATAATGGGCAGTACTAGTGACTTGCCTGTAATGGAAAAAGCTGTCGAAATACTAGAAAGTTTCGATATCGATGTAGAAGTAGATATTGTTTCTGCACATAGAACCCCTGAAAAATTGTTTGATTATGCCAAGAACGCACACACTAGAGGGATTCAGGTAATCATTGCAGGAGCTGGAGGCGCAGCACACCTTCCTGGTATGGTAGCATCTTTATCCCCTCTTCCTGTAGTGGGGGTTCCTGTAAAATCACGTAATTCTATTGATGGTTGGGATTCTGTATTATCTATTCTACAAATGCCAGGCGGAGTTCCTGTAGCAACTGTAGCATTAGACGGAGCTTTAAATGCTGGTATATTGGCTGCGCAAATTGTGGGCTCCAACGATTTATCTGTCTTAGAAAAAATCATCGCTTATAAAGAAGGTTTAAAACAAAAGGTAATTGATGGTGCAAAACAAATCAAAAAATAGTGCAAAAAAAAGAGTCGCTTTTCAGCGACTCTTTTGAATATCAGGTCTTATAAAAGAATATAACAATATTTATTAACCAACTTAAATATATTACACAAAAAAATTCATCATAAGACCATTACTCTTAAAACCTGAAACAAAGGTAAAACCTTACTTCCATTACACAAAAAAAGTAACGGTAAAATATTCGATATTTCGATGAAACACCTATTTAATCGACAAAAAACACAATTTGATTGATTTTATATATTATTTGATTGAAAAAACAGACGCTAAATGGAGAAAAAACTGAATATTAACAAAAAACTGAAGTGTTTTTAATAAAAATAGAAAAAGAAAGAGCTACAATAATGCAGCTCTTTCAATATATTTGGCCTTTGCATTAGAACAATTATTAATATTCATACCCCTAATAATAATAACCTCCTAATTCTAATACCAGACCATACTAATAAACCTAATCAAATCTATTAGTATAAAAATTGGTTTGATTAAAAGTGATGCAATTCAGAGGTGCTTTTTCGATAAAAGGTTATTTTTTTCGATATCAGGGCATAAGTAATAATTAAAAACAAATTATCATACAACAATGAGCAATCCATTATTAAAACCATTTGATACTGCACCGTTCACAAAAATAACGTCAGATCATTTTTTACCCGCTATAAAAAACGGAATTTCAATCGCTAAAAAAGAAATAGATAGTATTGTTTCCAACCCTGAAAAAGCTACTTTTTCAAATACCATAGAAGCTTTAGAATATTCAGGCGAATTATTAGATAGAGTTACTAGCGTGTTTTTTAATTTAAATAGCGCAGAAACTAATGAAGATATTCAACAAATAGCACAAGAAGCCTCCCCGTTACTTTCAGAATTCGGAAATGATATAGCGCTTAATTTGGAACTATTCAAAAAAATAGAAGCCGTATACAATCAAAGAGAGACACTAGAACTAACTCCTGAACAAAACAGGCTTCTGGAAAAAAGATATAAATCTTTCTCTAGAAATGGAGCGAATCTTACCGATGAAAAAAAGGAAGAACTAAGGTCAATAGACAAAGAGCTCTCCTCCTTAAGTTTGAAGTTTGGTGAAAATGTACTTGCAGAAACTAATAGTTTTGAGATGCTACTTACCAATGAAGCCGATGTAAAAGGATTACCCGAAGGAGCAAAAGAGGCAGCCAAAGCAATGGCAACCGCAAAAAATAAAGAAGGATGGCTAATCACTCTAGATTATCCAAGCTATATCCCTTTTGTTACCTATGCTGAAAATCGTGAACTACGTAAAAAGTTATCTGTAGCTTTTGGAGCAAGAGCTTTTAATGATAATGACCAAGACAATCAAAAAAATGTACTCAGAATAACAAATCTCAGGTATCAGCGAGCACAACTCCTAGGATATTCATCTCACGCAGATTATGTATTAGAAGAACGAATGGCTGAAACTCCTGATACAGTATTTACTTTTCTCAATGAGATTCTAGAAAAAGCAAAACCAGCAGCACAAAGAGAATTTGAACAACTAGAATCTTTTGCCAAAGAACTTGATGGTATTGATCAATTACAAAAATGGGATGCCTCTTATTACTCAGAAAAATTAAAACAAAAACTTTTTGACCTAGATGATGAGCAACTAAAGCCTTATTTCAAACTTGAAAATGTCATTAATGGCGTATTTACGATTGCATCTAGACTATTTGACTTAAAATTTACAGAGACTAATGATGTAGATAAATACCATGACGAAGTAAAGACATATCATGTTACTAATTCTGATGGAAACCCTATTGCTTTATTTTATGCTGACTTTCACCCAAGGCCAGGTAAGCGTAATGGTGCATGGATGACTTCATACAAATCTCAAATGAGAAAAGAAGACAAGATCACCAGACCACATGTTTCTATTGTTTGTAATTTTACCAAGCCCACTCCTAGCAAACCGTCTTTATTAACATTTAATGAAGTCACTACTTTATTTCATGAATTTGGCCATGCATTACATGGTATGCTGGCAGATACTACGTACCCTAGTTTATCAGGCACAAATGTTTACTGGGATTTTGTAGAATTGCCTAGTCAGGTATTAGAAAATTGGTGTTATGAAAAAGAAGCTCTTGAGCTATTTGCTAAACATTATGAAACAGAAGAGGTTATCCCTATGGAATTGGTAGAAAAAATTAAAGAATCCTCTACCTTTATGCAAGGTATGGCAACCCTGCGCCAACTCAGCTTTGGATTACTCGATATGTCATGGCATGCTCAAGACCCTAGCGCTATCAAAAATGTAAAAGAGCATGAAACAGAAGTTTTTTCTGAAACCTCTTTATATCCTGATGTTGCAGAAAACTGTATGAGTACTGCTTTTTCTCATATTTTTCAAGGAGGGTATTCTGCAGGATATTACTCCTATAAATGGGCAGAAGTACTAGATGCTGATGCTTTTGAATATTTTAAAGAAAACGGAATCTTTAATAAAGATATCGCAAGTCTATTCAAAGAGCATGTATTATCAAAAGGAGGTACAGAAAACCCAATGATACTATACAAACGTTTCAGAGGTCAGGAACCTAAACCTGAAGCTTTATTAAAACGAGCAGGTTTAATAAAGTAGAAATAAATACCATACTGAGTTTATTAAAGTTGTTTTTTATAAACTCAGTATGGGTTATTTAATTATTGATGACTTTTATTTGATAATCATCTGTTTTGTATAATTTTTTGCCCCTTTAAACAACGTCAAAAAATAAGTTCCTATTGATAATTTTGAAGTATTAATCTGAGCCGTTTTTTGTGTTAGTTTTATCTCTTGCAAGATATTACCTTTTGCATCTACGACGAGAATACTACCTTTTTTCCATAGATCGTTACGCACTGTTACTGTTACAGATTCCCCCTCTACAGGATTAGGGTAAAAATCAAACAACATGTCATCACCTGCCAAAGTAGAAATTGTAGTATTTCTGGCAGTAGCATCACAAGAAGCAATACGTTTCCATCCATTAGCGCTTGTTCTTTCAAATAAACCTCCTTTATGAGTTACAAGATCTCCTGTCTTATAATATACCGATGAATTATATGGAGCAGCATTTTTACATGGAGTAGAATCCACTACACTATTTCTAGCAGAAATAACAACTGTATAATCTTCTACCTCTCCATACTTAAAAGATTCGCAAGCAGTAGGAATACCATTATACTTCATTGCAACCCTCATTCTAGTGTTTCCATTTTTTGCTCCCGATGGCACTGTAAAACTACCACTTACAGGTGTTGTTGTTGAAGGAGTTTTACTCCAAACCAACTCTCCTGCATCAGCAAAATCCTTATCTTGATTATAGTCTATCCATACTGCATACGCTTCATTATATGTGCTTCCTGTCCATTTTGGTGTAATCGTAATAGTATTTGAGCTTCCTTTTGAAAGATTGGTAGATTCAGCTGTAAAATCACTATAACCTCCACTTCCAGCTGTAGACGTCTTATTAATAGTCCCTAGAGCAACCTTACCTATATATTCATCTGAGGTAGTATTACCATTAGAAGCACAATAACTAGAAGGATTACCTCCTCCTGATACTCCATTACCTATCTCGATAAGATATTCTAAGGCTAATTTTGCAAATTTAGCTGCATGGGTAGCATTAGCGGTAGGAAATCTGGATGATGTATCACCAGAAGTATGGATATGAGGGTTACTTTCTCTAAATTTTGCCTCTATAGGAAATGCTGTTTCATATCCCTGTTGTGCAAAACTATGATGATCAGAGCACCCGTAATTACAAGCAGAGTTACCATAAGTAATTCTATGCGCTCCAGACGAATTATAATGATCCATTAGCCTTTTTAGAAAGTTATTTAATGAAGTACTATTATATGAATCTGTAGTAATAAAAACATCTTGTGTAGAACCTTTATAGTTTGTCATATCCAACTGCATATAACTTACTATTTTTACATTACGCCTTTTATAATCTCTTGCAATTTCTTTAGACCCTACTAGTCCTACTTCTTCTGCAGCAAAAGCCATAAACTCCATAGTTCTCTTAGGCTTAAAGTTCATACTAAATAATACTCTTGCAGCCTCAGTTATTGTTGCAATACCAGAAGCATTATCATCTGCCCCTGGGGCATTATTTTGTCCATTTCTAGATGTAGAATCCAGATGCCCACCAATAACCACATATTCATCTGGTTTTTCTGTACCCGTAATAGTCATAACAACAGATGGCATTGATGTATTAGAATGATTTACAAGTCTTACAGACACATCACTTCTACCTCTGGCAAGGTTCTCCCATTTTGTCTTTAGGTCTCTAGAAGCTCTTGTTGCACTACTTTTTGTATGATAGCGAGTTCCATAATTCTCTAGTTCCTTGATATGCCTATCAATGTTTGTGTTATTAACCAACCCTAAACTTTGGTTCACCAATTGATCTTGAGTAATATCAAAAGAAACTGCTTTTATAGAGCTAGATTCGCTCTTTGCCTTCTTGATTGCAATAACTTGCTCTATAGCATGTATTGCATCCTTCTCAGAGTTTTCATAAAAATATCCTGGCCCATGTTTAAGTCCTGTATGATGTAATTCTTCTGCAGAACTTTCATTCAACATTACAGCACTATAATCACCAACTGTTTTAATGATCACCACATCTTTAGGATGATTCTTTTTTAGTTGTAATGCAGAATGGGTATCCATGGTTGCATAAAACATCTCTGATCGTTCTTGCGCCTGTGTACATATCGTCAATGTACTGAATAACGCCCCTAAAATAAATGAATTTAGTTTTTTCATGTTACTTTGATTTGTTGAGTTTGTAATTTGTGTTTGATCCGCTAAAGTACACATTACCAGAATTATAGCGAACATGTTTTTCCATAAAATAACTAAGGTAAATCCTTTAAAATGAATCAAATATCCATCTATCTAAACAAAAAGTCATTCACAAACTTTCAATATTTTTTGAAAGTTCAGAATATTTTATATATTTGTAACATGAATTACGATGAAGCAAAAAACAAATTTATTTCTACCTGGGGGTCACTAGGTACATTATGGGGTATCAATAAAGCCATGGCTCAAATTCATGCCCTGTTATTAATCTCTCCTGAACCTCTTACTATGGAAGATATTATGGAGCAGTTACAAATCTCTCGAGGAAATACAAGCACAAATCTTCGTCAACTAATGGATTGGGGGATTGTTTTTAAAGAAAATAAAATGGGAGAACGAAAAGAGTATTTCACCTCTGAGAAAGATGTTCAGGAACTAGCACGACAAATTGCTAAAGAAAGAAGCAGAAGAGAACTCAAACCAACCATCAAAATACTAAAAGATGTTTCAAACATTGAACAAGATGGCACTCAAAAAACAGAAGAGCTTATAAAACAAACTAAATCATTACATGAAATGGCAGAAACCTTGGATATAATGATGAATAAAGTAATTGGTCAAGACCATAACTGGATTACCAAAGCATTGGTAAAACTAATTAAATAAAAAATACACCTAGACAAAAGAAGGTTTATTCCTTCTTTTATTTTTAAATTATACTTTCAGTTTTTTCTGAAAATTTCAAAACTATAAAAATTATGAAAACGATACATATTATCAATAAATGGAGTTTTATCCTAACCTTGTTATTATACCTTACTATCTATTTAGGATTAATAGCACAAATTTTTCTTGGAGGAATCCAAATAATTCTTGCATCTATATTACTTTTTTACTGGAAAAAATTTGATAAAGAGCAAAAAAAGCACCTTATAACATACTCTTGCTTAGTTATGCTATATGGGTTAATATTTCTAACTAGTGTTGCGATTTCTGATTTTGCACTTCTATATTTAGTCATTGCGCCAATGAGTATAGCTGGATACTTTGTATATGTTACTTATCAAATTAAAAATACAACTTATGAACTTAAACATAATTGCATATAGCATCTATGTATTGGTAACTGGATTTACAATTATCAAAGTAGGGTTCATTTGTTATCAAAACGGAACTATTTTTATGGCCAATATTATTCCTGATGATACAGATTTTTGCTTAAAAGTCAATAATATGCTTTTAATAGGCTATTACCTTTTAAACATTGGTTATGCAATACTCGCTTTATCTGGCTGGTCAACAATATATACATTAACCCAAATGACAGAGGTTATATCCCGTCATATAGCTATCATAATTTGCATCCTCGCAGGCTTGCAT
Organism: Aquimarina aquimarini; assembly: GCF_900299535.1. Lineage (GTDB taxonomy): Bacteria > Bacteroidota > Bacteroidia > Flavobacteriales > Flavobacteriaceae > Aquimarina > Aquimarina aquimarini. Next base: position 59,306 of record NZ_OMKE01000007.1, on the reverse strand, counting down.
TATTTCAATCTATTTTGGATTACAAGATTTCTCAAAAACTTAAAACAATAATTCATTCTAATATTATGGAAAATTCTAAAATTTTTATTGGTTACCTCATCTATCTTCCTATTGCTATTACACTAACTTACTTTGTTTCAAAAACATTATTCAAAAATGGTAAAACTTTTATGATTGATATTTTTAGAAATCAAGAGGATATTGCTTTGGCTACAAATCGATTATTTGAAGTTGGTTTTTACTTACTAAATATTGGTTGGGCTTTACTTATTCTTAAAATTGATTCTCACCATTTTCAAAACACATATCAAAATCTTATCGAAATTTTAAGCTTCAAAGTAGGTGGTTTTTCTATGTATCTAGGTATAATGCTTTTTCTTAATTTATTTCTATTTTTTAGAGGAAGAAAAAAAGCACGTAAAAAATCTATTTCAGAAAAAGTCCCTCCTTTTCACACCCCACAAGCAGGATAATATTTGTTCATCTCTCTAGAAAAGTATAATTTAAAATTAAGAACATGAGTACACTTGCAATATTACACAAGCTAAAACTTAAAAGGTCTTCTACAAAGGAAAAAATCACTCAATTTTATGATGAAGCGACAGAAGATTATGAGTTCTGGAGTAAGGACTTCAACATGCATTTTGGGTATTATATCCCATTTAAGACTAGTATTTTTCAAAGAGATTCTATGCTTAATGAGATGAATCAACAGGTTTTTGATCGTTTGCAAGTTTCAAAACAAAACAGTCTTATTGCAGATCTAGGCTGCGGTATTGGAGGTACAATACAATATGGATTAAGAAAATACCCATTACTGCATATTATTGGAGTAACCTTATCTTCTTTTCAAGTTAATGAAGGAAACAAAAGGTTAGAAGGCAAAAACGGATTGATCTTACAAGAAAATTACTGCCACACCTCATTCGCAAGTAGTAGTCTTGATGGTGCATATGCTATGGAAAGTTTTTGCCATTCTGGCCATAGTAAACAAGCATTGCAAGAGGCTTACAGGATATTAAAACCAAATGCTAAGTTAGTAATAACTGATGCTTTTCTTAAAAAAGATGCAGAACAATTATGTATAGGTAGCAATTACTGTTATGAGCAGCTTTGTGAAGGCTGGAGTCTGAATGGACTAGGAAGTATTAAAAAAGTAGAACACACATTAAAACAAATAGGTTTTAGAGATATTGTAATTAAAGATATATCATATAGAGTAGCTCCTTCTGTTCTTCATGTACCGTTTGCTATTACAAAGTTTATAGCACAGAAACTGTTTAAAAAAAGCCCTATCAAACCTCAAAGTTTAAAAAACCTCAAAGGATCATTATTTGCATTATTGTCAGGCTTACATACAAAAAGCTTTGGATATTACATCATTACCGTAAAAAAATAAACAGTATAATTCTATGAAAAAAATAGTCATTGCAGGAGGTTCAGGATTTCTAGGAGAAACCCTTACTTCGTATTTTAAATCAAAAGTAGAACAAATCGTTATTCTTACTAGAGGAACACCTAGAACTGACACCAACAACGTACAGTTTGTATACTGGGATGCCGAAAACCTTGGCGACTGGGCAAAAGAGATCAATAATGCTGATGCTCTTATTAATCTTACAGGAAAATCAGTAGATTGTAGCTATACCAAAAAAAACAAAGCCCTTATTCTAAACTCTAGAATAGCCTCTACCAAGGTATTGGGAGAAGCCATCAAAACATGTGAAAATTCACCAAAAATATGGCTCAACTCTTCTACAGCTACCATATATCGACATTCTCTAGATAAAAAAATGGACGAATCACATGGGGAGATTGGCAATGGATTCTCTGTAGATGTTGCCAAATCTTGGGAAAAAACATTCTTTGATCAACATACCCCTAATACTAGAAAGGTTGCTTTGCGAACATCGATTGTATTAGGTAAAAAAGGAGGAGCCTTACCTTCTATCCTTAATCTAGTCAAAATTGGAATTGGTGGAAAACAAGGCAAAGGAAATCAGAAAATAAGTTGGATACACGAAATTGATTTTGCAAGAAGTATTGAATTCATTATTAATACTCCACAAATTAGCGGCACCATCAATATCGTATCTCCAGAACCAACCACTAATACTATTTTTATGAAAACTCTAAGAAAGGTAACAAAAACTCCCATAGGAATTCCTTTGCCCGTATTTTTATTAAAATTTGGAGCTAAAATTATTAAAACTGAAACGGAGCTCATCTTAAAAAGCAGAAACGTTATTCCTACCAAATTAAAAAAAAGTGGATTTCAATTTAATTTTCACAGCCTAGATATGGCGCTATCTCACCTAATATCTAAATAAAATCCTTTTTTAATAAAAATTATATTTTTCTGACACAAAATGATTTTAAACCAGTCTTTCACAATATATCTCAACATGATTAATTAATTATAATACATTCATTCCTCATTACAAATAATAAAATTCAACTTTTTATCCTATTTTTGATGAATATAACCATAGAACCGAATAATGTCAACAAACTCCATAGACCCAAACGTATGGGTAGATAAATACAGTGATTACCTATTTAATTACACTATTGTAAGAGTTGATGATAAGGAAATTGCACAGGATCTAGTACAAGAGACATTCTTTGCTGGACTTAAATCTATGAAAAATTTTAAGGGTGAAGCAAGTGAGCGTACTTGGCTTATTTCTATTCTAAAAAGAAAAATCATAGATCATTATCGCAAAATCAATAGTAATAAAGGAAAAGCAGAAGTGAGAATGAATTACTCCTCAGATTCTGAAACCGAAGGTGACTGGCTAGAAGAACGTGTAGCAGATCCTTTTGATGGTAATGCTGATCATGATATCGAAAACGAAGAACTAGGACTAGCTATACACAATTGCTTAGGCAAACTACCTGAGAAACAAGCTCTTATTTTTAAACTAAAAACAATACAAGGCTTCGATACAGAAGCAATTTGTAATGAATTCGATATTACAGCGTCTAACCTATGGGTTATTATCCATAGAGCACGTACAGCAATGGCTGAATGTCTAGAAAAAAATTGGTTTTAGTAATGAGTAAAGGAAAAATATTTTTTGTAAGTTGTCCAGAAGCAAATCATTTTTGCGATAAAAATCAGTATAAGGAAGCTTCCTTTTGGGAAAAGGTAAGATTAAATATACATTTGATTTACTGTAGAGCATGTAGAAAATATACTTCTAAAAACATGAAACTAACCAAATTAGTTAAAAACCCTAAGGTTATTAGCATTAACCAAGCTGATAAGAATGTAATGAAAGAACAACTTAGACAAAAAATGCAAAAATAATGAACAGCTACCCCGCTATTATTAAAAGAATTACTCTATTTATACAATGAAAACTACTAAAAAGCTATTCGTATCCTGTGAAGAAGCACAATCTATTTGTGATAAAAACCAATATGGAGAAGCCTCGATTTTTGAAAAAATCAAGCTTAACATTCGATTACTGTATTGCAAAGTTACCAGAGCTTATTCTAAAAAAAATGCGAAACTTACCAAAACAATGAATGCTTCAAACATTCAAACCATTAGTCCTTCTGAAAAAGAAGCCATGAAGAAAAAAATACAGAAAGAGTTATCCAAATAAGTTTTCTAAACTAAGTAAAACTAGCAACCACATTATAGGAACGCTTTCTACCCAAAAAGAACAGTAATACTCTGATTGCTTTTTTTCTGTTCCCCATAAAAAGAATAAACTTATTATGGTCAATACAATCGTACTCAGAATTTCTGCCGAATACAATATTTCCCCTTTCAGGTAAGTAAGTAATAGAAATACAACTAGTAATATACTACCAAAAACTTTTGTTCTCGTTATTCCTATCTTTTGAGGAACTGTCTCTAAATCTTCTGCATCATATTCTAAATCTCTCACCTCAAAAGGTAACATCATTACCACTACAAATAGAAAACGCTGAATTAGTTCTATCAAAAAATCTAACCCAAAACTTTCTCCTACATACAACAAAGGAACTAAGACTGTGACACCTGCCCAAATAATCCCAATAATAAAAATCTTGGCACCAGCAAGGCTTCTCAAATTTTTCTTATTAGGAAAAACTGGCACTACATACAATACTGTCAATGCAAAAAACGGCATCATATACAACAGAGTAGAAACAGATATCAAAAAGGCAAAACACAGAAATAGCACACTAGACAAAATAGTCAAAACTCGAATCCCAATCATCGATTTGGTTAACCTTCTATGATACAACTTTGAAACTTTTGAATACTTCACAAAATTATAAGCAGTAATCGATCCAAAAAAATTAAACAAAAGAAAGATTTGTTGGTTTGGAATTTCAAACTTCATAAAAGTCACCTGTATCAAAGCACAGATTGCCAATGCTACATGAATACTGCCGTTGATATAGAATCTGAATACACTTTTTAGAATTTTCACTTCTTATTTTTAGGGGTCTATGTTAACAAAACTCGAATTTGGTTAAAAACTTCATTTATTCAGGTTAATTTATTGTGAAAGTTTTAGCAATTAAATATGTATTTTTGGCGTCTCAATTTCAACTGTTTTTTCGCTATGAAAACTGATTCTTTTAAACTTCGTCACATTGGTCCATCAACAAAGGATCTTGGCGACATGTTAAACACAATTAAAGCAGATTCTATAGAGCAATTAATCTATGAAACTGTTCCAGATGATATTTTATTACAAAAACCGCTTAATCTTGCTTCTGCATTAAGTGAACAAGAGTATTCGGCTCACATACAAAAACTTTCTTCAAAAAATAAAGTATTCAAAACCTATATAGGCCTTGGATATCATGAAGCTTGTTTACCTGCCGTTATACAACGCAATATACTAGAAAATCCTGGATGGTATACGGCTTATACTCCGTACCAAGCAGAAATCGCACAAGGTAGACTCGAAGCTTTACTGAATTTCCAGACCATGATCTGTGATCTTACAGGGATGGAGTTGGCCAATGCTTCTTTACTAGACGAGAGTACTGCTGCCGCAGAAGCTATGACTATGTTATTTTCTGTGCGATCAAGAGATCAGAAAAAAAATAATGTAACTAAATTTTTTGTTTCTGAAGAAATACTACCTCAAACATTATCTCTATTACAAACCAGAGCAATCCCTCTTAATATAGAATTGGTCGTAGGGGATCACCAAGAATTTGATTTCTCGGCAGGCTTTTATGGGGCGATCTTACAATACCCTGGTAAATCAGGACAAGTATTTGATTATGCTGATTTTGTAGAAAAAGCACATCAAACAGATATCAAAGTTGCTGTAGCTGCCGATATCTTAAGTTTAGTATCTCTTAAATCTCCTGGAAGTTTTGATGCAGATGTTGTTGTAGGAACTACTCAACGTTTTGGTATTCCTCTTGGATATGGCGGACCTCACGCAGGATTCTTTGCAACTAGAGAGGCGTATAAAAGAAATATTCCTGGAAGAATTATTGGAGTTACTCAAGATCTAAACGGGGATCGTGCCTTACGTATGGCATTACAAACCCGTGAACAACATATCAAAAGAGATAAAGCTACCTCTAATATATGTACAGCTCAAGTACTTCTTGCTGTTATGGCAGGAATGTATAGTGTCTATCATGGGCCAGAAGGACTTACTTATATTGCATCAAAAGTAAATGCATCTGCAGTTACATTGAGTACTACACTAGAAAACCTAGGATTTAAACAACTCAATACAACGTATTTTGATACTATTAGAGTTCAAGGCGACACAAATAAAATAAAAGAAATAGCAGAAGCTCATGAAGTAAACTTTTACTATCCTGATTCAAATACAATATCCATTTCTTTAAACGAAGCTACTTCTATTGAAGATCTGAACACTATTGCATCAATTTTTGCGAAGGTTGCTGATCAAGATTTCACTCCTATCAACCAAATTGATACAACACCCCACATTGGTGAAAACCTAAAACGTACTACAGAATTCTTAACCAACGAAGTATTCAATAAATATCATTCTGAAACAGAATTGATGAGATACATCAAAAAGTTAGAACGTAAAGACTTATCATTAAACCACTCGATGATTCCATTAGGGTCGTGTACAATGAAGCTTAATGCTGCTTCAGAAATGCTACCTCTAAGTGATCCACAATGGGGTAACATTCATCCTTTTGCTCCCGTATCACAAGCTGGAGGATATCAAAAAATACTAAAAAAACTAGAAGATCAACTTACAGAAATTACTGGTTTTGCAGCAACCTCACTACAGCCTAATTCTGGTGCACAAGGAGAGTTTGCTGGACTTATGGTTATTCGTGCTTATCACGAATCTAGAAATGATCACCATCGTAATATTTGCTTAATCCCTTCGTCTGCTCATGGTACTAATCCTGCATCTGCTGTCATGGCAGGAATGAAAGTGGTCGTTACCAAAGCTACAGAAGAAGGTAATATTGATGTAGAAGATCTTAGAGAAAAAGCAATAAAATACAAAGATAATCTTGCTGCTTTGATGGTTACATATCCATCTACACATGGGGTTTATGAATCTGCGATTAAAGAAATCACAAAGATCATACATGATAATGGTGGGCAGGTATATATGGATGGTGCCAATATGAATGCACAAGTTGGCCTAACCAATCCTGGAGTCATCGGGGCAGATGTATGCCACCTTAACTTACATAAAACCTTTGCTATACCTCATGGCGGTGGTGGGCCAGGCGTAGGACCTATTTGTGTAGCAAAACAATTAGTTCCCTTTTTACCTACCAATCCTATCATAGCAACAGGAGGTGACCAAGCAATTACAGCAATATCTGCAGCCCCTTGGGGATCTGCCTTAGCCTGTCTTATATCATATGGTTATATCACTATGCTTGGTGCAAAAGGTCTAAAAGAAGCGACAAATTATGCTATCTTGAATGCTAATTACATCAAAGAGCGTCTCAATGGTCATTATGATGTATTATACTCTGGCGAAAGAGGAAGAGCTGCACACGAAATGATTATCGACTGCAGACCATTTAAAGCAAATGGTATTGAAGTGACAGATATTGCAAAAAGACTTATGGATTATGGTTTCCATGCTCCTACTGTTTCGTTTCCTGTAGCAGGAACAATTATGATCGAACCTACAGAGAGTGAAAGCAAAGAGGAACTCGATCGTTTTTGTGACGCTATGATCTCTATACGTAAAGAAATAGCAGAGGCTACTACAGACAACCCAAATAATCCAATGAAAAATGCTCCGCATACAATGACTATGCTTACAGCTGACACATGGGATTTTCCTTACACGAGAGAACAAGCAGCATATCCATTACCTTATATTATAGATAACAAGTTTTGGCCATCTGTACGTCGTGTAGATGATGCTTATGGAGATAGAAACCTAATTTGCACATGTACTCCCATTGAGGAATATATGGAAGCAGATGCTTAAAAAGCTTACCATTACAAATTATAAGAGAGGCGACTATATAGTTGCCTCTTTTTTTATTACTTTCAGTACATCATAAAAAAAACAAATGAAAGATATTTCTTCTAGAAAAGATATAGAATTCTTAATGAATGCTTTTTACAAAGATGCCTTTGTAGATCCTAAAATCGGTATTTTTTTTACTGAAATAGCAAAAATAGATCTCAAAGAACACATTCCTGAAATTACAGATTTTTGGGAACAACAGTTATTCAGAACAAGGAATTACAGAAAGAATGTAATGCAAATTCATAAAGACCTGAATCTCAAAAAAAAACTAGATAGTACTCACTTTGATACTTGGTTAACATTATTTCATAAGGCAGTGGACACCAACTTCAAAGGAGAGAAAGCTGATTTGATTAAAACTAGAGCATTATCTATCATTACAATGATGCGAATAAAAATAGCAACTTCTCATTAATTTGATTTTCATTTTGACACAAAAAGTAAGAAAAACACTGTAAATAAAAACTTAATTTGTTCTTTTTAGGCACTTTGAGCATCAATCTCACCCCCTATATCTAATAAATAAATTCTATATTTGTCTGCATAATACAAAATTAAAAATTTATTTTTTTATGAAAATCACAAACCAATTACTTACTACCTTAGCTTTATTCACTTGCATTTGCGTTTCAACTCAAGCGCAAAATTTTCTACCTGGATTTAATGGGTTTTCCAAAAAGAAAACATCCTATCTTCATATGAATAATGAAGAAATCACAAAAGGAAATCTCAAGAAATTAAAGTACGAGAAAGGTCTAATCGAAGAGGTTAAAATCAGGGACCTAAATGATAAAAAGGTAAAAATAAAACCTGCAGATATTGCATTTATGTACTTACCTCCAAGCGGTCTTGCCAAATTAGCAAATTTTCAGGATTTTATTACAGATGCAGATCAATGGAACAATGACAAACTAGATCAAAGCCTGTTCAAAAGCGGATATGCATATTTTGAAAAATCAAAAGTGCGAGTAAAGAAAAAAACAAGAACATTAATGGTGCAATTGGTAAACCCTTCTTTTTGTGAAAAAATAAAGGTGTTTAAAGATCCATATTCTAAAGAAACTGCTAGTATTGGTATAGGCCCACTTAAAGCTGGTGGGATCGCCAAGTCTTATTATGTAAAAAAAGGAGATGAAGTAGCTATACGTCTTAAGAAAAAGCATTACGATGAAGAATTCAAAATGTTTTTTGGAGACTGTCCAGCATTAATAGAGAAGTATGGAGCTAAGCCAAAATGGTCTGAGTTTGCAAAACATATTTATGAGTATACCAAAGAATGTAATTAATACATCTTCTTTATAAAGAAAAGGGATACTTAACCGTATCTCTTTTTTTTTTGAAAAAATAATCCAATCTTTAACCCATAAAGATTACCCGTTTAATAAAAAGAATATGTACGAAGGAACTTTCCCTCATAAGCGATATCAAAAAACATTAGAATTTCTTAGAAAACATACCCCTGCCCCAGGAGCTATTCTTGATTTGGGAGTAAGAAATCCGTTTGTAGAGTTCATGGAGAAAGAAGGGTATACTGTATCAAACACTTCTGGTGAAGACCTAGATCTCAACACACAAGCTGTAGAAAACAATGATGCAGAAATTGTTACAGCCTTTGAAATTTTTGAGCACCTCATCTCACCATTTAATATCTTAAAAGAGATCAAAGCAGATAAATTAGTAGCCTCTATACCATTACGGCTATGGTTCTCTCCTGCATACCAAAGTAAAACCGATCCTTGGGATAGACACTATCATGAATTTGAAGATTGGCAATTTGACTGGCTACTCGAAAAAGCTGGATGGCAAATAAAAGCACGAGATAAATGGACTCACCCTATAAAAAAAATAGGATTTCGCCCTTTATTACGATTTTTTACTCCCAGATATTATATTGTATATGCTGAGAGAATTAAAAAATCATAACATTATATCCATAATCAAAACGTACTACCTGTATTGAAAACATACATCGTCATACCTGCACATAATGAAGAGCGTTTTATAGCCAAAACACTCAACTCTCTGGTTTCGCAAACTCTGCTTCCAGAGAAAATAGTTGTAGTAAATGATAACTCTACCGATGATACAGAAAAAATAGTAAATGAGTTTGTAAATAGCTATAATTTTATATCTATTGTAAATACCGATTCTTCTATAGATCACATGCCTGGCAGTAAAGTCATCAATGCTTTTAACCAAGGCGTTAACACACTAGACAACACATATGATATACTTTGTAAATTTGATGCTGATCTTATTTTCCCATTGAATTACATTGAAAAAATGACAGCTCATTTCATAAATGATAAAACTACTGGAATGGTTGGCGGTTTTTGTTACATAGAAAAAAATCAAGAATGGGTATTAGAAAACCTAACTAATAAAGATCATATACGAGGGGCATTAAAGGCATATAGGAAAGCTTGTTTCAACGATATCAATGGTCTTAAACCTGCAATGGGTTGGGACACCATAGATGAATTATTAGCCCAATATAATAACTGGAAAATACAAACAGACACATCATTACAGGTCAAACACCTCAAACCAACAGGTAATACATATAACCAAAAAGCAAAATATAAACAAGGAGAAGCTTTTTATACCATGCGATATGGGTTTATAATTACTCTAATTGCCTCTATAAAATTAGCGTTACTCAAAAAAAAGCCTAGCTTGGTGAAAGATTATTTAATAGGCTATTTTAAAGCGAAAAAACAAAAATCCCCGTTTCTTGTATCTAAAACTGAAGGGCAATTTATTCGTAAACTTAGATGGAATAAAATGAAAAAAAGACTTATTTAAAACCATAAATTCACTGTTTTTTTTTACTATAACTTCATTTTAACGAATTCGTATTATTATATTCTTATCTTCATTCATTAATTGACATTCAAAAAAAATATTTCATGAAAATCAAACAACTTCTTTTGGCTCTATGTTGCGCACTTGTCATAGTCGCTTGTAATAAAGAAAGTAAGAAAGAAAAAGCAGATTATGCACTTTTCTCAGGAAAAATAAAGAATACAACTGCACCAGAAATTATCGTTTTTGGCAACGTTAATAATTTCAAAAAAGCAATCCCAATTAATGAAGATGGTACGTTTTCTGACACCTTAAAAATTGAATCCAAAGGGATTTATAGTTTTATGATAGGTAGAGAACGTTCTAATATGTACCTAGACAAAGGAGATCAATTAGAATTATCTATAGATCCTAATCAATTTGATGAAAGTATCATATACACTGGTAATGCAGCAGATGCTAATAATTATCTGGCTCAAAAAAACTTACTAGAAGAAAGCTTCTTTAACGACCAAAATAGTTATAAAGAACTGTTTAGTAATGAAGCTAACACTTTTAAGAATCTAATTTCTGAGCAAGAACAGGCAAAAAACAACCTCTTGAAGAAATACAAAAATATGGATGCTGAGTTTGCTACTAATCAAGCTAAGGAGAACCATTATCAATATCTTGCTCTTCTTAGTGACTTTAAGATGACTCATGCATATTATACTCAAAAACAAGATTACAAAACACCAGAAGGATTTACAAGTGAATTAAATGATTTTGATCTGGACAATGCAGAGGAATTCAAAAATTCAGAGGAATATCGTAATTTAAGTCTTAGAATATTTGACAATTTATCTAGTGAAAAAGCGAAAAAAGACAGTATTTCTTTTAGTAAAGCGCAAATGGAGAATCTGGCTCAAATTAAAACCAAAGACATAAAAGACGCTTTTATAAAAAATATAGCTACTCAGATATCTCCAAGAAATGATAATGCTGCTGAGTTATACGAATTAGTCATGGCAGCTTCTGATAATGAGGGATTCAAAAAAGAACTTACTAGTAAATTCGAAAAGATCAAACGTTTAACCAAAGGAAAAGTTTCTCCTACTTTTAGCGAATACGAGAATTATAAAGGAGGAAAAACCTCATTAAGTGATCTTAAAGGAAAATATGTATATATCGATGTTTGGGCAACTTGGTGTGGTCCTTGTAAAGCTGAAATCCCACATCTTAAAAAAATAGAAAAAGAATACCATAACAAGAATATAGAATTTGTAAGTATATCTATTGACAAGAAACCACAACATGAAGCATGGAAAAAAATGGTTGAACAAAAAGAATTAGGAGGAATTCAACTGTTTGCTGATAATAACTGGAATTCTCAATTTGTTACTGATTATGGTATCCGAGGAATCCCTAGGTTTATACTTATAGATCCTGACGGAAACATTGTAAGTGCTAGTGCTCCCAGGCCATCAGAACCAAGGCTTAAAGAGATGCTTAATGAATTAAAAATATAATTACCTCATCAATATTTATAAAAAAAGCCTGTTAAACTTAAGTTTAACAGGCTTTTTTACAATATACTTTTATTTACTCTAATACAAAAGACAATACTTTTCCTGTAGCGCCATTAGGAAAAGCAATTCCAAGCAAAGCTGAAATCGTAGGTGCGATATCTGTAATGTAGGTTTCCTGTGTTGTACTACCTTTCTGTATTCCATTACCAAAAAACAACAAAGGTGCATGTGTATCATAAGTTAATCCGCTCCCATGGGTAGAACCTGTTTTTGAATATGATATTGTTGCTGGATCCAACACAACCATCACATCTCCACTTCTTTTCTGATTAAATCCTTTTTGTATCAAAGCACCGATCCCCGAGGTATATTCACCCGTTTCTAATTGATGTCTGGTAAATACCTTATCAATCTGTTTTTCCTGAAGTACAAAATGCGCAATAGTTCTCTGTAATAACTCTGGTGCTATTTTGTTTTCTTTCAACTTCTCATAATTAAAAAACAGCTGATTATTAGACATATTCTTGACTAAACCTCCTACCCCAAACTCTTTTTTCACAAATGCTTTAACCTTGGTCATAAATGCATTTCTATCAAAATAGCCTGCAGGAATTTTAACTGATTTTAAATATGAAGGTACATGAACTGCCCCATGATCTGCTGTAAGAAATACTGTATACTCACCTTTTCCCACTTTATTATCCAGTGTATTAAAAAGACGTTGTAAATCTTTATCTAATCGTAAGTATGTATCTTGAATTTCTTTTGAGTTTACTCCAAAATTATGCCCCACATAATCTGTACTAGAAAAGCTTACAGTAAGAAAATCTGTAATATCATCAGCTCCTAATTGTTCTCCTTGAATTGCTGCAATAGCAAAGTCTGCAGTCAAACTATTACCATATGCTGTTGATTTTATAATATCATATCCAGAATTCTGATCTTTTAATATCGCCAGATCATACGGGAAAGTGGCTGTTTCTTTTCCTTTAAAACCTCTTTCGTATGTATTTTGATCAGTACCACTCTCTACATAAGTATTAATATCATATAGCGTATTCCATTCTTTTAAATAAGATGCTGCCTTACCAGAAGCATTAAACTTTTTTACCCAATCTGGCAATTCATTTCTATAATACGAAGTTGTTATCCATTTTCCTTCATCTCTACCTCTAAACCAATATGCAGCATTTGCTGTATGCCCTGCAGGTAAAATAGCTCCTCTATCTTTGATGGCAACACCAATTGTTTTTCCTTTAAACTGCGTATGCAATCTATTTTGATCTGCCACTGTAGAGGTTTTCATACGACGTGGAGACATACGTTCTGATTGACTATCTGATCCTACGGGGTTCACCAAAGAGTCACTTGCGCAATACACTATTCTTTTACCAAACTTATCATACCAATTGTTTGATATAATCCCATGATTTTGAGGTGTTGTCCCTGTATACACAGAAGCATGGCCTGGCCCTGTATAAGTAGGTACATAATTAAAATGATTGTTTTTGCAATTATAACCTTCACTGATCATACGTTTGAATCCTCCGTTTTCAAAACGATTATAAAAACGAGTAATATAATCGTATCGCATTTGATCAACTACAATACCAACTACTAATTTTGGTGAGCTATTAATTTTAATTTCTTTTTGTGAATTGCATGGTATGCAACACATCACAAGCAATGTGAGCAAGAATATTTTTTTTATCATTCTTTTTTACTTTTGAAGAGCTAAAATACTATTTGTGCAAATGTAAAACTTTAATAGAAGGTTAAATGCTATGGCTATTTTTTTTTCTATTTTAGCCTTTCTAATTATAACAAATGTTTTATCTAGACGATATTGGTCGCTATTTTTTAATGTTGAAAGGAGTTTTTAGTCGAATGACTAAAGGGTCTGTTATACGAAATCTAATTTTTAAAGAAATCGATGATCTTATTATTGGTTCTTTGGGAATTACCGTATTTCTTGCTTTTTTTATTGGGGCAGTTGTAGCCATACAAACGGCACTAAACCTCACAAATCCTCTAATCCCGAAAAAGCTTATTGCTTTTGCTTCTAGACAATCAGTTATACTTGAATTTGCGCCTACTTTTATTTCTGTAATAATGGCTGGTAAAGTGGGCTCATTTATTACATCAAGTATTGGTACAATGAGAGTAACAGAGCAAATTGATGCACTCGAAGTAATGGGAATTAACTCCCTCAATTATTTAGTTTTTCCAAAAATTATAGCAATGCTTACTTATCCTTTTGTAATTGCGATAGCTATGTTTACAGGAGTATTTGGAGCATATGTAGCTGGAGTATATGGTGGTTTTGTATCTACAGATGATTTTTTGGTAGGCCTTAGAGAAGAATTTATTCCTTATCACCTTGTGTATGCTTTTATTAAAACTTTCTTATACTCTTTTTTATTAGCTACTATCCCTTCGTTTCATGGATATTATATGAAAGGTGGCGCACTAGAAGTAGGTAAAGCAAGTACTTCTGCCTTTGTATGGACAACGGTAGTTATCGTTATCTCTAATTATGTTCTCACCCAATTATTACTAAGCTAATGATAGAAGTAAAAAACCTACATAAAGGATTTAACGGAGAAGCGATCTTAAAAGGGGTTACCACTACATTTGATCGAGGAAAAACAAATCTTATTATTGGAACCAGTGGTAGTGGTAAAACGGTCTTTTTAAAATGTTTATTAGGGCTTTTTACTCCTGAACAAGGAACTATTTGCTATGATGGTAGTACATACTCAGACTTGAACGAGCAGGAACAAAGAGATCTGAGGGAACAGATGGGAATGGTTTTTCAGGGTAGTGCCTTGTTTGATTCTATGACTGTAGAAGAAAATGTAATGTTTCCTTTGATGATGTTTACTAAACAGAAAAAAGAAGAAATGTTAGAGAGGGTTCACAAAGTGTTGGATCGGGTAAATCTTGAAAATGCAGAGAAAAAACTTCCTTCTGAAATTAGTGGAGGAATGCAAAAGCGTGTAGCTATTGCTCGTGCGATAGTAACGCAACCAAAATATTTATTCTGTGATGAGCCTAACTCTGGGCTAGATCCCAGAACTGCTATTGTAATCGATAATCTGATTAAAGAAATTACTGAAGAAAATAATATTACCACGGTAATTAATACTCATGATATGAACTCGGTAATGGAGATAGGAGAAAAAATTATTTTCCTTAAAAGTGGTCATCTGGAATGGGAAGGCGATAAGTCACAAATATTCAAAACTGATAATGAAGCAGTCACAGATTTTGTATACTCTTCTAATTTATTCAAAAAAGTACGGGATGCTCAATTAAAAGGGTTGTAACAATTACTTATTTTGTCGTTTAACTTTTCTCAATGCTACTGCTTAAAGTAGAAGAAAATATCCTGAATAAATGATTCTCACTACCACTATCAGAAAATATTAAGAGATAAGAACAAAACCAATTAACTCAAAATTAATCAACTTTGGAGATACGTTGTTGAGAGGGCAATCGGTTTTCTTATTATAGTTCTCTAAAAATTTTCAATATTTTCTCGTAATTTGCTAATAAGCAACATAAAAAAGCTCTTTTAGCCTAAACCAAAACACACAACGAGTTAAATTACTATAAATATTAGATAATGAATATTCAATTTATTGACTTCTTAATTCTTATTGGCGTTGCACAAGGGTTATTCTTTGCGCTTACAATTCTTTTTTCAAGGTTTTTTAAAAGCAACACTAATCTATACCTAGGAATTGGAGTTCTAATTGGAGTTTTAATAAATATTCAATACTGTTTGTTAAAATATAAATGGTATGATAGTTATCCAAATTATAGAATATTTGAAGATATTGAGTTTGTTCTTCTTTTTCCAGTGTGCCTATACATGTATTATGTAAAGTTTTTAAATCCAAAATTAAAACTAAATATCAAACATGTATTCTTATTATTTCCTTTTATTATTTCTTTATTATTAAACCTATATATAGGAGGTCATTTTTACTTTGATTTATACGATATCTATGACAAGCAATGGATTTCTATTTTTTATAAAATTGAGTATTCTTTTTCTATTATCTTTAATTTAATAGTTCTAATAGTTGTAGGCCAAATGCTTTTTAAAAAGAATAGAAGTAATAATTATACTATAAATTATGACTCAAAATGGATTAGAATATTTTATGGACTTCATATTTTAATTGTAATCACTTGGATAATTTTAGAGGTTATTGATTACTATTTTTATGGTGATATTACATTTGTTTTATGGTTGTTTTTGAATTTTATTTTTTATTGGGTTGGGTATGTTGGAATCTATAAATTTAGATTGGCCAGAAACAGATATGAAATAAGAAAAATTGTAGATAACAAAAAGAAAACAACTAATATAAAATCAAGAGAATCAGATGAGAATCCATATTTTCTTAAAATGATATCTCTTCTTGAAGAAGACAAATTATTTAAAAACCCCAAGTTAAGTAGAAATGATATTGCTAAAAGACTTGGAATAAGTATTGGCTATTTTTCTCAAATGATTAATACTGCATCAAAAAAGGGTTTTTCTGATCACTTAAATTTTTATAGAGTAGAAGAAGTTAAGAGAATGCTATTAAACGATGACTTCAAAAACTATACTCTTCTGGCAATTGGTCTTGAGGCTGGTTTTAATTCGAAATCCGCATTTTATATCGGATTCAAGAAAGAAACAGGCTACACTCCTTCTAAATACAAAAAGCTAAATCAAAAATAAATTAGCCTCAATTTGTCTATAATTGTTTACTTCTAACAATTGTAAACCATGATTCTGTTTTGTTAAATTAATTTTGCTTAAAATAATATCAATGGCTTTTTTAAGTCTAATAAACAAAACAAAATGAGTAAAAATTTATTATTGACATTAACACTAATTCTTTTTAGCTTTATGTCTTCGTGTAGTGATGATGATGTTACCGAAACAATAAATGAAACATTTATTATTGGTAAATGGACATTATCAAGTATAACAGAAAATGGATCTAATGTTAACCTAAATGATTGTCAAAAGATGGAATCATTAGAGTTCAATACTTCTAATGAGGTCATCATAAAAACATACAGTTCTAATTCAACTAATAGTTGCAAGATAAACTCTAACAACACATATGACTATTCAGTTGATCATAGTTCAATTACCATACAAGGTATTGGGGATTCTGAAATTTCGACCCTAAAAAACAATAAAACCTTAACCCTTGAATCAATTGAATCCTCAAATACTATTGTTAAAACATTTAATAGAGAATAATAGTCTTCCCAAAATATGATAACTTAAGAAATAACAAAGCAAGAGTATCTTAAACATTTTAGACAACTCTATCCTTTGACATATAAAGTAAAAAATATAGCCTTCCTCTCAAAAAAGAGGAAGGCTATATTTTTCATATTGGTTACTCAAAAAAATCCATTAAAAAGCTAATAGGATAAATTAATTATTAAACTTATTTAAAAGGTATATTTCCCATATTTCCTACCTCTAGTGATACTTGGAATAAACTTTTTTACCATTTGTAAGGCTTTTTTTGATGTCCATAAAAAACATCCAATGATTACACCCAAAACTGCAAAAGCTAAGCTGTAATTATCCAAAGTTTTTGATTCCCTTCAAGTTTATCCAACCCTTTAAGTTTTTTCAATTTTAGTTATTTTAATAGCTTATCATCAATAGATTCTCCTCTTTCTTTTATTTTTTTTTAGATACATTCCAGTCAAATTTAACTGGTATACAACACAACTCATCGTCTGTAAAATTGAATAAGTAATAATCAATACTATCAATCAAACTTTCAACTTGTCCTTCTCATATTTTATGTGCTTCTGGTGTCTATTCTACGACTGAAAATCCTTTTTGAGAACAGAATAATTTCCATCCAATAGATTTATTAATTGAGTTGATATATTATCGTAAAACCTTACCACATCAGAGGACAACAATGTCTTTATTATCTACGGTTAGTCTTTATTTTTTTTTAAGCGCTATCTATCTATATTCAATACCTTCTTTTATCAAAAAATACAATTTAGAGCTAACAAATACATTTTAGCTAAAAGTTTGATATCCCATTTACTCTAAAATGTATATAAGCTCCGATAAAGGGTGAAACATCACCTTTTTACGAAGCCTATATAGCCGTCATCACTCGGGTATTTTAATACTATTAACAAAATCAATAGAGTTTTTCAATCCTGTTACTCTTATTCTTTACATATACTTTATAAGTAAAAAATTCACTCTTCTATTGGTTCAAGTATATATTTTAAATTCAGGCAAAAGCATAGATTAACCTTTCTAAAAAAACAGCCTAATTATTTTTATTTTGCATTACATATTTTTGGCAAACATATGGATACAAGAGAAACAAAAGTCCTCAAATGTAAGAAGTAAACAAATCGGGACATTTTATCAATACCCTCTCCCTCATGTATTCGCAAAAACTAAATATCAACCACACAGAGGCATTGTTAATTCAGACAAGACAGAAAATTCGGAGATAATAATGTTATTAATCTATTTTATTTTGAAGTATGACCAATGGGAAAATAGCCTCAGTAGAGTGTTCCACTTAAGAAGTAATATTAAATCAATAGAAGGATTAATCTTGAGTATGAGAAATATCTCTACTATTTATCTAATAAAATTGAATTTACATTGATTATTGTATTGTTATATTTTAAAATACAACAATACTCTTTACTTAGATTTCAGGAATATTGTATCTATTTTCCAGTGTGTATTTTTTCTAGCAGCTCCTCCATATCTATTAAATGCTTTGATAGTATCTGTAACATACCCTTTTTTGAAGATTAGTTCTTGTACAAATACAGGAGGCGCTTCATTTCCTATAAAGGTTATCTCTCTATATCTTTTTTCGCTTAATTCATAATATCCCCATGCATCTGTATACGATTCTCCTACTTTACACTTCTCAATTGGTTGCTTACTATCTTTAGCATAGATATACCCCGTTAATTTTGGTCTACTTAATCTACTCACCAAACAAGATTGCATCAGCAGCATAATGCCAATCAAGAAAAACACTCGCCTCATCTACTAATTCTTTTATTTTTTAAAGCCCGTTGTAAATAGGTTTCTAGCTCCTTTTATCCCACACTTCTGGTATTTATTATACACTTGAGCTGCTCGCTCATCAATCTGTTTTCCTGATTCATTATTGATCCATCCATCAATAGCTGACTTCAGGGTATATGCTTCTGGTGCCATCAGGTGTGTTGTCCATAAAATTGGATTGGCATTGGCTTTTTTTATTTCGGGAGAGAAGAAATTTCTACTGTAACATGCTAAAACTATCACATCCTTTTGCTTCTTATTCGTTTTTTTATAACCCACATTTACATCAAAATCCATTAACCCATCATGTCCTATATAAGCTAATAAATCAGCATTCCCTCCAAAATTTAAGTCTTTTGAATCTATCTCTATTTTTAACGGGTTTTGAGTATTGGATGCTTTCAAAAAATCTTCTATACATGGTTTTATCTGCTCACCATCATAAGCATCTGCTAAAATATACACTTCTTTTGTAGCATGTTTAAACAGTATTCTATCCAAAATATAAGGGTTTGAAGATTTTAATTGTTTTATAAATTTCCAATCTTTTGTCTTTAGTTTTAAATAAGACTTCACACCATACCCTGCTCCCCAATATAAATTAAGCCTAGGATCCTTGCCGTTTCCTATTTTTTCAGGAACAGGTACGATCCCTTGAAATTTATTATCACACAATGCAACATATACATGAATCGTCTTTGTTTGACCATAACTTTTTGCAGACAAAACCAACATCAAAAACAATAGTAAAACTTTGTTTATTTTCATATTTTCAGAATTAAGTTATGACTCAGCTTTATTCTTGATTATCTAATTTTTTACTTCTCTCAAAAAAATCATTAAAAAATAATAATTGGTATTTTATTGCATTTGCCCAATATTCCCAATTGTGCTCTCCTGGTCTTTCTATATAATCATGAGCTATATTATTCTGCACTAATTTTTGATGCAACCTTTTATTTGCATCAAAAAAGAAATCATCATACCCACAATCAATAATCAGTTTCAAATCTCCGTTTAACAAATGAGTCAAATTAATAACGGTATTTTGCTCCCAAACTTCTTTATTTTCAGCATAACTACCTAATCGTTTACTTATATCCCAATTATTAGGAAAAGGTCTAATATCAACACCACCACTCATACTACCCGCAGCCCCCCAAATATCCTGATGCTTAAAAGCAAGATACAATGCTCCATGCCCTCCCATACTTAAGCCTGTAATTGCTCGACTCTTTCTATGAGAAATAGTTCTATATTTTTTATCTATTTCCCTTACCAATTCTTTTGTTATGTAGGTTTCATATTTCATCTTCTCATCTATAGGACTATCAAAATACCAGCTAGTCACATCGCCCGAGGGGCAAACAATAATAATGTTATGACTGTCTGCATATTTTTTTATGATAGGAGCTTTTGTTACCCAATCCCTATAATCACCATAAGCTCCATGTAGCAAATACAGTACAGGATATTTATTTTGTTGAGTAGTATAACTATCAGGTAAAATCACTACGTTTTTAACACTTCTATTCATAGATACACTTGTAATAGACAAGGTATCTACTTGAGAAGCTATAAGAAATGAGTAGTTACCTAACAAGAATAACAAAAAGAGTTGTAATCGCATCATAGTATATAGTTAATGAATTAATGATAAAACATAACAAAATTGTAATCAAAAATAAATGACAACACACTCAAAAACTACGCTATTGTATTCAAACAATTATATTGAGAGCTACTTTGAAAGAGAAGATAAAAAATCAATTATTAACTCTTATTCTACATATAGTGTATCGGCTTTCATTTCTTTGGTTATCCATTCTTGTAAAGCATGTACTCTTACATTATCCAAGCTATCAGATACTTGAAATTTCCATTTAGGGAAGATTACTTGTACAGTATCTACCTTTAAGAAGTTTGATCGTTGCACCTTACCGTATCCTAATTCTGCTAAATCAGGAAAACGTATCTTGGCATCTTTTGCAATACTAGCGTATGGTATTACTGCTACAGGAACTACTTTATTAGCTTCCTTAAGCTGTGTTTCTAATCCTGTGATTTGTATTTTAAGATCTTCTATCTCATCAAGAAGTTTTTCATTTTCTTTTTCTACTCGATTTAGCTGTACAATAGATCTATCATATGCTTTAGAAATCTGATCAATTCCTCGTGATTTATTACCATTTATAGCTAATGTAAAATCACTAATACTGGTATATTTTTTAATTTCATTTTGAAGATCACTCACGGTAGCTTCATTAATTTCTCCATCAAAATAAAGTTTTATAGATTCATTGTTATAATCATAAAAATCTTTCCTCAGGTATAAGTTTTCATTAGCATCAATTTCATTAGCCTTAAAAGACTTATAATCTCTCTCTGCATTACTCTCATTGAGCGTTACATAAAAAGTATAACTTGCTGGTATCATTACCAATATTGCTAATAAAGAAGCTAATTGTGCTGTACGTTTTCTTTTTACGGAGTTGGCATAGCGCAACATTGGGAAACGCAATAACTTAGACACAATAAATGTAGACAATGCTATAAAAGTAGCATTGATTGAGAATAAGTACAATGCCCCTAGAGCATATCCTAGCTCCCATTCTGCAATACCATACCCTACTGTACATAGAGGAGGCATCAAGGCAGTAGCAATAGCTACTCCGGCAATAGCATTGGCCATTGTTCCTTTTTTGGACTTAGCAACAATCAATGCCAACCCCCCAAAAACAGCTACCATTACATCTAATATTGTCGGTGCCGTTCTGGCTTCTAATTCTGGTGTTAATTCTGTTAAAGGAGAAACCCAGAAATATAGTGTTGCTGCAAGAACACTCAAACCTACCATTACTCCAAGATTAACTAGAGATCTCCTTAATGTATCTATATCATTGATCGCTATTGATAGCCCTATACCTACAATAGGTCCCATTAAAGGAGAAATTAACATGGCTCCAATCACTACTGCTGTAGAACTTACATTAAGACCAATAGAGGCTACAAAGACAGAAAAAATAAGAATCCAAGCATTATGCCCTTTAAAGGGTATATCTTTTTTTACATCTTCTATCGTCTGATCCTTATCGGTTTCAGATCGTATATCCAGAAGTTCTCTAATAAATGTATTTACACTTTCAAAAAGCCCTTTGGCGTCTCTTTTTACCGATTCTGCCATCTCCTCCTTATCAGAAGCAGGTTGTTGATTTGTATTCTCTGTCATTGTTTATTATCCGTATTGTTCTCCGTACTTTTCTTTTACTTTTTGAAGTACCTTTTTTATATCCTGTTCTTTCTGTTTTGGATAGATCAAAAGCACCTCATCTTTATCTATGATAATGTAATCTTCTAATCCATCTACCACCACAATTTTATCATTGGATGTTCTTATCATATTTCCTGATGCATTTTCAGGTAATACTCGTGCATTTACAACCGCATTATTCATTGGTGTTTTATCTAATTTATCATATAAAGAACCCCAGGTTCCTAAATCATTCCAATCAAATGTTGCTGGAAGCACGTATACATTATCTGCTTTTTCCAAAATAGCATAATCAATTGATATATTTTCTGCTAAAGGATAATTTTCTTGTATAAAATCGTTCTCCTGCACAGTATTATAGACGAATGATCCTTTTTTGAATAAAGCTGTCATTGTTTCCTGAAACTGTTCAAAAGCAGACACAATACTATTCACACTCCAAATAAAAATACCAGCATTCCACAAATAATTACCTTCGCTTAAAAACTTTTTGGCAGTATCGTAATTGGGTTTTTCTGTAAACTGAGCAACTTTTTTTCTTGCATCTTTTGTCTCTTTATCATACTGTATATACCCATATCCTGTATTTGGAAATGTAGGCTGAATCCCTAAAGTCATGAGTATATCATTTTCTGCGCATGCCTCAAAACTTTGTTTTAGATTACCAATAAAAGCATCTTCATCTTCTATCCAATGATCGCTGGGTGCAACTACCATCACTGCATCTGGATCATCTTTCTGTATTTTTAACGCTGCATAGAGAATACATGGCGCTGTATTGCGCATTGCTGGTTCTGTAACTACCTGTTCTTGTTTTGCTTCTGGCAATTGCTCTAAAACCAAATCATTATATCGCTCATTGGTAAGAATAAATATATTTTCCTTAGGTATAATTTTAGCTAGACGCGAAAATGTGCGTTGGATTAAGGTTTCTCCAGTTCCCAACATGTCATGAAACTGTTTAGGAAATTCTGTGGTGCTTACTGGCCAAAATCTTGACCCAACTCCACCTGCCATCAATATTGCATAATAATTTTTATCCATAATCAATTCAATAATTCGACTTCTGCGTTTGGGTTAAAAAGGTAAATTTTACCTGTATTGAGTTCTACGCATTCATATCGTTTTACTCTTTTACTACCTTTTTTAAAGATTTTTCCATTATATAACCGGAAGACACTTCCGAGGGGTAATTCAAAGATATAATTTTTATCATTAGCAGGATCAAATTGTTTTAATGCAATTGATAATTTTTCGTCAGTATCACTGCTTGCTCTAGGGTTTTTAAAATGATTTGCTACTACTGGTAATACTTTAGAAGGAAAAACCTCTGGATTAATAAAAGGTAGCATTAATTGCTGAAAAGTTTTTTTCCATTCAATCCCATGTGGTTTTATATAGCGCCCATACTTCTCAAAAGCGACTAAATGTGCTATCTCATGAATCAAGGTTATGAGAAAACGATATTTATTGAGAGATGCATTTACAGTAATTTGATGGCTACCATCAGGCATTTTTCGATAATCTCCATGCCTAGTTACTCTTTCATTTACAATTTTGAGATGTACATTACATTTCTGGATCAGATCAAACGCCAGCTCTAAAGCTCGCTCAGGAATGTATTTTGCCAGTATTTCCTTCATCGTCGCAAAATACAAAATTAAGCGCATCGTACCGATGCGCTTAATTCATTATTTTTTTGCCTTACGTATCCATTTAAAGTATATAAAAATAACAGTTCCTACTATCAAAAATGGCCAAATATAAAACAACAGTAATATCAGATTCTCTATAATAGACCAACCAAAGGACATTCCCTTTTTTGCTTTATTCAAAAAATCTGGCTCATATGTATCTGGTTCCTCTTTTGGAATTATTGTTTCATACAAATCTACTTGAATTGTACTATAGGAGACCTTATTCCTCATATAATTCAATCTACCCTGTGCTGATTCTATTTCTTCTTGAATCTTACTTAATTTTTCTTCTGTTTTTAAAATATCTTCTACTGTTTTTGCTTTGGTTCTCAAAATGGTTTCATATCGCTCTTTTACTTCTTGCTTGGTTTTTAATCGAGTAGTTATATCAATATATTCTTCCGTTACATCTACAGTGGTTATATTCTTATAGTCTACAAATTCTGCCAATCCACAAATACTATCTAAAACAATGTTAAATTCATTTTTAGGAATCCTTATTGTAAAATGATTCTCTTTTGTATAGTTTGTATTTGTAAATCGCTCATCAGATACATATCCAAGATAATCCAACGCTACCTTCCTTGCTAATTTTGTTGCTTTCTCAACATTTTTAACCTTTATCCTACAATTGGCATTTCTAATAATTTTTTGTTCTGTATGAACACCCTTACTTCTTATTTTGGTTTTATCACTATCTAGAGTTGATTCCTCTTCTATTACGGCAGTCGCTAACACAGGAGCTTCCTCTGTATCCTTGAGCATGATATTCTCTGTTTCAAAAACATGATCACTTTCCTTTTGAGAACAAGAATACCCTAATACTATTAATGTTATTAGAATTAATATTCTGCTTATTTTTAAATTATTCTTTTTCATATTATCTAATTCCTTTATAACTATTCATTAATCTTATAAACTCTGCCCTATATCCTTGCTCATCCTTTCCTTTATTGTTTTTGGCTAAATCTACAATGTCCTCCAAATTTTGATATTGTATATATTCAGAACCTCTTAATTTCATCCCAAACCATGCTACAGAAGCAGCAAATTTGAAATCTATTGACTCCTCTTCTTCTTTATCTCCTAGATATACATATTCCAGTTTATTACTTTGATTTTCTTTTGGGTTTTTATATCGTAATTTCACAGTAAACAACTCATCAGAATCTTTTATTACTTTTTTTGTGTATTTCAAATCTGACATTTCTTTATAATATTTACTTTTCACTCCTACTGGTATGATTTCATAGAGAGCTGTAACAGTATGTCCACTCCCTAATTCTCCTGCATCTTTGGTATCATCTATAAAATCTTCATCTTTCAATATTCTATTTTCATACCCTATTAAACGGTATGCTTTAATCTTTTTTGGGTTAAATTCTATCTGAATTTTTACATCTTTGGCAATCGCAAACAATGTCCCTCCAAACTCAAGCCCGAATATTTTTTGAGCTTCTTGCATAGTATCTACATATGCATGATTACCATTACCCAAATCCGCAAGAGTTTCTAATTTACTATCCTTATAATTTCCCATACCGAAACCCATACAGGTTAAAAACACTCCTGTCTCTCTTTTTTCTTTAATTAATTCTCCCATCTCTTTATCACTATTCATACCTATATTAAAATCTCCATCTGTAGCCAAAATCACTCTATTATTACCATTTCTTATAAAGTTGTTTTCAGCAATTTTATATGCTAGTTCTATACCTTCTCCTCCTGCAGTTCCTCCTCCTGCCGTAAGAGTATCAAAAGCACTCATTATTTTTTCTTTATTATCACCACTTGTAGCCTCTAGAACCACTCCTGCTGCTCCTGCATATACTACTATAGATACCTTATCTTCTTTTCTTAATTTTGCTACCAATAGCCCAAATGCTTTTTTAAGCAAGGGCAACTTATTTTGTTGAGACATAGAGCCAGAAACATCTATTAAAAACACCAAATTAGAAGCTAACATATCCTGAGCTGGTATTTCTTTTCCTTTCAACCCTATTTTTATCAATTTAGTTTCTTTGTTCCATGGCGTGCTTCCCTCCTCTGCATGAATGGCTAATGGATGCTCATCAATCGGCAACTTGTAATCATACTTAAAATAATTAATCATTTCTTCGATCTTAACAGCATCTTCAGGCACTCTTTGTCCATTATTGATCATTCTACGAATATTGCTATAAGAAGCTCTATCTACATCTATTGAAAAAGTAGATAATGGAGCCGTATACACCCCCTTAAAACCATTCTCTATAACCTCCTTATAACTTTCATTATCACTTATATCATCTATTTTAGATTCTACTACAATAGTTTCTTGAACATCATAGCGCTTATCATGATATTGATTACATGAACTTACTATTACAAGTAATACCCCCAGTATTAGTATTCTATTTTTTTTCACCATCTTTGTTTTCATTATTTATAGTTTTTATCTTGTTACAATGAAAAACAAACTTAGAGGGAGTCATGCATTATCTTTTGCAAAGCTCTTGTAAAACGTTTGTAAAACATTTTTCAAACCACAAACACCTAACTACCAAAACAATACACCTATAAACTCTGAAGAAAAAATAGCATTCAATCTTCTTAAAAAAGCAATAACCCAACAATTTTTAAAGGGTAATTCTGCTTCGAATAATGATATCGCTAACTGGAAAGGACAAGATATTATATTGTTTCAGGAGGATTTAAAAAAACAAGTAAATTCAAGTATAAGCGAAAAATCTTTTTATAGTTATTTTAAAAACTCCTCAGAAAAATTACCTCGTGTTGACATTCTTAATTTGCTTTCTCAATATTGTGGGCATACCAATTGGAATGATTTTATGAAGAGTACTGCCCAAATAACACCTTCTACAAAAAAGAAATCTTATAACTTATGGCTATGGGTAGCCTGTATCACTCTAGGTTTGTTTGCTACAATATTCTTTCTCCCCCCTACTAACAATACTTTCAGATTTTGTTTTATAGATCAGGATAGGAATCAGGTAATTACTAAAGTACCTATAGATATTATTATACTTAATGACAAAGAATCTCCTTTTTACTCAAAAAGCGATAGTACTGGCTGTTTTGCATGGAAAACAAAAGATGATTATATTCATTTTGTAATACGATCCCCTTATCACAAAACTGACACCATATACAGATTAGCTTCTTCTGATTTTAATGAAGATCTGCAAGTACGAACTGATGACTATGCACTTATACTGCATTATTATGCGAATGGAAAAGTTGAAGATTGGAAAAACAGGAGAAAAGAGTTATCCCAAATGATTGCAAATGATGCTCATATTTTTCAAGTATTACCACAACGACTAGGTATAGAAATGTATACCAAAAAAGATTTCATCAACAAACTTACTACACCAACACAGAGCTTAAAAAATGTAGAAATTATTGAATCTAAACGATTAAATGGACAAATTGTAAAACTTAAATTCAAGATAAAATCATGAGACGATTACTATTCATCATAGCGGTTTTACTCTTGATAGGTTGTGCTAATAATGAGTCAAGAAGAATGAAAATAGAAACAACTGAATCTCTTGATATTCCTGAAGAAACAACTGCTCTCTCAGATAGCGATGCCTATATGATACTTATTAAGCAGAAATTACAGGAACATCTTGACAGGAAAGCTTTAGCTAAATCTAATCCTGATTTTGCTATTGAAACAGACAGAAACACCTCTATTCTTACCACAGAAGGAACTCAAATCAAGCATATTGACTTTATAACCCCTATTAAAACTACTTCTGACTCTATCAAAGAAATACTCATAAAAGTCGTTACAGAACAAAAAACTGACACCATCATGACGATTATCAATACTTCAAAAATTGAAATTGACGGAGAATTATTGACGACTACAAAGGTTTCCTTTGATACTATCAAAAAATAATTCACCTAGTTTATCTTATCAGTCTTATTATTTTCAACTTGTAACTCTTAAACCAGATAAACATCCATCAAGGTGTACTGCTAGATACCTGAAGTACTTTTCCGTTATAATATTTATTCCCTGTAGTAGAAAACTCTTTAATATAGGTAGCCATTTCTATTGCTGTGAGCGGAGCTTCGTATCCAGGAAAAGCCTCTTCTAGCATCTCTGTTTGCACTGCCCCAAGAGCTAGTACATTAAAAGCTATTCCACTTTCTTTATATTCCTCTGCCAATAACTCGCTCAATGTTATTACTGCTCCTTTACTAGAACTATATGCCGCTAGACCAGGAAACTTCATGCTTCCTTGTATCCCTCCCATACTACTTACAGTCACTACATGACTGCCAGATTTCATAAAAGGTAAAACTAATCTTGTAATCTCTGCAACCCCAAAGACATTTACCTTATACACTTCTTCAAACTCTTTTGTAGTTATCTCCCCAAAAGGTTTATTTAATAGTTTCCCTGCATTATTGATTAAAATATCTACTTGTTGCCATGTAGAAGAAACATAATCAACCATCTTTTGCAAATCTTTCTCTTTGCTAATATCAAAAGGGAATGTATGAACATTTTTGTATTGAAGTGCTACAACAGGTTTTTCATTTCTGGATAAAGCCAAAACCTGATGCCCTTCACCTGCAAATAGTTTTACTAATTCATATCCTATTCCTCTACTCGCCCCTGTAATGATAATATTTTTACTCATACTATAAAAAAAAACGCTATTTGGTTAACTTAATTTCTTTATCTGTGGTATTAGCTATTTTGGTTATTACAGGAACACATTGATTAATAAAGGTTGCCATAAATTCAAAATTCATCTCAGATGCTTCATCATCTACATGATGATAATATTCGTAGTTCGTAAAATCAAATGTAGAAATCGTTTGGCACGGCACATTGAATTGCTGGAAAAATGGATAATTATCACTTCTTCTAAATAACTGAAACTCTTCAGCTTTTGGAAGGTATCCTATAAGTTCCTGACCCGAATATTCATTCATCTTTTTAGCCATATTAGACATATTATACCCTGTGATATAAGCTTTATAGGGTTTATCATTCAATGGCACCCCTATCATCTCAAAATTAACCATTGTATATAAATTGATATTTTTCTTCTTTAATACTTCTGCCAAATGTATAGAACCTTGTAATCCTACTTCTTCTGCTCCAAACAATACAAAAAGGATACTACGCTTATTATTTTTTAACTGAGCAAATTGCTTTGCCAAAGAAATCACTGCACAACTTCCTGCTGCATTATCATTAGCTCCATTTGCAATTGTATCTCCATTCACCTCTTTCGCTGTACCTATATGATCAAAATGCGCTCCCAATATAATGGTCTCTTTAGCCAGTTTCTCATCTGTTCCTTTAAGATACCCCACTACATTGTATGTCTTTACTCCTTTTACATCAAAATCATCTCTATAAGTATCAAAATAAGGAACAACCCCATACTTCTTAAATTCATTCTCTATAAACTGTGCTGCCTTCTCTAGCCCTTCACTTCCTGTATCACGCCCACCCAATTCGTCGCTCGCTAAAAAATTGATAATATCTGCAACTTCAGAAACCTTTGTCTTTTCAAGAGCACTGTCATTTACAGATTCTACCTGTGACTGTGCAACTGTCATCTGTTTACAATTGATAAACAGTAGTGTAACCAAAATGATAAAAATATTCTTTTGCATAAAAATGTGTTTTGGTTAAAGATAAAAAAATCCCGCTCCAAATGAAGCAGGATTAATTATGAATTATAAATATCAAACGACAATCTGTCTATGCCAGCATAGTAACTGGGTTTTCTAGATATTGTTTTAATGTTTGTAAAAATTGTGCTCCAGTAGCTCCATCTACCGTTCTGTGATCACAAGCTAGTGTTAATTTCATCGTATTACCAACTACAATCTGACTGTTTTTTACCACAGGTTTTTCTACAATTGCTCCTACCGATAATATTGCTGAGTTAGGTTGATTGATAATAGAAGTAAATTCCTGAATTCCAAACATACCTAAATTTGATACAGTAAATGTACTACCACTCATTTCTTGAGGAGTCAATTTCTTATTACGAGCTTTACCTGCTAGATCTTTTACTTTTGCTCCTATTTGAGTAAGCGACATATGATCCGTAAAAGGCAAAACAGGAACCACTAATCCATCTGGCACTGCTACAGCAACCCCAACATTGATATGCTTAGCATAACGAGTTGTTGCATCTGTCCACTGTGTATTAACTTGTGGATGCTTACGAAGAGCCATTGCACATGCCTTGACTACCATATCATTAAAAGATACTTTTGTATCTGGTAATTCATTAATGTTTTTACGAGAAGCCATTGCATTTTGCATATCAACTTCTATCGTAAGATAATAATGTGGTGCTGTAAATTTTGAAGCTGAAAGACTTTTTGCAATTGCTTTACGCATTTGCGAATTTTTCACTTCTTCAAAACTCTCTTCTCCTGCAGGAGTAAAAGTTTGTACAGCAGGGGTAGCAACTATTTCTTCTTTTACAGATTGTGTTGCAGTATTAACTGTTTCTGATGGAGTATATGATTCTACATCTTTCTTTACTACACGTCCATTCTCACCTGTTCCTTTGATCATAGAGAGATCAATTCCTTTATCGGCCGCTATTTTCTTTGCCAATGGCGAAGCAAATATTCTACCTCCAGAGCTTTCTGATCCTATAGAATTTGTTGCTATAATTTCTGTTTTCTTTTCTTCTTTTACAGGTATTGCTTCTTGAGCTACCGCTGGTACTGCTCCATCCTTAAAACCAGACACATCTGTTCCAGCAGGACCTATAATTGCTAATAAAGCATCTACTTTTGCTGTTTGCCCTTCTTCTATTCCTATATGTAGCAAGGTACCATTATAGAAAGACTCAAACTCCATAGTCGCTTTGTCTGTTTCTATCTCAGCAAGAATATCTCCTTCTTCAACAGTATCTCCTATCTTTTTTAACCAAGTAGCTACTGTTCCCTCTTCCATAGTATCACTAAGGCGTGGCATTGTAATAATCTCAACTCCTTCAGGAATAGCAGTCGTCACATTAGCAACTGTGGCAGATTCTTGTGCTTTCTCTTCTACTACAGCAGGTGCTGATGCAGTATTTCCATTCAGTAAATCAGAGATATCTTCGTTTTCTTCTCCTATAATTGCCAATAACTGATCTACTGGTGCTGTCTCTCCTTCTTCAATCCCAATATGAAGTAATGTTCCTTCATAAAAAGACTCAAATTCCATTGTTGCTTTATCAGTTTCTATTTCTGCAAGAATATCTCCCTCGCTTACTTTATCTCCTTTTTTTACAAGCCACTTCGCAACAACTCCTTCTTCCATAGTGTCGCTCAATCGAGGCATATTAATTACTGTTGCCATAACTTATAGTGGTTTGTGTGGTAAAAATGGGTAGTTATCTTGTTCGTATACCACATCGTACATTACATTTTTATCTGGGAATGGTGATTCTTCTGCAAATTTTTGACACTCTGCTACTCTTTCCTTTACTCTTTTGTCAATTATTGCAATTTCGTCATCTGTAGCATGGTTATTCTCCTTTATAATATCTAAGACTTGAGTTATTGGATCTATCTTTTGATATTCTGCTACTTCTTCTTTGGTACGATATTTTTGAGCATCACTCATAGAATGACCTCTATATCTATATGTTTTTAATTCTAAGAATGTCGGTCCTCCTCCAGTTCTTGCTCTTGTAATAGCCTCATCCATTGCTTCTGCAACTTTTATTGGATTCATGGCATCTACAGGGCCAGAAGGCATCTCATATCCTTGTCCTAATTTCCAGATATCTGTATGGTTTGCCGTTCTTTCTACAGAAGTCCCCATAGCATATCCATTATTTTCTACACAAAACACTACAGGTAATTTCCATAACATTGCTAGATTAAATGTCTCATGTAATGACCCTTGACGGGCAGCACCATCTCCAAAAAACGTAAGTGTTACCGCATCTCTTTTATGATATTTATCAGCAAAAGCCAAACCTGCACCTAAAGGAATTTGCCCTCCTACAATCCCATGTCCACCATAAAACCTA
This sequence comes from Aquimarina aquimarini, assembly GCF_900299535.1. Lineage (GTDB taxonomy): Bacteria > Bacteroidota > Bacteroidia > Flavobacteriales > Flavobacteriaceae > Aquimarina > Aquimarina aquimarini. The sequence continues at coordinate 27,433 of NZ_OMKE01000007.1, read as the reverse complement.
TGCTCTTTAGAAAAGATATGCATAGATCCTCCTAATCCTTGTGATGTACCAGTAGCTTTTCCATAAAGTTCAGCCATTACTCGTTTTGGGTCTACCCCCATACCTATTGGCTGTACATGATTACGATATGCTGTAATCATTTTATCTTTAGTAAGGTCCATTGCATGTAATGCCCCTGCTAGAATTGCTTCTTGGCCATTATACAAGTGTAAAAAACCTCTTACTTTTTGCTGAATGTAAACCTGAGCTAATTTGTCTTCAAATTTTCTCCAGAAAAGCATTTCTTCGTACCAATGCAGGTAAACGTCTTTGGTGATCTTTTTCATTTATAAATATACTGATATATGTCTAACTATGTCTAATAAGGCTAGTATCAAAACTAACTATCATTTATTACCCCCTTCAATCATTCATTTTAGAGAATAAAAAAAACAAAAATAAGATATTCGAAATTAAGGGAAAAGGAGTTTGCTCATAAAATCAACGAAAACGTTATAAATATGAATTATCAAAGATTAACGGCAATAAATTAGCCAAAGAAAAAGACTTTACCACCTTGCCAGTTTCTCCCATAAAATAAATAGCAATTGGATGATCTTGCTTAAGCTCATATTCTGCTATTGCTTGCCTACATGCACCACAAGGAGGTGTTGGTGTTATCAATTGGTACTTTAGTGATTTAGCACAAAGCGCCATACTAACAATGGGAATCTCAGGAAAATTAGCTCCTGCATAATATATCGCTGTACGTTCTGCACATAATCCAGATGGATAACATGCATTCTCTTGATTATTTCCCAAAACCACTTTACCATTTTCTAGCAAAAGAGCTGCACCCACCAAAAATTCTGAGTAAGGTGCATACGCTTTATCTCTGATCTCAATAGACTTTTGCATCAGTTCCTGAATATCATTAGGCAACTCATCAAAAGAATCGTACACCTGTAACACAGATTTTATCTCTATTTCTTTCATATGCGTATTTTACTTGTTTTACTTTGATCTACAAATCACAACTATTTTTCAAAATTATTTGTCACCAACTATCTTTAAGATTATTTAATTCTTTTCCTGAGAAAAAGACAAACAATGTACTACAAATAAAAAAAGTATCAAACCTAAAACGGAATGATACTTTTTGAAGTATTTAAATTTTATTATATCTAGTCGTAATATTCGTCTCCAAAATTAAATGAAAGACCAAAACGAAGTGTTGAGTCAAGTGGACTTTTTATTGGGGAAGTTGAAAATAAATACGATATATCTAAATTCACAATGTTATATCTAAACCCTGCCCCTAAAGACAAGAACTTACGTGCCCCTTTTTCTTCTGATTCATTAAAATATCCAGCTCTAAAAGCAAAGACATCACGATACATATACTCAGCTCCTAATGACCAGGTAACCTCTTTTAATTCTTCACTAAATCCATCTGGCGCATCACCAAATGATGAAAATATAGATCCAAATGCACTTTTATTATTGTATTCTGTATTAGCGATTTTTTGATCTTCTGAATCTACATCACCGTCACCATCTCTATCTATTGTATCATCCAATGGTGTTGGAACCAACAATTTACTAAATTCTAACGAAGGAGTAATCCTATTATCTTCATTAAAAATAAAGTCAAAAGCCGCTCCTACTCTAAAATTAGTCGGAATAAAATTTTCCTGACCTGCATCATCATATTTTATTTTTGGTCCAATATTAGAAATAGTAGCACCTGCTCTCCATCTACCATTAAAAGAATTATAAGCGATCTCTTCACCTCGATAGAAACCAGCTATATCTACACCAAAACTTCCTGCAGCACTAGCATCATTATTTGGACCTTGTAATCTAAGGTCAGATCGTAAATATCGTCCTGCTACTGCCATAGAAAACTGTTCACTTAATCTCAATGCATACGAAACATCAAGCGTTAATTCATTTGGCTTCTGCACATTAGGCTCGTCATTTGGCCCTTGTCTAAACTCTATATCCCCTAGACTGAAATACCTAAAACTTGCTGCTACTGCACTACGTTCATTAAGACGATTGTAGTAATTTACATTTCCTAGAAATATATCATTCACCAAACTACTTAAATACGGTGTATAATTAACTCCAACCCCTTGTTTTTTCTTTACAAAGGCATATTTTGCAGGATTCCATTGTTGCGAAAATGCGTCTGCTGAAGTTGCTACCCCTTGATCCGCAAGACCAGCTGCTCTCGCATCGGCTGCAATTAATAAAAAAGGAGTTGCTGTTGTAATAGGCCTAACTTGTTCTTGAGCCTGTACTTTGGAAGTTAAAAATATAACGCACACCAGCCCAATGGTTAATAATCTTTTCATATCCTTTAAAATTGAGTTTGACAAATATATAGTTATTTAGTTAGTAAGAATAATGAGTTCTTAATTTTTTTAAGTTGCTTGTTTATAAACGTTGATTTTGAAAATATCTTATATCTAATATGATTTTTAATCAATAAATCCCCTTAACACACGCCTGAATGAACAAATTGAATTTCTAATTTTTTATTCAAACCCTGTTAATATAAATATTAATAACTCCTATACATATTTTTAACATAACATTCACAAATTCTGTTTTTGATCAAAAATTAAAATTAAGCAACATTTTTACAATGATAAAATTGAAGTTTTTCTTGCTTTCTAAATAATAAACTCCTTAATATTGCGTTAAACCAAAGTCATTATAAATTCGCAAAAAACTGTGAATTAATAATATTTTGAAAAAATTAGGGGAATTTTAACGTTTATTATTTATATTGCAAGCCCTAATTTCTACTTAACGAACTTAAGATTATGAAAAACGCGTTTATTTTTAAGTCGCTAATGGCGCTTTCCGTTAGTGTTCTACTGTTTGGTTGCTCTAAAACCGATTATGGGAGCAGTTCTAGAGCCACTGGTTGGAAATACAATTCCAAAGATGGTGGATTTCAGGTACAAACCAATTACAAAGAGCAAGAAACTGGACCTGGACTTGTCTTTATTGAAGGAGGTACCTTTACCATGGGTCGTGTACAAGATGATGTAATGCACGACTGGAACAATACTCCTACACAACAACATGTTCAATCCTTTTACATGGATGAAACAGAAGTAACCAATGTAATGTATCTAGAATATTTAGATTGGTTAAAAGGCGTATACCCTCCTACAGAACCTAAATACAGAAATATATACTACGGAGCTCTTCCTGATACTTTAGTCTGGAGAAACAGACTTGGTTTTAACGAGATGATGACCAATAACTACCTACGTCACCCAGCATATGCTAATTACCCAGTTGTTGGTGTAAATTGGATTCAGGCAGTAGAATTTAGTAACTGGAGAACAAACCGCGTTAACGAAAGAATTCTTGAGGAAGAAGATGTAATAAAACAAAACGCTCCTTTTGAAGACGTTTCTGCAGAAAGCACTTTTGACACAGACACATATTTAAACGCACCTTCGCAAACTTATGGAGGTAATGATGAAGCCATCAGAGGTGGTAGAGCTTCAGAAAGATACGCAAAAACTAATGATTCTACAGGATTATACATCCAACGAAAAGATGGATTACTTTTACCTAAATATAGACTACCAACCGAAGCTGAGTGGGAATATGCTGCTTTAGGCCTTGTAGAAATCAGAAGTTATAATATTTATAGAGGTAGAAAAAAATATCCTTGGAATGGAAAATACACCAGATCAGGACAAAGAAGAACACGAGGAGACCAATTAGCAAACTTTAAACAAGGTGATGGTGATTATGGTGGAATCGCTGGATGGAGTGATGATGGAGCTGATATTACTGCTCCTGTAAAATCATATAACCCTAATGATTATGGATTATATGATATGGCAGGAAACGTTGCAGAATGGGTTGCTGATGTATACAGACCAATTGTAGATGATGAATATAACGATTTCAACTACTACAGAGGGAATGTATATACCAAAAACGCTATTAATCCTGATGGAACTGTAAAAATAGTAATGACTGACTCTATAGTATATGACACACTTAGTAATGGAAAAATAATTGCTCGTGTATTACCTGGTGGAATTTTACAAGTTCCTATCGATGAGAATGAGACATACATGAGAACTAACTTTACTGATAGTGACAATAGAAACTATAGAGATGGTGACAAAAGCTCATCTAGATATTACGAAGGATATCAGGAAGAAAATACTCCTAACAGAAGAATGTACAACGCTCCTATTCACCATGTAGGTCCAGATGCAGAAGATAGCACCAAAATGGATCGACGATACGATGAGTCTAGCAAGAGAACTACAATCGTAGATGATAAGGTACGTGTATACAAGGGTGGCTCTTGGAAAGACAGAGCATACTGGTTAGATCCTGCACAAAGAAGGTTTATGCCTCAAGATATGGCAACCGACTATATTGGTTTCAGAAATGCAATGTCTCGTGTAGGTACTAAAGCAAGAAAGAAAAAGACACCAAGACACCAGAAACCAAAAAGATAAGATTATAAATCAAAGTTCGTTATAAATACCAAAGCCCTGCACAATCTTGTCAGGGCTTTTTTAACATCATCTAATTAATGACTATCCACCAAATACATCAATTGTTTATATCCAGCAATGGCGTGTGCACTGATACTCGAAAAATTAAACAGAACAGTGTGTTTTTTGCTCTAAAAGGAGAAAATTTTAACGGTAACACCTACGCACAAAAAGCGCTAGAGCTTGGAGCATCATATGTTATTATAGATGAAGCAACCTACAAAACCTCAGAAAAATACATTCTTGTAAATGATACCCTCAAAACATTACAAGATCTAGCTTCTTTTCATCGTGACTACCTCAATATCCCCATTATAGCATTAACTGGTAGTAATGGCAAAACAACCACAAAAGAGCTTATCAACAGTGTTCTCTCTTCAAGCTTTCAAACAACAGCTACCATAGGGAATTTAAATAATCATATTGGCGTTCCCCTCACCTTGTTATCCATGACAAAAGAAACACAAATTGGGATTATAGAAATGGGAGCTAATCATCTGGAGGAGATTAAATCATTGTGTGAAATCACAAAACCTGATTACGGATACATCACAAACATAGGAAAAGCTCACCTAGAAGGTTTCGGAAGTATAGAAGGAGTTCTAAAAGGAAAAACCGAGCTTTATGATTACCTAAAAAAGCACAACAAACTCGTTTTTCTAAACCTTGATGACAAAAAACTAACCATCGCTTCTTCTGGAATGAATATTTACAGCTTTGCCACCTCTTCTAGCGAGAGTGATGTTAACATCTCTATCACAAACAGCACACCAAATGTAGCTGTTTATTACAATGACACAACAATTTCTAGCCATCTAATTGGCGAATATAATTTCACGAATATTGCAGCAGCTATTACTATCGGAAGTTATTTTAAAATTAGCGCACCTATTATCAAAAAAGCGATCGCATCTTACATTCCAACCAATAATCGTTCACAGATTATAAAAGAAAAAGAGCACACAATTATCCTTGATGCATATAATGCCAATCCAACAAGTATGGAGGCCGCTATTACTAATTTCACCAAACAACCTGATAAAAACAAAATTGTTTTTTTAGGAGACATGTTCGAATTAGGCAAAGAATCCTTATTAGAGCATCAAAAAATAGTAGATCAAATAAGCAACACAGAGATTGATAAAATATACCTAATCGGAAATATATTCTTTGAAACCACAAATACCGATAGTCGCATTGAGAAATATACTTCATATGAGGATTTAAAAAACAACTGGAATCTAAATAGTAAAAAAAACACTATTCTCATCAAAGGCTCTCGAGGAATGAAGCTTGAAAGAATCTTAGACCTTCTTTAATCAACATCTGCATTATCCTCTAACATACTCAATTAAATTATCTATAGAAGTCCTGACAGACTTTTTAATAGCTCTTTTGATAAATAGAAATAATATTACCTTACTTAACAAAGACCTTGTCTCTGGATACACTTCTATTGTCAATAAACATTTTTTATCAGATATTGGTTTTATAATAAAAAACTGACATAGACCTTCTAAAGGAACATCTGTTGTTCGCTCTCCATATATAATTTCATCAGGATTCCCCTTTTTAGTAATTGTAGTAAATTTTAACCGCTTACCATCAATAACACATACATGCTCTGTACCAGACCGAGTAACCTCGTCAGGGTTGTACTCAATTTTATCAACACCTTTCACCCAATAATGACGATAACCATAATTTGTTATATACTCCAACAACTGCGTTGCTTTCACATCAAACTCTTTAGTTAAAACTACTGATGGGGAATGATCTAACACTACCTCCTCTGGAACTGCAAATGAATTAAGTTTTAGCTTTGCATTATCTATAGTAGAAAACAAATAACCAATCTCCTTACCATCATACAGATCTTTTCCTTTTACAAAATCATACAACTTACTCCTATAGTTTTCTCGAAGACCAACAATTGCAGACACCTTATCACTTATCAAAACATAATTATCACTCGCTATTGAATTTTTAAGCAATCTATGAGCCTCTATAACCGATTCTCCAAAAGGCTTATGCTTATTCTGCACTGTAATAAATTGCAATTCCCCACAATGAACCACAATCTTTAATTCTAAATTTGGCGCTGTTGCACATGCATTACAAGGACAAATACGATTTTTCTCTAAAAGCTTGAGGTGACTATAAAATGCGGTAAACATGGTTTCAACCTGAGCTAATAACTTTTCTTGAGAAGGAACCTCTTTTTCTTTATAAAAAAATAATGCATCCCCCTCTACTTCAGCTAATTTCAAATCTTGAGTATTAGCCTCAATAAGCACCTCTAACAATTCAGAAATAACATGCTGGCTATGAGCAATCTCTGTGTTCTGAACAAAATGCGTAAACCCTGAGATATCAGGTATAAAAAGCAACGAACTTACCATACAACTCTATTCAAATAATTAGATAGACACAATGACGATTATCTTTTCTATTCTAAATAGTCGTTATATTCTTTAAAAATAACACCAAAACAAATAACAAACCAGCAAGAAGCTTGTTTCCTTTTATTCTCTCTACAAAGAGTCTGAAAATTTAATACTTATCAACATTAATCATATTATACCGCATACCTAACATTGCCTCCTGATCATCAAAAGCTAAATAACACCTATAACCATCATCGATATTAATCTCTTTTGTAAAAAAATCTATCCCTTCTATATTTGTTTGATTATTGTCTATCTCAAAAGATTTTAAAGGAATCGATAGTCCCATTCCATGTGCTTTTATAACCGCTTCTTTTTGTGTCCAATACTCAAAAAACGAATTCCTACTATCCTGAGAAGAAATTATCTTTTGCCATTCTAATGTTGTCATCTGTGATTTAAAATCATGAATATCTATGTCTCGAACCACTTCTATATCCACTCCTACCTCACAGCCTTCTGTCACAACACAAACAACCATATTTCCAGAATGAGAAATATTAAACTTCACCCCTCCTTCTTCTACATATGGTTTTCCATACGCTGTATACTGTATTTTTTCTTGGTTGATTTTTCTATTTATATTTCTACAACCTTTATCCAAGAGCACTCTACCCAATAATGACAACTGTGCATCCTGCCATCTTCTATATCTTAAAATTTTTTTATAAAATTTAACTGGAAAATCAAGCGCTATATTTTGTAGCAAGTACTCATGATTTTCTTTATGTATATACGAATAAAGTATTTGAGTCATTCTTCTATTTGAATTAAAAAGGAAAAAGTAAGTTTCTACATCAAAATCACTTTTCTTTTAAATACACATAATTCATTCAAAAATATATTGATCATGATAACAAACAAACTAGAACACCTACATAAGCATAGGTCTAACACTTGATCTCTGAAAATTACAAATTAAGAATAGTATAAAAGCAAAAAATCCACACAAAATTGTGTGGATTTTTTATTTCTGTGGGCGCTAAGGGATTCGAACCCCTGACCCCTTGGGTGTAAACCAAGTGCTCTGAACCAACTGAGCTAAGCGCCCTAAAACAATATTATTATTAAAATGACTTTATCAACTCATCATTTAAAACACAATTCACATTATCTGTAAATTGTAGTGGGCGCTAAGGGATTCGAACCCCTGACCCCTTGGGTGTAAACCAAGTGCTCTGAACCAACTGAGCTAAGCGCCCTAAAAGCGCAATCCGTATTGTGATTGCGGATGCAAATATAACATAGTTTTATTGTCTACCAAAAGTTTTTTTGCAAAAATCAGAGTATTTCTGCCACTACAAATGTACTCCCTCCAACATACACCACATCATTACTTGTAGCTTGCTGTAATGCAGATTCATACGCATCTGTAACCGAGTCATATTTTTTTCCTACTAAATTAAACTCTACTGCTTTTTTCTTCAGTTTTTCTGCATCTAGCCCCCTCAAAATATCTGGTTTTACAAAATAGTATTGCGCATGCATTGGAAATAAAGGCAAAATCGTATCCAAATCCTTATCATCAACAACTCCTAAAACAATATGAAGACGATCGTATTTCTCATCAGACAGTTGCTTCATAACAAACAATAACCCATCTTCATTATGAGCAGTATCACAAATTACTTTTGGTTCTTCTTGTAATATATGCCATCTACCTAATAAATGAGTATTTTTTCTCACTTGTAGTAAACCTTCTTTTATAGACTTATCAGATATTTCCCAGCCTACAGATTTCATCACGTCTACTGTCTGCAAAACTGTCTTTATATTTTCCTTCTGATAATCCCCTTTTAGATCAGAAGTATATGTTTCTCCTTCAAAATCCTCTGCAATGTACAACCTACTATGAAGCTTTCTTGATGTCTCTATAAAAACTTCTTCTGCATCTTTTATGGTCTTACCCACAACAACAGGTATATTTTTTTTGATAATCCCAGCTTTTTCTTTGGCTATTTTTGATATAGTATCTCCCAAAAAGCGAGTATGATCCAATCCAATATTGGTAATCACAGATATTTCTGGAGTAATAATATTAGTAGAATCCAATCTGCCACCTAGTCCAACCTCTATGATTGCTATATCTACTTCTGATGTAGCAAAATATTGAAATGCCATTCCTACTGTCATTTCAAAAAATGACAACTGATTGGTTTCAAAATAACGCTGATGACTTGCTATAAAATCTACTACATATGCTTTGGGCACCTTCTCTCCATTCACCCGAATACGTTCTCTAAAATCCTTGAGATGCGGAGAAGTATACAGCCCAACTTTATATCCTGCTTCCTGCATTACAGAAGCCAGCATATGGCTCACAGAACCCTTACCATTTGTCCCTCCTACATGAATACTTTTAAACGCGTTCTCTGGGTTTTTGAGATATGCGGCTAGCTGAATAGTATTTTGAAGATCTATTTTATACGCACTAGCTCCCTGACGTTGATACATCGGTAATTGGGCAAACATCCAATTCAGGGTCTCCCTATAATTCATACACTATAATTATTCTGAAATTTGAAACTGATAAATAATGGTTCCTACTTGCTTCACAGGAGCTTTAGAATCACTGTTAAATTTGGTAGCCATAGCCGCTTTTTTTGCAGGATTCATTAGACAAGAAGCACTATTGGTTGTCCCTTTGACACCAGGAGTTGCTTTTACCACCTTACCACTTTGGTTTACCTCTATCCGCACCACAACAATTCCTGATTCGTTACAATCAGGCAAAAGCTTTTTTTTATTAAGTGCTTTTCTTCCTCCTAATCTATAATTACCATCACCATCCAGTCCTTTCCCTGTTCCATAATATGCTTTGGCATTAGGGTCTCCATCACGACTTCCTTTGTCACCAGGAGAATTATCATCTCCTTCTCCTCCTTTAGCTTTTCCATCATTTTTCGGTCCGTTGGAAAAACTATTTAAAATATCCAATGTAGATTTATCTGGCTTCGGATCAGGTTTTTTCTCCTCTTTTTTTTCTGTAAGCTTATTCTCTACTTTATTTTTTGAAGTTTCCTTGCGATTATCCTTAGATGTTTCTTTTGTTTTCTCAACCTTCTTTTTAGGTTGTTTTTTTGGTTTTTTCTCAATTACAGGTGCATCTTCTATATCTTGAGTTATCACCTTATCTTTAATCTCAGGAGACTCTTCTTGTGGTTCTGGAGTAGAAGAAGACACCTCTGGGCTTGTCTGCTTTGGGGTTGACTTAATAGGTTTATCAGGCTGAACTTTTCCTGACCCAGTCATTGTAGTTCCAAAATTTACAGCAATACCACTTTCTTCTTCTACATCTATATAATTCAAAATCAGATAAAACAGTAAGAAAACAATCCCTAAATGCACTAGTACTGTAAGTATAAATGATTTTCTTTTATGTTTTGTATCTAGTTTTATCATTATCACTCTGGCCTAACAGCCAATATTACTTTAAATTTATTTCGATTCGCAATATCCATTACTCCAACTGCCTTCTCTATAGGAACTCCTTCTTCTGCTCTAAGAATAATTGTCGGTTCATTTTTTCCTTCTAATCTAGATAGCAAAGTTGATTCTAAACTGCTTTGACTTATACGCTCATCATCTATATAGTATTGCAGTTTATTAGTAATACTTACAGATATATTCTGCACATTAGAACTTTTTCCTTTTGCTTTAGGCAATATTAAATCTAGAGCTTCTGGAGTAATCGCAGGAGATGTTAGTAAAAAAAATACTAGTAACAGAAATACAATATCTGTCATAGAAGACATACTAAACTCTGGACTTACCTTGTTTCTTCCTCTCAAATTCATATTATGCAGGTTCGTTTAACAAGTCTAAGAAATCAACAGCGTTAGCCTCCATACTATGAATCACTTTGTCTGTTCTTACTACCAAATGGTTATACCCTATATAGGCAACAATACCAACTACCAATCCTCCTACAGTTGTTGTCATAGCAGTATAAATACCTTCTGCCAAAACACCCATATCTGCAGTTCCTGAACTTGATGCCAAATTATGGAATGCTAAAATCATACCAATTACTGTTCCTAAGAAACCAATCATAGGAGCAGCCCCTGCTACGGTAGCTAAAATACTTACATTTTTCTCTAGCTTATACACCTCAAGTCTACCTGCATTTTCTATTGCTTTGTTTATATCTTCTAAGGAATGACCTATTCTAGAAATCCCTTTTTCTGTTAATCTAGCAATAGGATTGTTTGTTTGGGCACAAAGTATTTTTGCAGCCTCTATCTTACCATTTACTACACTATCTCTAATCTTATCCATAAAGCCTTCATCATATTTTGAAGCTGCTTTAATCGCAAATATTCTTTCAAAATAAATATAAACTGCTACAAACAGTAGTACAAAAAGGATTCCTATAATAACTATCGCTCCTGTTCCTCCGCTAAGCAAAAGATCCATGATCGATAGTGAATTGTCTTCTACTGGTGTCTCAATTTCTGGGGTATTCTGGGCCAAAGCGCCAAGCATTGATAAATATGTCATTTTGATTTCGTTAATTTAGTGGTTAGTATACTAACGTTAATTCTGTAGGTTAAGTATGTTTAATTTTATAGTATATATATTATCCCTAATAAACCAATACCTCCAAGAACTATTGTATAAGGGAAAGCCATTTTTACCATTTTGGTATATGACAATCCAATCAATGGTGCCAAAGAGGAGGTCAACAAGAATAAAAACGCTGCTTGACCATTTGGTGTTGCAACACTTGGTAAATTTGTACCTGTATTAATCGCAATAGCTAGTTTCTCAAACTGCTCTCTTGATATCACTCCATTATCAAATGCCTGTTTTACTTCTCCTATATAAACTGTTGCTACAAAGACATTATCACTGATCATTGATAATACTCCATTTGCCACATAAAACATTGAAGGTTGCTGGCCTGGATCTAAAGATAGCGCCCAATCAATAATTGGTTTAAAAAGGTGCTGATCATGTATCATTGCAACAATAACAAAGAAAACAACGATCAATCCAGTAAACGGTAGCGCTTCTTCAAAAGCTTTTCCTAGTTGGTGCTCTTCGGTAATTCCCATAAAAGCAGTTTGCACTATAATTAGCGCTAAACCTATTAATCCAACTGGTGCCAAATGCAATGCTAGACCTGCAATTAATAGTAATGCTGATACTGCCTGAACGATTAATCCATATTTGGATTTTTCTGATCGGTTAGCATCTTCTTCTTCTGTATAATTTTCGATAATTTTTCTAGCTACTTCTGGTAATTTCGCTCCAAAACCAAATGATTTTGTGCTTTCTAAAATTACTGTTGTAATCATTCCTGCCCCAAAAACTGGCAATGAGATTGGTGCCATTTTGAGAAAGAATTGTATAAAATCCCACCCCATTCGCTCACCTATCAGTAAGTTTTGAGGTTCTCCTACCAAGGTACACACACCTCCTAGTGCTGTACCCACAACTCCATGCATCACTAAGCTTCGCAAGAAGCTTCTGAATTGCTCTAGAGTCTCTCCACTCAATTCTTTTTTATCCAGCACACCACTCTCATTATAATCTCCTGATCCTGAATGAATCTTATGATACACACCATAAAACCCTACTGCAACACTTATCAATACAGCAGTTACAGTCAATGCATCTAAAAATGCAGAAAGTACTGCCGCTAGAAATACAAATAATAGCGACAATACCACTTTAGATTTTATTTTTGTAAAAACTTTACTAAAGATATACATCAGTAAAGGTTTCATAAAATATATTCCTGCTACCATAAAAACCAATAGTAAAACTACTTCTAGGTTCTGATCAACTTCATGGTATGCGTTTTTTGATGTAGTAAGATTTAATGCTAAGATTTGAATAGCTAATAATCCTCCCGATTGTAATGGGTAACACTTAAGCGCCATTGCCAGCGTAAATATAAACTCTCCTATAAACAACCAGGACGTTATTGTTGGCCCTAAAAAGAAATAAGAAAATACATTAAAAATCAAAAATCCTACCATTACGGCCTTAAACCATTTTGGACTGCTCCCTAAAAAATACTTGAACATAGTTTTACTTGGTTAATACAATTAATATTTAGACTAGCTGTTTGAGGGCTATCTCAAATGCTGTCTTACTTATATTGGTTTTTGTTTGTTTATTATTATAAAGATCCTGAATTGCTTTCTTTATCGTTTCTGAGGTATCTTTAAAAATAGCTTCATCTGTCATTTGCACTTTTCTTTCCATAAAATATGCAAAGACTCTTGCCATTCCACAATTAGAAATAAAATCAGGTATCAAACTTACTTTCTCATCAGTATACTCCATAATAGGTCCAAAGAATATTTCACTATCTGCAAAAGGAACATTCGCTCCACATGAGATAACTTCTAATCCAGAGTCAATCATTTTTGTTATCTGGTCTTTGGTAATCAATCTAGATGCCGCGCAAGGTGCAAAAATCTCTGTTGGCAGTGACCACACTCTTTCATTCATTTCTTCAAAAGGAATGAGTTGTTCACTATATAATTTGTTTCCTTTTTTATTTAAGTACAATTCCTTAATTTCTTCAAAAGAGAAACCTTCTTCTTTGATCAATCCACCAGCATGATCAATAATTCCCACAACTTTTGCTCCCATCTCTGAAAGATAATAAGCTGCTGCCGAGCCTACATTACCAAAACCTTGCACTACAGCTCTCTTTCCTTTTACTTCGCCGCCATAGATAGTGTAATAGTGTCTTACTGCTTCTGCAACTCCATATCCTGTAATCATATCTGCTACAGTATATTTTTTATCTACATCGGGAGAGAACATAGTATTTTCCAGCACCTTGATTACTCCTTGGCGCAACTGTCCTATTCTATTAATCTTATCTGCTTCTGTAGGTTGAAAATGGCCATTAAATACACCTTCCTGAGGGTGCCACACACCACATTCTTCGGTAATAGGGATCACCTCATGTATCTCATCTACATTAAGGTCCCCTCCAGTTCCATAATAGCTTTTTAATAATGGAGAGACTGCTTTATACCATCGTTTAAGTACTCCTTTTTTGCGTGGATCATCAGGGTCGAAATTAATACCTGATTTTGCACCTCCTATTGTAGGGCCAGATACTGTGAACTTAACCTCCATAGTTTTTGCCAAAGAAAGAACCTCATTCATATCCAATCCTTTACGCATTCTTGTACCTCCTCCAGCTGCTCCTCCTCTAAGAGAATTTATAACAGTCCAGCCTTCGGCTTCGGTTTCAGAATCCTTCCAATTAAAAACTATTTCAGGTGTTTTATTTTCGTATTTACTTAATAACTCTTTCATTTTTAAAATTTCAATTTATTGAATAACCAATTGTATTTTCAAAAACATATTTCAAAAAACAACATATTTACTATCGTACTTTTAAATTAAAAATAATCCTCCTTACGGAGGTTAGAGTTGAGTCATATTTCTTGATATTACAATAAATCGAATTACAATCAAATGTGATTTCACAAATATAAAAAACTAAATACGGTAAAACCTGAAATAAAAATAAAATTATAGTAAATTAAGGGAGATCTTTTTCACAGGAGAAAAACAACTTAGATGCTTTATCAAAGAATATATAAAAATTCCCCGACATATATGGCTAAAAGTGATTTTCTCAAAAAATCAAAAAAACAGTAAAACTATCATATTATAGCTTATATTTGTAGAATTACTAAAAAAAAGGGGGGTATCTCATTTTTTTTTCATTAAAAAGTACGAATTTCGTGTTATGCACGCATAGTAAATTATAAAGAAATATGGACTTCAAATTATCAGAAGAGCAGTTAATGATCCGAGACGCAGCTCGTGATTTTGCCAAATCAGAATTATTACCCGGTGTAATCGAACGCGACAACAAGCAAGAATTTCCCACAGAACAAGTAAAAAGAATGGGAGAACTTGGCTTTCTTGGTATGATGGCTTCTCCTGAATATGGTGGAGGTGGAATGGATACAATTTCTTACGTTCTTGCAATGGAAGAATTATCTAAAATTGATGCCTCTTGCTCTGTTATTGTTTCTGTAAATAATTCTCTGGTATGCTGGGGGCTTGATACCTATGGAAATGCTGAGCAAAAAGAAAAATACTTAACCAAGCTTACTACAGGAGAATCAATAGGAGCTTTCTGCCTATCAGAACCAGAAGCAGGTAGTGATGCTACTTCTCAAAAAACAACGGCTATAGATAAAGGAGATCATTATATCCTTAATGGTACAAAAAACTGGATTACCAATGGTAACTCTGCAGATTACTATTTGGTTATTGCCCAAACGGATAGAGAGAAAAAACATAAAGGCATCAATGCTTTTATAGTTGAAAAGGGATGGGAAGGGTTTGAAATTGGCCCAAAAGAAGATAAACTTGGAATAAGAGGTAGTGACACCCACTCTCTTATATTTAATGATGTAAAAGTTCCTAAAGAAAATCGAATTGGAGAAGATGGTTTTGGATTCAAATTCGCTATGAAAACACTAGCTGGTGGCCGAATTGGTATTGCAGCACAAGCTTTAGGAATTGCTGCAGGAGCTTATGAATTGGCAAAAGAATATTCTAAAGTACGTAAAGCTTTTGGAACAGAAATAATGAATCATCAAGCTATCGCTTTTAAACTTGCTGACATGCACACCAAAATTGAGGCTGCAAGAATGCTTGTATACAAAGCGGCAAAAGATAAAGACAATCATGAGAATTATGATCTTTCTGGTGCAATGGCAAAATTATATGCTTCTGAGGTAGCAATGGATGTTGCTGTTGAAGCTGTACAGGTGCATGGAGGGAATGGTTTTGTTAAAGAGTACCATGTAGAACGCTTAATGAGAGATGCAAAAATAACTCAGATATACGAAGGAACTTCTGAAATACAGAGAATCGTAATTTCGAGAAGTATTCTTAGAGATTAATTAAAAATTCTTTAATAAAAAGCCCAGTTTGTGTCTTACAAACTGGGCTTTTTTATTTTAGATATTCTATCTATATTTTCTCCAAAACGTAAACTCACCCCTATCTGAACTGAATTTTAAATTAAACAAAACACATCAAGAATTGCACCTCTATATTCTATAATTACATACATGACTTCTTATTCATCAGCTACATCAATTATCGATTGACAAGGGGGTTGTGAAACACAACCAGCACTATTAGTTTTCCCAAAATCATCTCCTCCCTTAATTCGAAATTTCATTGAATCATCTAATTTTGCAATTTTAATTTTTTGAAGCTTGATTTTATTTTTTCCTTTCATTGTATTTTAATTTGATTCTTTTAGATTTTAAAAATAAGAAGTTAATCTTTATTGAGATCGTTTAATCTTACATTAAAACTTAAATTTTATAAATATTCACCTATTTTCTTAAAGATAAAAAAATCACGACTAACTAGCCCGCAACTCTTTTTACATATTCTACTGGATTACACCCTTTATTCTTAAAAAAAGCTTTTGCAAAAGATTGTATATTATTAAAACCGACCTCCTTTGCAATTGACTTGATAGAATATTGTCTAAACTTTTCATTAGTTTCTATTTGACTTACACAATATTCTATTCTTAAATCATTAATATAATTTGCAAAATTCTTTTGCTTTTCCATATTGATCACTTTAGATAAATAGGTAGAATTTGTTTTTATTTTTTTTGAAACCTTAATTAGAGTAAGGTCGTTTTTTAAATATCCTTGATTACATTCAAAATCATTCAACTTCTCAAGTATTTCCTTAATCAATTTGGCAGAAAGATCCTTATTTGATTTCACAACCTTTACCTTCTTATCCTCTATAGCTTTAACCTTCTCTAGTTCCTTATTTAATTGAATTTTATATTTATTTTTCCTTTTCTTAGAAAAATAAATGTAAAAAGAACTCACTGATATGATCAAAAAAACACTAAAAGATATTGATGTATAAGTCAAAAACTTATTGTCATTTCTAATTTCACTTATCAATTGATCTTTATCTTTGATCAATTGTGGGATATCATACTTTTTTACAATGGAGTTATTTAATCGATTATATTTTATATTAGAAATGCTTTCATACCGTAGCATTTTTTCCATTATTTCTAACTGATTATGTTGATCTTTATTCTTTTTATAATAATCCAGTAATAATGTAAACGTCTCTCCTATTTCTAATCTGTAGTTTGATTCATTAGTTATCTCATCTACTTTTTTTAAATAGTATAGTGCTTTCCCTTCTTCTTTTAGATGTAAATAGATTTTTCCTAAATACAAATACCCTTTTCTTACATTTATATCATTCACATCTTCTTTGGATAAAACCAATGCTTTTCTCAAACTATCAATAGCGGATTGATACTCCTCTCTGTGGTAGCTATTGATTCCATAAATAAATAAAAAATTCGGGTAATAAAACTTATACTTATTAGACAGACTAGCTTTAATACCTTTTTTTAAATAAAAATATGCAGAATCATAGCGTTTAATTCCATTATAACTATCCGATAATTTATATAACGTAGCTATATAAATTTGACTATTTTTTATAGCACTACCTTGTTTTTCTAAAGAGTTATAATTTTGTCTATACACTTGCAAAGCTTCTTTCTCTTTTCCTAAAGTAGTTTTCAACAATGCTATATTGTGTTTTAAACCAATCAATTGTTGTGCATTATTATTCCTTTCTGCATATTGTTTAGCAATCAAATATGCTTTTAATGCTTCATCATATTGTTCTATTGCGCTTAATATATTTCCTTTCATCGTATATCCTGTAGAAGGATAATGATTATTTTTCAACTCTTTAGTTACTCCTATAATAGAGTCTACATATTGTAATGATATATGAGAATCTTTTTTATAGATAGAAAGAAACATTTGATATCCATCGGCTATCTTTTCTTTATCCATTATTTTTTTGGCCTTAAAAAGATATGTACTGGCAATTTTATTTCTAAGAACTGAACCTTTATTTTCATTCTTCCAAAACAACAGTTCCAGTTCTACCAATAATTTTTGTTGTAATGAATCTGAAGAAATAGAATCTACCACTTTCTGCTTTTGCATAGAATACAAAGTAGGCATAAAACACATTAACACAACAAACAAGCAGATAGCTTTCATACGCATTCTAATAAGGGACAAGAATCAACCTTAAACCTAATTCCAAACAAACATACAAAGAATATTAAACTTCAAAAAGGTAATTATACTAGTAAAAAAAAGAATTTAAATATAAAAAAAAGATAAAGTGAAATTTATAACTTCTCATCAAATTACCTTAAAAAATGCAAGCTCTATTTATATATTAGTTTCAATTAAGTTCAATAAAAAAACAATATAAGATTAGTTGTCATTTTCTGAAATATTTCAAGAATTAGAATTCAAGAATAATAGTCTTTTTAATAAATTCATAAAAATACATGCATCAAAATTAATTTGCCCCCTATTACCTTAATCCCAATTCATATCTACATATTCTTTTTCTATATATTTTTTTAAAATAGCAATATCTTCTTTTGACGTTAAATCTGGCACATGTTCTGAAATTGGAATACCTATAACAGACTGTTTATTTTCTTTTACCATGTTTAATAAAGCTGTGGGTAATTCTTTTTCGTTTCGTTTTTCGTTTATAGGACAATTATCAATATAATCCTGAAACATTGCTCCATTAAATTTGAATACATTCATACTTACTCTAAGCTTACCTTCTTTATCCTTATATCGCTGACTATCTATCACTGATGGTTTCTCGATTATATTTTCTAAAAAACCTTCATTATCCAAAGACACCAATGCAAATTGAGCTATACGCTCTATTGGGAACTGCAATGCATCTCTATCATAACTCATAAATGCATTAGGGTGATTTATTTCTCGTAATGCTTGTAATGCTTCTATTGAATATAAATTATCACTATTACATACTGTATAGCTATCATTTCTTAATTGTGGATATTGAATAATTGCTTGACAAAGTGCATCTGCTGTACCAAAAGGTTTGACTCTATTTTTTGGTATGTATTGTACCGCATAATTAATCGTTAATCCATGAAAGTCATTTCCTTTATCCTCTGCTCCATAAAACTCCTTCATCAACCCTCCATTCTCTCCTATAACAATAAAAATTTTGGTGTACCCAGCTTTTTTGGCATTATACAATAGGTAATCCATAACAGGTCTTCCTGCTGCATCAATACTAATAAGAGATTTTGTTCTTGTATTTGCTTGTACTGTTAACTCACTACTAAGTCCTGTTGTTGTTTCTTTTTTCATTCTAGAAGAAGCTCCTCCTGCCAGAATAATTAAATTTTCATACATATTCCTTATTTTTTAAATAACTCTAGCCCCTGCATCTACATTAACAACATATGCAGCTTTACCTTCTTTTTGAATTGCTTCGATAACAGCCTGTTCTTTGTTTTTTGGAGCTAGCGCAACAATACTTCCACCACCACCAGACCCCACGATCTTTACTCCATATGCACCTGCTTCTATAGCTTTTGCTACCATATTATCTATTATAGGTACTGTTATTTTAAGAATATTTTTGAGCACAAGATGATGTTCATTCATTAGATTCCCAATATACTCCATATTGGGGCATTCTTTTTTTAGTTCCTCTAGCGCTTTCAAAGTGATTGAATGATTTTTTAGCGCTGCAAAAAAATAAGGTTTCAATTCTGTTGGAACGTATTTCTCATAGTCATCATATTCCTCTAATTTTGTTCTTTTCAAGTCAAAATCAGGAACTTTATCAGCGATATACTTAATCGCTTTTAATGCTTTTTCTTTTCTATCTCCCAAAGTACCTATGGTTTCTTTTTTTACCCCAGATTCTCCAACAATTAATCCTGGAATATCATTCTTAATAGTATCATAAGATGCTTCTTTACTTGTATCAATAAACAAAACATTGCCTATGCCAATTGAATATTGATCCATCAACCCTCCTGGTTCATTATGTTCTAAAACTTCTGCTTCATATGCAATTCTAGCA
>NZ_OMKE01000007.1:0-2500 GCF_900299535.1 Aquimarina aquimarini | reverse complement strand
TTCAATATGCCGGGTTGCCCCATTCGGATATCTACGGATCAATCAGTATGTGCCTGTCCCCGTAGCTTTTCGCAGCTTGTCACGTCCTTCTTCGCCTCTGAGAGCCTAGGCATTCCCCATACGCCCTTAATTAGCTTATGCGTCTTGCTTTAACTTGCTCTTTTAGTTTTTTTGATAATATCATTGATATTATCACTCTTTTTTTATCACATATATTAATATATGTGCTCGTATTTTTAAATCAATATGTCAATGAACGTTTTTCTTGTTAAACAATATAAAACCAATGAAAATAAAACGTTTTTCATATAATGAATCCTGTGTTTTATAATCTATCAATCCCTATATCTAAAGAATTGTGGAGAATATCGGAGTCGAACCGATGACCTCCTGCGTGCAAGGCAGGCGCTCTAGCCAGCTGAGCTAATCCCCCATTTGTGAAATCCTAAATGTCGAATTCAGAATCTCGAATAATGAAGTAATGAATTCTCAACTTCTAAAATTTCCTTTCAATATAATAATATGAACGTAATCATTTGTAGTCTCAGGCAGACTCGAACTGCCGACCTCTACATTATCAGTGTAGCGCTCTAACCAGCTGAGCTATGAGACTGTCTTTTTTAAGAGAACAGACTTATAGAAAATAGAATCTAGACCAAAAATCTAGAGTCCAAAAACCTAGCATCTAATTTCTCTTAAATAATTAATTAACAGCTAAAAACTAAAAACAACCAACAGATACATTCCATCGTATCATTTCTGATTCCCTTATAAAAGGAAAGTCTCTAGAAAGGAGGTGTTCCAGCCGCACCTTCCGGTACGGCTACCTTGTTACGACTTAGCCCCAGTTACCAGTTTTACCCTAGGCCGCTCCTTACGGTGACGGACTTCAGGTACTCCCAGCTTCCATGGCTTGACGGGCGGTGTGTACAAGGCCCGGGAACGTATTCACCGGATCATGGCTGATATCCGATTACTAGCGATTCCAGCTTCACGGAGTCGAGTTGCAGACTCCGATCCGAACTGTGATAGGCTTTATAGATTCGCTCCTTGTCACCAAGTGGCTGCTCTCTGTACCTACCATTGTAGCACGTGTGTGGCCCAGGACGTAAGGGCCGTGATGATTTGACGTCATCCCCACCTTCCTCGCGGTTTGCACCGGCAGTCTTGCTAGAGTTCCCGACATTACTCGATGGCAACTAACAACAGGGGTTGCGCTCGTTATAGGACTTAACCTGACACCTCACGGCACGAGCTGACGACAACCATGCAGCACCTTGTAAATTGCCCGAAGGAAAGTCTATCTCTAAACCTGTCAATCTACATTTAAGCCCTGGTAAGGTTCCTCGCGTATCATCGAATTAAACCACATGCTCCACCGCTTGTGCGGGCCCCCGTCAATTCCTTTGAGTTTCATTCTTGCGAACGTACTCCCCAGGTGGGTTACTTATCACTTTCGCTTAGCCACTCAACATAAATGTCGAACAGCTAGTAACCATCGTTTACGGCGTGGACTACCAGGGTATCTAATCCTGTTCGCTACCCACGCTTTCGTCCCTTAGCGTCAATATATTGTTAGTGATCTGCCTTCGCAATCGGTATTCTATGTAATATCTATGCATTTCACCGCTACACTACATATTCTAACCACTTCACAATAATTCAAGACTTGCAGTATCAATGGCAATTTTCCGGTTGAGCCGAAAACTTTCACCACTGACTTACAAACCCGCCTACGGACCCTTTAAACCCAATGATTCCGGATAACGCTTGGATCCTCCGTATTACCGCGGCTGCTGGCACGGAGTTAGCCGATCCTTATTCGTAGAGTACCGTCAGAATCTCACACGTGAAATTGTTTCTTCCTCTATAAAAGTAGTTTACAACCCATAGGGCAGTCTTCCTACACGCGGCATGGCTGGATCAGAGTTGCCTCCATTGTCCAATATTCCTCACTGCTGCCTCCCGTAGGAGTCTGGTCCGTGTCTCAGTACCAGTGTGGGGGATCTCCCTCTCAGGACCCCTATCTATCGTAGCCTTGGTATGCCGTTACCATACCAACTAGCTAATAGAACGCATAGTCATCTTATAGCGATAAATCTTTAATCATAAAACAAGGTTGTCTTTTGATACTATAAAGTATTAATCCAAATTTCTCTGGGCTATCCTTTACTATAAGGTAGATTCTATACGCGTTACGCACCCGTGCGCCGGTCGTCAGCAAATAGCAAGCTACTCCTGTTACCCCTCGACTTGCATGTGTTAAGCCTGCCGCTAGCGTTCATCCTGAGCCAGGATCAAACTCTTCATCGTTTGTCTTTAAATATTATTCTAAAACAATACAACGGAATTTATAATCGTATCTCTTTGATGTTTCTAGTTTTTATTCTTCGTATATACTATAAATAGCATAATACGCGCTGTCAATCAATATGTCTATGAACTTTTTAATAACTAATGAAGCGATCTTCTTCGCCACTAGCTCTTTGTTAATCAATAA
>NZ_OMKE01000025.1 GCF_900299535.1 Aquimarina aquimarini | reverse complement strand
AGCTTCAGCGAGTCCCTCACGAAACTTACTGTCCATGTATCTTCAGAGTGAACAGGTAATTGCTCTGGTAGGATTTACACCTACTGGATGTATGCCACTTCGTGGCACACCAACGTTTAGTATAAACGGTCGTTTTAATGCCGTTTATATCTTGTTAGCAACTGGCATTATCTGTCATCATAATGGAATCTGCATTGAACTATTGAACATTTTTGATCAATCCCTTTTTTACCTGAAACTTTATAGACAAGTCTATGTTCTCCAGTTATTCTCCTTGACCAAAACCCTTTAAGGCTATATTTTAAAGGCTCTGGTTTACCTATTCCTTTAAATGGATTTTGTTTAATTGCTTTTATTAACTCTTTTACTTTTAATGCAGTATCTACATCATTTTCTAACCAATAAGTAAATTCTTCCCAACCGTGAGTAGTAAATTCAATGTTCATTAATGAGCTAATTCAATTTCGTCTTCATTAAAAGAGACAATTTGACCTTTCTCAAGTTGCTCGATTGATTCCATTAATCTGGTTCTATTAGCTTTTGTAGATAATAAGTGCCCAGTTTCTTTTAACGAATTATACTCCTTTATGGACATTATAACAACAGCGTCTTTCCCTTTACTTCGTGGAACTACGATAACCTCAGAGGATTTTGAAACATAGTCAAAATGTTTCTTAATGCTTTTTCTTAAAGTTGAAATTGTAATTGCTCTCATAGTGATTGTTTTTAAATTGTACATAAAAACGTACATTGAAATGTACAAAATATATGCCAATTTTCCAAATCAAGAGTTTTTCTGCTTGTTGGCTATAAAAAATATAGTTACTATAATAACTATACTCCTTATTTATTTAGAATAAAAATACTATTATTTTAGATTTAATCTAATTTTTTATAAATCTCAATATTCTGATAAATGGTATCGTTGTTTCTATAGGTATTTACTTGTTTGTAGGAGTTATTACTATGTTCTATAGGAATGACATACTTGTTATTATCACTCTTCATTGATTTTGACATTGAGGTTAGGATTTCTATAACGGTATCATTTTTATAGGTATACGTGCCATATCCATGCCACTCTGAAGAATCTGGGGCTGGATCAGTATTCCAAATTACATGGCCATTTAGGTAGATTTTGTGTTGCACTTTGGCTGTATCTGTAATTAGGGTATCTCCATTCGCAAGGTGATAGAAGTGGCTTAGTTCCCATACTCCTTCCATTGGATTTAAATCCTCAACGTTCTTATCATTGCAAGAAATACAAATTAGTAAAATTAATAGTACAAGGAATAAATTTGTACCAACGGGATTTTGTATAGAAGTCTTTTTCATTTGTATATTCTTTAATTGGTTACAACTTTAGACTCTCTAAAAATATAGACCAAGTCTTTGAGAATTGAATATATGGTTTTTCTCAAAGATTAGAGGCCTGAATACAGAATTGTATTTAAGAAATTTTTAGATAATATATAATGGATGGAACAAGACGTAAGTGATTATTTTTGATTAATCCACAAACCCGTATTATCTATGATATAATGTTATGTTTTTTATTTTATACGTATCGTTATTTTTTTTAGTTCTCCTTTGTCAATTATACCATTCAAATTTCTATCAATCAAAATTGCTAAATAAAATTCACCGAGATCTGTTGTTGCCATTTTTTCTTCTTTACCGTTATAGTATACCCCATCTATTTCAAATTCTAGGGTCATAAAATGGTTTGATTTGTTGAGCAGTTTAAGTCGCTTACTTTCTGAATTTTTATAGACTAAGTAGTGGTGTCTATCATTACCAAATATCAAGGATTCATATCTACCACTTTGGTTTGGTGCCATGCCTGTTCCTGGTGTAAAACAGTTGGTTTCTGATTTTGGCATACCTGATTTGATTTTTAATAACTCCTCTTTATTTAAAAAAGCTGTTACCTGAGCTGAGTATCGCTCTTCATTTTGAGCATTGTAAGGTTTATTATTAAATCTTACTGAAAATTTGTTTGCCTCAATTGATATTTTAGAGTCTTCTCCTATGATTCTTTTTTCTTTCCCATTTTGGTACACATATACAGCCTCTATGTCTGTGGCATCACTTTTTACACTGGTTTTGGTTGTTTTGCATGACTGGATTATAGAAAGGCAAATTATTATTATTAAAAAGGTTTTAGTGTTCATTTTGACTGGTATTTTATGCTAGATAATATTAGGTATATAAATCGGGGTAATGAAGTGGTTTAAAGTTTTTTCTATTCTTTTTTCATAGTCTAGTTGACTTTTTTAATTCGCTTGAATTTTTATTCTAATAATAGTATTCACTGTATTTATGCTTTAGAATTATAGACCAGATAAAGCTAAAAACAGTTATTCTATCACATTACACTGTATTCAGTGTTTATTTGATTATTTTAATTTCTGTAGTAAATCAACTACTCTTCACAATGGTTGAATAAAGAAGTGGTAAGCTTATAGTCAAACTTTTTATTTTGTTTTTGATTTACTCATCATTAAAAGTCAAATCAATGATTTGGCAAAATTGGTTTTAAATTCTATATTTTTGGGTAATCACCAAACCTGATAGCCAGTATTTTTTATGTTGATTGCCATAAATACCCACTAATTCTATCTTTATCACACCAATAAACATAGCAAATCCCTCCATTTCCAAACATAATTGTGTCTTTGTAAATTAGCCCATCATGTAATTGCACTGGTTCATTTACTGGTAAGTCACTATTTAAATGCATTAAGAACATCATTTTTTCTTTACAGCAAGGACAATTCAAATATTCAGGTTCTTGCACCCAAGTTGGGACTCCACCAATTTTGTTATTATTTCCATCTTCCCATTCTTGATTTGACCATTCAAGGGGAGTTTCTCCTAGCTTAACTTTAGTTTCAATTATTGGTTTTTTGTCATATTCATTTGATACAGTAATATCCTTTGTAAATAAAGTTGGGTACCCTTCAACGTCGTGTTGATAATATAAATACTTATCACATAACAAACTATTGAAAAACAATTCAAAGTCAATTGCAAGAGTAAGTTTTGATACGTTATAGATTTCAATTTCGTTAGGAATAGGAAATAATGTGATTAAATGATTTAAATTTTTGTCAGATTCGTCATTTAAACTGCCTCCAAATAAATACTCTGTATCATTTTGATTTTTTATACTGCAAGTTGGGTGTTCCTTGTCAATCTGCATTTTATCAAGATACTCTGAATTAAAAATTATATGGTATGACTTCATTAATTATATAGTTTTTATTTTTTTACCTGACAGCTAGCGCTAAACAAATGGCATCTTAAGAAATTTTAAATTACTAGCACCCATAAGACAAGTTGATGTTAATATATTTAATTTCTGTAGTGCCGTTACTATGATGCAAAACTATTTTTAAAATAACATCAGATATAAAATGCACACATGGTCTTCCATTATAGCTCATAGTGGCTGTTGTTCCTCCCATTTCTCCTGGGTAGTGCACTAAAGTATCTCTTAATTTTAAATTGACCTGTCTGGAAGTTTCTACTTTTTCATATTCTATTTTTGGAAATAGAATCATTTTCTTTGCCAGTGATAGTTTTTTAAATGGACTATTCCCTTCCCATTTATAAGGCTCTTTTGAATTAGATTCATCACCGTTATATTCCCAAACCTTTTCTTTAAAGGTGTAAAATAATTCAACATTATCTATTTTTACTTTAGGTTTAATATGAATTAATTTATCGCTTAAATCATTAAATACATCTTCATAAACATACATCGTATCTTTTTTTACAACATTATGACCTTCATAACGATTATCAATTTCATAAAAATAAAAGGTAAGGTTAAAATTTTTAAAATTTAGTGTTGATTTTTCAATTGTGATAGCATCAGAAGGATTACTAGGTCTACTTTCATTTTTCAGTAAATATCCGCTAAACACATAACCTGTTAATGCAGGTTTTTTGTCCCAACTATGGTTCATTCTCTTTACTTTGAACCAATTTCCATTTACAGATAAACCATTATCTACAATAGATAAAACTTTCTCTGTATTTTTTATAAGTTCTAGATGTTCTCCTGGAGGAAATTTCCCTAATTTTTCACCATCAATTGAAGGTTTACTCCTAACTGTAAGGCCACTTGGGGCAGTAACAGTGTAATAAGCTTTGCTTTTTAATTGATTTTGAGTCCATACATTATAATGAGTACTGAAAATAAGAAATATTAGAATTACACATTGTTTTTCCATGTTAAAGTGCTTTTTTTTTAAAACGAGATTAAGATTTCGTTATGGCTTTCATCCTCAATTTGAATGAGAGTTTAATGTAATTTATTCAGTTTTATACTCGATTAAAATGCTATTTTTTATTTTTGAGTGGGCTCCGCAATGAATGCTACAATCAACTATAGTCACGATAGTAACTATACCTATATTCTGAATAAAAATACCACTATTTTATTTATCATACCTATTATAGAAACCAACCATAAAGGTTAATAAAACATTATACCTAAATACGTATCTCTACCCATTGTATATTTTGATATTAGTTATTGGTGAGAAAACTTTGGGATTTAGTGCTTGGTGTTCGTTATTTGAAATTCAACTATTACGTTATTACGGTTCTCAAGATACCCAGAGAGGATAGTAATCATCAGGTATCAAAACTCTTTTATTCGCCATATTTTATTTTCAAAATCAATGGCATGAAGTGTTAGACCACAGTTTATATCTTTAGGAAACCATTCTTTATTTCTATTTATTTGAATAATCTGAAATAGTATATCATAATAATCTTCATAATTCAAATCGTCAATTTGTGTAGGAACCTCAAAATGTTCAGAAAATATTACTCCATCATAATAATCTGGGCTACTAGGAAAAACATAATACAAACTATTAGCATCACAGTAATCGTATATTAGATCTATTGTAATATCTGCATTCTCTGATGCGTTTGCATTTTCTGTAAGTAGGATTTCAAAACGGTCATTACAAATTATTTTTTCGTCTGCATCCAATAGTAGAATAGAGGGGTTGTAATTTTCTCTTTCTATAGCTTCATGCCCTATTCGCACCATAGTCATCAGCATTTGCTGATATACTGGCACGTTGTCTTTATGTCGCTTGGGATCGTCTAGTGAGTTGAGCTTTACCTTGACATCATGATTAAAAACAGATTCTAGTAGCTCATTGATTTGTTGTGAGTCATGCATTACTTAAGTCGGTTTGTGTGTACTCAAAAATAAGAGTTTTCAGAACACCTTTTGGGTTTCTACCTCTTTTTAAGATAATTATAGTAACAAAAAAGAACTTTATTTATTGTTACATTGTTCAAAGACAGCTTTTTTTAAGAAAAAATATAAGGCTCACAATTCATGAATTTTTCACCTATTAAAAAATCCTGTGACTCCTAGTTTTTGTATTTTCGTGATTCCTATTTAATTATGGCATCAATGAATTCTAAGTGGTTACGTACTGTCTCTATATTTACAATAGGATGGATTATTTCTTCTCTTATTTGGGAGATCATAAGAGGTGTCAGTGTCAACTCTCATCTTGAATTAATTGATATAGACCTACCTACATTGACGGTACTTCCTATATTTTTCTTAATCTTTATTTCTTTGTTTGCTGGACTCACATTTGGTAGTGCTCAATATCTAAATGAGTCATCTATTACCAAAAAAACATCCTTTAGAGAATTAATTTTCAGAGGGGTTCTTATTCATATTCTGGTTATGTTAATCATCTATTTATTGATCTATCTATACATCTCCATAAATGAATTGTACTCAATCCTTTCCTTTACCGATTTCTTAAAGAATCCTATTACTATTATCAACTTATTTTACTCGATTGCAACAAATAGTATCATTGTTATTATCATACAGATCAATAAATTACTAGGAGATGGTAATTTGATAAAACTTATAACAGGTAGGTTTTACAATCCTCGCGAAGAGCTGCGAGTTTTTATGTTTCTAGATCTAAAATCTTCTACTTCTATTGCCGAAAACCTAGGACATATAAAATATAGTAGTTTTATTCAAGATTGTTTTTTTGATTTATCTGTGGTCGAAAAACATAAGGCTGAAGTGTACCAATATGTTGGTGATGAAGTGGTTTTAACCTGGAGAATTAAAAAAAACCAATCTATTGCTCATTGCCTAAAGGCTTACTATGCTTTTAGCAATCAATTAAAGCTAAGGTCTGAGTATTATCAGACAACCTATGGTACCATCCCCTATTTTAAAGCAGGAATGGATCTTGGTATGGTTACTGTCGTCGAGGTGGGTAGCCTGAAACGAGAGATTGCCTATCATGGGGATACATTGAATATTGCTGCCAGAATTCAGGAACAATGCAATATACAGAACACTCCTTTTATGATTTCGGGGGCAACCTATGAGTATGTTTGTAATGTAAAAGGCTATATTTTTGAAAACATAGAGGAGCAAAAACTAAGAGGTAAAGAAAATTATACTTCTATGTATAAGGTGTTAAAAAAACGGTAAATACATTGCTTTTATAACGATATAAAAATTAGGGCGACTCTCCCAATTAAAGATATCGCCCTACTAATAAATAACAATTAAGTATTGATTTTAAAAATCAATATCCTTACAATGTTCTGCTTATTATCATACCTCGCTATTCTATATAATCAAGGGCTTTTTCTTGTTTCTTATCACTTTTTTATGGTACCAGTTTATCTGCTAAATCCTGAGCTAGAGTTACCATGGTCATGTGGGGTTCCATGAACCTCCTTGTGGCCATAAAGCCCCCTGTAACGTATACATTTTCTGTATTTCGCAGACGATAATTCAAATCGACGAGTGCTTTATCACATCTTGCCCAGATGGAGTTTGTGATCCTAGTGTGAGGTATCCATTTTTTAAGTCATTAGAGTTTGCTAATGCGCACATGATTATTCAATTTACTAGTTATTAAATATTTACAATATTAAAGTTAAAGATTTTAGCGCTATAAAAACCACGTAAAAACCCGTGAATTATAAAAGTTTTTTTATCTCCCTAAAAAAAGGGAGAGATCGTTACGTAACATTATACGTCCTCACAACATACACCTATATACTGTTATATTTTTAAATCATACTATCTATACAATATAAAGGCAATACAGTCTATATCAAAAAGTAATGAACAAGAAAGATTAAAAAGAAAATTAACTCAATCAATACAACGCTTAATAACATGGCTTATAGTAATAAAACAGAAGAAAATAAAGATCTAAAAATGCACATTGTAGATAATGTACCCTCTGGTGAGTTAGAAGATATACTCACTTTATACAGTAAATCTGTTGCCATAGAAAGTTATGTAAAAATACCTTTTATATTTATTGCTGTACTTTTTCTTGTACACAATATTTTTATAGCTGGAAAAAGCTTTGATTACAACACTTATGATGCTATAAAAACAGTAGAGCTTTGTATTGTTGGGATTATTGTAATTGTAGTTTTTATAATGGCAGGAATTGCAATTGATAAAAATCTAAAAGTAAACAAATCACTAAAACAAATAGGAGTCAAATATCATATAGATATACAAACTGTTCAAGATGAATTTAATGCAATAGCTATTCATCTTTTTGGAGGCAGAGGAATTACATTGAAAAAAAAGTAAGAATCACAAAACACTACATTAGGTAATTGTGACCTTATTACGGTACTAAGACACAACGTGAGTAATTTTTTAAAAAAACCTTATTAATCTTTTGTTTCCAAGGGGTTTTTATCCATTTTTTCTAAAAAAACAGATACAGAATCTTTTTTGATTTTCATTTGAGAATGATCTAATTGCAAAATACCATAATCTCCATCATCTTTATTTTTTTTCTCAGATGACAATGTGAGTATATTATTTTTTCGATCATATTTCCAAGCTCCTTTTTTCTTAGGTACTCTTCCGATTCGTCCTCCTTCTAACCTTCCATCCTCATGTAAAATAATATATTTATTCCGACTCTCTATAGTTCTATCACTTCCTACCTCGACCTTATATATTTCCCAATACCCTACTATCTTTTTTCGCTTATGGATGGTTGTAAAACCAAATGATAAAAATATTACGATTACTGAAGCTACTATAATTCTCATTTGTACATTCTTTTTTTGTTAGTTGATAGAGAGTTTATGTAACCTCAAAAATATAAACTCTCTATTAACTCACAAAACTATTGTATTAATTCGGTAATACGTGTAATCGCTTCTTTGGGGTAATCTCTAAGTGTCATTATGTGTGGGCTATCAGTTTCCCAAAACACTTTAGGCTCTTTTGCTTTCTCAAATAGGTTTCTACCATGACTGATAGGTACTCCTTGATCATGTCTACTATGAATAATCAATTTTGGCATATTATGTATATGCTTTATATCTCTAACCCCAACGTAATCTTGATTAAATTTTTCGGGGTGGTTTCTATGCTTGTTCTTTATAAACTCAAAAGGTGCATAATCAATCGCTATTTTTTGTGCAGATTCAAAACTACTATCAAGAACCAAAGCATCCACTCTATCTTGGTTATCTTTTGTGATTTTTATTGCCAATTGCCCACCTAACGACATACCATATACTATGGTTTTGAGAGTATCGTTTTGAGTTTTACTTATAAAATCTTCAAAAGCTACTTCGGTATCTTTTAAAACTCCTTTATAATTTGGTTTTCCTTTGGATTTACCATACCCTCGCCAATCTACCGCATACACAGAAAAACCATTATCTACTAGTGGCTTGATCAAACCTGCACTTACCGTTGCATTGCCTCCTGCTCCATGAATATAAAATACATTTCCTCTATGTTTGATTGATGGTTTAAAATGATAGGTATAAATTGTTATAGAGTCTTCTACCTGTAATTTATATTCTGAGTAATTAAATGATTCTAATGATGCCATTTCTTTTGATGGGTAATAATATAGCTTTGATTCATCTTCCTGAATCATCGCTCGTATCATAGCATCAGTTTGGTATTTGTAAATTCCGAATCCAAAAACTGATAGTACTATAATTAATAAAGTCCAACTTGTAATCTTAATCACTTTTTTCATGTCTTATTATTTTGATGACATAAACTAAAGAGTTCTTTCTTTGAGTAAAAAAATTAAGTGATTAGTCGGTAATTTTAGTGATTAACAGAATGGTTTTGGTATGAATTGTCTATGCAAAAGGGACTAATTGAATACGTTTTTTATTGTTTTGTATGAGGTTCTCGCAATGGGAATGGCTTCTTCTATCTCTTTTGAAATCAATGTAGCTTTTTGAGAGTTTCCTTTTATCACAAAGACATGTTTGGGATTAATCAAGTAGGAGCGATGTGGTTGTATCAAAAACGGTGCTTGTGTCAAAATAGCTGATAATTTACCCCGTAACATTACACTTTGAATTGTATCACTCTTATAAAAAACCATTACATAATTATCTACTGATTTCACATATAATAGTTGTTCTCTAGGAATCGTAAACTCATCTTTATGATTATCACCTACCAATGTTATATTCTCAATCGCCTTATCTTGATCATTATCAATAATCTCTTGGGAATCTTGTATTGAGTTTTTACTAAAAAAATAACGTAATACTAATTTTGGGAAAATAATTAATGGCAAAACAGGCAAAACGATATAGGAGCAAAAAAGTAATAACCTGAATAGTGATAATGGCTGTTTCTCAAAAACTATATCTAAGTACAGATACCCAAAAATAGCTCCTGATAGTGATGAGAGGAGAAGAAACATAACTTCGTTCCACAAGACCCATGTTTTTTTCCTTTTATAAAAATAATTTTCTACAAAATGAGCTCCCATATAATTCACAAATTTTATAAGTCCGAATCCCATAAATAATATTTCTTTATAAGAATGATCAAAATTATTGATATTAAACGGCTGTAAAACAATTAGAATAAATCCCAGCAAAGAACCCACAGTTATACCTATCAGTATATGAACTCTATACGATGTGGTAAAAGGAAAGGAAGTGTTTAGTAACATAGAAGCCTTTATCATTATTTACTAAACCCAAAAATAGTCATTACCACAGATAAATACTTATAAAGTCCTCTGATTGTGCCATTTCATCATCTAGCCCCATAAAACAATACTTATGAGTTACTTAAAATCAAAAAATAACAAAACTGAACTATCTTTTTAAAAAAATCACCCTTCTCTTGTTACTCAGACAAAAAAAGCTTTGTATTTTTGTATAAAAAATACGGGTGCGTATAGTATTTTCTTTCTTACTACTAGTAACTTTCACACTAAGACCAGTGATGGAGATGGCTCCTTTTTTTTATTATCAACTCAATCTGGATTACATTATAGAAAATTACTGTGTCAATAAAGAACGTCCTAGACTACAATGTAACGGAAAGTGTTATTTAATGAGTAAGCTGAAAGAGAAAAATACTTCTGATAATAAGGCAACTAGTTTTAGAATTTCAGAATCCTTTCTTCCTTTATATTTTCAGAAACAAGATATTGATATCGAAAATAATATAATTACTTCTGGTGAAAGAATGGTTTTTACCTCATATTCATTCACCTATAATTTTTTATATACCAATACTATAGAACACCCTCCAGAATTTATATAGTCTTCTTTTTATTTTTTGGTTGCTGTAATTAAATCCTCATAAAAGATTATAATTCTGCTGCCAACATATATTCAATGCCTTGCATGAATGATAATTTCAATTGAATAATCGGTTATAAAAATTGGTTCAAATTGATTTTATACATGCCTATCTATAAAAGTTATGCATTTTCTTGATCATGACATTGAATGAATATCATTTTAATTTTGAAAAAGCGCTAATAAATTTAATTTCTATGCGCCTGGTTTCAATATTAAAATGGGATAACAAATATCTATCTAATAATAACATTGATGAGTATTCTCTAAAAAAAGAATTGCTCTCATACTGGTATACAATGAATTGTACACCTATAATACCATATTTAAAAATGAAGTCAACTATAAAATTAATCGTATTAACTTTTGCCTTTTTTGCCATAAGCTGTAGTAGTGATGATGATGGTGCATCTAATAAAGATGCTGTGAGTACTATAAAGATCAAATGGGATAATATTGTTGGGCAAAAAGACATGAATATTGTAGAAAAACAAAATCTGGAGTATGGCTACAAGACTGCGGATAATCAGGATTTCAACATAACTGCTTTTGGATATTATATAACCAATATAATCCTAGAAGGGCCTAATGGAGAACGTTTTGAAGATGAAGTTTCTATCTCTGCAGCAGATGCAAAGGGAGTCTATCATATAAAAGAAGGTGATTTTGCATCGGCGGCTACTATTTTACAAAATGTTCCTGTAGGAAAATATAATAAAATAACCTTTACTGTAGGAATCCCTGAAGAAGGTGTAAAAGAAGGTGCTGCTGGTGGAGTTTTAGATCCTGCCGCAGGAGCTTGGTTCTGGAACTGGAATGCTGGTTATATAGGTTTTGCCATAGAAGGACATGCTAGTACCTCTAGCCAGGCACATAATGAAATAGATGGGTTTGTAATTCCTGAAAAATCTTTTGCTATTCATATTGGAGGATGGAGAGATATTACTCCACTAGAAGGTGAAACACCAAAGTTTGTGAATAATATAAAAACTATTACTCTCAACTTTGATAGCGATGTAACTGTAGCAGAAAGCCAAGAACCTAGTATTCACTTATTAGCCAATGCAAAAGCTCTTTTTGACACATCGTCTGTTGATTTTTCTACCACATACTCTGTGCATGCTCCTATTTTAGGAAAACAATTTGCCGATGTATTGGATCAGGTATTTTCATATAGCCACGTTCATCAATAAAAAGTATGAATATACATAGCAATTATGCATATCTGGTATCTATATACTGGATATGCTTGCTTTTTATTTCCTGTAGCAATGATGGAGGAAATGATGAAGTGCTTGACACTGACACGTATGAACTGATACAACCAGAGGGGTTTCCCGAAATTAAGTATACTACTCAGAATAATCCTATTACTCAAAAAGGTTTTGAATTAGGGAGGAAGCTTTTTTTTGATCCTCGTCTGTCTGCAGATGGTAGTATTTCTTGCAATAATTGTCATCAACAATCCCGTGGTTTTGCAGATTCTCCTGTACATCCTATGAGTATAGGAATAAATAGCCAAGCAGGTAATCGTAATGC
The DNA here is from genome assembly GCF_900299535.1 of Aquimarina aquimarini. GTDB lineage: Bacteria > Bacteroidota > Bacteroidia > Flavobacteriales > Flavobacteriaceae > Aquimarina > Aquimarina aquimarini. Next base: position 7,070 of record NZ_OMKE01000025.1, on the reverse strand, counting down.
GCCCCCTCTTTTTAATATGGCTTTCAGAAAAGAATTCTTCTGGGATGGGGGTGTTACCCACCTAGATTTTGTGCCTATTAATGCGCTAGAATCTGATATAGAGATGGGAGAAACTATGAAAAACGTTGTTGAAAAATTAAATCGTAATGATGAATATCGTCAACTTTTTAAAGAAGCCTTTGATGTAGATAGCATTACATCTCCTAGAATATTACAAGCATTCTCACAATATATGCTGTTGATGATCTCTAATGATTCTAAATATGATCAGTACCAAAGACAAGAAAACAATGTGACTTTTACAGAAAGTGAACAAAAAGGGATGCTCCTTTTTGATGAAAAATGTTCTTCTTGTCACAGCGGTTCACTTTTTACCGATCAATCTTTTAGAAATAACGGTATCTCTGATACATTTTCTGATAATGGTCGTGCTTTAATTACAGAGTCAAATAGTGATATCGGTAAATTCAGGGTTCCTACTCTGCGCAATATAGAGGTAACAGGCCCTTATATGCACAATGCTAATTTTGATACACTCGAAGAGGTATTACAGCATTATGCAAATGGAGTCAAAAATTCTGAAACTTTGGATGCTATGTTAAAAACAGAAAATAATCAATTAGGAATTGCTTTGACAGAAAGTGAACAGGCAGATATTATTGCTTTTCTAAAAACTCTTACTGATGAAACTTTTTTAACAGATCCAAAATTTAATAATCCGATATGAAAGCCCATAATGGGCATTTAATAGATAAAAATCAATACCAACCGGCATATTTTCAACATGATGATCAACGGTTTGTAAAATTTTAAATAGATGAAAAAAAATATTATACTATTACTCTTATCTATAGTAACAATACCTAATATCATGGCATGTGATATTTGTGGGTGTCAACTTAGCGGATTATCTTTTGGACTTCTTGCTGGTACTAATACACATTATATTGGTTTACGATATACCCAAGCGGCTTTTAGTGCCTCTATAAAGTATAACAGTAATTTACTACAGGATGAGTATTCTAGTGATACATTTATACGTACAGAATTATTAGGTAGGTATATACTTTCTAATAAATTACAACTACATGCTATTGTACCTTATATCAACAATGATATGAATGGTAGCATGCAAAGTTTGCAGTTTAATGGAATCGGTGACCCTAGCCTTCTCTTGTTTTATAATGTATTAGAGAAGAAAGAATCAAAAAAAGAAGAGGTTGCTGCCCCTTCTACAAATGCAATCAAACAAACGTTACTTATAGGGGGTGGTTTAAAATTTCCTACAGGTAAATTTGATCGTTCTGATCGTGGAGAGATCGTGAATCGTAACTTTCAGGTAGGAACTGGGAGTTTTGATTTTTTACTTTCTTCTAATTATACGATTAGTATGGGGCGTTGGGGGTTGAATGCAGAGGCTTCTTACAAAATAAATACTCGCAACTCTGATGAGTACCTTTTCGGAAATCAATTTAATACTAGCGGGTATTTATTTTATACCATTCCTATAAAAAATGGAGTTATTTCTCCGTTTACAGGAGCTTTGTTTGAAGCCGCAGATAAACATGATGATGATGGCATACAAAAATTCAATACTGGTGGTAATGCTACTTTAGGAACAGTAGGCATGCAAATAAACTGGAAAAGTTTCTCACTCAATGCATTAGTTCAAAGCCCTTTGCAACAGAATTACAATAGTGATGCGATTTCTACTATTGAAACCGATACCAGATTCTCTATCGGACTCTTGTATCATTTTGCAAAGAAAAAGAAACGCAAATATAGTTTTAATTGATTTTGTAAAAATAGCTACCAACTCTATTTATCAACTGATTTAAAAAGAGTTTACTAGTTTTTTTCAACATCAAAAAATAATCTAAAACTCTCAAGTATACTTTTAAAAACTTGAGAGTTTTTTTATTTAGATCAGCACCTCAATGATTTTTTTTACAATCAACAAATTACTATTTTTATCATACTAATTTAAAATAAAGGAGTATTTACTATATACTATACTTTTTTTAAGTGTTTTTCACCCAAATCCCCATATATCATGATTTCCAAAAAGGTTTTTATACTATCAAAGTATTTTCAACATACGTTACTTAGATCATTTATGATCAGAAGTTTTATTTTGGTATTTGCTTTCTGTAGTAGTATAAAGGCATTTGCGCAAATTGATGCCAATTCTTTAATGGTCATTCCTTCTGCCACTACCACAGAACGTAATGGTATTACTAGCGTTATAGAAGGTTCTTTGGTATATGATACGGATGTAGAAAGGCTTTATAAGTATACAAGTACAGGGTGGCAAGAAATATCAGGTTCTAATAACACAGATACATATGTAGGGGCATTTCAAATATCTGCTGCTGGAGCTGTAAATGTCAACGGTCTTCCTTTTCAGCCTACTTCTATTACTTTTGTAGCACATGCTAATGTAGAAAATTTCAATATTAATAGTGATAATGGCACCAACAATAATGACCGAGGAATACGCAACTCTTTTGGTACTATGAATGGGTTTGCTCGTCAAGATGGTGGTTCTATTACCCAACAAGTCATTTATGTGGGCGGACATGGTAATTCTATTAATGATATTTCTCGTTATGCTTCTAATTCCAATTCAATAGGGTTACGGTATGGGGATCAAAATGGTCTCTCCTTAGGTATTATTTCAGGTGCTGTAACTTCTTTTAATACAGACGGTTTTACGGTTAATGTTACTTATACTAACGGAACTATTACCAATAATGGACAAAATGTGCGCCCAACCGATATTAATAACGAAGGAATTATTGTACTGTATACTGCTTACAAATAATGTTTTTTGATAATCAACTTGATTGTTATATAAAACCATCTAAATAGTATATTTATCCTTTAATTTCTTAATCAAGTAGTAGATCATTCGTTTTTCCTTATAACTCATGAATTTAATAATTGTCTTTTTTTTAACTACAGGGATTGTCATTAATACGCTGATAATACTATTATTGATAAAATCAAAGACCAGAGAACTACCTCAGAAATTACTTTTATTATTCTTTTCTATAACCTTATTATACATTATTCATGGGTATGCACAAATACACAAATTAAGAAGTTTATATATACTAACTTTTATAGGAAATAGTATTATTGAAATTTTTATGGGTCCCTTGATTTTTCTTTATATCAAATCCCTATTTGAAAAAGAAAAGAAACTAATAAAAAAGTATTTTGTTCATTTTATCCCTGCCCTACTCTATTTATTATGTATATCAATTCCTTTTGTAATTTCAATCATTAAGAGAGGATTTATCTTTGAATATTTATCAGTTTTTAATGATCATAGTGATCTGATTGTTATTGTACTTCTATTTTATTTTATTTTTTACACCCTCCTTTCTCTACACTCGTCTTACATTTATAAAAATGCAATGAAAGCTAATTTCTCAACTATTTCAGAAAATGATTTTGGTTGGGTAAAACGAATGCTTATAGGAGTATTAATTATTTTATGTTTTGATATAACATCTATACTATATGAATTTATTTTTGGAGAATTAAATTTTGAAACAGATTACTTAACATTTGTTCCTGTAATTATATACTTAGGATACCTAGGCTATTACGGTGTTAATCAATCAAAAATATTATTGCCCAATTTTTTAATAAATACTCCCACAGAAAAAGATAAAAAAGTAAAGAAAACAGATTATTTATCTACTGTAAATAACAAGGAACTACAGCACCTAAAACTGCTATTAGAAAACGTAATGTCTACAGACAAAAAATACCTAGAAGAAGATCTTACTTTGAGCGTCTTGGCTGATGCTATTTCTATTTCAGACAAAAAGCTTTCTGCCTTTTTAAATCAATACCTCAATACCACCTTTTATGACTATGTAAATAAATATCGTGTTGAATCTGTGAAAAAAAAAATGAAATCCCCAAAATTTGACAATATCACACTTCTGGGAATTGCTTATGAATCTGGTTTTAAATCCAAAACCAGTTTTAATCGCATCTTTAAAAAAGAAACAGGACTATCCCCTTCTCAATACAAATCCTCGCTACAACCTTCTGATAAATAAGTACCAATAGAACCATTGGAACGCTTGGCATGTGATTTTCATAGTTATTTGTATCAACATTAAAAAAAATAAAACTATGAAAATCAACAAACTTATAGCAACCTTCCTTTTTTCTCTTTTCATTATACAAAACAGTATAGGACAAGATGATAAATTTACTGGTTATGCTACTTCTCTTGTAAACAGCGATAGTATTCTTAAGATCGAAACATTTGGACTGGCAAATCGTGAAAAAAAAATTAACTATTCAAGAAACACCATCCAACCGATAGGTTCTGTGAGTAAAACATTTATCGGGATTGCTTTGATGATAGCCAAAGAAAAAGGACTAGTCGATTTGGATAAAAACATAAATGAATACCTCAATTTCACCATTGAAAATCCATATTTTGACAGTTCAAACGTAATTACATTACGACATTTGGCTACTCATACCTCTGGGATTATTGATAATAAAAAAATATATGAATCTGCATATAGTTATGATATTCACCCTAAAACACCGTTAAAAAACTATTTATATGAACACCTTAACCACAATACAAAAAATGTAAAAAAAAGTTTCTCGAAACAAAAAGCAGGAACAACTTATCAATATTCTAATATAGGAGCAGCACTGGCAGCGTATATAATTGAAAAAGCCAGTGACAAATCCTTTTATGAGTTTACAAAAGAACATATTTTCACTCCCCTCGGCATGCATAATACAGGATGGTTTTATAAGGATATAAATACGACTCATCACAGTGTGTTATATGATGAGAAAGATAATCCTTTACCTCCTTACTCTTGTGTAACCTATCCTGATGGAAGCTTAAAAACAACTATCCAAGATCTGTCTCTTTACCTAATTGAACTCATAAAAGGATATAATGGGACTAGTAAATTACTTACCCAAGAATCATGGAGTGAATTTTATACCAAGAATTTCAATACTAATAATGCAATCAAAAACATTAGTCTCAAAGAGCCAAATTCTGGAATATTTATCACTTATTTCAAATCAGGAAAAATAGGCCACACAGGTTCAGATTTGGGGGCATCTGCTTTTATGATGTTTGACCCCAAGACCAATAAAGGGCAAATCCTAATGGCAAATGAAGATTTGAGTGCTGATAACCTAAAGGAATTTAAAACTATTTGGAAAACTCTGTTTTGATGATCTCACTTATAAAACTAGGTATTCAATCAAACAAAATCTTTTATCAATAAAATACCAAGGGAAATCAAATTGCAAATATTGATTTGCATCACTTTCTATAGTCAATGATTGGTGTTCTCTTCTTTTTTTATTAAAATTTAAATATAAGCATCAGAATTTTAAAGTAAATTTGAGTTGAAAACTTATGATTTAATCATATAAAAAAAGAGAAGTCAGATGAATATAAAAGAACAATTCAAAGATGTAAAAAACTATTTCTCTCCAAAAATAGTGGCAGAAGTCAATGATCAATATGTAAAGATTGCCAAAATCAAAGGAGAAGAAATCCCTTGGCATAGTCATGAGAACGAGGATGAATTATTTTATATACTAGAAGGGAGTCTTTTAATGGAAATTGAAAATGAAGCCCCTATAACAATGACAAACGGAGATATGTATGTGGTGCCAAAAGGGATTAATCATAGAGTCTCTTCTGTAAATGAATGCTCAATTATGTTGATAGAAACTAAAACAACAAAGCATACAGGAGAAATTGAATCTGCAATTACCAAATCAATTGAAGAGCAATCATATTAAGTTTATAGTCTTTCTGAGATAATGTCCTTTATGAAATCCTAGGAAAACTCTTTAAAACAAAACAACCAGTCTTATAAAACTGGTTGTTCTTAATCATATTTTAATTTGAAAAATGTGTTTATTTCACCTGTTTATAACAAATCTTTTAATCCATTCTTTTTGACGAATTTTTGCAACATATAGTCCAAATAACAACTCAGAAACATCTATATTCTTTCGCCTTGATACATTCGTGAATTCTTTAACCATATCTCTCTGTAAATCATAAATACTAACATCAAAATATGATAACCATACTTGGTGCTCCAAACTAGATGAACACTTAATCTTGAAACACGATGACCATTTGATCTTTGTTCTGGCATAAAACAAAGGTAACGATTTTTAGAAGCTAAAATCAAATGCGCTAAGACACATATTTTTAACTATTCTTGAGACCAATAAAAAAAACAGCTACAAGCTTCTGTTTATAATTATTTCTTTACCTCTCCTCCTTAATCTTATAAAAATATTTTAAAGAAAATTACAGAATACTCAAAAGATCATTAAGTCTTATTTTTAATTTATAAAAAAAGCTATCGATATTGATTGCAGAGAAACAAACTGGTTGGATATTTTTATCATCGAATATCTGTTTACATATACACTTATAACACAAGGTGAAATTTATAAATTGATAAGTCAATATTTATAAATACTGACTCCAATGTATTTCAAAAAAGTTAGGCATTCACTAACTTTATGATATACAATATTTTTTTTGCGCAAAAATAGCCATATAAGGTATGAGTGGCTTAAAAAAAAGCATACAAATTAATTCTTAAAACCATAAATCATGTTAAAATCAATTTTAGAAATTAAAGGTGTTAAATCACTAACAAGGAATGGCCTAAGAACTATATCAGGAGGAACTGATTGTAGCATCATATTTAATGCTTGCGATGAGCAACATCCTACAAATGATGATACGTTTGAATCTTGTTTGAGATATAGCGGGTGTGGTCCTTCATAAGTTACACCTTATAATACTAAGGTTTACTAAAAAAAGCCCTGAAAAGGGCTTTTTTTAGTAATTATCAACAAAGTTTATAGTGTTTTTGTAAAACTATACAGATCAATCATAAGGTGCTTAAAGCACAATTTTTTTTACCGTTTTAATTACTCTACAACCACTTTTCTAATCGCAGTTCCATAGGGTGTTTCTAGTACTACCGCATATACTCCCGATGGTACTTGTATCGTAAATGGAATTT
>NZ_OMKE01000018.1 GCF_900299535.1 Aquimarina aquimarini | reverse complement strand
ATTACAAGCTTAAGTAAGTCAATATAGGAATCCAATCGCTGTTTTTTTACAAAGATCTTAATCTATTTTAAATCCACACACAACTTTTGGGAATGATCCTTCCTTACTCTCATTTCAACAAACAACTATTCGCTATAAATTCTAAAAAAAAGGCATTGATTTTACAAATTAGGTAACATTCCACTTTTTGGTAACATATATTTACACAACCTCCACCATTTTTAATATTTAATTAAAACAAAAATGCTACTATTCAAACACACATACTTCTGGTTATGCCTCTTTTTTAGCCTACTTTTCATCTCATGCAACACGTCTAACAAATATAATAATGACATAAAATCAAAATTAGATAACTTACTAAAGTCCGAGATTCAATCCTCTGAACCAGGAGGCTCTGTACTTTTAAAAAAAGGAGAGGAGATTATTTACTTAAAGAATTTTGGACTAGCAGACCTAAAGACAAAAGAAAAGATAACAGAACACACCGTTTTTAACACTGGCTCCATCTCTAAAACTTTTGTCTCAAACGGAATATTAATATTAAAAGAAAGAGGACTCCTTTCTTTAGACGACAGCCTTTCTAAGTATTTTAAAGATTTTAAAAACAAAGAAATTGCAAATAAAATCCAAATAAAACATCTTTTATCTCATTCTTCAGGATTACCAGATAACAGAAAAGTTGATGAAAACATTGAATTCTATTTAACAGCAAAAGACACTGAAAATTTTGCCCCTTTAAAGTTAGCCGACAGTCTTAATTTTCAACCTGGTGAGAAATATGAATACTCAAACCCTGCTTTCAACGGATTGGCTTTAATCATCGAACAGGTAACCAAAGAAAAATGGCAAAAATTTATTATTGAAAATATTTTAACTCCTTCTAAGATGAGCGACAGCAAAATCACAGATGGCGCCTACCCACAAAATAATGTTGCACATGCATACAAGCTCATAGATGGTCATTATATTGAAAATGATTATGGAGAAGTACCAACCTTTGCCGCTTCTGGAAATAGTGGAATATGGAGCTCTGTAATGGATTTAGCAAATTATGAGCACTCAATAAAAGAAGGTAAATTCTTAAGTAAAAAATCACTGAAAGACTCCAGAAGCATTTTTAAACCCAAAAACTGGAAAGACACCATAGATCCCAACATTGGCTACAGCTGGTTTATAACACCTAATACAAAATCTAGATACAAACTAAACATTATTTACCACACTGGGGAGGTAGGCGGATTTCATTCGTTCTATTTCTATTTTCCTAGTAAGGATGTATTATTCGTTGGGCTATTCAACAAACCTCTTAAAAAGTACGCAGAAATAATCAACAAAGCCTTAGATCTGTGTAATGATCATAATTGGTTTGACAAATAAAACACCCCACACAACATTCAAACTATGCTCGACAAGAGCTTCATCTACACAAACAAGGTTAGTTGCACAAAACATCCTACTATAAAGGACAAAGGTAGATCTCTAAAAAACTACTCTCATCACCTCCTACAATAGCACAGAAAAAGATGTCATTTTTTTGACGCTTTATACCAAAAAAAACAAAAGTCACAATAACTACTGAGTCGTTCAAAAAATATTTTCAAAAATCCCATATATAGATCACAAATCAGACCTTTGCTTACTTCGTTTTGCTATCGGGTTAAAATTTAAACATAATTGAATCCAATATTCAAGATCATCATCAAGGTCAAATCCCTCAGGCGTTACAAAAACAAAATTTTTCATAGGTCTTCCCGTAAAATCCATAGACTCACAGCCTTCTTTGGTCATCGCAACTTTACCAGCTTCCTTTCCTATTCTAGCCATTAACAAATCCATCCCTCTTTTTTTACTATAATGAATTCCACAACACATCTTATCATCTACCATAAAACAAAGTCCTCCCATCATCTTTTTTTCATAAAAATGCACTTTTTGCTCTTGCAAAATCCTTCGAATTCTATCTGCTATAAATTCACTATACGCCATAATTATTGAATTATTTTTAATAAATATTCATTCACTAGTCTCATATTTTTTTTATTCTCATGAAACCAATCCTTATTATTAGCCTTCAAATCCTTAAAAGACTCAAAAAATCTTCTACAGAACACTGTATACAACCACCTATAAAATTGACATTCTATAATCTAAATGGCTTAAACTTTTTCTACTCAATTTCTGCTATCATCAAAAAAGTTTAAACCACTATTCTTATAAAAACTACTTCATAGAATGAAAAGCCACTCTATTACCCTCTGTATCCAGAAATATAGCCATATACCCATTTTCTCCCAATGATGTTTTAGGCATCAGCACTTTACCTCCTGCTTTTTCCACACGTGCCAAAGGCACTGATAAATCATCACCCCCATTAAGATATGCAAATGTACCCTCTTGAGATGGTTTATTGCCATTGCCATGAGTTACACAACCTCCTACCCCTCCTTCTTTATAAGGGAAAAACGCCATTTTAAAATCCACTTCCATCGGCTGTAATTCAACATTCAAAAGCTCATTGTAAAACTGTATTGCTCTTTCAAAATTGGTACTGGGTATCTCAAACCAGCTAATTGCATTTGACATAATAGTATAATTTATTGATTTCTAATACTTCAAATATAAATTATACTATATAGCAAAAAAAAGCTATTTTTGAAAAAACATAGGCTTCTAACATGAAGAAAAACGAAGAATTATTCTACCTCATAAAATCATTATCTAAAAGCGAAAAAAGATATTTTAAACTAAACTCACAAACAAATGACTCTGCAGAATATTTACTTCTTTTTGACGCCATAGAAGCCCAAAAAACATATAACGAAGCCGAAATAAAAACTTTTTTCAAAGACAAAGCATTTGTTGCACAACTTACTACGATCAAAAATTACCTAAAACAACGCATCCTACAATCTTTAAGGAATTACCACTCCAAAATTTCAAAAAATGCAGAACTTATGGATATCATTCGTAATGTAGAAATTTTGTTTCACAAAGGACAGTACACCATCTGTCAAAGCGAATTAAATAGAGCAGAAAAAAAGGCAAAACACTTTCAGCAAAACGTATTATTATTTCATATTCAAGATTGGAAAAGAAAAATACACCAAGCAAAATACCCACAAGATTTTGAGTCATTAAAAACCATTATCTTAAAACAAAAAGACACTCTTGATGCCACCAATGAATACACAGATCTCCTTCTAGCAAACACCAACCCTGCACAATTCTCTTTATCACACAAAAAAAGTGTTTCACTACAAAACAAAACCCTCAAAACTCTACACAAATACAGAAAACAACTACTTACAAAAAATGCAGACAAGGCAAAACAAACTCTAGAAAATCTAATCAAAGAATGGGAGCAAAACCCTGAGCTACTTAAAGAATATTTTGCAATGTATTTTTCAGTAAACAATAACTTACTTGCATTTTTAGCCTATAAAAAGCAGTACAAAGAAGCTTTTGTAAGAATCTTACTATTAAAGCAAAAAGCACTTGCTATACAAAATGTTTCTGCAGCTTTGATCAAAGAAAAACTCAGGCTTTACAATATTGAGCTTGAAATTCACAGAAATCTAAAAGGATTACACACTACCCATGAAATCATTACTGAAATCCAAGATTTCATCAAGCAACATAAAACCTTAATCCCTACTAATTATTGGCTCTCTTTTCGATTTCAGTTTGCAAATATATATTTCTTAAAAAAGGACCTTACAACAGGTCTACAATGGATCAACGACATTCTTAACAACCAAACAAAAACAGATAGAAAAGACCTAATCACCTATACATATTGGCTCAACTTATTAATTCATCATGAATCAAACAATGGTTTCACATTAAGATACTTGATAGATGCAATAAAAAAATATATAAGAAAACAAAAAAACATAGATTCCTATGAAAAAATAATATTAAAATTTTTATCCAAAACAGTAGAGCTTGATCCAATAGAAAAAAGAAAAGCATTTACCTATCTCAAAAAAGAACTAGAAGAACACCCTATACCCGAAAACACACTAGGATATATTGACTTTACAGAATGGATATCCAGAAACTGTTAAAAGATCAATTTTAAAAGATATGAACCCATTTAATTTATAACAATCAATGAACGAGATTTACGAACCTAAATTTGTTAAAAAGCTATTCGATAAAATGAGTAGTTCATATTCAAAAGTAAACTACATCACGTCATTTGGCTTTAGCGAAAGATGGAGAAAACAATGTGTTGATGAGATTGACATTGAAAAAGGAAAAATTGTTGTTGATTTAATGACAGGAATGGGAGAATGCTGGAAGCATATTCTTAGAAAAAATGATGAAAAATCAACCTTAATCAGTCTTGATTTTTCATCTGAAATGACAAAACGAGCAAGAAAAAACAAAAAAAGATTTAACTCTTTTGACATTAAAATATTAGAAGAAAATGTCTTTAATAACTCAATAAAAAGTCAGACTGTAGATTATATTATTTCTGGTTTTGGTTTAAAGACATTCAACGATAATCAACTTCGTAGATTAGCAAACGAGATTGATCGAATTCTAAAACCAGGCGGCAAGTTCTCATTAATAGAAATTTCTGTTCCAAAAAACAGGCTTCTAAAATTATTTTTTATGTTTTACTTAAAAAATATCATCCCAATTTTAGGAAAAATATTTCTAGGGAGCCCCGACACTTATAAAATGCTAGGTGTCTATACACAAGAGTTTACTAATGCACGAAACATTTATCAAATTTTTAAAACCAAAGAATTTAATATCGAGTATACCGAATATTTTTATGGTTGTGCAACGGGAATTAAAGGACAAAAAACATCATAAAAAGAGAGAATTATAAAGAATCAAAGTTATTTTAGCCTTTTACAAAGACTAACCTCTTAAAAGTATTTGATTAATACTAAATTAGCAAATATCACTGGTGTTTTTGGAAGCTAAAAATTAATTCATCAAAAATGAAAAAAACTATATACCTCTTTTTTGCATCTTTGATAATAAGCGCCTCATGTCAACAAAAAAATGACCAAAAACTAAACATTGCTGTTGCTGCAAATATGCAGTTTGTAATAAAAAAGCTATCTAAAACTTTCACAAACCAAACTGGTATCGAATGCAATCTCATTATCAGCTCTTCTGGAAAATTAACCGCACAAATCAAAGAAGGAGCTCCTTTTGATGTATTTCTTTCTGCAGATATGAAATATCCCAAAGAATTATTTGAGTCAGGTAAAACAATCAAAAAACCAAAAGTATACGGGTACGGAAAATTAGTGCTCTGGTCAATGACAGATAGTACATCTCCTTCTATAGACGTACTTACCAGTCATAAAATAAATCATATTGCACTAGCTAACCCCAAAACTGCGCCCTACGGAACTGCAAGTATAGAAGCATTAAAACACCACAAAATATATCATAAGATAAAAAACAAATTGGTCTATGGCGAAAACATTTCACAAACCAATCAATTCATCATTTCAAAGGCAGCAGAAGTTGGTTTTACTTCAAAATCCGTAGTTTTATCTCAAGAATTGAACAATAAAGGCAAATGGGCACCAATAGAGGAAGCTCACTATTCTCCTATTGCACAAGGAGTCGTGATCCTAAAACACGCTAATTCTAAGCAAAGAGAGGCTGAAAAATTTTATAATTTTTTATCTTCCCCTGATGCCCATAAAATTCTAATAGATTCTGGATATTCGATACAAGACAATTAAATTATGAATGTTCTCAAAGGAAAAATAACAGCTATAAAAACCAATGATAGTATATCAATAGTTACCATACAAGTAGCATCTATTTTTTTTAACACAATACTAATCGAAACCCCCGATACTGCACCCTACCTACAAAAAGGAAATTCTATTAAAATAATATTTAAAGAAACCGAAGTTATTATTGGTAAAGGAACCACGCATCTTACAAGCATACAAAATCAAATTTCAGGAGAAATTATTAATATAGAAAAAGGGATGTTACTAAGCAAACTTATCATTGACACCACTGTAGGAAAGATAACAGCAATTATAACTTCTGACGCTACTGATCAATTACAATTAAAGATTGGAGAAAAAATCACCTCGATGATTAAAACCACCGAAATAATGTTATCACAATGATTGATTGGCAACCTTTATTACTCACATTCAAGCTAGCATTAACAACAACATTTTTGTTAATCGTTATTTCTATTCCAGTATCTTATTGGCTAGCTCACACAAAATCAAGAATAAAACCACTACTAGAAACCTTAATAAGTATGCCTCTTGTCTTACCGCCAACGGTTTTAGGGTTTTATATGCTAGTCGTTTTTGGACCAAGCACTACCCTTGGAGCATGGTTAAATGATTATCTGGGATTACGTCTTATTTTCTCATTCAAAGGACTCGTTCTTGCATCAATCATATACAGCCTTCCGTTTATGGTACATCCTATACAAGCAGGTTTTGCAAATTTACCTACCACACTTACTGAGGCATCTTATGTATTAGGAAAATCAAAAATAACAACCATTTTCAATGTATTATTACCCAACATAAAACCATCTATTCTCACAGGTATCGTATTAGCTTTTGCTCACACTATAGGAGAGTTTGGTGTCGTATTAATGATCGGTGGGAATATACCGGGGAAGACAAAAGTAGCATCTATTGCCATTTATGATGAGGTAGAAGCGTTAAACTATGTAGCTGCTAATTGGTATTCTATCATTTTATTTATAATTACATTCAGCATTCTACTATTAGTATATTTGATCAATGGGGGGTATTTGAAAAAATTCTGGAAATGATACAGATAACTTTACAAAAAGAACTAACTGCGGCAAGCGGGATTATGCTTCTTGATATTAACATCCATATACAACAAGGCACTTTGACTACATTATACGGCAATTCGGGGGTAGGAAAAACATCAATCCTTAGAATGATTGCTGGATTACTTCAACCAGATGAAGGACAGATTATCGTTAACCAAAAAACTTGGCTTGACACAAAAAAAGGAATTTGTTTAACGCCTCAACAAAGAAAAATAGGGTTTGTATTTCAGGACTATGCATTGTTTCCGAATATGACTGTAAAAGAAAACCTCTTGTATGCACTAGAGAAAGGGCAAGACAAAGAAATCATCTCTCAATTAATGCATATTATCGAACTCAAAGACCTGCAACATCAAAAACCCAATAAACTTTCAGGCGGACAAAAACAAAGAGTTGCATTGGCAAGGGCATTGGTAAGAAAACCTGAAATACTAATGCTGGATGAGCCCCTCTCTGCATTAGACATAAAAATGCGAGCAAAATTACAAGATTACATCCTCAAAGCACATCAACAGTTTGGCCTAACAACACTACTTATAAGTCATGATATTGCAGAGGTTATAAAAATGTCTGATATTGTATTGAATATTGAAAATGGGAAAATCATTCAACAAGGAAAACCAATTGATGTATTCACAACCAAGCAGGTAAGTGGAAAATTTCAGTTCTCAGGAGAAATCGTTGAAATCAAAAAAGAAGATATCATCTATATAGTAACTGTCTTAATTGGCTCTAATTTTGTAAAAGTAGTTGCAGAAGAAACAGAGGTACAAACAATGAAAATTGGTGACAAAATTATTGTAGCGTCAAAAGCATTCAATCCTCTACTACAAAAAATAAAATAACACCTCTTTAGCAACATTTCACAAGTCTCCTACAAGCAATACTCAACAATTTTATAAATTGGTTTGATATAAATACCTTATTTTTGAGTTCTTACTAATAAAACACAGGATGCGCATATTTCTTTTTTTAGGAATACTATTAATTTTCTTTGGTTGTCAGAACGAGAAAAAGATTAAAACACAAGAAACAACCCCCATCATTCAATTAGATAGTCTTTCTAAGGAAAAGGCTGATTTAGATCTTTTAAAACTCTCTATAGAAGCAGAAAAAAGCTTGGAAAGTTTTGATGATTTTCAAAACCTACGGAGTTTTGTAACCACACTACGTAATGCTAATCCTTTTTTTGTAAACAAACATGTTGACAGTATTGATTTACTTGTAAGCACCTTCAAAGAAAATCTTTCTGAAGATTTAAATACAAACACTATAAATTCTCGTATACGTGTATTATCTACAGAAACAGGCTTGTTAAAATTAATTGCTGAAAAGAAAAAACAAGATCCAAAAAAAGTAATGGAAGCCAACACTAGATTAATCAAAGCATACAATAGTTTGATTATTCAATTGAATGAGTTATCGCTTGCTATACCCGAAAATATAGAAAAAGAATTATTGAGAGAAATCGATATTCAAGACAATTAATAAAAATAAATCACATGCAAAAACTCATCATATTACTATTTACTTGTAGTTTTTGTTTTGCACAGCAAAACACTGAAATCAAAACAACGCTTGAACAGTGGCACAAAGCTGCTGCAGATGCAGATTTTGACACTTATTTTGGGCTTATGACTTCTGATGCAATCTTTATTGGTACAGACCCTACAGAAAACTGGAATATTACAGCATTTAAAGCTTTTTCAAAACCTTATTTTGACAAAGGAAAAGCTTGGAGCTTCTCTACTCTTGACAGAAATATTTTTTTAAAAGACAACAACAACATTGCATGGTTTGATGAACTACTAGATACACAAATGGGTATATGCAGAGGAAGTGGTATTGTAGAAAAAACTGTTAGTGGATGGAAAATAAAACACTATGTGTTATCCATAGCCATTCCCAACGATAATGTAAAAGAAGTCACAGCACTTAAAAAGAAATTCGATACTGATTTGATGAATGAGTTAAGAGCTAATAAGAATTAAACTAACGAATCTTTAAATTCCATAAGATTAGAAAAACATTTCTCTGCACCGTTCTGTATAAGTTTTTCTCTATTCTTATCACCAATACCAACAAAATCTATAGATAAATTTTGGGCTGTTTTTAAATCCCACACACCATCACCTACTGATATGATTCGATTAAAATTCTCTTTATTGTAAAAAGCTTTTGCTTTTTTTATTGCCTCTACCACAAAACCCTCTCTTGATTCATGTGTTTTTGAAGTTGCTAACAATTTTTCATCATACCATATCCCACATTGATCGAGTTTAATCATAGCAGGTTTTGGCAATGCTCCTGTGGCAAAACAAAAAGGAATATTATTAATTTTCAAAAACTGAATTAACAATTTTGCTCCTTCAATTTCTTTAACAGGGTCAAACGTCTTCATTTGATTCACCAAATCCAATTCAAAATCATCTAATAAATCATCTGGGAACGTTTTCTTGAAATTACGCTCATAGTTATACCTCAATGCATAACTATCTGTGTGATGCTTATAGTTATCGTAATCTGTATCTATATCAGAAATACCCAAAGCAAAGAGTGATTGTGTCACAGAAAACAAATACATAGGCACACTGTCTGTAAGCGTACCATCTATATCAAATATGAATAATGTATTTTTCAATATTTTATCTTTTTCAGGATTATATTACAATGTATATTTAAGTGATAGAATAAAATTTCTTCCTGGCGCAGCAATACCTGAGGAGTATGAACGATATCTTTGATCTGTAATGTTTTCTAATGTTACTATCCCTTTTAAGTTTTTGGTTACCTGATATTGGGTTCTCAAATTAAGGGTGTACCAAGAAGGTGAATATGGATTTCCGTTTTGATCAGCTGCATACAAAAAATCCTTGCTTTGCTCTGATGGAGAAAGGTCATCAAAATCTAATTTTCCATTATAAATCGCAAACGCATCTATAGTTAACTTAGGCAATGTATATGTAATATGAGTATTCCCAAATTGTGGTGACACATGTCTTGCTGGAGAGGAAACCCCATCATCTGATTCTTCTTTTCCTCCTACAAAGGTATATTTTGAAATTAGCTTCAGGTTATTAGAGAAATCATACTTTACCCCTGCCTCAAAACCATATATTCTAGCATTTGCTGCATTTTGAATAGCTTGCACATTACTTAATTCACCTCCAAATTCAATTTCAGTCACTCCATTTAAATTAAAATCTCGTCGGATCAATGCATCATCAAGATAGGTGTAATATGTTGCCATATCCAAAGATAAACTTTCACATAAATTTAATTTTACTCCAATTTCTCCATTGTAGGCATATTCTGATTTTATTTCTGGATTAGGTACTACTACCGATCCAGGCTCTGAATCAAAAATTTTACCTACATCATCAATATTAGGAGCTCTAAAAGCTGTAGAGAAATTTAATTTCCACTGTATTTTATCATTAGGAAACCAACTTAAACCCGCAGTACCTGTCAATGCTTCTGTATCTATATTTGCTTCTGCAAACGGAAAATCAAAGAACTGATCATCAAATTCTGAGTATAAAATGATACGATTATACCTTAGTCCTCCTTGAAATCTAAGCTTTTCACTTATCTTATGTTTTAAGCTGGTATACGCAGCTATAGATTGCCAAGTAGACCCATCTGGATACCTAGAAGGAGCGTCTTGGACATCTCCTGTTTCTATATCTCTCTCTGATCCATCAGAATACACTTGATTCAACACATATTCTAATCCGTAATACACTGTTGTTTTCTCTCCAAATTTCTTTTCAAAGTCCCAATTAAACGAATACGCATCAACCTGTTCTTGTGTTCTTTCTAAAACAGTACTTTGAAAATTTCGATCATTTCTACTTTCTTCAAAATATTGATATGCTCCAGTAATTTTCATCTTATCATACAACATACTTTTAGATTTTTGAGATACTTGCAAATTCCCCATAAACCATCGTTGTGGCCCATAAAACCATTCTGCAGATCTCAAATTTCCATTTCTTCGTCTTATCAAACGATCATAACGGGGGTAATCTGATGTTTCTGTATAAATAAGACTTGCTTTTATATCCCATTTTTCATTAGGCATAAAACGAGCCTTTTGCAATAAATTAATTTGATCATACCCCGTAAAAAGTTGTTTTTCAGGATCATTATTTTGTAGTACAAAATCTTCTCCATTTATAGTCTCAACATATTCATTTCTCAAATAATCATCAGGTCCATGACTTCCCATTTTTAAATCATCAAAATCTGTATAACTTACACTTGTTAAAAAAGCCCACTTCTCTAACCCAATATTAAAATCTATATGCCCTGTTTTTTCATCACTAGCACTTGCATATCGTACTAATGCGTTACCGCTTATTTTACTCTTGCCTTTAATAGCAAACTTAGGTTGAGAAGTATAAAAGTTCATCACACCACCTACTGCATCACTACCATACACCACAGATCCAGGCCCTAATATCACTTCTGTTCTATCTATTGTAAAAGGGTCTACAGATATCACATTTTGCACATTACCTCCTCTAAATATCGCAGTATTCATACGTACTCCATCTACGGTCAACAACAATCTATTTGTAGAAAATCCTCTTATAATAGGACTTCCTCCTCCTAATTGACTTTTTTGAACAAACACTTGCCCACTACTTTGTAAAAGATCTGCTGATGTTTGCGGCGCAGACAACTCTATTTCATTAGCAGTAATACTTACAATTTTTTGAGTAATATCTTTTTGTTCCTGCTCCCATTTTGACACAGAAATAACGACCTCAGAAAGCTGATTTTCATCAGCCTGTAAATACACTGCATTTGTTTTTAATATTTTGGATTTAAGTACATTTTTACCAATATGAGAAACATGAGTGAAGTAAAGAATTTCTATCTCAGAAAAGGCAGAAATATCAGCAACACCTTCAAAATTAGTGATAACACTTTTCGATTTAATTTTATTGTAAATAGCTACATTAGGAATAGGCTTATTATTTGCCTCACTATACACTGTTATACTTTGAGCTTGGCCCGATAGCATATAAAACATTCCAAACAAAGTAAAAATAAATAGCCTCATTATCTTAATTAAAAATTTCTTGTAAAACGGAAAGTGACTTCGGTTTCTTAAAGCCGTGCAAATGTAACTCAAAATATACTAATAACATAGCAAGAATCTTAGCTCGTACGTCTTTGGACAACCCAATATTCATACTATCCTCAAAATTTGTACCCAAAAATAATTTGAATTGTGCTACCTGATCACCATCAACGCAATACACATTACTACTAGCTGTCTGAAAAACTCCTTCCTGCATATTAAAATAAGGTAATTCTAGCTGTGATACATCTGGGTAAAATCCTAAATACTGAGTAAGCTTGGTTAAAAATGTAATATGAAAATTGCCAATAGTATCATGAGTATCCAACCATAGCAAAGCCGTTTCTAAATACTCAAACAAACTTGTATTTGCTTCTTCTTCATGAATTGAATTCTTTAGCACTTCTGAGATAAAAAACACCAATGCACTTTTTATATAATCTGTATGCAAAGTAGTGTATACATTTTTTATTCTGGCTTCTTTAATTCTTTCTAAAGACCCTTTATCTTTATGAGCAGCCTGCACCTCTAATAAGGTAAGTGGCTGAAATAATGACGCTCTGATCTTTCCTCTTTTTGATTTTAAAACCCCTTTCAGCAAATAAGATCGTAACCCACTGGTTTTTGTGAACAAGGAGACAATTAAGTCTGCTTCACTATAACGTATTGAGTGTATTACTATGGCTGAAGAGTTGATAATCATTATCGAGTAAAAATAACCAAAAAAGCCGTTTGAGCTTATTTTCGAGAAGCTTTTAGGTTTTAAATAAGATATTTTTAACTATTGTATTTCTTCAATCACAAAAAACTGCACCTATATGCCAAGTAATACCTAGATTTAGTAAACATAAAACCTGTTTGTGTATATACACAAACAGGTTTTATATATATGGTATTTTTTTTATATCACACCTTGTGCTAGCATAGCATCTGCTACTTTCACAAAACCTGCGATATTTGCTCCTTTTACATAGTCTACATATCCATTACCATCATTACCATACTCAAGACAAGAAGCATGGATTTCTTCCATGATTTGCTTTAGTTTTTCATCTACCTCTTCACGAGTCCAGTTATAACGCAATGAGTTTTGCGTCATTTCTAATCCTGAGGTAGCAACTCCTCCTGCATTTGACGCTTTACCAGGAGCAAAGAATATTTTTGCTTTATGAAAAGCTTCAATTGCTTCTGGGGTACTTGGCATATTAGCTCCTTCGCTTACACATACACATCCATTAGCTATCAACTTTTGAGCATCATCACCATGTAATTCATTCTGTGTAGCACATGGTAGTGCTATATCACATTTCACTCCCCAAGGAGTTTCTCCTTTATGGAATTCTGCAGATGAATATTTATCTGCGTATTCACTAATACGACCTCTTTTTATATTCTTAAGCTCCATCACAAAGGCCAGTTTGTCTTCATCTATTCCATCTTTGTCATAAATGTATCCTGATGAATCTGATAAAGTCACAACTTTTCCTCCTAATTGCGTTGCTTTCTCAGCTGCAAATTGCGCAACATTTCCTGAACCAGAAATAGTAACCGTTTTTCCTTCAAAAGAATCTCCTTTGGTTTCAAGCATATTTTTTGCAAAGTATACTGTACCATATCCTGTAGCTTCTGGGCGGATTAATGATCCTCCCCAAGTAAGGCCTTTTCCAGTAAGTACCCCTGTAAACTCATTACGCAGTTTACGGTACATACCAAATAGAAATCCTATTTCACGTCCTCCTACTCCTATATCTCCTGCAGGCACGTCTGTATCAGGGCCAATATGTCTAAAAAGCTCACTCATAAAACTATGGCAAAAACGCATAATTTCATCATCAGATTTTCCTTTTGGATCAAAATCAGACCCTCCTTTACCTCCACCCATAGGAAGTGTAGTTAAACTGTTTTTGAACACTTGTTCAAAAGCCAAAAACTTTAATATACTTATATTTACAGAAGGGTGAAAACGCAGCCCTCCTTTATACGGACCTATCGCAGAATTCATCTGAATTCGGTACCCTCTATTCACATGAATTTCTCCTTTATCATCTACCCATGGTACACGAAACATAATAGCTCTTTCTGGCTCAACCATTCTTAAAAGAATGTTCTTGCCGTTATAAATTTCATTTGAAGCTATATACGGGATTACGGTTTCTGCTACTTCTTGTACTGCTTGCAAGAACTCAGGCTCATGAGCGTTACGAGCCTTTACTTCTTCCATAAATGCATCTATCTTTGCTTGCATATGTTAATTGAATTAATAAATTCTTATCTATAAGTTGAAATATTAGGCCAAATATATGATATTCCCAAAAAAACAAGTTTATTTTTTGAATATAATAACATTTTATCCTATCGCTTGCTCAAGATCTGCAATTAAATCATCTACATCTTCAATCCCTACACTCAATCTGATCAACGAATCAACCACTCCTGTTTTTTCTCTTTCTTCTTTTGGTATGGAAGCATGTGTCATACTAGCAGGGTGTCCTGCAAGACTCTCTACTCCACCTAAAGATTCAGCCAACGTAAAGACTTTTAATTTTTCTACAATTTTAATTGCTTTATCATAATCACTGCCTTTGGTTACAAAAGAAATCATCCCTCCAAAATCATCCATCTGTGCTGCTGCTACCTTATGATTAGGGTGATCCTCAAAACCAGGCCAATATACTTTTTCAATCTTAGGGTGATTCTTTAAGTATTTAGCAATTGCCTCCCCATTTTCACAATGGCGTTGCATTCGCACATGCAATGTTTTGATTCCTCTAAGCACCAAAAAACTATCTTGAGGCCCACAAACAGCACCACTTGCATTTTGAATAAAGTATAGCTTCTCTGCTAGTTCTTCATCTTTTACAACTAGTGCCCCCATAACCACATCACTATGTCCTCCCATATACTTAGTAGCACTATGCATTACTATATCAGCTCCTAAATCCAAAGGCCTCTGTAAATATGGTGTAGCAAATGTATTATCTACTGCTAACAATAGATTGTTTTTTTTAGAAATCTCTGCTACCGCCTTAATATCAATAATATTCATCATTGGGTTAGTTGGTGTTTCAACCCAAATTAATTTGGTCTTTTCTGTTACATATTGCTCCAAATTATCAGCATTCTCCATACCTATAAAATGAAATTTAATTCCAAAATCTTCAAAAATCTTGGTAAATAAACGATATGTCCCTCCATATAAATCATTGGTAGAAATTACTTCATCACCTGGTTTCAATAATTTAATTATAGCATCTATCGCTGCTAATCCAGATCCAAAAGCTAATCCAAATTTTCCGTTCTCTATACTGGCAAAAGAATCTTCTAATGCTTTTCTGGTAGGATTATGTGTTCTACTATATTCAAACCCTTTATGCCCTCCTGGAGTCGTTTGTGCATAAGTAGATGTTTGATAAATAGGAGGCATGACTGCACCATAAGCTGGATCATGTTTCTGTCCTCCGTGAATTGTTTTTGTGTTAAATTTCATCTAAATATTAGTTTTTGGCAAGAATAAATTAACTTGCTTTTTTTAATGTAAAAAACATAAACAAATGTATGATTAAATTCGTTCTAATCATATTTCAATGAATATCTTTAGTAGATGATTAACACAAAAACTAACAGCAAATCAAGAATCATTTTTTTATTGATAATTTCAATAGGATTATACGCTTGTAACAACAGAGAATCTTTTTCTATTGAAAAACAAAGTTTCACCACAGATATGATCATAGATTGTGAGTCTGTAGATTGCGCTTCTATTGAAATTAATTTGCTAAACATTATTGGAGATGGCCCTGTAGCCAAAATGATCAATAAAGAAATTCAAAACACCATTTGTATTGGTCTAGGTATTGACAAAACCTCTACTACTCTTTCTATAAAAGATATTGTATCTCAATTCAACACCTCATATCAAAATATACGTAATGAATTTCCTGATGATAATATTCCACACGAAGCCACTATAGACTGTGAACTAAATTACCAGAGTGATAATCTTATTTCTATACTTATTGACTCTTATGTATTTACTGGTGGCGCACATGGCAACGGTACTGTTTCTTACTTAAACGTCGATACTGAAAATGGTAAAAAACTATCAAATAGTGATTTATTAAAAGATCATAATCATTTTAAGCAATATGTTGAAAAAATCTTCAGAGAACAACATAAAATTCCTGAAAATGAATCGATCAACAGCACTGGCTTCTTTTTTGAAGATGATACTTTCAGCTTACCAGAAACTATAGGGTTTACCAGTAATGAAGTAGTCCTTTACTATAATCAATATGAAATCAATTCGTATGCTGAAGGGCCTATTGAATTAAGGTTGGACAAAAAAGATGTTTCTTCTTTTTTTACCTACACCATTTTATAATAGTTTTCTTAAAGCCATTGCGTATCCCAAATGGAGGCCTTCATGATAATCATTAAAAGTCAAAGCATTTTGGGCAGATGTTAGCACAAAACCTGCGCTAGTAGTATATTCATTATAACTTTTGAAGACATCATCACTTAAATCTTTTTCTGTTTTATCCAAGGTGGTAAATAAAAGCTCCTTTATCTCTGCTACTTCTTCTACCGTAACATTCCGTTCTGGCTTAGTTCCTTTTTTGTATAAATCTACCATTTGATCACTAACCATCATAGGTAATCCACTTAATTTATATACAAGAAGTTGTTGAGTTACTATAACATGTGCTATATTCCAAATCAAGTTGTTTTTAAAACCTTCAGGAATCTTATTCAACTGATCTATTGAATAGTGATCCAACATTTTTTCTAATGCTTTTCTATTTACTCGAGCTATTATCAATGGGTCTTGCATAGTATATACCTGTTTATTTTATTGATTTTCAAAAGTCAGTTAGAATTCTCTAGTGACAATATCATTTATAAACGATATACATCACTGCAATTCATTTCATAATTTTTAGCCAAAAATATAAGATTTAATTGTAAAATGGATTTCCTTTGCGGTGATTTTGATACTTAAAATATAATTAGCTGTGAAAAAGATATACCATTTATCGACTTGTGATACTTGCAAACGTATTAGAACTGAATTAGAACTTTCTTCGGATTTTATTTTTCAAGACATCAAAACAGAGGCTATTACTGTGTCACAAATTGAAGAAATGCAAGATTTAGCTGGTAGTTACGAGGCTCTATTTAGTAAAAGAGCCCGATTGTACAAAGAACGGGATCTTAAAAACAAATCCTTATCAGAGGGCGATTACAAAAAATTAATTCTTGAACATTACACTTTTTTAAAACGCCCTGTTATCATAATTGAAGATCAAATTTTTATTGGTAATGCAAAAAAAACGGTAGAAGCTGCCAAACTAGCTAAATAATCAATGAGTAAAAGAACATTAGCTCTTATTGCTGCAAGTTTTGTAGCTGTTTTTTATGGAGCAAATTACACCATTGCCAAAGATGTAATGCCTCATTATGTGCAGCCTTTTGGTTTTATTGTAATACGAGTATTGGGCGCAGCACTATTATTTTGGGCTATTGGATTATTAGGGCCAAAGGAAAAAATAGCTCATAAAGATTTTGCAAGAATCGCTGTAGCAGCCTTATTTGGCGTAGGGATCAATATGCTTGCTTTTTTTGAAGGCCTAAACCTTACCACTCCTATTAGTGCCTCTGTACTTATGGTGACTACCCCTATTATTGTACTCATACTAGCTGTGATATTCCTGAAAGAAAAAATACGAATATTAAAAATAATAGGAGTATTGGTTGGACTTTCTGGAACATTACTTATCATTCTTTACGGTTCGGGAAGCTCGGGAACATCAGCAAATCCAATGCTAGGGAATTTTCTGGTTTTCATTAATGCTGCTTCTTATGCCTGTTATATCATTGTTGTAAAAAAGATTACTCAAAAATATCATCCCTTTACTTTTATGAAGTGGATGTACACCATTGGATTTATATTTGTCTTGCCTTTTGGATTTTCGCAACTACTAGATATACAGGTTGATTCAATCCCTCTTGATGGTTATCTAAAAATTGGTTATGTTATTCTTTTTGCTACATTCGGAACTTATGTTCTAAATATTTTTGCAATAAAAGAGCTCAAGCCTACTACTGTTGCCGTCTTTATTTACCTACAACCCCTTTTGGCATCAACATTTGCCATTGCACTAGGCAAAGATGAGTTAGATATCATCAAAATAGGAGCAACTTTCTTGATTTTTGTTGGAGTATACCTAGTCACCAAAAAACCGAAAGCATTGTCCTAAATCAGAGACATATAATCAACTAATTATTACACTAAAAACTAGCTTAAATCTACTGGGGTTTTAGCAAATTTTCTAGTATCATCTTTGGTTAAGACCCTAAAATCATCAGGGTGCTCCATTTTTCTTAACAACTCATTCATTTCTTCAGGAAGTGCAATTAATTTTCGACTGTCTAAGTCTATCCATGCTCCCATCATTTCGCATCTCGCAAAATTCCTTCCTTTTTGATCGTAATAATTATGTCTGAATTCAAAAAATTTTCCATCTTCACTAAGACCTGAAACCTCTAAAGAGACCTGTATAGGCTTTCCATAAAACACTTCTTTAAAATAATAGATATGTTCATAAAACACAATAGGTCCAATATTAAATTTGGCTAACGACCTTTGGTCAAACCCGTTTTCTATCAAAAATGCCATTCTGGTATGTGCTGCAAATTCTATGTATGCTTTATTAGCAAGGTGGCGGTTTGCATCTATATCATTCCATCGAATTTCAAATTCTTTTACATGCATACTATATATTTTTTATAAGATTGCAAATTACAAAATAATTTATCTCATCAATATCCGTTCTTTATATTTATATCCTACCTAGAAAATAGATTTTCAAGCCAAAAAGAAATTAATATAGGATTAACAAATCCATTTATCCTGTTTTGATAAACTCTTAGGTCTTCTTATTTTTAACACAAAAGAGACTTTTTGATAAGGAACATAACTAAATAAAAACACTTCACACTAATGCCAATAATAGAATCTAAGTATTCCCCTCCATTTTTATTTAGAAACGGGTATATCTCTACTATATATCCTAATATGATAAGAACTGTAAAAAATGTTTTTCAAAAAAGAGAACGAATACCTCTTGATGATGGAGATTTTATCGATCTGGATTGGAGTTCTAGCACTACTCCAAACTCAAAAAATGTAGCTGTAATTATCCATGGTCTTGAAGGTAACGGGCAACGACAATATGTATTGGGCCTAACAAAACACCTTAATAACAACGGGTGGGATTCTGTAGCCATGAATCTAAGAAATTGTAGTGGAGAGGTAAACCGCCTTTATAGATCGTATCATGCAGGTGTAAGTGAAGATTTGGATTATATCATCCAACATATTCTCAAAACGTATTCTTATTCAAACATATCATTATGCGGATTTAGTTTAGGAGGTAATATTATGCTAAAATACTTAGGAGAAAATCACGAGTCGGTAAAAGAAATAAAAAGTGCTGTAGCTGTATCAGTGCCATGTGATCTTTATAATTCATTATTAGAAATCAACAAACCATCTAATTATATTTATCAGCGACGGTTTATCAATCACCTCAAAGCTAAACTGTATCAACGTCAAATTTTGTTTCCTAAAAAGTTAAGTATATCAGATATCAAGAATTGTAAGTCTCTCATTGATATCGACAATTTATACACCAGTAAATCACATGGTTACCAAAACGCTATGGATTATTATTCCAAATGCAGTAGCAAGCAATTTATAAAGTACATACAAACACCTACACTGATTCTCAATGCTAAAAATGACTCTTTTTTAGGAGATCGTTGTTACCCAATTGAAGAATCTAATACTAATAAAAAAGTGTTTTTAGAAATTCCAGATTATGGAGGTCATGTAGGGTTTTATCTACCGAATAATATTTATTATAATGAGCTACGCACTTTGGAGTTTTTTAAAACCATAACTCTCTAATAGTTTACGGGTTAGAATAAGAAAAAAGTAAAAATATTATGCGTACACTGTAGTTTTTTGAATTTATTATAAAAAATATAACATTTTATTAAGATTAATCTATATATTGCTCATAATAATATCTTCACACACTATATTGTTCATCATTTTTTATGTAGTACTCCATAATTATTAAAACATCAATTATATCAAATTAAATATATAAGCACTTCAGTTTTGTGTGACCATATCGGTAATTATATTTAGGGAAAGTAATTGGATTGATTTATCAATTCGAATGTGTTGGGGGACACAATAGCCTTATAATTACTGAACTCCCTTTCTAATCGATGAAAGGGAGTTTTTTATTTTCAAAAAAGTCCTTTTTCACACCTCAAGCACCACCTGTAGCGAGATTCAAAATATTCACAAACAACACATATTCAAAATATTACGTTTTTAAAACAAGTAAGTTACGGAAAAACATCATATCAGTTTTTTCTTACAAAACTACTACTAAAGCTTTGTTAATGTTTTATAAAGCAAATTCTTTTCCTTTTATCGAAAAAACTTTTTTTACTAACAATAATTCAAGAATTTTAATCTTTTACTTGTAATTTTTCAAGGAAAGAACTCAAATATAAACACAAAACTAACAAAAATGAAAAAACGCTACCAAAAACCCATTTTTATGGGTTTTAAAAATCGACTACACTCAAAACTCAACATTTTTGCAATTGCTGCAGCATTATTTTTTTCGGGAGGACTTTTTGCACAAACGCCCCAACAAAAGCAATTAATTGCACAAAAAAGTAATTTATCAAAACTCAATGAGTTACGAATAGAGTCTGCTCAAAAAGCAACCTTACAAAAACAAGAAGCACTACAAGCAGCAATACTAAATGGATGGCAAGTTAAAATCTCAAATACTAATGGAAGCTTTTCTGAACTTCAAAAATTAGCAGAAGACGGAAGTCCTATTTATTATACTACCTTTAATGTAGCTGCAGCAAAATCAACCAGAGCTGATCACCTTCATTCTGGTGGATCTTTAGGTCTTAACCTTGATGGTCAAAATATGACCGCTTATGTTTGGGATGGTGGAGCGACAAGAACCACACATCAAGAGTTTGATGGCCCTGGCGGTAGTAATAGAGTAATCATTAATGATGGGGTAACTACTCTAAACGGAAATAGTTTTCATGCACAACACGTGACAGGAACAATTGTTGCCTCTGGAGTACAAGCCAATGCAAAAGGAATGGCTCCTCAAGCAAAGGCAAGAACAAGCGATTGGAACAATGATGCTTCTGAAGCAACAACGGCTGCATCAAATGGTATGTTACTTTCTAATCACTCTTATGGTTTTAGAGGAGACCTAGTGCCTGATCAATATTTTGGTGCTTATATTGATGAATCTAGAACTTGGGATCAAATTATGCATAATGCACCGTATTATCTTATGGTCGTTGCCGCTGGTAATGATGGTAACAAAGATACTTATAACGCACAACCTCTTGATGGAAATTCTCAATACGATAAACTAACAGGGCATTCTACATCAAAAAACAACCTTGTTGTTGCCAATGCAAACGATGCCAACGTCAATGCCAATGGAGATTTAATTTCTGTAAGTATTAATAGCAGTAGTAGTGAAGGTCCTACTGACGATTATAGAATTAAACCTGATATTACTGGTAATGGTACTCAAGTATACTCTACTTATGACAATAGTGATACTGCATATAATAGTATTACTGGTACATCAATGGCATCACCTAATGTAACAGGTAGTCTTTTATTACTACAACAGCACTACAACAACCTTAAAGGGAACTTCATGAAAGCCGCTACTCTAAAAGGGTTGGCTTTGCATACAGCAAGTGATATTGGTCCTTCTGGTCCAGATGCTGTACATGGTTGGGGACTTCTGAATACTAAAAAAGCTGCAGAAGCAATTTCTAATGCTGGAAATTCTTCTAAGATTGAAGAATTAACCTTGACTAGTGGTCAGAGCTATACTATAACTGTAGATTCTGACGGAACTAATTCTTTGGTTGCTTCTATTTCATGGACAGATCTACCAGGAACAGCAGTAACTGCAACAAATTCTAATACTCCTGTTCTAGTAAATGATCTTGACATAAGAGTATCTAAAGGAGCTACAACATATAGCCCATATAAATTAACGAGTATTACTACAAATGCAACAGGCGATAACACTGTTGATCCTTATGAAAGAGTTGATGTAAATAATGCTTCAGGAACATATACAATAACAGTAACCAATAAAGGTACTTTAAGCGGAGGAAGTCAAAACTTCTCTCTTATAGTTACTGGAGCATCAGGAACTCCTGTAGTATGTACAGCGACCGTACCTACAGGAGTATCTTCTTCTGCTGTTGGTTCTGATACCGCTACTATTGGATGGACTGCTGTACCTGCAGCTTCTTATGACCTAAGATACAGACAAACTGGAACGACAGCATGGACTACCGTAGCGGTAACAACTTCTTCTCATGTGATTAACGGGCTATCGCCTACAACTTCGTATGAAGCACAGGTAAGAAGTAAATGTAGTGATGGCACAACTTCTAACTATAGTGCTTCAACCAACTTTACTACTACCGATGTACAGCTAAACTACTGTAACTCTAATGGACAAAATACTTCTGATGAATACATCAGTAATGTAAAATTAGGAACTATTAATAAAACATCTGGTGCTGGAACTGGAGGGTATAGTGATTTTACCGCAGAATCTACAACACTTGCAAGTTCTAATACCATTACCATTACTCCTACTTGGACTGGAACAACCTATAGTGAAGGGTATAGTGTGTGGATTGATTATAACCAAGATGGAGATTTTGCTGACCCAGGTGAACAAGTATGGTCGAAAGCTCCCTCTAAAACAACTCCCGTAAGCGGAACTTTTAATGTACCAGCTACTGCAAAAACAGGAAATACTAGAATGAGGGTATCTATGAAGTATAATGCAGTACCTAATCCTTGTGAGGCTTTTCAATATGGAGAAGTAGAAGATTATACCGTAATCATTGGGGGATCTGGAGGGGATACTCAAGCTCCTTCTGCACCAACCTCATTGGCCGCAGCTAATATTACCAATTCATCTCTTTCTCTATCATGGAATGCCTCTACTGATAATGTAGGTGTTACTGGATATGACGTATATCAAGGTAATACTATTGCTACATCAGTAACTACAACATCAGCTAACATAACAGGTTTAACAGCAAATACAACGTATCAGTTTAGTGTTAAAGCAAAGGATGCCGCAGGAAACCAATCCGCAGCTAGCAATACAATTAACGCAACTACAACTGGGGTGCCTTCTACATATGAGGTAAAACTCAGAATTACTTTTGATAAGTATCCACAGGAAACAAGCTGGGAAATTAAAAATGCTAGTAATCAAGTAGTACACTCTGGAGGAACTTATGGATCGCAGCCTGATGGATCAACTTTGAATATTACTAAAACACTCGATACTGGATGTTATACCCTAGTATTCAAAGATTCTTTTGGTGATGGAATTTGCTGTTCTTATGGAAATGGATCTTATGAACTGACCAATGTAGCTTCTGGAACCGTATTAGCTTCTGGAGGAAACTTTACCTCTCAAGATACTTCTAACTTCTGCATTGATGCAAATCCAGCATTACGTAATACAGGTTCAAATATAAAAACAAGTACAAAACACACTACTCTGTTTGATATCTATCCTAACCCTACAAAAGGCTATATAACCATTGTAATGGAGAAGTCTGAGAGAGCAAACTATACGATTACTAATAAAGCTGGTCAACTAGTACACAAAGGGTATGTATCTGGAAACAAAATTGAATTAAACAATCTACCTGCTGGAATGTATTTTGTATCGGTTACTTCTGGAAATAAGACGTATACCAAAAAGTTAATTTTACAGAAATAAGTCTTTAAAACTAAACTGAATTCTTATAAGCGCCTTTCATTAATCTGAAAGGCGTTTTATATTTAGACTCTAATAAATTAATTCGTCTACACAGAAATCACCTCATCATCACTCAATAATTCTTCTTGACGCATTCTTAATAAAATCTGCGCAACAGCAACGGTATCTTTTTCGCAGTAGATAATAATACGATCGATATCTTGATCTTTATAAAAAACTTCTCGCACTTGGCTACCATCTATATCATCTTTGGGAGAAGGAATTCCTAAAATTTCCGTAAGCAACTTTAATGAAGTATAATGTTTATAGTCACCAAATTTCCATAAATCTAGCGTATCCAAATGTGAAACTTCCCATGGTTTTTTACCAAAAAGATTGAGTTTATGAGGCAAAGCAATAGAGTGAATAATCATTCTACGAGCTATATACGGAAAATCAAACTCTTTACCATTATGAGCACAAAGCAAATGATGAGGTCTTCCAAAATGGGTTTCTAGTAAGTTTTTAAAATCTATTAATAACTGTTTTTCTTCTCCATAAAATGATTTAGTTCTAAAGGATCTCATTTCTCCTTTGAAAGCAAAATATCCTACTGAGATACATACTATTTTACCAAATTCTGCCCATATTCCTGCCTTTTCATAAAACTCTTCTGGAGAAAATTCATCTTTGCGTTGATACTTGGTCTTATCAGCCCATAGATACTTCATCTCTTCACTAAGTTCTTCAAAATTCATATGCTCAGGAACAGTTTCTATATCTAGAAACAAAATATGTTCAAGATTGAGTTTATGAAGCATCTTCTATCATTTTATAAGCTTCTTCAATATATATATAGAAATCCTCTGTAAAACTTTTCCCTAGAGGGAACTGCCCTCTATTATGCCCTAATCTCACAATTACTAAATTATCTTCGGGAATACATATTACATATTGCCCCAAAATACCACGCATAGCAAAAATGCGTTTATTCATATGATTGGACAGCCATAATCCATATCCATACATAGATCCATTATCAAATTTTGGTCTCGTTGCCATCTCGACAAACTCTTCTGATAATATTCGTTTTCCAGCAAACATCCCTTTATTTTTAAACAATGTGCCGAAACGAGCAAAATCTCTTGCATTACTTGCAATACAGCAGTATGCTTTTTCCATTCCACTATCTTCACTATCCAATTGCCATAAAGCTTCATTTTTCATCCCCATAGGTTTCCAGAAACTTTCACTTAGATATGCAGATAGTGTTTTTCCTGTGGCCTTTTCTATAACCATACCTAATAACTGTGTATTACCACTTAAATATTCATATTCTTGTCCTGGCTCATCAACAACACTCAATCCCAGCATCACATCTCTAATATTTGGATCATAATACGCTCTTGCTGTAATAGAAAACGGATTGGTATAATGTTCTATCCAATCTAATCCCGATGACATTGAAGAAAGATCTCCAACAGTAGTTTTTGCGGCAAGTCCTTGAGAAAATTCAGGAAAAAAATCTCCCAATGGCTGATCCAGGTTTTTTATGTATCCATCCATTATAGCTTTTCCTAACATGGCAGTCACAATACTTTTTGCCATAGAAAAAGAATTGGTTTTAGAATCTTTGTGGTAACCTTCTGCATACTTCTCATACCAAATACTATCATTTTTTATTATCATAAAAGCAACAGTACCCAACTGCTCATTGGTTGCACTCAACCTATCTGTAGCTTTTGTTTTATTATAGTCATGATGCAATGCCCAAGGTATCGCAGTATCTCCTTTTTCTATAGTATGATTATCAAAATAAGAATAATCATCAATATAGGCAGTTGTATGACCTGTTATATACACGACTCTTATTCCTTTGAGAATGTAGTCGTAATCAAAAATATATAATAAAGCTGTACAAAGTAGGACCAATGCAAGAAGTCCTTTTACAAAAGTTTTAAGTATTCGTTTAATCATTTTATAAAGATTATTTTGTAGTACCTTGCTATAGTATAGTTAATCATACAAAAGAACGGTATGAAATCTGGTAAACTAGCAAATTACTCATATCATTACAGATATAGCTAATGTAAGAAAATTAATCCCATTTTTAAGAAGCGATTATCCTTTGTCTGTCTAGATAGAATAATCATAACCCTTTATGTATCTTTGTATCAAAATATGTAGATCAAAAACATAGCAAAAAAGGATATGCAAGAACAACCTAACAACCCATTACATGGTATAAAGCTGGCTGATATTGTAGAACATTTGGTAGTGCAATATGGGTGGAAAGAATTAGGTGTACTAATTAATATTCAATGTTTCAAAAATAACCCTTCTATCAAATCCAGCCTTAAATTTTTGCGTAGAACCCCATGGGCAAGAGAAAAAGTAGAGAAATTATATCTCAAGTCTATTAAGTAAAATAACGTATTCAAAAAGTATTGATTTTATAAATTGTCAGTCAGAGCCTGTCGAATACTACTTAAGAACCATTAGGTTAAAAATTCGACAGGCTTAATTGACATCTCTTTTTGCTTAGAAGAACATGTGGCACTTAATTTTTCATTACCTTTTTAGTAACGTTTAAAGTTCCACTAGTATTAGACATATGAACTACATAAAACCCTTTTGGGTACAGATTCATATCAATAGACAAAATAGATTTTCCAACAGTAAGCTTCATCGTTTGAACATAAATTGTTTTACCTGTTATATCTGTAATGGAAATAGCTACATCACCTTGTGTAAAAGTATTAACTTCTACAGATAATTTTTCTTCAACAGGGTTAGGAGAAAGTAAGATATGGGCTTCTTCTAAACCAAAATCACTACTAAGTAATTCACTTTCTAGAGCGGTAGGCTTTTTGGTAGAAATATTTGTAGCACTCTTGTTGTTAGAAATACGTTCATCAGACTCAATACACATAATTGCATCAAGATCGTACCCATCTGCAAACCAAGGAAAAGAGTCTTTGTCACTTGTATCTACCACCTTGATATATTTTGCAGAACGTAAATTACCAGTAGCAAGATCAAATTCTCCATCTTGACAAGTAGTTCCCAAGGAAACAAATTCTATCCCATCCTGAGATGCAAATACTTCTGCTGATTCTGGATAGTATTCACATGAAACATTGTCTAAAAAGCCTGTAGATTCAAATACAATAAATTCATTGGTATCTGGATTATCAAAAATTTCATTATCCAATTCTAAAGTAATCGACCCACCAAATCCAAGACTTACAAAATTAAAATACCTTCTTTCATGCGGAGCACCTATACTATTTTTAGCTTTCCCTCTAAGCCATGATATCTCACGACCATCTCTTCTTCTTCCTTGATCAAAAGCTACTATTGATGCAGCCATACATTGATTTTCTACAAATTGTGGTGTAAGTAAAAACCGTGCAGAAACTGGTAAATGATCTGAGGTGGTGAATGCATAATCATTATCATATACCTCATAATGAACCGTCACAGAGTTTGCTATATAAGCACTATCAAGCTCGTTGGTTATTGCAATATGATCGATCATATTTTCTCTAAAAACAAAAGACCTCAAACCTGCATCGCTTAATGCAGAAGATACAATACTATAATTCACAGTATCGTCTACGTATGCCTGAAAACTTGAAATAGTAGAAGGAATATCTGCAACAGTCTGATCAACATCATCATTATAATCCCCTAAAAGAATCACCTTATTATTTGCAAAATTAGTATCTAAAGAGTCTTTTAATACCTCTACATCATACCTACGCATATCATATCGATTCTGAGCACCAGAGCCTCTATTTGCTCTGGCATGCAATGCAATTAGATCCATGCGTTCTGTTACTCCATTGATAGTAATATCTGCTGTCATTAAGAAAGGTACTCTTCCGCTGGCATAAAAACGTGATGGTTCACTAGGATAATCAACAAGGGCCGATGCATCTCCTCCGTTATATAGAGGATGGATAGATGTAAACATCGCTCTTGTTTCTATTACTGAAACTGTTTTTGTATTATAAATAAATCCTAGCTTTTGTGATACTCCACCAGAACCTGGGCGAGAAACAGCATCAGAAAGAATATAATCATACCCTGGTAATAAACTCACTAATTCTGCAAACAAAGTATCATCTGCGATTTCCTCTACTGCGTATACATCTGCATTCAATTTTTTGAGTACAGTCGCTGTACTATCCCTCTGAATAGCATCAGAAAGAGGGTTTTGCCCTACTGGCGAATTGTTTTCATCGCCAAACCATTCTATATTCCAAGCAACAACATCAAAAGTATCTTCTTTGGGGTAACCCACTGTATCTCCTGGAGGAATAAACTCTACTGCACAGGGTATATCTGAGGATTGTCTAGGTAGTAATTGAAAAAAATCTCTATACCTTCCTACTACTCCAGTAATTTCTGAACAGGTAACAGGTTGTTCTTTTCCTACAACAGAAGCCACATCATTATCAATACGCAATTGTCCACTCCCGCTTGTATCAGTAAGTGTAAAATTAGAATTCCCAAATAGAATATCTCCTGGATTAGGAAAAGCAGGTTGTAACACTCTAACTAATTCGCCAGGGTGATTAGCAAGTGCTGCCAAAGTAATATCTATTGGGGTTATTGGATTTTGTGGCAGACCATTATGCACAACTTCTGTTACTGTACTAATCTGTATTTGGTCATTAAAAGTGGCTCTAATTCCTGTTATGGTAACAGAGTCTCCAACTTTCAAAGCTGCATTGGCTTGAATCTGATCATCAAAAATAGCGATACCTCCTGTCTCATCTTGTATAAATGCTGGCCCTCTAAAACTATCTGTGACTGTAAGCACTCCTGTAATTGTTACTGCTGTACCTACTACTGTTGCCCTAGCTTCTCTAATACTAATAGGGTCACCAGGAATCACAATTACACCTTGATTACTGGCTCCAGGAGTTGGCATCTTTGCTTCATAAGAAGAAGTATTACGCATTCCTCCTTCTCCATTAGGAATACGTTGTAATGATTCTTTATCCTTATTACCATTTACCCCTTCATTTACCTGTGGCTGATTAGGGTTCAGTAATACCAATAACTCCATATCGTCAGCATCATTGGTATCATATACAATTGCATCAATTATATTCTCTGTAATAACAGGAGTCCCATTAGGAAAATTAGTCGCCTCTCCAAAATACAAAACTACTGCATCTGCTCCATTTTGAAATGTATTACCTGGAACCACCAAATCAACATTGGTTACACCAGCATTACCAATTACAAAATATCCTTGTGCATTTGTAGAAAACCCATCTAGATTAATAGCATTGTAACTGGCATTATTACTTCCATTATAATTTACCAATACATAACTATCTAGTGGTGTATTCCCTACACCACCATCATACAATTCTACAAATTCTAATGTATCAGAACCTTGAGTATCTGCATCAATTTCATTAATTACAAGCATGGCCAAAGAAGCTTCAAACGTTTGATTTGTGTTTACAGTTCCATACGAATTTGCAGTAGTAGTCTCCCAAACAAATGCGGCAGCACTGGTTCCAGTACCTGATAATTGCAGAGAACTCCCTACAGCCGTATTACTGGATTCTGACACGCCAATATCTGTACTTGTCAATCCCAAGGCTGGACCATCTATTGCAGTAATTACCCCTTCATAACTCAAAAATTGAACAACTGTATTAGTAGCATCAACCAATGCAATCCCATCAGGAGAGCCATTTTGCAATCCATTGGTAGGAAATATTTTTACCATGGTTCCAAAACCATTTTGTTGATCTGTAATCACTCCCGAAATAGAAATTGTATTATATACAGAATTATTTGATCCGTTATACAAAACAAGACTCCAACCAGTAAGATCTGTTCCAGCTGTTCCCGCAATTTCAATTGCTTCTTCTACATCTGTACTTGAGTTATCGTAGTGTATCTCATTAATAAATACAGATTGTGCAAACCCATTTTGAATCCCTATAAGATAAAAGACAACCAATGGAATTAAGAGTAGTTTTAACTTCATGACTTTTTGATTTATGTGTGTGATTTTTTGAATAGTGTTAAGATAGAACGTTATCAAAACAATGTCTGTCTTCGAATGTTAAAAAAAGTTTATCATTACTTCTTTATAAAAAAATATGCCCTTAGAAACTTTATTGTCCAAGAGCTGATAAATTGTTTCTTCATCTTATTAAAGATACAATTTAAAACCTTAAAAAACCAAAGAAACTATATTTTACCACCTATATAACAATCAGTTGCACACCAATCTTGTCATATAAAAAAGCACCTCATATGAGGTGCTTTTCTAGAATAGCATTTACTTACTTTTAGTTATTCACAGTTATCGTTTTCCATTGGCGACTATAGGTTGCTCCTGTATTTTTATTATACATCTGGAAGCCTATTCTCCACTTAGCAGTATTTCCATTTCCAAAAGTTGGAAACTTTGCCGTTACCGTACTAGGTTTATCATTATAGGTCTGTTTATGTTTCCATTTTCCATTTTTACGCACTTGGAAACGCACTTTGAATCGTCTTAAATGGCTTGCCACGGCATTTTGTTCTGCTTGAGGTATGATCACACTATACACCTCATCTTCGTATGCATTGATATTTGCATTGCCATATACCCCCGCAGGCCATCCTATGGCAATTACCGCTTTTGCAGCAGCATTATCAACAATCTCTACTTCGGTTTTTTCTGACACTAATGTTTCATCGGTTTCAGAAAGATCATTTTTACTACAGGAAAACAATAATAGCCCCGTACATAAAAAAACTAGTTTTCTTAAATTTTGTGTTTTCATATTCAAAAAAGTTATTTGTTCGTTTGACGAATATAGAAGGTGCTTAAATCAAAGAAGTCCGAAAAGATTGAAATTCAATCTTTTCGGACTATTTCTGGGGCTTTCACCTGTTTTCTGCCCCGTTAAACACCTTATAAGAATTAAGGTAGAAGCTATCTATTCATTATGTTTTACTCTTACATATACAGGAAAATGATCACTATACCCACCTGTATATTTTTTACCAGAATACGTTCTAAAAGGAGTTCCCTTATAACGGCCTTTATAAATTTTAAGAAAATCTTTATCAAAGATACCAGCATCAGAAAAACTGTGTTTCTCTTTCTCATACCTATGAAAATTATGACTGAAGATAATCTGATCAAAGAGATTCCACTGGCTTCTATAACTAGTACTCCCTCGGTAGCGAGTATGTAGTTTTTCCATCGGATTAAAAAGATCATTTTGTACCAAATGTTTTTTGACACTTTCACTAAAAGGATCATCATTAAAATCTCCCATAATAATAATTTTCGCCTCAGGATCCTGATCTGTGATCTGATCTATAACCTCTCGATTCTTTTGTGCTGCCACAATACGTTTATAGCCCGTATCTTCTACTCCTGTGCGTCTGGATGGCCAGTGATTTATCAAAACATGAATCTCTTCTTTATTCAATATTCCTGTTACCCAAAGGATATCGCGGGTATAATCTCGCACTCCTTCATCATCATGTATCATTACAGAAATTGTTTCAGAATTTGTAACCTCAAAATATTGTTTCTGATACAACAGTGCTACATCAATACCTCGTTCATCAGGAGAGTTGTAATGTACAATACCGTATTCTTTTTGCTTGAGATGTTTTGAATCAACTAGGTCTTCCAGAACTTTTTTATTTTCTGCCTCTGCTACACCGATCAAAGCAGGGGCTTTCCTTGTTTTAGAAAATCCAATATTAGAAATAGCGGTACCAAGCTTCACTATTTTTTTTTCATATCTCTTACGATTCCACCTTTTTTCTGCGTCTGGCAAAAAATCATTATCCAAAGTATTAGGATCATCTCTAGTGTCAAATAAGTTTTCAAGATTATAGAATGCTATAGTATAATGATTTGTATTTTTTTTTCTGAAATAGAATTTATTGGCCATCACATTTAATTTTACAAGAAACCATTTATATTGTTGATTCTTGAGCACATAATTATCGTACTTTTGTACATTTGTTTGAAGGCACAATATAATAAATTAAGATATAGAAGATCAGTTAGCTAATGTTAGAAAAGAAGGAAATAGCATACGAGAAAACAGTTTTGATAGGAATTGTCACCAAAAATCAGGATGCAGACAAGCTTGAAGAATTTTTGGATGAGTTAGAGTTTCTCACCTATACTGCTGGCGGTGAAGTCGTAAAGCGATTTACACAAAAAATGGATATGCCCAATTCTAAAACATTTATCGGAACTGGTAAAATGGAAGACGTGAGGGCTTATGTTGAACAACATGAAATAGGAACTGTTGTTTTTGATGATGAATTATCACCTGCCCAGTTACGTAATATTGAGCGTATTCTAAAAGCAAAAATCATTGACAGAACCAATTTGATACTTGATATCTTTGCACAACGTGCTCAAACAAGTTACGCTCGAACTCAGGTAGAATTGGCACAATATCAATATTTATTACCCCGATTGACTGGTCTGTGGACTCACTTAGAGAGGCAACGTGGAGGGATCGGTATGCGTGGACCAGGTGAAACAGAAATAGAAACTGACCGCCGTATTGTAAGAGATCGCATATCATTATTAAAAAAGAAATTACTTACTATCGATAAACAAATGGCTACCCAACGAGGTAATCGTGGTAAGTTGGTTCGTGTAGCACTAGTAGGATATACAAATG
Source organism: Aquimarina aquimarini (assembly GCF_900299535.1). Lineage (GTDB taxonomy): Bacteria > Bacteroidota > Bacteroidia > Flavobacteriales > Flavobacteriaceae > Aquimarina > Aquimarina aquimarini. Next base: position 39,007 of record NZ_OMKE01000018.1, on the reverse strand, counting down.
TTGGTAAATCTACATTGATGAATGTTATTGCCAAAAGTAAAGTTTTTGCAGAAAACAAACTTTTTGCAACACTAGATACAACAGTAAGAAAAGTGGTTATTGGCAACCTTCCTTTTTTGCTTAGTGATACAGTAGGTTTTATCAGAAAACTACCTACACAACTTGTAGAAAGTTTTAAAAGCACACTAGACGAAGTAAGAGAAGCTGACTTATTATTACATGTTGTTGATATTTCTCATCCACAATTTGAAGATCATATAGAATCTGTAAATAGAATTCTAAGAGAAATAGATTGTACAGACAAGCCAACTATAATGGTTTTTAATAAAATTGATGCATATCAACATGAAACTATCGATAGTGATGATCTAATTACAGAAAAAACAAAAGCACATTATACCCTAGAGGAATGGAAACAAACCTGGATGAGTAAAATTGGTGACAATGCTCTTTTTATTTCGGCTATCAATAAAGAAAACATTGATGATTTCAGAAAACGAGTATACAAAGAAGTGAGAGATATCCATGTAACCCGTTTTCCTTATAATAACTTTTTGTACCCAGAAATTGTAGAGGAATAGAAATCAATATCAAAACTCATATTTAAGACCCAAGCCGATTACTTCTCGTATTTGAAATCCACTAGTAGCATTATCATCATAGATTGATTGAAAAACAAAACTACCTGTAATATATTCATTTACAAGTAAATTCACATTCAATGTATAATCAATATCTACATTGGCTGGGTCTTCTATATAATTAGAATAGAGATTCAATAACTGTTCTATCGTTACATTTTTTAGCACAGTAATCTTAGCATACGCAGCTAGAGACCCCCCAAATTCAAATCTGGAATCCTCCCCTGTATCTACCCCAAAATAATCCCCATCTTCATATTCTTCTCCTACAGTAAATTGATCATCTACAAATATCAAACGCGCAGTAACAGGTGCGATATTAAAGTGCAGGTTATCACTTTTTTTCCACAATACTCCTGGCCCAATTTGTATAAATGCAGGAGAAAAGAAATGAGTCTCTTCTGTACGAATCGTTTCTTCTGTATCAGGATCTTTGGTGAATCGATATCCTTTTGCAAATTGAGATCTAAAATTCACAAACAAAGAATAGTTCCAAAAACTCTCTCCTATTCTTTGTCCCAATCTAGAATTAAACTCTATTCTATCATTTGTTTTTCGAGCAAAACTCTCATCTTTCAAAAAAGTTAACCCATAATCTGCAATAACTTTATTATCCCATGTCAACGTTTTCTTTTTATAATTAAATTCAAAATTCAAGCCTGTATTTCCTGCAATATTAGAGGTTCCTCCTCCTTGCCAATCATAATTAAATGCTGATTGATTGAATAGTAAAGAAAAATTAGCCTTAGTCTTCCAACCCACCTGTTCTTTTTCTTTTGGCTTTTTTGGTGTAATTTCTTTAAGTTTTTTTTTCAGAACAATCATATTCAAGTCATTAGGTGTGCTTTTTAAAACACTATCTAAAGCACGTTTCAAATCTAACTGTATTGAATCAAGATATTTTACTTTTTCTTTTTCCTGCCCCGAAGTTTTAATCACTAGGAAAAGCATGGAAATAGCTAAAAAAAACCTTCTCATTTGATCTTCTATTTCAGGGGTAGGACACAAAGATACGGTATGCACTTAGCTTTTTCAAATTAGAGATATTCATATCACAACACTTTATAAAAATTACTTTTTAATCAATCTGTATTTATTCCCTATTAACATAAGCACTTCAATGCCATATTATTTGGCGTATACATACACTATTAATGTTAACCGTAGGTTAATGGATAACAATCTTTTAAAAAGAAACGATATTTAAGATATTTTTGAAATAGCCTCTGTATAAATTATCATTAATTAAGATTAGAAAAAACGATGAGATACCTAAAAACATTAATTTTATTTTCTTGTTTTATGAGCATTTGTAAATTATCTTTTGCACAGTGCGACAAAGATTTAGACATGTTTAATCATTATTCTGTTAAGTTAGAAAATGACACAATAAATTATCACACTTATGCTAAAAGAAATATTGACTCTCTAACCACAATACTTCTTTACATCCAGGGTTCTAAGGCATCCTCTTTATATCAGGTAAAAAGAGAAAAAGAGAAATCTTGGATAGGAACTACAGTACCTATAAATCTTAAAAATATTCCCAATAATTACCTTTTTGTATTGATTTCTAAAAAAGGGATTCCGTTTTGCACCAAATTAGATGAGGATATTCCTGTTCCTGAATCATATTATAAAAACCAAACTCTTGACTATAGAACACTTCAAGCGGATCAAGTGATTAAAGATTTAACTAAAAGACATAAAAATAATTTTAAAAAAATAATTGCACTTGGACATTCTGAAGGCAGTGATGTTATTGCTAAATTAGGAACCATAAATAACGATATAACTCATTTTGGGTATTGGTCTGGAGGTGGGTACACTCAATTTCTTGATTTTATAACCTTTATTAGAAAAAAAGTAGACAAAAATCAAATAAGTGAGGAAGAAGCACAGATAGAAATAGACTCTCTTTTTAATACCTTTAAAGATATAATGAAATACCCTAATGCCACAGACAAATTTTGGGAAGGAAAAAACAATAGTTATAATAGATGGAGTCATTTTTCTGAACCTCCCATTGAGAATTTATTACAGATTAACAAACCAATATTTGTTGCCATAGGAACAAAAGACCAAGCTGTACCCATAGAATCTGCTTATTTAATACCTATTGAATTTATTAGGCATAAAAAAAATAACTTAACTTTTAAAACTTATCTCAATCTAGATCATGGATTTGGAAAAGAATTAAAAAACGGAAAGTTTGAAGAACATTGGGATGACATATTTAAAGATTTTTTAGAATGGGTAAATAAAGAATAATGTTTGCTAACTCTACATACACCTATAACAATCAACCTTCTTACTTTTACATTTTTGAGAAATTATAAGTCTTATTTAAAAACAACATTTATCAATCACAAAAACAATTATACCATGAAAAATCTCGCAAAGAGTATTGCGCTATTTACCTTATTGTATCTTTTACCTAATCAAAATTATGGCCAATTGCCAGCAAAAATGATACAACACCCAGATGTTTCTAATTCTCATATATGTTTTACATATGCCGATGACCTCTGGATTGTAGCAAAGCAAGGTGGTACTGCACATAGATTAACAACAAAACAAGGTCGGGAAATCACAGGAAAGTTTTCTCCTGACGGAAAAACGATTGCATTCAATGCTAATTATGACGGGAATTTTGATATCTACACCATTCCTGTAACTGGGGGAATTCCTAAACGTATTACCACACATGGCATGCCTGATTATATCAAAGGATGGTCACCAGACGGTAAGTTTTTGATATATACCTCAGAAATGGAAAGTGGTAAGCAACGTTTCTCTAAGGCTTTTAAAATTTCTATTGATGGAGGATTACCCCTTAGAATCCCTATCAGTAAAGTCGAAGAATTAGATCTGCACACCAATGGAACCCTTATCGCCATGACAGACAAATCCAGATTGTATAGAAACTGGAAACGATATAGAGGAGGAACAGCCGCAGACATTTATCTTTTTAACACAAAGACACTTACTTCTGAAAACATTACCAACAACAATGCAAATGATGAATTACCTATGTGGAATAATGATGACTTATTCTACCTCTCTGACAATGGTCCTTCTAAAAAATCTAATATCTGGCGATATAACCTGCAATCAAAACAGCATGAGCAGATAACATTCTTTACAGAGTATGATATAGAACGACCATCTATAGGAACATCAGAAATTGTTTTTGAAGCTGGTGGCACTTTATACCTACTTGATCTAGCATCAAAAAAGACCAAAGCCATATCAATTGATGTAGTTGGAGATTTTACCTCGCTAAAACCTCAGGTAAAAAAAGCAGAAAAATACATTCAAAGCGTTGGTATTTCACCAGATGGTAATAGAATTATTGTAGGTGCCAGAGGAGATATATTCTCTGTACCAAAAAAAGATGGAATTACTCATAATTTTACCCGCACCAGTGGAGTTGCAGAGCGATATCCTAGCTGGTCTCCTAGCGGAAGATATATTGCCTATTGGAGTGATAAGACAGGAGAATATGAGCTAATGATCAAAGACCTGAAGAACAATACCAAAAAACAGATTGCACAACAAGGGCAAGGATTCAGGTATCAATTATTCTGGTCTCCAGATAGCAAAAAATTGGTCTTTATAGATCAAGAGATGCATATTAAACTAGCAAACATAACCACCAATACAATTACAGAAATAGATCAGGAGATACAATTGTTTCAAGACGGACTGTCTGATTTTTCTGTTAGTTGGTCAAATGACAGTAATTATATAACCTACGCCAACTCTCATAAAAACGATAATAAACAAATTATACTATATGATATTGTAAAGAAGAAGAAGAACATATTAACTTCTGCTTTTTACTATGATGCAAACCCCGTTTTCTCTTCAGATAATCAATACATCTATTGCAGTACAGATAGAGCTTTTGAGCCTGTTTATAGTGACTATGATAATAGCTGGATATATCCAAATGCAACAAAAATAGGGATCATTCCTCTTACTAAAGATGCTATCCATCCTATCGAATTAAAAAATGATGTCGTTGCTATAAATGAAGGTTCTAAAAAGAAAGAAGCTACCAAGGATCAGAAAAAAGAAGACACAAAAGAAAAAGATCAGTCAATACAACCACTACGTGTAGATCTTGAGGGAATCGAATCAAGAATGATCATATTACCAGTTGAATTGGGTAACGGTGGACAATTAAGTGCTGCCAAGAATAAAATTATTTTCTTAAAACATCCCAGAACTGGTTCTAAAGATGAGAAATCAGTTTTAAAATATTATGATTTTGAAGAAGATAAAGAAGAAACCATACTCGATAATGTAGAAAACTACCAGCTTTCGTTTGATAAAAAAAGCATCTTGGTATTCAGTGAAGAAAAAATGGGAATTGTAGAAGTAGCCAAAGGGCAATCTATAAAAGACCCTATCGACACTTCTAAAATGGAAATGACTGTTACTCCTAAAGAAGAATGGAAACAGATTTTTACTGATGCATGGCGTCTAGAAAGAGATTTTTTCTATGACAAAAAATTACATGGCTTGGATTGGGAGGCTATGAGAAAAAAATATGAACCTCTGGTTGAATATGCAGCAAGTAGAAGTGATCTAAACAAAATCATTGGGTCACTGATAGCAGAATTGAATGCATCACACACCTATAGAGGAGGAGGTGATATGGTACGTGCTTCTAATAAAAACATGGGATATCTAGGTATCGATTGGGAAATGCATCAAGGAAAATACAGAATAAAAAAGATCATTACTCCTGCCTCTTGGGATACAGAAATAAAGTCTCCTTTGAGAAAACCTGGTATCTTGGTAAATGAGGGTGATTATATACTACAAGTTAACGGGATTGATTTATCAGAATATGTAGACCCTTATATTGCTCTAGAAGGAAAAGCCAATCAAACCGTAGAAATCACTGTAAGCAAAACCTCTGATGGCAAAAACAGTAAAAAATACCTTGTACAACCTATCAAAAGTGAAACAAGACTTAGAAATCTTGCATGGATAGAAAAAATGAGGAAGTATGTCGATGAAAAATCTGGAGGACGAATAGGTTACATATATGTACCGAGCACAGGAAGAGATGGGCAGGAAGAATTGGTAAGAATGTTCTATGCACAACATCATAAAGATGGATTAATCATTGATGAACGATTTAATAACGGAGGACAAATCCCTGATAGGTTTGTAGAGCTATTAAACCGTCCGTTATTGAGTTATTATAAGGTACGAGAAGGTCAGGATTGGGCATGGCCTCCTAAAGGACACTACGGACCAAAAGTGATGCTTATCAATGGATGGAGCGGTAGCGGTGGTGATGCTTTTCCTGACTATTTCAAGAAAAGAAAAATTGGACCTCTTATTGGTACACGAACTTGGGGAGGACTTATCGGAATTTCTGGAGCTCCTGAACTAATTGATGGCGGGTATGTTACTGTCCCTACTTTTAGAATGTATAACCCCGATGGAACCTGGTTTGCAGAAGGTCATGGTGTTGAGCCTGATATTCATGTTCCTGAAAACCCAGGAGAAGATACCAAAGGAATCGATGTACAGCTAGATAGAGCTATTAGCGAGGTTATGAATCGACTCAAAGAAAAAGACAAAGAACCTAAGCAGGTTATTCCTTCTCCAGAGGATCGATCAAAATAGATGTATTCATTTAGTAAAACAATTCAATAAAACTGATACTTCACCCCCAGTATTTTGGGGGTGTAAAATCACTGAAAACGGTATCTAACAGTAATAGAAAATAAAATAAATTTGAGATATTATTAATTTTTAAAAAATCTAATATTTCGATTAATTATGGGATTAGCAGAAAAAAGAGCCTTAAAGACATTTCAAGAAGGTACATATGAGCAATTAAGGAATAAAATAAATTCGATCGCTGGATACGATGTTGAGTTCGATATAAACTGGGAGAGCCTTACTACAAATAAGTATTCTCATTTATGGGAAGACACATTTGCAAAAGTCTATTTCGCTCCAATTATTAATGCATTTACAGCCATTACAGTAGATGACATGGGTAAGGAAGCACTCAAAGAAACACTCACAAAAATAAAAATAAAGGATGAAAATGATATTTCAAATCCTGACCGCACGTATGATTTTACAGATGGGGTGTTAACAATAGATCACTCAAGCTATATAAATATAGACCAGATAGACCAACGCACTTCCAAATTAATTCAAGTTTTAGAGTCACAACTATAACAATTCATATGAGGTATTGTTTCATACCACATTAAGTGTTAAATAAGATATAACCATTCCTCTAGGGTTTAGACATTCTTTAGAGGAATTAGTTTTTTAACACATTATAGCTTGTATCTTTTTAACTTTGAGAAATCACCAATAAATTTACAAACAACAAAACTGGATAGAAACTAGAATAATGATTGTTGTTTTACAGGATTTTCATGATCCAACAACCATTTTTTTCTCCATAATCCACCAGCATATCCAGTAAGAGCCCCATCACTACCGATGACTCTATGACAAGGCACAATAATCCACAGCGGATTTTTACCATTGGCACTCGCAGCCGCTCGAATCGATTTTGGATCCCCCAATCTCTTGGCAATATCTAGATAAGATACTGTTTTGCCAAAAGGGATTTTGAGTAATTCACCCCATACTTTTTTTTGAAAATCTGTACCTATAGGATTTAGGCTAAGATCAAAATCTGTGCGTTGTCCTTCAAAGTACTCTTGTAGTTGTAGTACAGCACCTTCTAAATGAGATGGAACATCTGTAGAAGGGGAATGGGCAGATTCTTTGGTGACAGAAACACTAATGATACCATCTTTATCACCAGAGATAGTAGCCATTCCCAAAGGGGTTTCTATATGCACCTCATCAATCATTCTTCTTTTTTGTCATCTAGAATACCTAATCTTCTGGCTCTATTTTCCCAGTTTTTTCTGGCTAAATCTTGCATATTAGCATCTGTATCACTTTCGTCAACAATTTCTAATCCTAATAAAGTTTCGATCACATCCTCCATTGTTACCAAACCACTTACTGATCCATACTCATCTACCACCAATGCCATATGCTCACGTTGCTCTACCAGTTGTTCAAACAAATCAGGTACTGCAACATTACGATCTACCACAAATAATTGTCTTCTTAGATCACCTAGCACTTTATCATGATGATCTTCTGCCATTTCTTTGTACACTTCATCTTTGAGTACATACCCAGTAATATGATCTGGATTATCTTTATATACAGGAACTCTAGAAAATCTCAATGCTTTATTAGCTTCAAAAAAATCGGCTATATTTTGATCCTCAGGAGCGATTTTCAGAACACTTCTGGGAGTCATTATATTTTTGGCTAAAATTGCTTTAAAATTCAGCAAGTTTTTAATCACCTTGGATTCAGATTCTTCAAAAACACCTTCTTCATGTGCAATATCAGTCATTGCAGTAAAATCTTCTCTACTTAATACCGATCCATGATGTCCTTTGCCACCAATAAGCTTAGTGGTAAGACGTAATATCCATAGAATACCAGTATATTTTAGAGGTGCAATCAAAATTATCAATGCCTTAGAGGTAAAATTTGCCAATTGTTTCCAGAACGTTGCTCCAATAGTTTTAGGAATAATCTCTGATAATACCAGAATCAACAATGTCATAATAGTAGAGACAATCCCTACCATATTTACTCCTAATATTTCAACCTTATATGGCAACTGTTCTGCCTGTACTCCTACCAAGATCGCACCTACTGTATGTGCAATGGTATTAAGAGTAAGAATAGCAATCAATGGTTGATCTACATCTTTTTTAAGATTCTCTAATGTTGTCGCATAGGATTTTCCTTCTTTCTTTTTTACATTGATAAAAGTTGGTGTCACACTCAGCAATACTGCCTCTAGTATAGAACACAAGAAAGAAAAGAAAATAGACAGTACGGCGTAAATAATTAATAGGGTCATATTATTTTTAAATATGGTACTAAAGTACGGATTTTGAAATGTATTATTAGAACTCACCTTGAGTTCTTAGTATAAATTATTACCACCCTACAAAATCTGGTGGCTTCACATCATTTAGATTAAGGTATACAATAAGTTGTCCTCTATGATGGGTAACATGATCTTGTAAGAGATTTAGGATTTGCAGTTTTGATTTAGGTCCTGCAAAAAAATCAACTTCAAGTGATAGGTCGTTATCTTTTGTATTTTGTATCTGTGTATATACGGTATCAAAGGCAGCACTTACCAGTTCAATAATTTCTGTTTTAGTTTCAGGCAAATTACTATTTGATTGTTCTCTATCAAATTTTTCTTCAGAGAAATAGGTAGTTCCTAGCCAGAGCATATTTCCTCTTATATGAAATAGCTGTTCTTTAAAGCTCATTTCGCGCTCTGTAGGCTTATAGTTATATCGATCCTCGGGCATCTGTTCTGCTATTTTCAAGAGATAGTCCTTAGAATTTTTCCACTTTTCTAAAAACGCATCTTTGGGAGTAGATTGCTGTGACATAGCAACACCAGAAACCAGAAGAAAGCATACCATTAGTTTATGTATCATTTTGTTTCGTTTGTGTTTACTTCTGTCATATATACTTTGACCGCCTCAAGTTCTTCTTCAGTAAATGTTTGAATGATCGCAAAGTTGGTTTTCATTACAGCATATGTTTCGGGATCTACGATAGGGTCTGCTTTTTGTTTTAGAAAAGCTGTTAAGTCTCCTTTTTCCTTTGCATACACCTTCATTATCTGATCAACAGAAGGGCCTATAGATTTTTTATCAACCTTATGACAGGTATAACATTTTCCTTTACCATTAAACACGCTTTTACCCAAATCATAAGGAGAAACTTGTTCTTTTTTTGTACCTATTCTAATCGTCGATTCTTCTTTTTTATCAGATTTACAGCTTGCAGAAAACAAAGCTATCACACCAGATAATATGCTTAATTTGTGGATTTTTTTCATCAATGGCTATCTATATTTTTCTTTTATTCTCTCTATATCTTTTTTAAATCGTTCTAGTAATTCTTTTGAAAACCCAGTCACCATTTCTTCTTCCTTATCACTCATCCCCTCACTAGCTTCTGCAATTTTTGCCAATGCATACAATACAAAGTCGTATTCTTTATCAGGGCCATTATCAGAGAATACTTCTATTACTTTTTTATATAAAGTTTCGATATCATTCTGATTCTTGCTTTCATAATCAAAAGACCATTTAATTTCTGCACCGCTAGGATGTCCTTTTAGAATTTGTTCTAGTATTTCTACCTCTTCTTTTTGAATAACCCCATCCCGCATCGCCAGTACATAGAATAATTCTCCAAATGTTTGATATAATCTGTCTTTACTTACCATTGTGTGTATGATTTATGTTGGTTTTCCTTTTTGATTTTAACCTAGACAGAGCAAACGTATTATACTAGATTACAAGCAATCGTTATAGCTATTTTTACCGATTCTTTAATCAAAAAAGAAATCAACCTAAAAGTTTCACTACATCTTTGGCAAAATAACTTGCTATAATCTGTGCCCCTGCTCTTTTGAATGCCATGATCTGTTCTAGCATTACTGCATCATGATCCAGCCATCCTTTTTCTGCTGCTGCTTTGAGCATTGCATACTCACCACTTACTTGGTATACTGCTACTGGTACATCTACTACATCTTTTACATCTCGTACCAGATCAAGATAGCACAATCCTGGTTTTACCATCACTATATCTGCCCCTTCTTCTATATCCATCAAGGTTTCTTTGATCGCTTCATCGCGATTTGCAAAATCCATTTGGTATGTTTTTTTGTCACCAAACCCTGGTGCAGAATCCAGTGCATCTCTAAAAGGGCCATAAAATGATGATGCGTATTTGGCACTGTAACTCATAATGCCCGTATTCTTAAAGTTTTCTTTTTCTAGAAGTTCACGAATACTCAAAATTCGCCCATCCATCATATCACTAGGTGCTACAAAATCCGCTCCTGCCTGTGCATGAGATAACGCCATTTCTGCAAGTATCTTGCAGGTTTCATCATTTATAATATATCCTTCTTCTACAATACCATCATGTCCATATGCAGAATACGGGTCTAAGGCAACATCTGTCATTACCACCATTTCTGGCACTGCTTCTTTTACTGTCTTGATAGCTCGTTGCATTAATCCATCAGGATTTACGGCTTCTGTACCTTTATTGTCTTTGAGATCATCAGGAACTTTTACAAAAAGTAATACCGATTTTAATCCCATCTCCCATAATTCTTTGACTTCTTTGCCTAGCAAGTCTAAGCTATATCTAAAGTAATCTGGCATCGAGGCTATTTCTTCTTTAATTCCTTTGCCTTCTACGATAAATAAAGGCACTAAAAAATCATGAGGAGTTATCGTATGTTCTCTAACCAAAGAACGAATTGCATCATTGGTTCTTAATCTTCTATTTCTACGAAGTTGTTGCATGGTAACAATAAATTTGATCTTGCAAAGATACTGATATATCTATTATCACAGACGTGTTATCCTTGCACATCTAAAGGTAATTTTATTTAAAAAAAACTCAAATTATGTAACATAATCTTAACAAATCTTACTAACATTGAAGTATCTAATACCTGTTATGATTTAAAAATACAGTAAAAGAAAACGATGATTTTTTCCTTTGAAGTAACACAGACAAAAAGACGTTTTATCACAGTAATTTTAATTTGTAGTATGGTATAAACCCGTAAATTTTAAAAAAATATGCTTACCATACAAAATCTTAACAAAACATACCCCAATGGAACACAAGCGCTAAATAATGTTTCCTTGACTTTAGAAAAAGGAATGTTTGGGCTTTTGGGGCCAAATGGTGCTGGTAAATCTACATTGATGAGAACCATTGCTACCTTACAATTGGCAGATTCGGGAACGATTGATTTTGATGGTATTGATGTTTTTAAACAACCTCAAGAATTACGCAAGATACTAGGATATCTACCACAGGATTTTGGTGTATACCCAAAGGTATCTGCAGAAATGATGCTTACCCATATTGCCAAGGTAAAAGGAATCACCAATAGCAAGGAGCGCAAAAATTATGTTGCAGATTTATTGAATAAGGTAAATCTATATAAGTTTAGAAACCGTAACCTTGGGGATTTCTCTGGCGGTATGCGACAGCGTTTTGGCATTGCACAGGCATTATTAGGGAATCCAAAACTGATTATTGTAGATGAACCCACGGCTGGTCTAGACCCTCTAGAGCGCAATAGGTTTCATAACCTACTCAGTGAGTTGGGAGAAAATGCAGTTGTAATCCTCAGTACTCATATTGTAGATGATGTGACCAATTTATGCAAAAACATGGCTGTATTTAATGAAGGTAAAATTCTGGTACAAGGCAACCCGCAAACTTTATCAGACACCCTAAATGGCAAGGTATATAGAAAACAAATTGATATTGCAGCACTAGATGCTCTAGAGAATGAATATACTGTACTATCAAATTACCTGAGAGGAGGTCAGTTTTATGTGAGTGTATATAGTGACGCTCACCCAGGAGAAGGGTTTGAACTTATTCATAATGACCTAGAAGATTTCTACTTTTACTGTATCAACAAAAAAGAGGAGGCAGCGATATGATAGAGATATTTTTATTTGAACTACGCTATCGGCTAAAAAGGCCTGCTACCTGGATTTATGTAACCCTAGGCTTTGCGATTGCTGCGGTAATGGCTGTTTTTGAAAAATCAGTTACTGCACAATTCATCAATAGCCCCAATAATATAATAGGAGTCATTGGCCCAATATCTATCATTTGTATTTTCTTTTATGCCGCCATTATGGGGGTTCCTATTTTTAGAGATAAAGATCATAAAACGGCACAGACCTATTTTACATTTCCGATTACTCAAAAATCATATGTTTTGGGTCGTTTTTTGGGGAGTTATACTATTGTTACCCTACTCAATATATTTATTGTCATCGGGGCAATCACTGGTTTTGGAATTGGTATCTTTTTAGATCGAGCAGATTATGGAACCTATACTAGTTTTAATCTATCCTCTTACCTACTCCCTTTTATATTTTTATTACAAATCAATGCCCTTACTATAGGAGCTTTGTTCTTTTGTCTCATGGCTTTTTTCAAGAAAATGCCTATTATCTATCTAGGAGGAATTTGCCTGTTTTTATTATATAGCATCTCTGGTGATCTTATGAGTAGTCTGGATAACCAATGGCTAACCCCATATCTTGACCCTTTTGGAAACAGAGCTTTTTCTTTTGTCAAAAAATACTGGTCTATCAATGAGCTTAATAGCAATCAACTTCCTATCTCTGGCAGTTTTTTATTAAACAGGATACTTTGGTTATTAATAGGGTTGATTTTCTTTCTAATCACTTTCTTTAGATTTGATTATAAAAAATTTCTACTATCTGGCAAAAAAACAACATCAATACCTACCGAACAATACACCCCTTCAAAAGTTACTGCTGTTTTACAGGTATTTTCTAAAAAAACAGAATGGAACAATCTATTATCACTCAGCAAAATTGAGTTTCTCTCTATTTTCAAAAGTCCTGTATTTATCATTATGTTGATTATAGGAGTGCTCTTTTCTATATTCAGTATTTATAATCTCAACGAGACATACGGTACGCCCAACCTGCCACTTACTCGCTATGTGGTTATGTATATCAATGGGGTGATTTCTTTTTTCTCTACTGTCATATTAGTGATATACTCGGGAGAAGCCGTGCATAGCACCCGCAAGAATAAGACCTTTGTCTTTTATGATGCCTTACCCATTAGCAATTCCAGCTTATATTTCTCAAAAATAATAGCCCTTCTTGGTATCTCTCTGGTATTGGTTGTATCAAATATTGTGATCGGTATTCTATTTCAAAGTATCAATGGATATTTTGAGTATGATTTGGGCATGTATTTTACCTATAATTTTGCATTGGTATTTCCTGGTTTTATTATGACTATTTTATTGTCCTTCTTTGTTCATGTACTTGTCAACAATAAGTTTCTGGGGCATTTTGTAGTTATTTTAATCTATTTTGGGGTACCGCTTCTGGTTACTTTTGCTTTCAAAAGCAGTAATCCTATGTATATGTTTACTGGTACTACTCCTATTTTCTTAAGTGATCTCAATGGTTTTGGGCATTATCTTACTGGGATTAGCTGGCTCAACTTATATTGGATATTGTGTACTGCTATTTTGATGTTTATTGGTAAACTCTTCTGGATCAGAGGTTTTTTTACTACTGCCAAAGAACGATTTACTATTGTAAAACAACGAGTAACCACAAAAACAATCCTACCACTGGTATTGACTAGTATCGCTTTTATAGCGGTTGCGGGGTATAGTTATTACAATCTTAAAGTAATCAATACTATTGTAGGAGGAAGTCATTCTGAAAAAATAGCCGCTGCGGCAGAAAAAAAGTATGCAAAATACATGGGGCAACCACACCCGCAGGTCACTGATCTCAAAACATATATTGATATTTTTCCAAAAGAACGTACCATCAAAGCCAAGGGAGATTTTAAGATTATCAATAATTACGATACTGCTATTGATACCTTACTGCTAGAGGTACAATATCCAGGTGAACATATCAGTTTGCAAGCCATACGCTATAATGGGACTGTGCTTACTCCCGTAGTTACCGATTCTGTATACAGAATGTATTTCTACAAACTACCAGATGCTATGCAACCCAACGAGCAGGCTGATCTTACGATAGAAGTACTGGCAGAAACCAAAGGTTTTGCCAATAGTATGGAGACTCAGGTATTGCATAACGGTTCTTTTTTCAACAATAATATTTTTCCTCGGTTTTATTATGAGCGAAGTCTGGTTGATAATGGAGTTCGTGTAAAACATGGATTAGAAAAACTGAATTACCTCTTTCCTCCCAGAACAGATTCTACCGCACTCAGAAAAAACCTGTTTAATGAGGATGCTAATTATATAAATTTTGAGGCTGTGCTTAGTACTGCCAATGATCAGACTGCTATTGCTCCTGGTAAATTGATCAAAGAATGGCAAGAAAATGACAGAGCCTACTATCATTATAAACTAGAGTCGCAATCAGACTTATTCTTTAATGTAGTCTCTGCCAGATATGATGTAAAAAAGTCGAGTTGGACTGCCCCTAGTGGCAAAAAGGTAACTATAGAGATTTACCACTCTGCAAAACACAAACGCAATCTTGAGCATTTTATCAAAGGGGCGCAAGTTGCTCTGGATTACTGCTCAAAGAATTTCTATGAGTACCCCAATTCTGTACTGCGTATTGTAGAGTTTCCTGCGCATGCTACTTTTGCTCAATCATTTGTAACTACTATTCCCTACTCAGAGAATTTTGGGTTTGCTGCCAATTTTGATAAGGCCGCAGATTTTAATTATGCATTTAGGGTAACCGCTCACGAGGTTGCGCACCAATGGTGGGCACATATTGTTACTCCTAGTAAAACTACAGGGGCAAATATTATTTCTGAGACATTGGCAGAATATTCCTCGCTGATGACCATGAAGCATGAATATGGCGAAAACGGCATCAAGAGTTTTTTAAAATACTCTCTAGATGATTACCTGCGTAGCAGAGCCTTTAGTTTTAAACCCGAGCGTTCTTTGATCAATGTAGAGGTTGGCCCTCATATATGGTACCGCAAAGGATCTATGGTTATGTATGAATTACAGGATATCATTGGCGAAGATAAAATCAATAAAGCGCTCAGAGGTTTTCTAAACGAATACAAAAACTATGAGAAGGGGGTCTATCCTACCTCAGAAAATCTATACGATGCGATTTACAAAGTTGCTCCCGATTCTTTAAAATATGCAGTAGAAGATGGTTTTAAAAAAATCGTTCTTTATGAGAATCGCGTTACCGCCGCTACTACCAAAGAATTAGACAATGGCAGCTATGAAACTACTTTTACCGTAGACTCCAAAAAAATATATTATGATGATACAGGCAAAGAAGAACGTACTGACGATACCACCAATTATATAGAAATAGGCTTATTTGGTAAGGATATTACAGATGCACAAGAGGTACCTCTAAAAAACCCGTATTATCTAGAACGAAAATGGTTGCAACCTGGCGAAAACACCTTTACTATTATTACAGACAAAAAACCAATAAAAGCAGGGATCGATCCCTATAACAAATTGATTGACAGAAACTCTGGCGACAACCTAAAACCTATTGAAGAAGAGTAACAATACTATAGCACATGCATTACAAAAGATTTATATCGATTATAACCCTTCTTATTATAGCCAGTATTGTACATGGGTGTGGGTTTTGTAATATTATTACCAAACAATACGTCTTTACAAAAGATGGAAATCTAAGACCTGCCAAAAATAGATTCAAATTAGGAAAGACTCCTTATATACTCAAAGAGGATGACCTCATCAAGACCAACTGTGTATATCAATCCTGTACTGTATCTACTGATGAGGAGTACACAAAATCTTCTACCTGTGATAGTATCCCTGCAAATGATCTAGTTACTTTTTTTCGGTTTTTCAAGAACGGACGGTTTTTAATAAGTCATATACTATCAAAAGATATCAATGCCCAATCATACAATACGCTAAAAGGAGATGTTGGATATTATACTATAGAGAACGGAGATTTAATGCTAGAATATTTTTCTGTAAATTTTGGAGGTATGGCCTCTGATTGTGGTAGGTATTATACATCCATATACACCCTGCATGATGATGCTATTGTACCATCCTCTCAAAAGGTATCCAACAACGGTATTTGGTACGCTTGGGAAAATATTCCTTATACACAATCCTTCAAAAAAATAGAAATCAAAAATCTAACTACAACACCCGACTGGTAAACAGCTCATTCTCGACTTGATCGGGAATCTATCATGGCGCAATGAGAAACTTCGATATTCAAAATTCAGTATTGGATATTCGATATTCCTTTTCGGTTTTACATTGATAAATTAGTAACGGCATTAGCCACCTATAACCAATAATACACCTATTGCCAACAAAACGACCCAACCAGGATGTTTTGCTTTGGTTCCTATAAGTACCAAAAAAGAGGAAAAGAACATTGCATATAGTATCGATTGAATTATAAAATGGGTAGTATCTGTGTACAGCTCTTCTTTGTCTTGCGATATTTTTAGTAAAATCGCACCTATTCCTCCTCCAAAAACTGAAGCCAAGTGCCATGTTGCCCATAGGATTCGCAAATGTCTTTCTTTTAGCCCCTCACTAGATATCGTTGGCACCAAACTCCCTTTGTTTCGCTTGTTTTTAAAAATCAAAAATTCTCCAAGAATCGAATGCACGATCCCTAATATAAAGCATAAAACCCCTGCTATACATATATACATATTCATGTGTTCTTTTTTTTGTAGTGGTAATAAATAGTGTTTTGATATTATTTGAATCCCAAATTCGTCAATTTGAGTAGTTTTTCATAATAAAACAGAGAAAAACTACTCAAACCGACATTTTTTATAGAACTGATAACGGGTTGAATAGTCAGAAACTTCAATATTCATTTTAACTTTTACATTTTACATTTAGAATTTTGCGGTTTTACCTTTCTTACCACCCCCCAATACGTTCACGTTCTGCTTGTTGTTCTGGCGTGGCTTCTGGTGTTGGAATGTTACTATAATACAACGGTTTAGGGAACCCTAAAGCTTTACGTCTTTCATAATCCTGTTCTCTATACGCATCAAAAGCAGTTCCAGGAGGCAGGGGGCGGTTTTGATCCATATACCATACGATAAAACCCCAATAAGATTTAATGTTAGACTTTACATATGCTTATATTTTCTATTAATCTTATGTGATAAAATTCTCAATGCACCATTTTTGAGTTTCTGGCTCATAATTATGTACTGTGATACTGAAGTTTTCTGAGGAATTATGATCCATTTTTTCTTTATCTTTTATCATTTTTATAATGATAGATGCCGCTTTTCTATAGGCTACCTCTTTAAAGACTCCATCAGTGAAATTAATTCGATTTACATAGGGTCTATTCTGTGCGATTAACTCTGGAGTAACAACGCAGTAATGTACCATCAAAGAATCTTTTCTTCTGACCAAATGGACATCAAAATACCCCGCATTTTTAATGGCTATTTCATTGATTGCTGTATCAGCAATATGTAATCTGTCATTAAAAAGTAATTTCCCGTGGATATCTTTAATGTGAATATAAGGGTTAAATAGTTTTTTATACATGCAAGGTCTTACTATGTTTACCAAAGTATAGATAATATGTATGTATCTGTCCTCTGCATTTTTTGGGATTTCATTATCAATCTCACAAACCACATTGGGTTGTGAGATCTCATCGACCAGTTTTTGTATGTTGATATTTTGTAACATTTTTTATGTTTAAATAAGTTTTACTACTGTACTATAATTTTACTCAAATTGAGTTTTCTTTATAGACTCTATGATGATATTGTTCTAGCCCTGCCTGATCACTGCCACAGTTTTAGTAGGCTACTTGCCTAATGCGTTTAGTTTTTCTTCACAAAAGGCACGACGATTTGGGGGTAATTTTGATAAACCTGCCCGTGCTTCTTTATACTGCCCTCGCTCTATCAAAAAATATGGATCGTTCATCAAATCTCTACGTACGTAGGTAGGGAAAAAGTATTCTTCTATGGCTTTATAGTATTTATATAATCGATCTTGTAGTACTGGCCAGCCCCCAGATGCCTTAAAAACCCTGCCAATGGCAGCTATTCTTCTACTTCTTCCTTTTTCTCCATAACTAGTAAAACAAGGGGCTAGTTCTTCATCGGTATCTGCTGGATATTCTGGATTTTTGCAAAAAAGATCTGGCATATATATATATATATAATAATCAGGATATTGCCAATCATAATAATCGCCAGTAACTTTTCTGGGTGTATTGTTTCCTGTGGTATCAACTAATGCCCAATAAGCTCTAAAATCCTTTGGGACTAATTTTTTTTCATATATCATATCCTGTTGTTCATAGGTCAGATGAAAGCTTTTGATTCCCATTCCTCCACTTCCAAATGAGCGTATTCTTTTTTTATATTTCCCAACTACAAATGCTTTTGAGGTATCTAATAGCTTTAATCCTTCTAAATAACGCATATCTTGTTTACGAATATTGATCTCGTCTTGTTCAGTAAATCTGACCCCATCACGCTGAGAGTATTTATTAAAAAATCCCAATAGTATATTGACCCCAACCAGAAGCAAGCAGCATTGATATAGCCATAGCTGCCATTTGGGGGCAGTATGCAGTGTAAGCAGGTATACCTGTAGACAGATAATACCGCTGATAAGTAGCATAAAAACAGATTCTATGTCTAATGCAGTAGCAAAAGCATAGGCTAAATTTTCAAAATGATGTAGTCCTACGATCAAAAAGGGAATAAACAGCAGGCGATATGCAGGGTAGTACTCTTCTCCTTGCCCTGGTAGGGGGGTATTTTCTTTTTCAAAATAACTTTGCATTATATTTCTATACTAAAAGATTTGGTAATGATTTGTTTAGAATTCCGTTTAAAATCGATAGTAATATCCCCCGTGAGTTTATCGATATCTTCGTTTTTAAAGATAAAAATTTTATTGATATTAATCACTCTACCTCTGGCATCTTTGGTTACTTGCATTTGCTTATAATTGATTCTTCCAGCAATAGAAGTATCCATCTCGGGATGTTGCATTGATAAGGAGATATCTGGAAGTTGTTTTGTATATTCTGCTTCGTTATTGATTTGATAGGGATCAAAACGTTCTACAAAACGATTGATACTGTGTTTTTTTAGATTAGAAAAAGTAATGGTGGCATTGGGGGTCATCAATCCAGGTTCTATATCTACAGCTATTGTGGTATATTTATTGGGCAATCGATGTCTCTGTATACGGGTTTTTGCCTGATCAGACAAACCTGGCAGTCGAGGATCAGAACCTGATGCCATGCGGCGAGTATCCCCATGCTCTTCTTGATGAATTTTGCCCGCTACAAAAAACTCAAACATAATATCATTCATCGTCTTGATTTCTGTAAGAATAACTGCCTTTTCATTACGGTTAAACTTTTCAGAAAAAAGTATTTCTGAAACCTCTTTTGCAGAAGCCTTATTAATTCCTTCGAATATTGGTAAATCAAAAATATCAGCATCATCCCCAAAAATAGAATGTTTAAGCCATTTTTTTATTTTTTCATCATCCCACCAGTATTGTAGTGTTAACCCTACAAGGCTAATCACAATACCTGAGCTAATCATGGCTGTAGCGGGTATACTAGCGGTTCCTACACTTAGGGCAGCGGTTTTTCCTCCTGCTACCATAGTAGCTGCGCCAAAGGCAACAAGTGCTCCCCCCAATGCATAACTCACATAGGCATCACGTAGTTTTAACTCGCCCTTGCGGTGTGCATCTATAGCCGAATTGGTTCCTATCATACAATCAATAATACCCGATACTACCATAAGAGGTGCGATAACTGTTGTTTTGTTGGCTAGCAAGGTATTGATATTGTTACTTTTTATATATTTCTGACTGGTTTGTAATAGCCAGCCATAATTTTCTGCTACCAGATCGGCAGAGGCACCTACTAATCCAAATATATTATTAGCACTATGCTCGGGATCATCTTGTAGGGTTTTTATGGCAATAATAAGGTTATAGATCTCAAAAACACCTATCAATCCTTTTAGTCCTTTTGAGTTTAGAAATTTGGTTATCGGGTCGTTGTCTATAATTTCGGCTATGGTATCTGCTGTATCAATTGGTTTTACTCTTTTTGAGGTAAGGTCGAACTGTGCAATAATTTTACCCAAACGCTTTGCTATTTTGGCTACAGCCTTGTTGCCAAAAACTTTGCCAATGGTTGGGGCAGAAGTGTCTAGTATATTTACCAATGCCTGTTCTGCCTTACGGGTGGTCATCCCTATTGCTGTATACCGATCTTGATTCATCACATCATCACGCAGCAATACCCCATATTGTGCCAAAAAATCTTCGCTAGATCGTACATTGCTATTTAACCCATTGATAAGGCATAAAAAACTACTGGTGTCCTGTAGTTCTGCTTCTAGAAACTCTTTGCCATAGATGGTGTATCCTATAAATCGGCAGGCTTCTCCATAGGCTTCTGTAGCTTCTACCAAATGTACCTTATCGGTACTGGTGGCATAGTTATATACAGTTTGTATTAATTCTGGACTTCTGAGCCACTCGATCAGGTTGATTATCCCTGATAGCATTTTGTCGTTTATTTTTTTATATTCTTTGTCGTACAGATATTTCCAATTATCCATACGTTTCACATTTACCCGAGCTTTCATAGTGGGATTTTTATCAATCATGGCGGTAATGGCCTGATGCAAAAAATATTGCCCAGACCTGTTTTCATCCTGTATCCAAGCTTCACGATCTTTAAAACGTTTCTGAAATACTTTTGCTCTACGTTTTAGCTCCTCTAAAGGGTTGGGGTAATGAATAACTACACCTGTCCCAATATTTTTATATAGAGTACTAGATAAGTGATAATGTATGGCGGGGGGTAATTCTCTATTTCTATGTTGATAATCTGTGAGGATTTCTGATCCTGATCGATTATCATCATTAAGGCCGCATAATCCATACTTGGATATGTTTACATGTCTGGCACTATCTGTAGTATCAAATTCTGGTAGTATAGAGGAGTGATTTGTACCAAATAATCTTTTTTTTGATAGCTTTATGGGTGAATATACAAACTGATATTTTTTTAAAGTCTCGTTATCTTCTGCAAAAAAATTGCTTATTTTGGCGCACTCCTGTGGGATTCCTATTTTTTTTCGATAGCTATAATCAGTTTGCGATAATTGCACTTCTTGATATTTTGAGTCTTTTATGACAAATGTATGTTTGAGTTCATTGTTTTCGTCAAAAATATAGATACATCCTTTTTTTGCTTTTTTTGCTTGAGTTTTATCCCCATTAATACCATTAACACCTGTACCCAATTTGCCTGATATTATTTCTCTTTGGCAATTCGTAAAAATTTGATTTCTTCGTTGTACAAATGCATCTATGGTTTCATTTCTTTTTTTGGAAACAAAAGGAATGACATGTCCGTTTTCTGTTCTAAAATATGCGACACCTTCATTGTCTTGATACTCTTTATGTTTCCATGCATAATCCTTGTAATCGTTATACTCTGCAACGGCAAAAAATAGATGTGGCGGTGTAGTGGCTAGATTATTTACTGTTGTAGCATTTCTGGTTGCTCTTTTTACATAGCTTGCGGTAGCAGTATTTACCATGTTTAGGTAGAACTCGGCATTGGATATTAGTTTTATACGATCCCCAGAGGTTACTTTTTTGTATCTCAATTGTTTTTTTATTCCCTCTGCTACTTGATCTGCTAAGGATTGAGAGTGCTCATCCTCACTGATACTTGTGGTTTCTTCTATGATTGTAGTTGCCAAAGAATCATATGTATCGTCTGTTGCAGTATATGTTTTGGTAGTAAATGTCATAGTGCTAATATTTTGCTGTTGTAATTACAGTGCCATTTACAGAAAATACTATGGGATAGTTTCTAGAGGCGCTACATTCTTCTACAATGGCATAGCCATCTGCATCAAGTTGTCCTTCGATCATATCTCCATCGGGTAGAGCTATGGTATAGTTTGCATTTGCCAAGGGTTCTTCTGTCTCGCTATTCATTACCTTTAGTTCTAGTTGATCTTTGATAGTTAGTAGCTCACTTTCTACAGTTTCGCCATCGGGGTTATCATATTTTACTACATACTCTGGCAGTGTATATTCCTGCTCTTGTAGCTCTTGGGCACTTTCTGTATCATCATTATCTTGTATATATATGGTTATCCATAGCACATTGATTCTATTATTTTTGATTTCACCTATTACTGATGATACGCTATCATCTATACCTTGTTCATCTTTTTCATAGATAATCAGGGGGATGTAGCTCCCTTCGGTAGCATCTGCACCATGTACATCTGCGTATATGGTTACTTCTTTACCTACTGTGGTTTCAGAGATAGGGTTACCTTCTTTTCTCCATTGCAGATTGGTTACTATAATTTCTTTTTGCTCAGCTTCTCGTAATGCTTCTTGATTTGCTTGTGCTTCTGTGGTATTACCCAATAATCGGTTGGTAATACCAATCTGTGGGAATGGGATTTTGGCAGTAGGCATGGTATAGGGTTCCATAGGTTCTTTGACAAATCCGTGGGTGATATTGGCCTCTCCTGTAGTGATTATACCCCCGTGAGCAGTCATATGCCCTACCATAGCGGCAGGCTTACCGTTATGGAATATTGCGGGATGCCCCTGTACTATCGTATCTGGCCCTCCTACGGCGCAGATACATTGACTCTCTGCAGTAGCTGCTGGTTTGTTGTTGTGCATGATATTGGCCTCTCCTGTAGTGATGGGCCCTCCTATATGTGGTGTACTGCCACTACACATAGGGCAAGTATGCATACTGCCTATAGTGGCTGCTGGTTTTGATGACATGATTTTATGTGTTTTGAGTTCTCAATTGGTTACCTTATTATTTGTAATCGGTTTTGCCACTGGCTCCCTGTATGGTGGCTTCTTGCCCCTGTACTTTTGCTTGTTGCCCCTTGAGAGTTGCTGTGGTTTGGCCTTGGGCAGTTACATGCTGTCCTTTTAGAATTGCATCACTTACTGCTTCTACTGTAATGGTTGCATCACTGCGCACTGTGGTATCTCCTGTGGCTTGTACTGTCGTTGTGCCTTCTGCCAGAATTGCGGTATCACCTTGTGAGGCGGTATTAATATTACGCTGTGCTTGTACTGTTACATCTTCTTCTGCTTGCATTACAATATTCTTGGCATTAAATGTTAATGTATTGGGGGCATTGATTAGCATATTACCATCACTTTGTAATATCACATGACTATCACTATTGTTTTTTAGAGTAATACTATTATCGGCATCGTTTAAGATAACTACGTTGCCACCACGGCTATAGAGTACTTTTTTTGTATTCTCTGCATCATAATACGGGCTGGGTGCGCTCTGATTATAGGTAGCCCCAATAACTATAGGTTGTTCTGGATTATCCCCCTGAAATGTACACCACACTTCATCCCCTGTTTCTGCCACCATATAACTACCATGTGATGCCCCAGCATGCGTATTGAGACAACGTACCCAAGGGGTGGTACTATTCGCACTTATTTGCCACGGGAACTGTAGTTTTAATCTATTAAGCCCCTGTGTATCATTATTATCTATCACAGTAGCAGACATTCCTTCTATCTTGGGGGTAGCATAGATATTACTATAAGGTGGGTGTTCTAATCCTCGTATTACTGCCTCTATCTCATTGTGGTAATACCCGTGGTTATTAAATATATGGGTAATCTTGGTAAGCTCATATACCCCAAAAGGTTGATCTGACAGCGCATTGCTATAATTATATCCTATGACCTCTATCTGATCGCAAAGCGCAAGCCCCATAATCTCTGTTGTGCCTGTAGCAGTAATCATACGTGATAATTTGCCTTGCGATTGCACTTTGGTCATATATTCTATCATTTGCTGACCGCTATGCTCGTCTTGCAAATGGGGGTAGTAATAGGTGCTTTCTTTGGCAAAGGTTTCTGTAGAACGATGTATCGTTGGGGTGAGTGTATCGGGGATATTGCTATTGGTTTGGGTAGTATGGGCATAGAATTCCTGATCTACTGTAGCATCCTTATAGTGTACCCCAAAGGCATGATTTTCTAAGTTATCATTTACTTTAAACTCCTTGATATCTTCTCCCAATCTGCCCTGCCATTGTTGCACGGTATCTGTATTCCTGCCAATATTGAGCTGTACCCCATTATAATAGGTATATATCCCATAGCGTGCGCTCATACGTTTTATAAAATTCCAGTCTGACTCATTGTATTGTACCGTATACCCCAATTGTAGATCGGTTTCTCTACCATAAGAGGCATTGATAAGATTGGTTGGGTAGCCCTCTAATACGGTATTCATTATATTTTGAAAAGAGGTATTCTGGTCAAAACTCTGGCATTGTATGGTATCGTTTAATAAAGAAGTAGGGCTGGTACCTCTAAAAATCACACCACTCTCTTTGCTTTCTTTACCGTGGGTATGTCCTACACTCAAAATAATACCTTTAAACTGTAGTGCGCCACTCTCTGAATATATAGAAATCTCCTGATTGTGGTACTTATCGTGATCCTGAAAAGGAACGGTGTCTATATCTTTATCTAGGAACGAGGAAAACGACACCTCAAAAAAATGATGGTCATTGAGCTGTTGGGTAATCCTGCCCTGAAAACTAGTATAGCCTAGTAAGGGTTTGCCGTTGATCAAAACGGTAATGGTATCTGATGTCATCCTTCAATAGATTTAGTTTGTTTGTGTGTTGAAAAAAGTGTCTACGTTAACTAAAGTCTAATCAGGTTTTGGGTGGGGTAAATATAAAATAAAACCTAGTTGTAGACCCCGATTATGACCGCATTAAACATACGGATACGCCATAATTTTGGTGGTTAGTTGTTAGTATGTTGGTTTTTGGTTCTTGGTTGATTGTTAACTTTAACATTCAGTATTCGATATTCATTTTTACTTTTTTATTTTACATTTTGCAGTTTTATAGTATATTCTAGCATACCTACTTATGTTAATTTATTAGCACCTAATTTTGTTACCTCCTGATATTGTTAATTTTACGTTAAACATGTTTTTAGATTAAGTAATGAGAAACTTCAACATTCAGTATTCAGTATTCGATATTCAGTGTTCCTTACTTTTCTCGTTTTACAAGTTTCCCAAAGATGGTGGAGTACTTGAGTAGGTTGTAGTAAACTATATGAACCGGTAAACTAACTAAAACTACAAGACTCTACCTTTGCACTCCATCTCTTTGGTAGTGAATACACATTCACCAAACTCAACTTAAAACCTCAAATAAAAACACACCAATTATAGTTTGTTATCCCCGACTTGATCAGGAATCTATCACGACACATTGAGAAACTTCAACATTCGGTGTTCAGTATTCGATATTCATTTTAACTTTTACATTTTACATTTAGAATTTTGCGGTTTTACATTTAATAAATTAGTATTGAGTATTGAGAAAACGTCGATATTCCTTTTTCACAATTCTCATTTCTCAACTGTTTATGTCCAATTTTGGGTCAACATGTCTCAAATTTGGGAGGTCTATATAATGTGATGGACCGATTTTACCTTCCGTTGGGTCTATTTGATGAAAATTTAGACTCAGGAGTCCCAATTTTGGGTCTATAAAGTCCAACGATGGGTGTCTATAGTCCAAAATTGGGTGGTTCTTCTCTAATTTTGAGACCTCAAAGTCTAATTTTGGGACTCCTGAGTCTAACGGAACGTCTTTTTGGTCCAACAGAGCGTCTTTTTTACCCAATCGCTGTTTTTTGATCAAAAATTGGGGCACCTACTACTCTTCTTCTTCTTCGGGGGTTGTTTTGGGAGTACTCTTGGTACGATTAAAAAACTGTTTGAGTTCTGCTACTTTTTCTGTAAACCCTGCTTTGCCCGCTCCTTTGCTATATTGTGAGTATGAATAATCATTAAGCGCATCCTGGTAGTTATCATAATCATGTAGGATTTTGGTACTTTCTAGGCGGTATGCCAAACTCTCTAATCTACCCAACAGGTTTTCTGCAAATACACGAGCTTGGTAGTCGGTTTCAAATTCTTGCCAGTCTACATCGGGAGAACTTAGCGAATCGCTATGCTGTCTGTAATCCCACACCTTGTTTACAAATAATTTGTTGGTCTCATTAATAGCCTTATAGCTACTGCGCTCTTTTTCTGTCAATGCCGCCAGTTTGCTTGTAAAAATGGTTTCTAATTGCCCCACCAGTGCCGTCGCCTGGTCTCGCTCTTCCTGTGTCAACAGGTCTTGAATAATATCTCTCATATTGTGGTTTTTATTAATTAGTAGTGAGAATTGAGTAGTGAGAATTGAGAAACTTCAACATTCGGTGTTCAGTATTCGATATTCAAAAACTCGTTTTCACTTTAGAATTTTACATTTATAAATCTTTATTCAGTGTTCCTTTGTCATTCCCAGCTTGATTGGGAATCCATCACGACGCAATGAGAAACTTCAACATTCAGTGTTCAGTATTCGATATTCATTTTTACTTTTACATTTTACATTTTACATTTAGAATTTTGCGGTTTTACACTTCTAAACACTTTGATAGTTTACATTCTTATGCCGTTGCTGTCTTGTAAAAAACCCAAAAGAAAATCCCACTGATTTTGTATACTCATAGCTTTGTAGGGTAACATTATATACAATAGGGGCTTCTAGGGTTTTCATAATATCGATAGTACGATAGAGTTTGGTTTTTGAGACCCCTAATCTGTGTGCAAATGTTTCTGGTGCTCCTGTTGCCCGTAAGCGGATCAGCTGATCCATACGCTCTATAGTCTTGATCTGTTTGATAATCACATTCATGTTTTTTTCTTACCGTTTATTTATTACTCATGTATTGGGGTGGGTTCTTGCTGGTATGACGGTTGTATTATTGGGTGTTTTCTTTTATTCTTTCTTTAATCTTTTGCTGTACACTATCTAGGATATGATAGATTGTAATCACATTTTTGTTTTTGATTTTTACTTTGGGGTTTACCACAGAGAGTACCTCGTCTACAATTTTTTGTGGGGCTTTGGTGCGTATGGTGACTTTGTGGGCAACTAGCGCCTTTTCTTCTGGGGGTAATTGGTTATAGGGTGTAAAAAGCATAAGCAGGGAGTTTATGGTGGGTTATTATGATGTGCACTATTCTTGATACACTACCAATTATGGGGTATTGGGGCTACACAAACCATTTTTGGGGGTAAGCAGTAAGATATTGCGTGCTTTATAGATCAATTGTACCGCATCATCACTAGAGGTACCTTTGGTATATAGCTTATTGATCCAATCATACAGTATCATCTCATAGGGAGCATGGCGTACTAGATTATACATAAAGGTATCCATTTTAAGGTGTAACATTTGTAAGACATCAGACATAAACTGATGTTTATTATTATATTCTAAACACTCCATGTTGGTTAATTTTTTGTGGAGTCAAATATAATGGCAGAAATTACGTTGAAACAAAGGAGAGAAATCTTGATTTACAAATAATAGGGTAGGAATTTATATATTTAGACTCCTAAATGTTTATTAATAATACTTGTAATTTGATATCATTTTATTATCATATTATTCATAATAAAAAAAGAGGTATATTCTTATCTTTTTTTTGCTGTACTTGTATCCTGTTCAATATAACTAGTCAAGAATTTAAAGAGAATGATTCCCTAGAAAAATATTCTTATGTTCAATTAGAAAATTTGTTTTATCTAAATGAAGATAATCCAGCATTAGCTGAAGAATATGTTGATTATTATTTAAAAAAAGCAAAAAAAGCAAAAGACAGTATTAAAATAGCGGAGGCATTTTATATGTTTAGTACTACAAAAAAGAATGAAAATCCTATTTCTATTATAGATAGTATTATCAAGTTTACTAAGAACAGTAATCATTTTGAGTACCCCGCAAAAGCTTATTCATTAAAAGGAATACTGTTATATAAATTAGGAAAACATAAAGAAGCTCTTGATGTTTATCTGCTTGCATAT
Source organism: Aquimarina aquimarini (assembly GCF_900299535.1). Lineage (GTDB taxonomy): Bacteria > Bacteroidota > Bacteroidia > Flavobacteriales > Flavobacteriaceae > Aquimarina > Aquimarina aquimarini. The sequence continues at coordinate 10,700 of NZ_OMKE01000018.1, read as the reverse complement.
GATCATGCAATTAAAAATGGAAATATTGAACAAAAATCTGAGATTAGTTTCAAAATAGGTATTCTGAAAAATGACTTAGGAGATTATAAAGAAGCTTTAAAATCATTTAAATCTTATTACAATTATATTCAAGAATATTATAAAAATGATAGTTTACATTATAAGAAGCATGTAAAAATCCTTTTTGCTATTGCTGACGGATATAATAGGCTAAGAAAGCATGACTCTGCTAGTTTTATATTGAATAGAGCATTTCAATTATCTAAAGGATCTAAGAATAGTTCGTATAATCCTTATTTAACAGCAATGTCTGGAATAACTTATTACTACATGAAAGATTATCAAAAAAGTAGAGATAGTATATTTAAGTCATTATCAGGTTTAAAAAAAATAGGAGACTTTGGTAATGTATCCACGTCACATTTATATCTTGGTAAAGGATACTATGATCAAAAGAAAAGTTATCAAGCTTTGATTCATTTTAGTAAGGTAGATTCTATTTTTAAAGGAAAAGGATTGGTTTACCCAGAAATGAGAGAGGTTTATGAAATATTTATCGATTATTATAAATCTAAAGATGATAGAGAAAAGCAACTATATTATCTTGAAAGTCTAGTTAAAATAGATAGTACTTTAAATAATGATTATAGATATTTATCTAAAAAAATTGAGAAGAAATATAATACATCTGAATTATTGATTGAAAAACAAAACCTTATTACTTACATAAAAAATAAGAGAGAGAAATCAACTTTTTGGATTATCTTTTTAAGTGTTTTTTTATTAATAGTTACGTCTTTAACTTATAACTATTATTGGAAACAGAAAAAATTAAAGAGAAAAATTGATCAGTACCTTAATAGAGAAAAGGAAATAAAAAATCAAATTCCAAGTAAAAAAAAACAGGGAAAAAGTATTAATTTATCTGATAAGGTTGTCGAAGAAATCAGAAAAAACTTGAAGAATTTTGAGAATAACAATCAATTCTTGAATAAAAATTTAACACAAAAGGATGTTGCAAATCTTATAGAAACTAATTCAACCTACTTATCAAAAATAGTTAATCAATTTGAAGGTAAAAACTTTGCTGTTTATATAAATGATTTAAGAATTGATTATGCAATTGAAGAAATAAAAAATAATTCTAAGATTAGAAAATACTCTATAAAACATATTGCTGAAGAAGTAGGGTTTAATAATGCTGAATCTTTTTCAAAAGCTTTTTACAGAAAAACCGGATTATATCCTTCATTTTTTATAAAAAACATAGAAAAACTAATTAACTGAAAAACAGTTGGTTTTGATTTATTTAGTACTGGATTTACAAATCTAGACTTTAACCTTTAGATTTAATATTCCTTGTTTTTAATAAAGCAATATATTTGATTGAAATAATATTAAATCAAAATAATGGGCTATGAAAAATCAATTCAAGAAACCTGAGAAAAGTAAAAAATTATCTCTTAAGAAGTTTGAGATATATAAATTTCAAAAGTTGAATAATATTAAAGGAGGAAATTCAACTAGTGATTATACAATGAGAACTATATCGAAATAATTGATCTTTTATTTTTAAATAAATTTTAGGTTCTAATTTAGTTTTACTTAAGTGTATTAAATGATTTTTATCGTTAATATAAATTTTAGATAAAGAAGTTAATTTTGAATTAGAGCCTAAAATTTAATTCTTTCTATTTGATTAGAAAAACCTTAAGAAGTTTAGTTTTATACTATCAGTAAACTTTTAATATTTTACACATTATTAACTAATGATTTTTTAGTTTGTAAATTAGAATGTTAAATTGATTATACCTTAATGGAATATATGTATGAAATATCTTATCATTAACGCAACTTTTATATGAAAATCAATTCATTTATTTCTATCTGTTTATTAAGTATTGGCTATTTAAGTTGCCAAAGTAGTTTGCCAAAATTATCACCTGATACTATAGTAGACACGTATCATGGTCACCAAATAGAGGATTCCTACCGAAAAATTGAAAATTTAGATGACCCTGAAGTAAAAAAATGGCTAGAAGCCCAAGAAAACTATACAAGAAATGAACTTAATAAAATCTCTAAAAGAGGTTATTTAATTGATAAACAAAGAGATTTTGATGCAAGAAATGTAATTTCTGTCTCAGATTTATATATAACTAAAGAGGATGATTATTTTTATATTAAGAGTAATGTAAAAGATGGTAACGCAAAACTATTTTATAAAAAAGGGATAAAGGGGCAAGAAACACTACTATTTGACGTAGAACTTTTCAGACCTAATGGGGAATACATTATTAATTATAGTAAGCCCAGCTGGGATGGATCAAAGGTTGTAATAGGCTTAACAAAAAACGATGAGGAAATTTCAGAGCTGTTTGTTATTGATGTTCATTCCAAAAAGATATCACAACCTATTACTAAAAACTCTTGGCCGTCCGCTATAGGTGGAATACAATGGTTGCCCGATAATTCTGGATTTACATATGTTCATTTGCCAATCACTGATAATAAGTCAAATAAATTTTTGTTAAATACAAAATCCGTTCTTCATTTATTTAATGATGATCCAAAACATACGATAGAACTATTATCAAAGAATAATAATCCTAAGCTAAAAATCCTTAAAGAGGATTTTCCTGTAGTATCTATTTTAGATAATACAGATCAATATATATTTGGTGAAATTAGAGGTGCTTCTCCTTATGCAGACACATATTATTCTCAAGACAAATTCAAAAATTTATTTTGGAAATCATTATTTACCAAAGATGAAAAAATTAAGAAATTTAGAGTAGTTCATGACAGTATTATTTATTTAACGGCTAATAATGCATCAAATTTTGAAATCAGAAAAACTTCTATTCTAAATCCAGATTTTAAAAATCCAATTACAATAGTTAAAGAATTACCAGAATCGGTTATAAAAGATTTTGTATTGACCTCAAAAGGTCTTTTCTTTAGTACTACCACCAATGGAGTCGTGGCTGATCTTTATCGTAAAGATCATAATGGGTTAACAAAAATTAAATTACCAAAAGTATTCGGATCAATTAATTTGTCTGCAAAAAGTAAAGAGCATGATGATCTTTGGATAACTACAAAGGGGTGGATGAATGGTGCTACAAGATATAGATTTGACCATAATTCTAATTTGTTAATTGAAGAAAACATAACACCCAAAGCTGATTTCCCAGAGTTTAACGATTTAATCGTTGAAGAACTTTTAGTCAAATCTCACGACGGAGAAGATATACCCTTATCTCTAGTATATAAAAAAGGAATTAAAAAGGACGGTAGTAATCCAGTTATGCTAAGAGGATATGGATCGTATGGGTTTTCAATGTTTCCGTACTTTTCACCAAGTATTCTTACATGGGTCTTAGAAGGAGGTATCTTTGCTACGCCCCATGTTCGTGGTGGTGGGGAAAAAGGAGAGAATTGGCATTTAGGCGGATATAAAACTACCAAACCCAATACATGGAAAGACCTAATTTCTTGTACTGAATATTTGATATATAAAAAATACTCGTCAGCAAACAAAACTGTTATTTGGAGTGCCAGTGCGGGTGGTATTCTTATTGGCAGGGCGTTAACAGAAAGACCTGATTTATTTGCTGTCGCAATAATCGAATCAGGATCAATGAATATGATTCGATCAGAAATTCAACCAAATGGTGCTAATAACATCAAAGAATTTGGAACTGTAAAAATTAAAGAAGAGTTTGAAGCCTTATTAGAAATGGATGCATATCATCATATAAAAAATGGGGTATCATATCCTGCTACTTTAATTACAACAGGCTTGAACGATCCGAGAGTTGTTGCATGGGATCCTGCAAAATTTGCAGTAAAACTTCAAGCAGCAAATTCCTCTCAAAACCCTATTTTATTTTCTGTAGATATGAAAGGAGGACATGGTTTTGACACGTCCAAAGCTAATGCTTATAAAAAGAGAGCTGATGTTTTATCTTTCGCCCTATGGCAAACAGGGCATCCTGAGTATCAACCTAAAGAGTAATATAAGATAGTCAACGCTTATAGTACATTATTTATGATAAAATAGTTTTTTTAAAACAGAAGCAAATAAGATAATTATTGGTTTTATAATTTTGATCAGACAATATCATATATTGTCTAATGGGTGTGTTTCAGAAAAGAACCTTTTTAAAAGTGTCACTGATATTTTATCTATAATATTTTAAGAAACGTGACACCTAGATCAAGCCATGAAGTAAGTGTACTTATAAGTAAAACTCACTGTTTTGTTTACAATTAAAAATTGTTATCAGTCTATGAAAAACGTATTCCTCTTTTTATTCTTTTGCAGCTCCTTCTTGGGGTATACTCAGGAAATCAAAAAGCAACTTCTCACTAAAAAAGAACTTAAAAATTGGTATCATAAAGACATAATTAAAGATACTATTCCTGGCACAACTTTAGTCGATCGTTTCAGAGATTACGAAAATTTAAAGAATCCAACTACTCTCAATTGGTTAAAAAATCAATCCAAAATATCTCAATCATTTTTGGATTCGATCCCAAGAATCGATACACTCATAAAGTATCAACAAATAAATAATGAAATCCTTAAAAGTGATCTAAATCACTTGAAAATCTATAAAAAAAGAACTTTTTATACAAAACAAGATGTTGAGTCTAACCATACATCTCTCTATTGTATAGAAAACAAAAGGTCAGTAAAAATCTTTAATACTAAAGAATATAACCCTGAAGATAATTACATATATTCCATAACAGATGTTCAACCATCCTGGGATTGCTCAAAAATTGCTATTTGTTTATCATATAAGGGAAGAGAAACTTCGGATCTAATAGTATATGATTTAAAAACCAAAAATTACCAACAAACTAATATACGATCTGTAAAACCATCAATAGGTGGTATTAATTGGTTACCCGATAATTCTGGATTTTTATATACATGGGTCGATCCCGAAAAACAAAATACTAATCAAAATAATCTACTTTCTAAAGTTAAAATTTATAATCTAAACAGTCATATATCAACTGATTATTTTTCAAAATATGCTGTACAAGAGATTTCAATTCAAAACGAAGATTTCCCAATTATCTATATTGATCATCCAGAAGATAATTATTTAATTGGAACAGTCTCTAGTTCTTCTCCATATTTTGATTCTTATTATAAACCTATAAAAAATTGGAAAAATCCAGATATATTATGGAAACCCTTATTTAATAAATCAGAAAAAATAAAATTATATTATCAAGATCAAGATAGTATTGTTTATCTAACTTCTAAAAATTCTCCCCATTTTAAAATATGCAAAACAAGTATTAAGAATCCCGATTTTGAAAACCCAAAGGTTATTGCAAAGGAAAAAGAAAATGAAATTATTAAAAGCTTTGTACTAACTAAACAAGGTATTTTCTATTACACCCAAACTAATGGAGTAATTAGTAAATTATACAAGGTGTCTAACGGAAATGAAAAAGAGATAAAACTACCTTTCTCTACAGGAAAAATAAATTTGTTTTCTTTTGGTTCAAATGACAACTATTTATCAGCAACACTTCAAGGATGGCTTAACAAGCCTATGAGATATACTTTTGATGTAATCAATCAAAGACTCGTTGAGGATGCGTCGTTATCCATTTTGTTTTCTAATAACGAAAAAACACAATTATCTAAAAACTTAATTATAGAAGAGATAGAAGTAACATCTTGGGATGGAAAAAAAATTCCTTTATCTCTAATATATAATAAAGAAACTCCCCGAAATGGAACTACGCCAGTAATCATGAGAGCATATGGAGCGTATGGAGCAATCATGCCTCCAATTTTTCATTATGGTTTTTTGTTACCAGCTCTAGAAGGTGGTATTTATGCAGTTGCCCATGTAAGAGGAGGAGGGGAAAAAGGAGAAAATTGGTATCAAGGAGGGTTTAAATCTACCAAATCAAATTCATGGAAAGATTTTATCTCTTGCTCCGAATATTTAATTAAAAACAAGTATACATCCAAGAAAAAAATTGCGATATGGAGTGGCAGTGCAGGTGGAATAGTTATAGGTAAAACCTTTATTGAAAGACCAGATTTATATGGTGCCTGTATAATAGATAATGGGATTTTAAATCCTATAAGATCTGAAAACGGTGTCAATGGTGCTGATTTAGCTAAAGAATTTGGATCAATAAAAAATTCTAACGAGTTTAAAGCTTTGTTAGAGATGGATTCATATCACAGTATTAAAGAAAAGGAACACTATCCCGCAGTACTTTTAAGAATGGGGTTAAATGATTCTAGAGTCGCTCCATGGCAATCTATAAAATTTGGTGCCAAATTGCAACTTGCATCGAGTTCAAATAACCCAATTTTAATTTATCCAGATTTTAATTCAGGACATGGAGTAATAGGCAGTTTTCAAATAAAAAAATATACAGATATAGCTAATGCAATTGCTTTCGCCTTTTGGCAAACAGGGCATCCTGAGTATCAACCTAAAGAATAAAACACAATCCATTCTTTAAGAAATAAAAGTAAATATGCCAACCATAAAATTTGAGGTGTTTAATTTGAGATCAATGATTCTTATAAAAAAGAATACAGTATGGGTTCTTTTTTCCTTATTTCTGTTTTGTACAATACACCTTATCGCACAAGAAACATCGTTTCAATTTGAACAAGGTAAGGACATCCAGATCAAAGGAGTTGAAAAACATTTATATAAAGTAAGCTTAAATAATGGCGAATTACTACAATTGCATCTACTACAAAAAAATGTAGATCTGCAAATCATAGCTTTCTCACCCAATAACGATACCCTACAACGATTTGACGCTCCTAATGGAAAAAACGGATTGGAAATCGTTGAATTACCTATAAAAAAAAGTGGTATATATCATTTTGAAGTTAGCCCACTTCTTCCTAAAAGATTTACAGGTGCTACCAGACAAAAATATATTGACAACATTGATGGTAGTTATCTTGTTTCAAAATATAAAGTATATTCACAAAAAGAACATATTCAATTACAAAACAGAAGGAAAGCACAAAAAGATAGTGTGATCTCATGGATCAAGAATACATCAATCCCTTTACAAAGTGTAAAAGCAACAACTGGTCTTACTGATCTTATGGGTTTAAAGCCTATTTTAAAAGATGTACAGGTTGTCGGTCTGGGAGAAACCAGTCATGGTAGTAAAGAAATTTTCCAGATGAAACACCGTATGCTAGAGTTTTTGGTCAAAGAAATGGGATTTACCATTTTTGCAATAGAGGCTAGTCATATAGGGTGCAAACCAATAAATGACTATGTTTTATATGGTACAGGTACTAGCAGAGAGGCATTAACAGCTCAAGGTTTTTGGATTTGGAATACCGAGGAGGTACTAGAGATGATCGAATGGATAAGAGACTATAACCGATCAGCTCCCGATAATAAAAAAGTAAAATTTATGGGGGTCGATACACAAATAGTAGCATTGGATTCGGCTTATGCCAATGTTAGTAATTTTATAGAAAAAACAAAAATAGATACACACCCAAGGGTTAAGATGGATTCACTTTTTCTTCAAATAAAAAACCCAACGAACAAAACCGATATGTCTTTGCAAAGACAAGAATTATATGCACTGCTATCCTATCTGATACTTCATGAATTCAGACTTATTCATAATACTTCTCAACAGGAGTATTCTAACGCTGTTTCTGATATAAGAAAAATTATACAAGGTGTTGAATCTGGGGATGTAACGTATAGAAAAAGCTTTGATTATAATATTCGAGACGAATATATGGCACAAACCGTTTTGGAAATTCTAAGAGAACAAAAACCAGAAGCCAAGATGGTGCTTTGGGCACATAACGGACATATTGCTAAAAACCCAGAAGCATTTGCCAATGGCCACAAAAACCCTCTGGGAAGTGTTTTAAAAAGATATCTGGGAGAAAAATACTATGCTATTGGTTTTTCTACCAATCAAGGAAGTTTTAGGGCTATAAATTATAATGCTAAAGAAAAAAAATATGATAAAAATGCAGTTTTTACTCTTCCTCCTGCCAAAGAAGGAAGCTTAGACTGGTATTTTGCGCAAGCCAATAAAGATATTTTCTTTATTGATTTTGTGAAATCACTACACTCTAAAACAATCGCTACCTTTTTAAGTGAGGAAAGAAAGGCGTATTCTAATGGTGCTAGTTGGAGCTTGGATTATGGGATAACACCTGCTTTTGATATATCACCAGGTAAAAATTTTGATGGTATGATCTTTATCAAAGAAACATCTCATTCTATACTTACGCCTGCTGGTAAAAAAGAAGTAGAAAAGAGAATTAAATAACTTATCTTGAGAACACAAAAAAATTTTTGTTTTAGTATGATATCTCACATACTACATTCTTCTGTACTATGCTATATATTTATAATAGTAGGCTATACGGCAGTTTCTCAAGAAAAAATAAAAGATAGCCTTGTTATAGATACCTACCACGGCTATAAAGTAGAAGACCTCTATCGTAATCTGGAAAATCTTAAAGATACTACCGTTATCAACTGGTTACAACAACAAGGGGAGTATGCTCGTACTACTCTAAAACGTATCCCAGCAAGGCAACAAATTATTGATAGGCAACTAGCCTATGATAAGAAAAAGAAATTTGATGCCTCTAAAATCAAAACCTTAAGTAATGGGCGCTGTTTTTATCTAAAATCATATGCAGAAGAAGGAAGCTATAAGTTATACTATCGTGAACAACATGATGCAAAAGAGTTTTTGTTATACGATCCTATTACTTTTTCTAATACAGAGAAATACCACATCAACTATATACAACCTGATTGGGAGGGAGAAAAAATAGCGATAAGTCTTTCTAAAAAAGGAGAAGAAGCATCCAAAATAATTATCCAGGAGGTAGCGACCAAAAAGGTTTTTCCGCAAATTATTAAAAATTGTATTCCTACAATCGGGGGGATACAATGGGAATCAGACAATAATGGGTTTATCTATGTGCATTTTCCTATCATAGACCCAACAAGTGATCAATATTGGATGAATACCAAGGCCATACGCTATACCATAGGTAGTGATCCTGATATACTGGTGGATATTTTTTCTAAAAGTAATAATCCAAGCATGGGTTTAAAACCCGAAGATTTTCCGTTTGTACGTAATCATGCCCCTAATGATGGGTATCTTGTTGCCAAAGTTGGAGGTGTTTCTGCTTTTGATGATTTCTATTATAAAAAAGAAAAAGACCTCACCGCAAAAGGAATTCCCTGGAAGCCTCTTTGTAAACAAGCTGATAAGGTTCAAAAAATTGTATTGCGAGATCATAAACTTATCTATTTATCTGCAAAAAATGCTTCTCATTATAAGATTTGTGAAACCTCTATAGATTCTCCCAATTTTGATACTTCTAACGTCTTGATTCCTGAAAAAGATGACGAAGTCATCACAGATTTTGTAGTAACTGATAAAAGGTTGTTTTTTACTACCAAAAAAAATAGTGTTATCGCAAAACTCTTTCTTTACAAGAATGCTACTGTAAAAGAAATACCCCTACCCGCTCCTTCTGGTAAAATAGAAATTAAGTCTCTGGGAGCACAGTCTGATTTTTTAAAAGTTTCTATAGGAGGATATATCAATACGACTACTTCTTATTATTATGATATATCCAAAAACATTTTTATTCCAGAAAATATTGATGCCAGTACAGAGAACAGCGATTTTAACAATGTAACAGTAGATGAAATCGAAATCCCCTCTCATGATGGTGTTTTGGTTCCTTTATCTATTATACGAAACAACGATTATAAAAAGAATAAAGATACAAGGGTTCTATTTTATGGCTATGGATCGTATGGAAGTCCTGGCACTCCTTTTTTTGACCCTACTCTTTTGTCATGGGTAACAGAAGGAGGTATCGTAGCCATTGCCCATGTACGCGGTGGTGGTGAGAAAGGAGATGCATGGCATAAAGCGGGCTATAAAACTACTAAACCTAATACCTGGAAAGATATGATTGCCTGTACAGAGTATATGATAAAAGAAGGATATACCAATCCTGATAAGTGTGTGATTTGGGGAACTAGTGCTGGGGGGATTCTTGCAGGAAGAGCAATGACAGATAGACCTGATTTATACAGTGCTGTCATTTTATCGTCTCCTGCTCTTAATATGCTTCGCTCAGAGATTCAACCTAATGGTCAAAATAGTATTAAAGAATTTGGTACCGTAAAAATAAAAGAAGAATTTGAAGGGTTATTAGAAATGGACTCCTATCACCATATCAAAAAAGGAGAAAAATATCCCGCTACTTATGTAACTGGGGGTATGAAAGACGGACGAGTAGTTATATGGGATCATGCTAAATTTGTTGCAAAATTACAGGCATATAATACCTCTGACAACCCTATTCTATTTAACGTGAATTTTGAAGATGGTCATGCAGGGATGAATAATAGCACTCAAGAGATCTATGAGAAATATGCAGATGCTTTTGCTTTCGCCCTATGGCAAACAGGGCATCCTGAGTATCAACCTAAAGAATAATTTTTTTACCCAAAACAAATAGAAAAAAAAAGGACAAAAAGCTTACTTACAGATAATTAGCCTCTTCTGCAAAATAAACACCTAAAATAAATAGTGATTTTCTCATAAGAATATACTTGTATTATATACATTTGCATCGCAAACTCGCCTAATAAATAAAC
>NZ_OMKE01000015.1 GCF_900299535.1 Aquimarina aquimarini | reverse complement strand
CTCCTGTAATATTTGGGTTATCTGCCGCAGACCAGCTAAAGGTAACTCCACTTAGATTTACATCTCCTGTAAGATCATGAGCTAAGGCAACATCACTACAGATCGTATCTGTAGGAGTAGTAGTTGCAGAAGGTTTAGGATTCACCGTTACTGTAATAGTGTAAACTGTACCTACACAACTTGTGACATCACTGGTTGGTGTAATCGTATACACTACATCCTGAGGTGCTATTCCTGTATTTATCAATGTATCTGTAATTGTAGCGTCAGAAGATAGTGTTGTTGTTTCTCCTGTAATATTGGGATTATCTGCTGCAGACCAATTAAAGGTAACTCCACTATTAAAATTATCTACATGATCAATCAAATTTTGATTTAAAGAACCTTCAGTACACAATGAAGTTGTCATACTAGTATTTAATACTGTGGGTGACGGCTGTACCGTTACTGTATAGGTATAGGTATCCTGAAGCATCCCTCCACCATCAAATGCATTAATGGTATAAACCACATCTTGACTTGCTGTTCCCGAATTTATTAATGTATCTGTTATATCAGGTGTAGTGGTGGTTGTAATGGTTTCTCCGCTAATTAATGGATTATCCATCGCAGACCAACTAAAAGATGCAATAGAAGGGTCTGCATTTACAGTCAAATCATGAGAAAGCGTAGTGCTTCCACAGATAGTTTCGACAGGATTAACAGAAATCGTTTCTATGGCAGTAGGTGCTGTAATACTACCTGTTCTTGGACTTGCAGTAACAGTTACTGTATTATTAATATCTATTTGATTGGTAATATCTGTAGCTGTAATCACATACTCAGATGTCCAAGTAGCGGTTTCTCCTGGTCCTAATTCATCTACACTAGTATCCAATCCATCATCTGTTCCTGTTGTATTTTGTAGCATGGGAGTGCTTAATGTTCCACTACCAGAATGTGCATCATTAATGGTAATGTTATCAAAAGTTACATTACCTGTATTAGTAATTTGATATGTATATGTAACGGTTTGCCCTATCGTAACATTACTATTGTCATCTGCAACCTTTGTTACTGTCATAGATGGTGTTGATATGGTAGATACTACTGTTGGATCATCTACTGTATTATTAGGATCATTAGGATCATCAGAAATATCTGTTACACTTCCTCCCCCAGGATCAACACTTCCTACTGTTGCTGTATTAATTACCTGAGCAGCATCTAAATCTTCTTGTGTCAATGTATGGGTTGCAATAAAAATTGCGATTTCTGTAGGTAGCATACTATCTACAATATTATCTCCTCCTGAATCTGTACCTGTTGTACTTTGCAATACAACAGTATCTGCATTGGGGTCAACTACATTGATATTTGTTAATGTTACATTTCCTATACTAGTGGCAATTATAGTATAGGTAATCACCTCTCCAACGGTATCATATGCTCCATCTGCGGGAGGACTACTTACTTTGGTTACGTCTAATTGTCCAAACTGAGGAATACTCACTACTGTAGGATCATTTGGAGTCACTGTAGTAGGGTCGTCTGACGTATCACTTATAACTGCTCCTTCAACAACTTCTGTTCCTGTCACCGTTGCTGTATTAGTTGTATTCCCGTTATCAAAATCATTTTGTACAATAGTATGTTGTGCTGTAAAGACTGTAGAGGCTCCTGCTGGTAAGTTTGCTACAGATATCGGACTTATACTTCCTGGATCTGCATTTGAATCTGTGATGGTAACATTATTAATACTCACATTTCCTGTATTGATAACAGTGAGTTCATAGGTTATAACCTCGCCTAAAGCATTATACAATCCATCTGGTGCGGGTTGTGCAATTTTCTGGAGAACAAGAGCTCCTTTTTGATCTATGGGTGTAATCGTGGGATCATCTTCATTATTATTAGGGTCATCAGGATCATCAGAAATATCTGAAATCACAAAACCGTTTGATAGTGTTCCTTGAGCTATGGCAGTATTCACCACTTGATCTGCTTCGATATCTGCTTGTGTAATGGTATGGGTTGCTGTAAAATTAGCCGACGCTCCTACCGCAAGGTTATTGACAGAAGCTGGCGACAAACTACCTGAATCAATATTAGGATCAACAATAGTTACTAATGGAATTACTTGATCTCCCGTATTTGTCACTACAAAATCATAAGTTATTACTTCACCTACAGTATCATAACTGCCATCTGGTGGAGCACCATCTGTTTTGGTTATTGCTAGTTCATTATTAATTATGGTTATATCTTCGGTATCATCATCGGGTAAAACATCTGCTTCTACTTCTGTTTGAGAATTAACGATGATATTAGTAACTGTGGTTCCCGATGATATCTCATTGATTGTAGCTTCTACTGTCAGCGTGTGTACTTCTCCACTAAACATATCTCCGATAGTCCAATTAGGGGCTGTCCATGATCCAAAACTTGGGGTTGCTGTTCCAAAACTAAGTTCTGATGGTAGTATATCATTGATCACTAAATTGCTTACAGGGTCAACGCCAAGATGTTCTACTGTTATTGTAAAAGTAACTGTGTCTCCTTCGATTCCAGAAGTATTGTCTACTGTTTTTGTAAGTACAATTTCTGGAGCACAATTATAGACAGACAAAATTGCCGAATCATATGTACATGTTCCTCTAGTAACTCTTACAAAGAAATCTCCAGGTCCCATAGGAGTATAGGCACTTGTAGTTGCCCCTGATATTTCAACTCCATTTTCAAACCATTGATATGCATCAAAACTGGCAGAGATTTCAAACACATCAGATCCTGGTAAACAACCTCCTCCTGTTACATCAAGTTGAACAACTGGTACTGTATCAAATCCTGAAAAGTAACCTGCAATTCCTGCATTGCCACTTACACCAAAAAAACCTACTGCGATTGGCCCTGTAGATTGTACTTTGACATCTCCTGTGAGGCCTGAAACTGTAATTGTTTTCCAATCTGAAGTTCCTGCAACTGGAATAGAGGATGGTAGTGTAACAGCTCCTGTATTATCGGTTACTACAATATTAGCGTCTGGAGTGCTTGATGCTGCTGTAATTGTAATTCCACCTGTAAAATTAGCTCCAGCTACATTGCGTATATCATTAATATTATCCATTGCTGGTGGCAGTAAACAATTGACTGGAGCAATAAAATTTAATCCTCCTGTTTGTATACCACTGGATCCTGCTATATTTTGGTATGCATATACTTCTTTGTTCGTAGTTACATACATATTACCTCCTAAGGACGAGGAAGAATAATTAGTTGCAGGAATTACAAAATATTCTCCATTATTAATTGTAGCAATTGGAGTTCCCGAACCATTTACAAAAATATCTGTTCCGTTCTGCGTACCAATAATAATTGGTGTTTCGTTTACATTAGACCCATTAGTTCTAATAAATACATATTCTCTACCTAATACATTTTCTGGAACTGGTTGATCTATTCCTGCATCACGACTATTACTTGTTGCAGAAGGAGCTCCATTAAGGTTTCCGTTTGAGATTACTATATTTTTATTAGATTGTATTGTTGCTCCCAACCACCCATCAATATTTGCTGTCGTATTATTTCTAGGAGCCTCTAACACATATGATTGCCCTTCATTCAAAGTAATTGTTATATTATCGGCAGTAATTCCTGAGGCGTTACTTGTATTTCTAAATGTACAGTCTGTGTTATATCCAAAGACAGTTACGGTTGTATTGTCTGTCGTGGCCATAATTCCAACTACAGCATTTAACGTATTATGTCCATTTCCATAATTTGGTCTTCCACCCCATTTAAAAGAGGTTCCCATTGCTTGCCTCCCTTTTGATGTTAATGAAGTTGCTTGAGAATTAGACCTTCCTCTATAATTTACATAAAACTTCTGTCCTCCTGCGGATTCAAATTTTAATCCTCCATTATTTAATACAATCCCTGTACTATTTGTATTCACTAAAGTTATTCCGTTATTTCCATTTGCCAGATTATATGTCTGAGAATTTGTATTAGACAAATTGGTTATGGTTGCTATAGGTGTCATACTGGTTCCTCTATAAATAACTACATCAAAGGGTGTTGCTTCTGGTGTAGATAAATAAATTCTTTGCTGACTTATTGATCCTGTGCCACCATTACCCTGTTTTAGTGGGGGCAAATAATGTAAATCACTTAGCTGTCCATAAGTATGAAGGATACTGATAATTGTAATAAAAATAAAAATGCAGTGTTTTTTCATATGGAAGGAAATAACAATTAATAACAGGTAATGTGCACTAACTAATTTAATTACTTCCTTTGTTAAAATTTTGCTGATATATTTGAAAACCCATCAACTATCGGTAAAACCCCTGAAAAACAGACAAGGTGTAGTTTTTCGTTAAAATGCATACCTATCCTATAGTATCAAAGTTAATCTAAAAACACCAGTATACACGTGTGGAAAACCCTCATATATTTGAGGTTTAAGGCATCATAAAAATGTTTCTATGAAGAAATGAAACGAATTGATCAAAAAAGATCAATTCGTTATAATGAAAAGCGATACATTATATTGGTGTCTTTTAATTAATTATCGCTTGTTATGATTTTTCTGAGATTTGCTATTATTTCTTTGATGACACCTTATATTCATTTATTATTTGAATATATTAAAAATAGAAAAATATTCTTTTGTTCAGTAATTACTAGACATCAGATGTAGTAGCTATGGTCATTTTTACAAGGTGTTTTTATGCTTTGTTCACAATAGCATTAAAATTATTTTGTAAGCTTCATAATCAAATATTTTCTATTTACTGTATCACCTGCTTTGCTTTCTACTATTTCATTTTTTTCAACAGCTACTATCGACTTAAAAGGTATTTCTTTTGCTAAATTTTTGAATTTCTCTACATCATACAGTTCAAACCTTGTATCTACAAAAGGTAAGGTTTTCATAAAATTGATATCTGCAAATGTGATACATGCCATTCCGTCTATTTTTAAGACTTTGTAGATTTCTTTCAATAATTCTACAGGTTTTTCCCAAAAATAAAGGGTGTTTACAGTCATTATTTTATCAAAACAGTTTTCAGAAAAAGGGAGGGTACATCCGTCATACAATGTAAATTCTGCTTTCTTCTTGTCTACCCATTCTTTATTAAGTTTTTCTGATTCATCCTTCATAGAGTCTGATATCTCTAATCCTGTATATAATAAATCTGTTGTCTTAGTAAATATTTCTCTAAGGTGGCTTGCATTGCCGTGTCCTAACTCTAGGACATGGTCATTTGGCTTTAGGTTTAGCTGATCAATAGTATTAGAAATCATACCTGAATTGGTTTGATTCATTTTTTCTGCTATCTCTAATCCCGAATCTCCAGTAGGGCAACTTAATTGTGCTGCTATTGCCTTTAACTCTTTTTCAGTCATTATTTTTTGATTTTGTATATCAATTTATTGTGTATACCGCACAATGCCATGTAAATTGATATGGTTCTTCATTATATACTCCTGGTTCTTTATCCTCATGCGTTGCTTCAATCACATAACGGGTTTTGAATGGCAAATTAAAAATTATCATTCCATTTTTATCTGTCTTCATTTTTTTTGACCAACTTTCTTTCATAAAGATCGTAACTTCTGATTCTACCAAAGGTTCTCCTTTAAAAAGTACCTGAAGCTCTGCTTTATTGGTTGTTGTAGAGTGATCAATAATAGTAATACTCTCTGGATTAACTGCCGCAGTTTGGTGCACATTACTTGTGCCTACCGTTACTTTGGCTACAGAATGATATTGCGGTCTAAAGATACCATAATCATATTTTGTAAAATCTAAGACTTTATATTTTTTATTATCCAATACAACAGAATATATACCTTCTGTTTTGGGTGTAAAATTTGCTACATGATAAAAATCTTCTGCAGTCGTTTTTAATTCTGTTTTATTACCGTTTTGATCTACTACCCAAAGCGTATAATGTTTTGAATTTTCAAATACCTTTCCATCTGTTTTTTCTGAGGTTCCGCTAGAAAACTCACCAAAATACACCCGTATTTCATGTTCCTTTCCTATAGCTCCTGTTGGATTGGTTTCTATCCAAAAGAAATGAGCAAAAGTGTTTGTTGTACATAGCAAAAAAAGTGCTATTATTCCTATTGTTTTTTTCATTTTGTATGTTGTTTTCTTATATAAAAAAACACCCCTGAATGATTCAGGAGCGCTTTTTCTAAGGTTTGATTACTTGTTTATGATTTTATCAGATTGCCATCAAAGCCTGTCGAATAATTATGGAACATAGAAGTGGTATTATACAACATTCAACAAGGCTTGTCTGACAACGAAATCTGATTTACAAAAGCTATTTTTCTCCTCAAAGATCAAAAGAAGAGTTAATTAGACACTTTAAATATTCCTTTGAGTGTTAGTCCTTTTACTTTGGCTCCTTTGGTTGCCATTGCTGTTTCTGGATCTACTATATAGATATGAGTTTCTCCATCTTCAATCTTACCTCCAGATGCTAGTGACGCTCCTACACGACTACTTAAATAGGCTTTTCCATCTTCTACAAACATTGGCGAAGTATATCTATTGGCATGAGCAGGTATTCCTTGTACATCTGTTACTGTTTGATTGATCAAATCGATAACTACCATTTTAAAGAAACTTCCTTGTTCAGCAAATACGGTCCATGTTCCTAAAGAATCATCCATAACAATTCTACCGATAGCTTTTCCATTACCCACATAATCCATCCAAAATAACTTACCACCATTTGGTGCGTTTTCTACATCAAAAAAGTAATCTGGATCAAAGGTTGTTGTTCCATTTTTAATTCTAAGAATTCCAGAAGGTTTAGTTGCTCCAGTAATAGCAGCAGCATCAGAAGAAGATGAAAATGAGTAGATATCTCCATTCTCTGTTTTTTCGATTCCTGTACTATGCCCGTTAATCCCAATAAAACTTGTTCTTTCGTCTTCTATCAATGACTCCAGTTCAAACTCTGGATATTTAAATACTGCTACGTGTGCTTTATCTACCCCAACAGGAGCAAAGCTATTATCTGGTAACAATTTATGGTAAGACACAAATAATTTTCCGCCTCTTAGCACCATTCCTGTAACCCATGGAATATAAGCAGGGCTCCCTTCTGTTCCTTCACCAACACGACTATCGATGGCATGTGTAACTACTTTTTCTAGCAAGCCTGTTTCTGCATTGACAACATAAAAACTTCTATCAGGAATATTTTTGGTAAAATCATCTACACCACCAGTTAATTCTACAGCGAGTAATGTTTTATCATCAATAGCTGCATAGTTATCTAATGTTGACTGAAAAGTAAAGTTTGCTGCTTCTTTTAATTTTCCAGCTTCATCCAATTGATAAGCAATACATTTATCATCATCTCCATATCCTGATGAAAAAATAGTATTGTTTACGCTATGAAAAAATCTCCATCCTTTTAATGGGATTCCCTGTCCTTCTACTGTAATCTCTCCTGTTGTAAGAGACTCAAGGGATGGTAGTTCTAAAACATAATCAACTCCTGTTGCTTGTCCTATTGGATTAGCCTGAAAGCCTACTACATATTTAGATATCGAAATTGGCTCTGGATCTGGAGGGGTAATCGTTGTATCATCGTCACTACTACAGGAAAGAGCAACACTAGAGATTACAAAAAGTAGCAACATACTTTTTATCCAATTTATTTTTTTTGTTTTCATTGTTTTCTGTTTTAGTAATTATTGTAAAATTTAGTTCGATATAAAGTATCTTAGTTTTAGATAAAAAGCTCTTCCTGGCTTTTGTATATCAAGGTTATCTTTGACTATCGCATCTGTAACATTTCGTGCTTGTACAGAAATATTATACTTTCCTTGCTTAAAAGAATACCCTAGTTGAATGTTATGAGATAATTGTTCGGGAATAAAAAATCTCTCTTCAGGTGCTCCTTGACTAAAGGACTGAAAAGGGAATTCATTCACAAAATAAGAATCCAAAGAAAGAGACATCTTATCATGGTTAGAAAGTATGTTTGGTATATTATACCCAGCTCTTAAGTTTCCGAATAGATATGGTATATTAGCTATGCGTTCATTTAATACATCATCTTGTATTTTTTGGTAAGTAGCATTAACAGCAACGAAAAAATTATCGTTATATGTAGCCTTTATTTCTCCTTCTATACCAATACTACTAGCATCAGCAGTATTAAAATATCTGGAGTTAATCCCTTCAGACCATAAGACAATTAAGTTTTTTGTGTCTCTAATAAAGAAATTAGTGTCAAAATTAACTCTTAGTTTATCCCATTGATTGTTTAATAAAAAACCAATATTTACATTATAGCTTTCTTCTGGTAATAAATTGGGATTTGTTTTTAGTAACAGTCCATCTCCAAAAGCTTCATATCCTTCGGGTATTCTAAACGTTCTTTCAAAAGAACCTTTGACCTGAATACGGTCTGACATTTTATAAGTAGACGCTACCCCATATCCTAATTCTTCAAAATTATTTTTGAATTTTGTGTAACGATCTTCATCATTGGCATAAACATCTTCAATTATACCTTCAGAGTTTAGCAGATACCCTTTGGTAAATAATGTTGTACTCCAAGAGTCTTCAAAAAGACTTACATCATAGGATAACCCGAGTATGTTTTTATCTAAAATATGAGGATCATTAAACGCTATCCTTCCTGCTCTTGCAGGGTCTTCTCCTTGTCTTTTGAGGTAGTTTTTTGTGTAGTTAAAATTTAATGTGCTTTGTTCTCCTATTTTATAATTGGCAGAAGCATTAAGCAAATGCATTTTATCTTTAAACTCAAATAGAGTTTTACTGAATTCAAATTCTCCTTTATCTTGATCTGATCTTTCTATAAAACCTCCAAACCAATCATATTTTCTAGAAGAAGTATCCACCTTTTTATCATTATTCTCACTAATAGCTGCAAATAATTTCAGGTTTAATTTTTCTTTTAGCAAGTTTCTTTTTTCATAAATAATTGAAGCTTGAATTACATTATTTTCTTCAAACACCTCCCCAAATGGGTTTTGTGGATCAATTGGATGCTGAATTTCATTTCTATTGGCAGATGCTGTAATTCCTACCAATAGTTGATCTGCTATTTTTTTATCTACTATCCCTGCTTTTACATTAATCATTTGAGAATTATAAGCATCGTGAAATCGTCTTACACCATTGCGTATAGTTCCTGTGTCGTTACCCAGCTCATCTCTTATTTCTATCCCATCAATTTTATAATCATTATCTGAATAGTTATAAAATGAAGATACTTTTGCTACAAACCCCTTATCACTATAATACTGACCGTTTAATGTTGCACGATGGGTATTAAAAGACCCTATATCATAGGATACATCAAGAAAATCATTCTTACGTTGATTGGTAATTATATTTATAGCTCCTCCCAGTGCATCTGCTCCCAAATAAATAGGTACAACGCCTTTGAACACTTCTGCTCTTTCTACCAACGTAGCTGGAAAGTTATTGAGTGATAATGAGCTACCAAAGTTTTCTTGTGGTATTCCATCTATAAAAAACTTTACTTGCTTACCTGATAAACCGTTTAATGAAAAATCAAATCCTGAACCCAAACCTCCATTTTGTCTGATATTAACTCCTGGAATTGTCATAAGAACAGAATTTACATCAACACTCATATTCTTTAAACCTTTGGTCTCTATTACTTCTACCTCAAATGCTTTTTCACGAGTTTTTTGGGCCTTGGTTCTTCCTTTTACAATAACATCACTCAATTTATTAATGTCTTCTTGCAATCTTATGGTAAGTGATGTGGTTTCTGAACTGATTACATCTACTTTCTGCAAGTACGTTTTAAACCCTACATAACTTATTTTTAAGGTATAAGACCCAGAAGGAATTTCAAGAGTAAATCTACCTTCGAAATCACTTACTACACCTTTCTTTTTGAGTTCTACAACCTGTATAGATGCTTCTGGGACAGGATTAGAATTTTGATCAATTACTACACCTGTAATATTGGTTTGAGCATTACAAACAATACTACATAAAAACAGAAAAAACAGACAACTATTTCTTCTTAAAACAAACACTGACATACTATTTTATTTAACAATTTATTGAGAATTCATAATATTATATATATTTGATCTAAATAAATATAAATGCAAAATTAATATCTGGGGAAAGATAAAAACGACGTATTATGGATAAAAAAAGACGTAATATGGTGTCTTCTAAAAATATAAGTACTAACAAAAAAATAGATTGCATTTTAAACACTGTTAGTAAAACAGTTAGCACATATGCAAGTCATGGAATCTGTACAAGAAAATTTGAGCTTTTGCCTGAATATGGGTGTGGATCTATAGAATATCACTATTTTGATGGTTTATCTATAGGCTTTTTTGATGCTCAATTAAAAAAAGATTTAAATCTTGATAGTAGCTATCTTACTAATACTTTGAAGCTATCATATCTTATAGATGGTGAGCAAATTATTAAAGTTGATGGAAAAATATATGACCTCACTTATGAAAGTCAAGAGAGTTATCTTGTTTATATATCAAAAACTCTAGGGTCAACCCAATATAGTAAGAATAAGAAAATCAAAGAGGTAAAAATAATAATGACCCCTCATTTTATTAAAAAACATAAATTAGATTTAGAATACCTAATACACAATAAATATGCATTAGAAAATTTAAATAAAAATTTCACCAAGCCCATATGCAATCAAACTCAGGAAATACTTATTGATTTATTGACAAATACTCGGCAAGGACTCTCAAAACGTTTATTTCTAGAATCTAAAGCATTAGAATTACTATCTATTCAACTAGATTTGGGTCCTAATGTTCCTATAAAAAATGCTACTTCAGATACTATTATCAAAAAAATATATGAAGTTCAATTTATCATTAATTCTGATTTATCGACTCAATATTCTGTTCATGAATTAGCTCGTAAAGTAAGGCTTAATGATTTTATGTTAAAAAAAGAATTTAAGCGCGTTTTTAATATGACCATTTTTGAATATGCTATAAATGCGCGAATGACAAAAGCAAAAAAACTATTAAAATATGGCAAAAAAGCTATCTATGAAATCTCTGAATTAGTAGGATATAAAAACTCTACACATTTTACAGCAGCTTTTAAAAAAATAGAAGGTGTAACTCCAAAAAGATATAGAGAAAAAAGCTTGAAAAAAGTTTTTTAAAACCAACCTTACCCAATCTCGTTACTCAATAAAATATTGTTGTATTCTTCATGAAATAAAATACCTAGTACCAATTCTTCTAGCCCATCCAGAATTTCTGGAGTTAATTTAAAATTAATTTCTGCTTGTGGGGTATTACATTTTATGGTTTTATAACAATTCTTACCATTACACTTACCACATTGACATCCTTTTCTGGCAGAACGTATAACCGTAAGAAATGACTCTATTTCTTTGATATCCATCAAAATAGCTATATCCCCTATCTGTAATTGTATTTTTTGTTTTATCTCTTTTTCATAATCACTATTTCTAATTGAATATGCCGTTCCGGTACTGTTATAATATAATGGATCTAAAGTATACATGCTTCTTAAATTTCAGTTTTCAAATTTATTACATTATTTTTATTTAGAATAATTAAAAATAATTTATTTTTGTATAAATATTTAATATAACTATTATGGAAAAAATTGGTGTTTTTTACGGATCAGACACCGGATGTACCGATGATATTACTAAAGACCTTGTATCTCTTTGGGGAGCTGATCAATTGGATGTTAGAGAGATTGATGATGTATCTAAAGAAGATTTTGATCAGTTCAAAATTCTTATTTTGGGGTTATCAACATGGTATGATGGGGATTTACAAAGTGATTGGGAGGCTTTTTATGATGATTTTCAAGAAATAGACTTTACAGGTAAAGTTATCGCTTTATACGGCCTTGGAGATCAAATAGGGTACGGAGAGTATTTTGTAGATGGAATTGGAATCTTAGCTAAAGTTATATTAGAAAACGGAGGTACAATTATTGGTCATTGGCCTATAGAAGGATATCGTTTTACAGATTCTGTTGCTGTGATAGAAGAAAAGGATGACCACTTTTATGGTCTTGCTATAGATCATGACAATGAATCTGAATTGAGTGATGCTCGCTTAGAAAAATGGGTTAATCAGGTAAAATCTGAATTAAAACCTCATTTACTTTCTAAAGAGGAATATATAGAAATATAAGTGCTCGACAGCATAAAGAATCATCTCTAAAAAAACCAGTTTTTATAGTAGCATTTAGAAAAATTAAGAACCTTAATTCTTAATTTTTCTAAATATTGCTATATATCAATCTGCAATTAAATTTCTACTTTCTCTTTTCTCAAAACTTCCATTCCATAAAGATCAGAAGAGTCTAAATTCATACATGCTTCTATCCATAAATCGGTAACGTTGAGCAATTCTTTTTTAGTTAAAGAGAAAACACTTTTTTTGCATTGGATATGATAATACTCAAAATTAAATCGTTCTTTAATTGTTTCTACGTAAGAAAATAACATTTGTATCGAATTATTTTTTTCTACGATCTTATTAAGACAACCTAAATCATATAAATCTTTGGTTTTATAGGCTCTTCTATCTGTCAAAATAACATCTGCATCTCTAGTGTTTAATTTTCTATATAACAGACTATAGGCCCCCATACCTGGGAACATATTAAAAAGTTTATTTTCTTGCAAACTAAACTCGACTTGCTCTTCTGCTACTATAAGATCATGTGCCAAAGCACATTCAAAAGCACCTCCAAAAATATCTTCTTCTACAAAAGCAACTGTAAGTGCTTTTAACCCAAAAGAGTTATATATTTGATACATTGCTTCTACAGAAAGATAACCATATAGGGTAAGTGCAGATTTATCTTTGGATATAATAGAATTTGTGAGAAAAGAAAAGTCATTTCTCATACTATAAAGATCATTATCTCCTAAAGTTGAAACAATAAATTTTACTGGTCTATCTGGATGTGAAAAATAATCTTTTACCCAAGAAGTAAATTCTTTGAATTCTTCTAGCCTTTTTAAACAAAAATCAGGAATTCTTCCTTTATCATTAATTTTCCAGAATAAGAGCTCCTGTTCTCTAAAATATTCCATAGTAATACAATCAAAATTCTTCATATTATATTCTTATAAGTATTCTATTATCTTACCCTTCTTTCTAAGGCATAACAGACCTATGGGTTTTGCAATAAAATATTGGTTTAATAAAAGTATGTTTATAGTTTTCAAAATCAATACTTACAAATAGTATTGATCATTCTTGGTTATTTTTAAGATGAGAGATTTCTTAAAAACAATATAATATCTAAAAAAAACCAAGGAAATACCGCAAAATGAGCATTCCATTTTGCACGCCAGATCAGGTTAAGCATATAAATCCACGCAACTTACTCCTAATTGAAGCCCATGTATCTCCTTGGTTACTACAGCTACTATATTTTATAATCGCAGAAGTAATGTTTGTTTTTACACAAATCTATTAGTGACTTCTACGAGTAATAAAGGCTATCTTCCTGAATTGTAAAGTAGTATCGGTTAAGTATTACAATCAAATCAAAGAACTCCTTGTTATTTTATTTCTTAATCATTATTTAGACTAAATAAATATAAAACAAATCTATTAAATTATTATTAGAATCAATCAAAAAACAAATAGAAATGTTATAGAAATTTTAT
This sequence comes from Aquimarina aquimarini, assembly GCF_900299535.1. Classification (GTDB taxonomy): domain Bacteria; phylum Bacteroidota; class Bacteroidia; order Flavobacteriales; family Flavobacteriaceae; genus Aquimarina; species Aquimarina aquimarini. The sequence goes on along the minus strand of NZ_OMKE01000015.1, from coordinate 96,523 downwards.
TCTTCTTGATTTAACTCATTTTATGCATTAGAGCTTTATCGTCAAAGGTTCAAGATATGATAAAAAGAGGCTGTATTTTGAAGCTATTTTGAACTGTAATAAGGTTTTCTAATAGACAAAATAATAGATACTAAAAGCCTCTGATATCTTTCTCTAACAATAAAAAAACTCTTTGAAACCTGTTTCCAATTTATGTTATGGCAACTACAATCAAAGAGTCTTTTTATGAATTTTTATATGGATAATATTGTCAAACCTTCATTTCTGAAAGCTTTGCAAGTTCTTTTATTTCTCGATAATTTATTTTTCCATTTGGTGTTAACGGAACATTTTCTATATATCTAATTTTTACTGCACTTGCATGAATATTGAGTTTGTGCCTTAACACTTTTTTTATATCATTATCTGTAAATCTCTCGTCAAGGTGCATAATAGATAAATATTTATCTTCAATTCCTACACAAATAAAGGTTTCTCCTCCAAGGTTATTTTTCAGGATTAATTCTATTTCATCTAGATTAATCCTTGTTCCAAATAACTTCATGAAACGCTTCATTCTTCCTATAATATAATAGTACCCATTCTCATCTTTTCTAGCAATATCCCCTGTATATAATTTGTTGGTTCTGTCATATACCTTGAGATCTTCTAATTCTCGTGCATATCCTCCAAAAACATTTTCTCCATAATAAATCAACTCTCTAGTTTTTTTATCTATTTCGAACTCTCCTCCTTTAATAGGTTTACCAATACAAGGTGCTTTTTCTGATAAATCATCTGGATGCAAATAAGCCATACGTCCCGCTGCTTCTGTTTGTCCATATTGAGCATAAAAAGGAATTTCTTGTTTTTCTGAGTACTCAACGATTGCATCAATCAAAGCTCTACTAAGCCCTCCTCCTCCTTGTGTTATATATCGTAAGGATTCGTATGTTTTTCTAAAAAAACCTATTCTATGTAACATCTCATACACATAAGGCACACCATTAATAGTAGAAAATTTATAGGTTTTAAAATCTTCCCAAAATGCTTTTTGCAAAATATCCTTATCTGTACAGATAATTGTTCCTCCCTTGATACAATTTGTTGTAAAAATAGATAAACCATATACAAATATAATGGGCACATTAAGAGGTACAACATCATCGTTTTTTATGGGCATAAATTCCATAATAGACATTGCATTTTTAACCAAATTCTCATCTGATAATTTGACAAATTTTGGTGTTCCCGTTGTACCAGATGTACTTAATAATAGTTTAACATCTTTATGAATAGTATATACTGGCTTAGCTTTTTTCCTAAACAAACCAATCGTTTCTGATACCGAATCCATCTCATACCCATCAATTTCTTTTCTTGAAGGATCATATATATAGTATGGTTCATAAATCTCTTCTAGATTTTCTTTGAATTGAAGGTTCAATTGAACACTTAATAAAGAAATGGTAAATTGGCTATGTAAAAAGTTTAAAAATACTTCTATTGACTCAATTTTGTTGTTACTATATATAAGTGATAATCCATGAAAATCATCTATTGCTATTGATTCATGAAACTCTGCAACATTAGCCGTTTTTCCAGAATCAGGATCTACAAACTTTAATTTTTTATTTTGCTGTATTAGATCATATAGTCTCATTATTTTATGTTTTATAGTTATAGTATATACTTTTAAATAATTTCTATCCCATATTTTTTTAACATATCTCTTACCTTAATAACACTTCCCATCTCTAAGACATCTTCCATCTCTATAGAGACTTTATAAGCAGTTTCTATTTCTTCTACCAATACCAGGTGACTCATAGAATCCCACTCTGCAATACCTTGATATTCGAGCTGATCGGTTATTGTTTCTGCAGGTATTTCAAATGCTTTTGCGAATACCTGCTGTAATTGTTCTTTCGTATTCATTTCTTTTATTTTTTAATTAATTTAATATCAGTTATACTTTTTTATTCTTCCATTTTCCTTTTCGAAAAATCAAAATAAAAGCTGTAGCCAGAATAATTTCTGAAATCAATATGGCTGTAAAAACACCATTCGGCCCTAAACTAAAAGTGACTCCCAATGTATGAGAAAGAGGAATCTGTATTACATAAAACATAAGAATGTAAAGTAGCGTAACCACCATTACTTGCCCTGCAGAGTTCAAAGCTCTAGAAATAACCATAGTATACCCTAATAACACATATGCCATTGAAATAAAATTTATGTATGTAATACTATGATTAACGATTTCTGGGACATTAGAAAATATTTCTACAACGGGTCTTGCTAAGAAAAACCAACAAATGGCTATTATTATCAAGAACCCCATGTTTATAATTCCTGCTCTCCATACTGATTTTTCTGCACGATCTGGTTGATTAGCTCCTAGATTCTGTCCAGTAAGTATCCCTGCTGCATTTGCAATTCCCCAAGCAGGCATCGTAGCTATAGAGGCTACTCGTTGAGCCAAAATATAACCTTCTAATGCATTCTCTCCAAAATATGAGATAATCTTTATCATAAACACCCAACTAGAGGCAGGTATAATGAACTGTAAGGTACCCCCCATAGCCAGATTCAGTACCTTCTTAAAAATACCAAAATGGAAAATTAACTGCTCTCTACCTATCTTCATCACGGTTTTACCCTTTACTAAATGCCATGCTTGGTAACATACTCCTATCATTCTAGAAACTCCTGTAGCTATTGCTACTCCAAGTAGGCCATAAGCAGGTACTATGCCCCATCCAAAAATTAGTATGGGACATAATATTATATTAAGTCCATTAGACAACCATTGTGTTCTCATCGCGGTAGATGCATCACCTGCCCCTCTAAAAACTCCGTTGACTGTAATACGTAGAATAAGAAACCCACTACAGGCAAACATTACTCTAGAATAAGAAGTTCCTTCCTCTATCATAGCAGGAGAAAGCCCTATAAGATGCAATATATCAGTAGTCCAAACAAAACACAAGACACTTATAAGTAATGCTAGTGGTACTGCAAGGTAAATCACTTGCATTGCAGTAAGCCCAGCCCCTTCAAAATTCTTTTCTCCAATCCTTCTAGAAATTACTGCCGAAGCCGCAATACTTAATCCTATAGAAACAGAATAACATAACGTTATAACAGAAGTAGTTGCCCCTGCAATAGAAATCGCATTCATTCCTGCTTTACTTATAAAAAACAGATTCGCACAAACGAATAAAGATTCCATAAATAATTCTGCAACCATTGGTGCAGATAATAAAACTATAGTTCTATTAATATTACCACTTACAAAATTACTTTCTTTACCTAATAGAGCATCCCACAAAAGACTAAAGAAAGAACGTGTTTTATATAAAACGGTCCTCATTAATTGTCATTTAGTGCTACTGCTTCAGATGCTGCTATCAAATCATACATAGGATTAGGTACTTTACCGCTTTTTTTCATGTGTGGAAACCCTGATGTTTCTTCATATCCATTATACAATCGTCGACTATTAAAAATAAGGCGTTTGAATTGTGGTATATGTATATCAAATTTTTCAAACTTCTTCTTCATTTCAGGGTGTTCCTCTTGATATTCCATAATAATTTGATGCACACATTTCCAAAAGGAATCTTCTGGATAGTTTGCAGTTGTTTGTAATACATCACTCAAATATCTAAAAAAGGCATCGAAAACTGCAATAAGAATAACCAAAGGAGCATTTTCGGGATTAGGAGATGTTACAAACATGTTTTCTGAAAAAGCTTTTGGGAGCTTCTTTTTAGCTTCTTCATTGATCAATATATCTCCTACAAAATCTTGTAATGCTATTCGGGTAGGAACATAATCTTTCATAATAAGTATAACATTTTGTCCATGCGGATCTACTCCTATGGAGTGCTTGTAATAAATCTGCATCACAGGCTTTAGATAGGCTGTAAAATAGGATCGTAACCATTCTTCTATAGATAGCTTTGATTTTTCTATAAGTTCCTGAACAAGGCTCCTTCCACTATCATCTATGTATAACAATGAAGCCATTGTCATTAATTTTTCACCCTCTTTTAAAGAGTTTATAGGGCTTTCCCTCCACATTGCTCCTAAATATTCTTTATATTGATATGGAGTATCCTCGATTTTATCATATTTGGGATGTACATAACTAATAGAGGCAATTTCTCCTAATAAAACCAATCCCATTTCTTGCAAATCTAAATCACTCTCTAACATCTCTTTAAGCCAAGCGGTTAAGCCTGGAGCAATTGATAACTGTTTAGGCGACAACCCCCTTATGTGACTAGTATTTAAAATAGAGACTGCTGTTTTTACATAGTTTTTACCTGGATGGCTATGATTAAGCAATGTTCGAATGCTTTGTTGAGGGCTGTACAAATCATCACCTTCTCCTAACGGAATCAGATATTTTGCAGCAATATCGGGAGCAAACTGTATCGCTATTTTATTCTGCCATTGCCATGAATGTAAAGGAGCAAAAACATAATCGTTTGGATCTACATTAGCATCTGTTAGTACTTTTTTGAATGATGTTATTTTTTCTTTTCCTAATTCTTTTTCATAAAACTCTTGCTGATTCGTATTTTTCATTAACTGTAAAGAAGCACGACTTTTATGAGCAGCAACCCAAATTAAACGGATTTTTTGATCAGTTTCTGGTGCAAATCTTGCATAATCTTCTGAATCAAATCCAATACGCCCCTTATTTACAATTACCCATGGATGACCATCCATAACATTATGTTCTATAGTCTGAAAATCTGAATCTGCTAATACTTTTGCTGATAAGCGCCCTTTATGATGAATATAAGCATCAGCATACAATGTATGTATCAACTCTTCTACATAATGAGCTAGCGTAAAGGAATTTATACCGAAAGTATGTTGAACTTCTATAAAGAAATTAGGAACATCTATCGTTGTTAGTACCTGTTGGTTCTCATGCTTTTGTATACTCTTTTTCTCTATATGCCAATGATTAAGGTATCTTGGATAGGCTGAAAATGTATAATAAATATGTTCTTTGTCTGTCTCTAATCTAAATTCAGTAAGGCCATCTTCTTTTTTACTAAGGATTTGTGGTTTCGCCACATCTTCTCGCATAAGTTCTGCTAAGCTTTTGGCTAGTAAATTTCGATTTACTTTATCCCAAATATCTGCATCCAAATGTTTGGTTTCTTTAAATATATCTTTAGTGGTTGTTACCATTGTACTATCTTTTTTTTATTATTATCTACCTATTTATGCCATTTGAATTTAGGCAATAAAAAACTCGACATATTTCATGCTGTTTTATATAAAATCCAAATGACACTTCTAGATACAGGCTGTTAAATCGCTAATGCTTCTTCAGGAAGTTTAGCCTCTTTTTTACTAGCTACACCAAACTCTTGGAAAGCAATTCTATCTTCTATCTTATATACCTCTCTACCTGCAATTTGATTGATAATGTATGAATTGCGATATGCTCCCATTCCTAAATCTGGAGTTACCAACCCATGCGTATGTAACTCTGCATTCTGAACAAAAATCTCATCTCCTTTTTTATCAATAGCATAATTGCGCTGTACATTAAACAAACCATTATCTATACGATCTATTTTATCCTCAATTCCTTTCAAGAAATCAGGTTCTTTATAGCTATAGCCTGTGGCTAGTATAACAAAATCACTTTGATTGTGATATGGTTGCTGAAGTTCTGTTTGATTGAAATGTAAATTATGAGCCCCATTGCTATCAATAGCCACTTTATTCAATTCTAAATTAGAACGTAATTCTACATTTAATGAAGTATTTTCTACACTCATTTCATAAAGAGTATCAAAAATTTTATTGATCAAATCTTTATTAATCCCTTTATAAAGTCCGCTTTGACTTTTTAGCAACTGTTTACGTTTTTCATATGGTAATCCATGAAAATAATCTACATATTCTGGTGAGGTAAGCTCTAGTGTCAGTTTAGAATTATTATCTAGCGGAAAAAAGTGCGAAGATCTAGTAAACCAGTTTAATTGTAAACCGTTTCGTGTTTCTGGTAATATATCATCAAATATTTCTGCCGCACTCTGCCCAGACCCTATAATGCTTACTGATTTATTTTTCAGAATATCTGATTTACGATATAAGTACTCAGAAGTATGAATAACTTTTGGCAAAGTGTTTTTATCAATAAATTTTGGGATATGCGGGGTTGTTCCTGTTCCTAAAACCAATTTCTCTGCATAGTAAACTGATACCTCAGAGGTTTTCGTATTCATTACTCCAACTTCATACACATTATTATCATATTTTATAGAAACTACCTTATGTGAGAACTTACAACTTGATAATTGAGATAATGCCCATTTACAATATGCATTATACTCTTTACGAAAGAGGAAAAAATTCTCTCGGATGTAGAATGGATAAATCCTTCCACTTTCTTTCATGAAATTTAAGAAACTGTATTTACTTGTAGGGTCTGCCATAGTTACCAAATCAGCCATAAATGGAACTTGAAGTGTAGCATCATCAAACATTAATCCAGGATGCCAATCAAAACCATCTGCTTGATCAAAAAAAATGGCTGAGATATCATCTACTGGGGCTAATAATGCTGCTAAACCTATATTAAAAGGACCTATTCCAACCCCTATAATAGAATATCTATTAGTGTTACTCATGTTATATTCTTTTTTTGTGTTTATAATAAATTTTCGGTTGGTCTTTCTGCGACAGGGCTTATTTTGATCCCCTTATTTTGTGGAAACTTGGCCCAATACCACTCTCTATAGCAAAAATTAAGGTTTGCTTTCTTATGAGGCATTTCTATAACTTTTTCTATTTTGAATCCTACATGTGCTTTATTCATCATTGAAGCTAACGAGTTTACTGCTCCTTCTCCAATCATCTTACCAACTTCTGGTTGTGCAAAAACATAATCTATCATGCATTGGGTAAAAAGAGAGACAAATTTTTTCTTTGGATCTGTAGGTGCTATAAATTGATGCGTCCCGTAATCAGTAGGTAATACGTCATAATAATCACCTACTATATCTCTAATAGGCCAATATACCTCAAAATTGCATGTTGGTACCCCATCTACTTCTCCTATATAACTATAAATCACATTACTTGCGATCAAGTTTCTATAATAAGCTTCCAACTCACGAATCGGCCAATCCATTTGCCATATTTTCTTAGCATGATCTCGATGAAACCATTCGTGTAACATTTCTAAATCCTCTTCAAGATTTATAGGACGAATACTTATTGTCACATCTTCTTTAGAGAAATAACGACTATAAACCACTTCTTTGGATTCTGGAGATAATAAGGTTTTTGAATAGAAATAAGTATTCAATGGGTTATAATACGAGCGATATATTGCTGGATTTTCTCTAGATGCAGTAGCTTCATCCATCTTATTAAGGTTTGTTAGAAGGTTTCCTTTGATACCTAGCCTTTGACTCGTAAGAAAATGATTGACATACCCTGTTGTATCAAGGTTTTCGATAGCCTTAAAGCTGTCATAAGTAATGCGTATCAAATCTAACTCATCCGCCAATCCATTCTTACCTAATGCATTTATTACTCCAAAAAGGTTATTAGAGATCACATAATAATCCCAGTACCTACGCATTCTAGATTGTGGAATAAATGGTTTTCCTTGTTTACCAAAATCAGGAAGTATTTTTAAAAGTTCTTCTTTTTTTTCTTCTCTAATGAAAAAGGCTTGATTATCTCTAAAATAAATAGCTGAAGGAAAGAAATCTTCTCCTAATTCTAATAATACATTTTGTTGGTGATATTCACTCCCAAATCCATATTTATTAAAAATCCCTATCAATGGCCTTATCCCAACATCAAAGTATTTTTTGAACCAGTTTTTTGCAGTTTCTTCTAGGGAGGTTCCTTGTATTACAGAGGCTTTTTCTATAATAGTTTTTATACGAGAAGGATTTCCTAATATTCCGTTCTGGCATATTGCTGCCAATAAAGATACATTTTTCTTAGCCTTTGTATGTTTAAAATCATTTTTACGAATACTTGTATTAAAGCCATCTATAAACCTTCCTTTATGGGAAACTGTTATATACCCTGGGTCAGTAATAAAATTCATTTCAGGAAAATCCTTTTTTATTCCCTCCCCCCACGCTGTTTTAAGAAGGCAACTACCTTCATACCCCCTATACAATTCTTGAGCATAGTTTACACGATAAGAATTTGTGATTTTAACATGCAAAGAAAACTTATACATCCAATCACTATCTTCATTATACACTGTTCTTACAGAAGATGTTGCTGTATAATCTGGTCCTAATTCTCCAATAGTAATTAACAACCCCATATCTTTCATTTCTCTTACCTCGGGTTGGTTTAATAGATATGTAGCTTCCCAAGGGTGAGATGGAACTAGTTTCCATTCAGGGTTTTCTCTTATCACTTTTTTTGCATAATCATTATCTCCTGCAAGTATTTCTTCTCTCAAAAATTGAGATGGCAATTCACCTTCAGCATTTTTTTCATCTACATTATCGGGATGAATTAAGAAATAATAGAGTTGAAACCGCCCTTTGGTTTCTGGTGAATATTTTAACAAATCTTCATCAGAAAAGCCTTCACGAGTTTTTGTTAATGGGTGTACACTATGTCCTAAAATCAAAGACTGTTCTGCATCTATAAAAGATAGATAAGGACTATTAATCATTAATCCTGATTCTTGAAAAGAAGTAAGAAATGTATCTAAGTTCTCTATACTATTCGTCATTAACTGCTGTGTAAATGTTTTATCTATTGCAGGAAATTCAGATTTTGCATACCAAGAAGTTAATTCTAAAAAACGAGAATACGCTATTTTTTTGATGACATCTTTTTCCAAATTTCTTTCAACTACAGGAAAAGAGAAAGAATGTATTCCTGTCTCAGAAAAATACTTGAGAGGAACATAAACTTCATATCCAATCTCAGAAAAATCAATTTTCAAATAGAGCAAATGCTCTATCGATCCTATATATTCTTTGAGAGTATCATCATATTTTGGAACTCCATAATACTTACTCCAATTAGTAAATTCTCTACAATAGCTATTTAATAAAGCTGTAAAATTGACTTCTTCTGCTTCTGTATATATCTTAGACGGTTTGTAAATACTCTTGTCCATGGTTTCTTATATTTTTAAGTATATTTTTTATGTGATTCAGTGTAGTGAGCGGGTTAAGCATAGTGAATTTTAAATAAAATTCACTATCAACTTTGGTTCCTGCTACCAAAATTTCTCCTTTAAAAAACATGGTCTTCTTGATATGATTATTCATTGCACTAGCACTATATTCTTTTTCACTTTTGGGTATATAGCGAAATACTAATGCTCCTAAATCAGAATGGTTTAATAACTCAAAATCACTCTGAGCATCTAATAGCATTGCGGTTTCTTTTGCTGTCTCAATAATAACTTCTGTATATTGCCCAAGTTTTTCTCTACCCATTAATCGTAGCGTACACCAAAGTTTGAGAGCATCAAAACGACGAGTAGTCTGAGTTGCTGATTTATTCACCTGCGCTGGTAACTCATCATAATCCTGATCATTAGGATTAAGATAATCTGCATGATGCTTGATAATATTAAGGTGATATTTGTTTTTAACAATGAGCGCACTACTACTTACTGGCTGAAAAAAAGATTTATGATAATCTACTGTCACAGAATCTGCCGATTCAATTCCACTTAATAAAAACCTATACTTATCAGTAAGTAATAACCCACAACCATATGCTGCATCAATATGATACCATATATCATGAGCCTTGGCAATCTTTCCTATTGCATATAGAGGATCTAGATTTCCAAAATCAGTGGTTCCCGCAGTTGCTATAATTGCAATTGGGATATTCCCTTGTTCTCTTTCTTTTATAATAGCTTCTTCTAGGCTTTCAGGAATTATTCTAAAACGCTCATCTGTTTTTATTTTTACAACAGCTTGCTCTCCCAACCCCATAAGAGAAGAATTTTTTTGATTGCTAAAATGTGATTTTTCAGAAACAAAAATTCTAAACTTACTGGCTTCTGGTGGGTTTCCATCTAGTTTTATATTGTGTTTTAAATTCTCTAGAGAATAATAATCTCTAGCCAATAAAAGTCCCATAAGGTTACTATTAGAGCCCCCTGAATTAAAAACTCCATCACAATTAGCATCAAATCCTATCTGTTCCCCAGTCCAATCAATTAGTTTTCGTTCCATAAAAGTTCCTCCTGCACTTTGATCATAGGTGTCTTGAGATGGATTGATTGCACTAATCAAAACTTCTGCTGCCAATGCAGGGATAACTACTGGGCAATTTAAATGGGCTATATAATTGGGAAGGTGAAATGTGGTCGCATGATTTACATACAACGATTCTACCTCTTGAAAAAGGCTTTCATAATTTTCTAATGGGGTATCAAAATCAATGGTATTAATGACAGATAATAAATCTGCAGGTTTTACACCACTAAAAGGGGTTTTATTGTTTTGTAAGAAACCAGAGATACAGTCTCTAGCCATATCAATTACTTTTCTATACTCTTCTTCAGAGTTTTCATGAAAAATATCTTTATAGAAATTTTTGTCAAATAGCTCTTGTACAGGAGCTACTTTTGGTGCTTCCACCAAAATTTGGTCATTCATGTTACTATAGGTTTTAAGTTAATTTGTGTATACGCTACTCCATATAGGAAACTTTTTCATCTATGGAGCTTCTTTTCTTTTTTGAATGATGATTGGTATGGTCATAACATCCTAAAAAAACAAGTCCTAAAGATTGTTCGTTTTCTTTCAACCCAAATTTTTTCACAAAATCTATTGCGCTATCTGGGGTACTCCAATACGAACCTATGTTATATGCGGTACAAGTAAGAGCCATATTCTGAACAGCAGAAGAAACAGCAGCTACTTCTTCCCACTCTGGGAGATTAGCTTTGGGGTGTTTATCTAAAATAACACCTATCATACATGCTGCTTTTAATGGATACTCTCTAAGAAAATCACATTTTGCTATAAAATCATCATGAGACAACTTATCCTTGTAATATTCCTTGTAATATTCAGACACGTATTGTCCATACTCTTCCAGATACTTTCCTTTAAAAACAATAAATCTCCATGGTTCAGTCATCTTATGAGTAGGAGCCCATGTCGCATTCACCAAAATTTCTTGTAAAATTTTATCAGGAATATCTTCTCCCGTAAATTCATTGGCATATATGCTTCTTCTATTTCTAATGATATTGGTTACTATCATTTCTGACTTCGTATTGTACAACAACTCATCTTTAGACGATTTGCGAATAGTATTCATCTTGTTTTTTTTGAATTGTTATTAATTATTTAATAAATGATTCAAATTAAATAATACTTATTTAGATCAAATAAGAATAACAAAACTACAAATTATAAAACGAATTAATGAATGAATTATTAGAGAATTTTTAAATAAAAAGTAAAGTCTTAAAAAAACTTATACTATAAATTTTGAAATCATTTTGAAGTCAAATTCAATCAATAAAAAAAGAAATGGAAAATTCTCAAACGTTGTTACTTTGGTACCTCTTGTTATAATAGAGTTTTATAGAAAAGAGTAAAATAAAAGTTTCTTTTTTGTTTAATTAATTTCTCAAAAAACATCTTTTCTTCTTTATATGGAGCCTTAAATTATACTCAAAGGAATTATAAAATCATACATGAAAAAGATAAACAATCCTTAAAACTTATATAAAAAAGTATTTCAAGAAGTTAATTGATGTATTTAAAAAAATATAAATACGTTTTTATCTTCAATAAATCATATCATACCCCTTTTGGAGTCATTATATCTATAAAACAAAGAAAATTCAACTCATAAAAAAAATAAAAATAAATCCTCGTAAACAAAAGTTTCTTATAAAAAATTTACTATAAAAGTCTCGTTATTTTACTTTCAGATAAAAAGTAAATCTTAATTACAATTTCATCTCATAAAATAATATAGGTGAACTGACAATCAATCAAAAAAAAGATTGCATTTTTAAATTAAGAGTGTATTTTTGTTGTTTTTATTTAGATTTATTAAAAATAATAGTTTATGATTACAGTCAAGAAATTTTACCCATATATTATTATGCTATGTTGTATAGCAAATAGCTTTGCACAAACGGGAAGTATTGAAGGAACAATTACTGACCCCTACGGCACTCCTCTAGAATATGTGAATGTTATATTAAGTAATACTCAAAAAGGTACTACAACAGATGCAAATGGAAATTACAGCTTTGCTGCCGTTGAAGATGGTGAATATACATTAACAGCTTCTTATATGTCTTATATGACATCGAAAAAGAATGTTATGATTACTTCTGGAGGAAATATAAAAGTTGATTTTGTTTTAGAAGAAATTAACTCTCAATTAGATGAAGTTATCGTATCCTCTGTCGGCAGAACTCCAGAAAAACTATCTGAAATTCCTGCATCTATTACAGTGGTTAGTTCAGAACAAATAAAAACCTTATCTACAAATACCACGCATATTAATGATGTTTTAGAATTTGCAGTACCAGGATTAGCTCCTAGTTCTGGAACCTACTCTAATTGGGGGCAAACCCTGCGTGGTCGCCAATTATTAGTTTTGGTAGATGGTATCCCGCAATCTACTCCCTTAAGAAATTCATTGGTTGACTTAAAAAGTGTACAACCTTATGATATTGATCGAATTGAAGTCATCAAAGGGTCTGCTGCTATTTATGGTAATGGTGGTGATGGTGGTATTGTAAATTACATTACAAAGAAAACTAATAAAGATGCTCTAATTACGGGAACCTCAAACGCATGGACAACTAGTAACTTATCCAAAACTGATGATGCCTTTGGATGGGGGCTTCAACAATCACTTACTGGTAATTTAGATAAATTTTCATATTACGTTTCAGGAAGTTTTGAAAAAACGGGGAATAAATATGATGCAAATAGAGATCCATTATCTCCAACATACGGTTTAGATAATTCTAAAATCTTTAGTGTATTAGGAAAAATAGGCTATCAAATTAATGATAAGCAGACTATTAATGCTATGATAAATCACTATAATTCAAGACAAGATAGTCCTTTTGTACCTACAAGAGGAGAGTTAGAGGTTTTTAATGCATCAGGAGATCGTAGAATTACCCCTGTGATAGGAGTACTACCTACTGACGAAAACCCAAAATTAGGGGATGATACTGGAGTTACAACCACCAATGCACAAATAAAGTATACCTTAAACGAAATATTTAATGGTACTACAAAACTTGATGCCGATCTATATTATCAAAAAGGAAAAAACATCTTCTTTTATTCTGAATATTTTGAAAACGGAGGGCAAACTGTGGTAAACACAGATAAGTTTGGTTTTCGACCAATTTTACACACTGATTTACATCTGGATATCCCTGTTAAAATGTCTTTTACATATGGTCTTGATTTACTAAAAGACAAAACCAACCAAGGATTACTTGACGGTCGTATATGGACTCCAGATTTAGATTTATTAAGTATTGCCCCATTTGTTCAAGCAAAATTCAAATACAAAGAAGATTGGGTACTTAAAACAGGAATACGTCATGATGATATGAGAATAGTTATTGATGATTTTTCAACTTTACCATATTCTCCTAGAAGAGATGGTAATTTCAGAGAATCTGCTGATGTAAGCGGAGGCGATCTTAGTTTTAGAAATACCTCTATAAACGCTGGTATACGATATATTAAAAATAATGAATTTATTCCTTATTTTAGTTTTTCTCAAGGGTTTTCATTGCCTGATATAGGAAGAGTAATTAGAGGAGCAACAGCTAATAGTGTTGATGACATTAACCCTAGTCCTATTATCACTAATAATTACGAATTTGGTTTCTTATCAAAATTCAAACATGTAAGATTTGAAGCTGTTGGATACTATAGCACTTCTAATCTTGGTCTTGGTTTAGTTTTTAATGATGATAGCAATAGATTTGAACAATCAGAAAACCCGCAAAATATTTATGGAGCAGAGGTATCTGCTGATTTTACATTCTTACATGATAACTTACAATTCGGAGCTTCTTATTCTTATGTAGAAGGGTTAAAACATAGTCCTGACGATTCTACCAATTTAACCTATATAGGTGGCGATGTTATTTCTCCTCCAAAAATAACGGCATATATCAATGTAAGACCTTTCAGTAAATTATCTACCTCTATCCGTGTTTTACATGTAGGAAGCAGAAAGAGATTCAACCCAACAGAAACAGACGGTACTTTTTCTTTCAGATATAGAGAAGTTCCTGTACATGATTACGCGTTAGTTAATTTCTCGAGCACCTATGAAGCAACCGAAAAAATATCTATATCTCTAGGAATAAACAACTTATTCAACAAAGACTTTTTACCTGCCAGATCACAATGGGCATCCCCATTGAGAGGGCAAATCCCAGCTGGAGAAGGAATTAATGGCCGATTGGCTATAAGTTATAAATTCTAATAAGTGTACCCCCAACACCTTATAATATTTAACAAAAACGAATGGGTTTCCATTCGTTTTTGTCTTTATAAAGAAATCATTAAGACTAACCACTTCTCCTAATTACTTATTAACGTACAGCGTTTTACAAAAAACACCTCATACAGTTCTTACTATATATAAATATTCTTCATAAAATTATGAGTATCTTTGAAAAAGGGAATTAAACAGAATAAAACAGAGGTTCTTATCATAAATAATGAGGTACTATTTCTCTATTATTGAACCTTATTGAATATTTATCATTCATGAATACACAAAAAAAGATAGAAGGATTATTAAAGTCTCATGCATTAAAAAAGACTTCTGCACGAATTGAAATGCTTAAAATTTTCATGAACCATTCTTATGCATTATCTGCCAAAGAAATAATTTCTCATATGAAAATAACTCATGATAGAGTAACGATATACAGAACTCTGAATTCTTTTGAGAAACATGGTATTTTACATAAAGCTTCTGAAGATAGTAATGGAATACGATATGCGTTATGTAGTCATGAATGCCCAGAAGAAGTACATACCGATGAGCATGTACACCTTATCTGTGAAAAATGCTCAAACACCTATTGTCTAGAGGATATAAAAATCCCAAAGATTAAGGTTTTAGAAAAATTTCTTGCTCAAAAAATAAACTATACTATTAATGGTATTTGTAATGGATGTCTATCTAGTTAAAATATAACCAATGAATAACTCTTGGAACACTCACTATCACCATTTTGATCAAAAAAAATATCCTCCTGCTGCTACGCTGGTCAAAACTCTTGAGTTTCTAAAAAAAACACCTCTCGACATAAAAAACAAGCTAGCTATTGATCTGGGGTGTGGAAATGGTATAGATACTTTTGCTATGCTACAAGAACAGTGGAATGTACTTGCTATCGATAAACAAAATGATGCTCTATTAAGAATTAAAGACAATATTCCTGTTGAGCACAAAGACCAACTTCAACTCGATTTACGTGCTTTTGAAAATATTGACACTCTTCCTGATGCGTATCTTATAAATGCTACTTTCAGTTTACCTTTTTGTCATCCAGATCATTTTGAAAAATTATGGCATGTAATTACTTCTGCCATACCTAAAAATGGTTTTTTTAGTGGTCATTTATTTGGCCATAATGATTCTTGGAACTCTAATCCTGAAATGACTTTTCATACTGTCGAAAAAATAAATGAATTGTTCAAAGAGTATCATCTTCACTTTAATAAAGAAATAGAAAAACAAGGAACAACAATTTCTGGTAAAACAAAACATTGGCATGTGTTTCACATCGTTGCTCAAAAAAAATAAGCATCAAAAAAATACTTCTATTTCCCAAGAGCTACCTCTGTAGAAATTCCTTCTGAGAACTTTCTTAATTCATTTCTAGATACAATCCATACTAGTAATGCATACAGTACATTTTCTAGTATTAAAGCATAATATATTCCATCTACATTATACAATCTAGGTAAAAACAATATCAAGGGTAAAAACAATACAACCTGTCTTCCTATTGGTAATAAACTTGCCAATTTACCTTTACCTGTTGCTTGAAAAAGAATGATGCCACTAGATGCAATAGGTAATAAAAGTAATACTGCTAGAATACTTCTTAAATTAATAATATCAGCACTACTTAAAACAATATCTGGCAAAAGTAATTGAATGCAATATTCTGGAAAAAACAGTACTGGAATCATTAACACTGCTACAAATAAAATACTTCCTATCCTAAACACCTTTACAGCCTCTATACACCTTTTTATATTAGAGGCTCCGTAATTAATCCCGATAATTGGCTGCATCGGTTGTAATAATCCTAAAACGGGTATTGCTAAAAATGAAAACAACCTAAAAGCTGCACTAAAAAAAGTAATATCATGAGGTGTTCCATACCATGTCAATGTTCTAAACAAAAAAAAC
The DNA here is from genome assembly GCF_900299535.1 of Aquimarina aquimarini. Taxonomy (GTDB): domain Bacteria; phylum Bacteroidota; class Bacteroidia; order Flavobacteriales; family Flavobacteriaceae; genus Aquimarina; species Aquimarina aquimarini. The sequence goes on along the minus strand of NZ_OMKE01000015.1, from coordinate 80,098 downwards.
TGCTTGACCACATTAGATAATTGCATAACAAAAGCAGAGGTTCCTATATTCATCACATCTTTTATAATGTCTTTTTCTATACCTATTTTAAATCTGCCAGTATTAAACGAGGCTTTTCCTTTTATAAAATAAAGTGACGTTGCTATTGCATATATCAACATTGACACAATACTACTCCAAGCAGCTCCTTCTATACTCATTGAAAACGTATGAATAAACAACGGTGTCAACATAATATTCAATATTACAGACATCACTGTAAATGTCATCGCTTGTTTAATCTTTCCTTCTGATCTTATAAGTCCATTTGCAGAAAGACCATAAATATTAAAAAACGCACCTAGTATATATACTTTAAAATAAGAAATACCATGTTCAAACATCGCATCTGTACCTCCCATTACTGCAACCAACTCTTCAGAAAAAAATACACCACCTCCTATGATAATAATAGAGCTTATCATAGAGAGCGCAATCAAATTAGGAAGTACTTTTTGTTGTGTCTCTTTATCATCAGCCCCAATAGCTCTACTTAAAACCGAAGATGACCCTGCCGCTATAAAAACGGTTACACTGGTTATTACCAATGTAAGAGGAAATAATAATGAAACCCCAGCAAAAGCATCTGCCCCAATAAAATAACTCACATATATAGAATCTACCAATGAATTAATAGAAATGACCATCATTCCTAATATTCCAGGTAAAGAAAGTTTCCACATCAGTTTCCAGAGGTTATCTTTGAGTATGTCAGGTCGTTTATTCACATCTTAAAATTGTTTCAGAAAAGTAATTTTACTTATAAATTGTTGGTTTCTTTGTACTGGATCAAATGAGTCTATTTGAGTATCATTAAATACCAAATAAATAAAAGATAATGGCATATACTCCCAACTAAGCCTTGCGTTCCACCCTCCTCGTTTATCAAACGAATTGTATTGATAAAAAGAAGATACTTGCATTCTGGGTGAGAGTGCCAATCTAAGACTAGCAGAATATAGATCTGTTTTTAAATCTTCTCTTTGTACTCCAATATTTTTGAGTGAATTATGCTCATAATCTGCCGTTAGAGCAACGTGTGGTAAAGGAGCATATCGCATACCAGCAGTAACAGTCTTTCTATTTCCATTATAAAAATCCCCCCATTCATATTTGACTGAGGCCGATAATTTTCTGGATCGATCAGAATTGTACCTAATAAATTGCCTTGTATAGAAATAACGTTTTTTTTCGATAGACAATCCCAGTGGTTCAAAATCAAAATTTATATTTTGCCAAGAGGGAGTTACAGAATATTCTACAAAACTGTTGTCTTTAAAAAATATATAGACTGGAAAAAGATACAGGCTCGCCTGCTGAAATTCTTCTGGATTCTGAAAATCATGTTGATATCTGGCAAAAAAACCAGGATCCCATCGTCTAATCCAAGGAAGTTTCTTGGGTCTAAGGATAAAATACCCTCCAGGATTATGTCTAATAACATCATTTTGAAAAACAAAACCAGTTTTGGAGTCATAGTCTTTACTTACAAAATCTGTAGACCACCCCCACTTCATCCTATTACTACTATATTCTGAAAAAATACTTCCTGCCTGCCCCCATTTGCTAGTTTGCTCGTCATATGTTGCCGAGGCTAGATACGATATTGTCCATTTATCTTTTAATCTGATCAATCCGTCTATTGTAGTGGTTGTATTATTATTTTGGTCAACAGCCAACACATTGTTTTTCTCATCCAGACGATGATTAATCATTATTCCTATATTATTTTCTTTGCCATAATTCTGTGAATACCGAAATACTCCAAAATTAGCTCCTGGGGAATTATCAGTCTCTCTTTGATGAATATATAGCCCTGCAAGTGTACGCTTATCACTTCTATCAGTAAACCGTGTTCCTACATCAATTGGAGCAGGAACTGCATTAAATCTTCCTTCTAGCCCTATTTTTCTACTGAAAAACGGACGCACTAATTCGCTGGATGCCCCAGCCCATATTCCCGAGTTTTCCAAAAAAAACTGCCTTCGCTCTGGGAAAAAAATATTAAATCGTTCTAGATTATTAACTGCCCTATCCACATCTGCTTGTGCGAAATCTGTATTCACTGTTACATCCAACACAGATTGCGGACTTATCGCCCATTTCAAATCCCCTCCGAACTTTATATTACTTTCTGAGTTTTCTTCTCCTTCTATATCTGTGGTTGTATATTTATATAAGGAATATGGTTCTATCCTAAGGTTAACTCCAGAATCAGGAAGTTCTAATCCTTTTATCTGAGCGGCATATGTCATTCTATATTGAGAAAAGGATTGTGGAATTGCAGGAAAAACAGTACGCTCATAATCTCTTCTTGCCAATCGACTAAATGTAATTCCCCAAGCAACATCTTCTCCTTTTTTTTGATTATCATATCTAAGAGAAGCAAAAGGTATCCCAAATTCTGCAAAATAACCTTTATCTGTTCTATGGGTACGCACAGACCACAAGGCGTTCCAATCATTATCTATTGTGGTATCATTAAAATTTTGTAAATCACGTTGATTACCATAAGGGGTTGTTTGAAAAGAGACACAGTATTGTTTGAGATTCTGAGGGTCTAATTGAATACTAAAAATATCATTCTCTCCTTCACTAAAATCTCTCCTCAAATCTTGAACACGAACTCCTTTTTGCCCTAATGAATCCTCACAAAAAACTCCTACATATAAGTACTTTTCATCAAATAGCACTTTGACTTCTGTTTTATGTTTATAGGTTCCTCCTTGTCTGGGTTCCATTCTAAAAAAATCATCTACTGGTATCGCATTTTGCCAATCAGACTCAGTTAATTTCCCATCAATTTTTATAGTACCCTGTACTCGTTTTGCATGAATCTGAGGAGGAGTATCTGGAGGAGGAAAATTTTGATTCGTTTGTTGAGCAATCATATTATATTGCACGAATACAAGAATACTACAAATCCATTTCTTCATTTTTTTTGTTTTTCTATATTTATAAAACCTACCGCAAAAAAGAATACCATTGTAATACCCACTTTTGTCATACTCCAAAGAATATGAGTTTTCCATTTTACTTCATTTGTTTTCATCTTAAAAGAAGGGAGACTGGAATAATCTTCTAACTGTATTGGCTTATCCCAAAACAATTTCTTAAAATAAAAATCAGAAATAGCGCGATGAAACGACTCTATAGAAGAGTGAAATTGATGATAGGTATTGAGATCTGTTTTGGCAATATGTACAAATATTCCTTGCATATTGACTGCTGGGTTGATCCAATGTAAACCTGCTGCCCATTGGTTTCTTTTATATACCTGACCCACATAATGATCTACATCCTCTTTGCTATGCATATCTTTTAATGAGGTTAATGCGGCATATGCTTTTGCTAGTGTATTATTATGTATTAGTGTATCTGATCCTTTGAGGTGTGGATTATGATCTAAAAATTCATGTATGACTTCTTTTGCTTCGTTCTCATCTTCTTCATTTTCTAAACTTGTCCTACGTGTAATTTCGGCTAGAGATGTACTGTTTAATGGATACTGTGAAGACATTAATACATTAAGTACTGCAGGTATTACAATAAGAAATAAAAGCCATACTCCTGCCGCACTTATTGCAGTAAAAGAAGAATTCATTTTAAAACTAACAATACAAAATAATACTGCAAACCAAAATGCACAATAAATGATAACTCCAACAATCCAAAACAAGGTTGCAAGCCTGTTTTCTGGAGCAAAAATATTTCCAGAAGAAACAAGGCCTATTATCGAAATAAACAATGCTAGTCCTGTAATTAAGCAAAAATAAAATCCTAATCTCACAATTAGAATCTTTCTGATACTTATGGATTGAATGTGTAACAAGGGTAATATTCCTGTTTCTTTTTCTCCTGCGTATAAACTATAGGTAAATGCTATAATTAATAATGGAAAAAGATAAATCAACACAAATGACAGATCAAAATTACCTACATATAACTTTACTGGATTGGCAATTTCGTTTTCAAAAAGTTGGTAATGAAGACTCATTCCTGTAAGTCTATAGTAGTATGGGTGTAAGTCACATTGACCAATGGCTAATGCTGCATAATCATGAGGATGTAGTACTGCATGATATCCATGTCTATGCCAAGCATATGACGGATCTGATGCTATTTGATTTTTTTTTCCTTCTGACCCTAATTCTTCTTTAAAACTAGCTTGATATTGATGAAACTCATGTTCTTCTATATCTTTTACATCTTGTATGGTTTCTCGTTGTACTTCTATTTCTGACTGACCATAATAAATTGCATATAATCCCAACAAAAAAGTACACCCCAACATCAGCAATTGAAAAGTATTTCTAACAAAAGAAATCCATTCATAACGTATTAATAGTAGTATTACCTTATTCATATACAGGTCTGATTTTACGAGATGAATACCCTAAAAGAGAAAAGATCAATACCGCCCAGCAACATAGAGATATTAACTCTGTTTTATATAGTGATACTATCTCATAGGCAGACATTGTAGTATACTCAAATTCCTTGATCGAATTCCATAAATTTTTACCTGCTTTGTATTCATAAAACTCTCCATATCTAGAGTTTTGAGCCATATCATTATTCATTTTTCTTACCAATTCTCTCCTGTATTTCTCTGTTTTTTTCTGAAAATGAATCGAGGTATACAAATCCGTTGCAGTAAGCCCCATTGATAAATTACGTATGGCAAGATATGGTGTGATAAAACTTGATAAACTGGCAATACGGTTTTGATTATCAAATATTTTTTTGAGCCTTGCCCAATGCACATCATATACCTTATTACCATAATCTTCTCCTGCCTGCATACGTACTCCTTCAAAATTCAAAGGAAGTTTATGAATTGAATCTACTGTATACCGTTGTAGGTATTCTTTTTTTAATTGGTTCTGCCTAAAACTTGTTGAAGCTTTACCATCTAACCCATTTTTGATATCCTTTTGAATGGCTTCTCTATAGATTTTCATAGAGGGTAACGGGTACATACTTTCTCCAAAATTAGCTGTTGTTTTTGGAATAATAATCATAAACAAAATCCAACATGTCAATAAGGTAAGTAATGAATTTTTACTTGTAGATGACCGCATAGATATCCACACCGAAAAAGCAACAAAAATAAGGAGGTATACTACATAAATGATAACCAATAATACTACTCTAATTGCTATATCTGGTATGGTTTGAGAATTTGCCAGCATGGTAGATAACACAAATGCTATTACAAAAAACGGAGCCAATATTGATATAAGAATACTTAAATACGCTACTATTTTCCCCCATACAATAGTAGTACAGGATACTCCCTGACTAATTAACAATTTGAGTGTACCACTTTCTCTTTCTTTGGTAAACGCAGGAAATGCTAAAAAAATAAGGAGTAGTGGAACCAAGATTTGCAATACGAGTGCTGCACTAAGTTCTCCAAATCGTATCATACTACTATGGTCCTGTGCAGGACGAAACATAAACTCGTGTTGATAGTGTGCTTCTAGATATACAGAAGTACCAGTAAAGGTATCTAATCCAAAATCAAACAGACTTAAAATGGTTTTGGGTTTAAATATAAAAGTACCATAATGAGCTGCTATATGTGGGTGTTTATCTCCTTGTGTAAGCCATTCTTCTCTTTTTTCTTTTCGTGCATTTTCTATTACTTCTTTTTGCTGATCATATGCTACATATCCAGCATATAATGCAACACTTAGCAATACCATTATCACAATTGCAAGAGCACGAATTACCTTTTGTCGCAGGGCAATTAGTATTTCTTTTTTGGCTATCAAGAAAACTGAATTCATCGCTTTAATTATGCATATGTTTTAAATATAATTTTTCCAGATCTCGAAAACTGACTTCTTGAGATTCAAATTTCTCTAGCAATCTCCCTTCTTTCATAATACCGATATGTGTTCCCGTATCTTTTGCCCTAAAAAGATCGTGAGTAGCCATCAATGTGGCTACTCCCTTTTCTTTCATGCTTAGTAATAATTCAGAAAACTCATTACTGGCTTTAGGATCAAGTCCAGAAGTAGGTTCGTCTAGTAGTAATACTTTTGATCCTCTTGCTCTGGCTAATGCAATACCTACTTTTTGGCGCATTCCTTTTGAATAATTACTTACTCGTCTATTGATAAAATCTGTCTGTAATCCTGATTGCTCTAGTAATTCTTCTAATTCTCCTTTACTTTGATGTTTTCCTCCTAATCCACAAAAAAACTGCAAGTTTTCCAATCCTGTCAGGTTTTTATACAACATCAGATTCTCAGGAATATAGGATAACAACTGCTTGGTTTCTCTTGCATGCTTTGTAACATCTAGATCATTAATCTTTGCACTACCACTTGTTGCTCCAATAAAATTGAGAAACAAATTAATAGTGGTAGATTTCCCTGCTCCATTTGCTCCCAAAAGGCAAAAAATTTCACCTTCGTTTATGGTTAAGTTTAGAGATTGTAGTGCCGTAAAATCACCATATTTTTTTGTCAAATTTATTGCTTCAAGCATTTTTTATTGCTTTAGTGTGATGATTCCAGTAATATACCCACTGGTACTCACCATTTTTTTAGTTACACTACCAGAGCTAATTTTATAACTATACAATGCATCTTCTTCTGTTCCTGAAATAGGAAAAAGAACCTCATCATCTGATGTTTTTTTCATAAATGATGTACGAGATGCCGCAAAAGTATTAGGCAAAGAGGTTTCTAAATCTCCTACTTTTTTTGTTCCAGCAAGATCAATTTTTTGATATCTAAAAACAGGGTTAGCTCCATCTGTTCCGAAAAAATTATCATCATTTTCTGATACTATCGTAAAGGTTGCCCCCTCACCAAAGTGATATAACCCAAAGCAAGTTTTACCAAACGCAGCACCTAGATCAAAGAAATATGTAGTATCAAAATCTGTCTGTCCATTTTTAATTCTCAAAACACCACTTGGCTTATCACTAAACAAGCCAGAAGCCTGAATGTAAATATCTCCTTGAGCATCAACAGTCATAATCTCTGAGGTTAGCGTATTAAACAACGTAGCGGTACGATCATCTGTTATAATCTTACTAAGTGTATTCGTCTTTAGATCTACCACAGCAACCTTAGCTGTTCCTGATCCTCCAAAATCATTTAGTGCTACAAATAGATTTGTATCTTTTATTATCATATCTGAATAAAAAATACCATCTCCTGCATCTTTTATATCTATTTCACCTGTAATCCTCATAGTAGAAGGGTCAAATTGAATAACTTTGGATATCCCCCCTCCTACAGTTGCATATCCTGTAGTCTCGTTTAGAATTTCTACAGAAGAAAAAGAATTAGATCCTGGAATTATAATTTCTTGTTCTAGAACAGCTTTTCCTTCTTTATCAAATACGAATTTTTTCATTGTAGCTGGTGATCCAAAGCCAGCAGTAAACATGGCTTTTCCATCAGAATACACAGAGCTAAATTGCCCTACTTCTGTACTATTTTTATTATCTATAGAAGTAGTGTTAAGATTTGTAAGTCCTTGTAAAAAGGTAGTTTTTACATCTCCTGCTCCAGATACTACTGCTACCCCATGATTTATTTTGACTACTGGTTCTTCTACAGAAGTAGTTGCATCATCATCTGATCCACAAGAGAGCATATTAAATGCGACTAATAGCCCTAGAATATATATGTATGTTGTTGTTTTTAATTTGTTCATGACTGTTATGTTAAGATTTAAAAAGTGAAGTTTTTAGTTTAAAATGCCATGATCTTCCTGGTTTCTGAACTCCAAAATTATCATAGGCTTGTCGATTGAATATATTATTAGTTTCTAATGTGATTGTATATCTATTTTGTTTATCTGTATAAGCTATTCCTAAGTTATGAAGCCATTGGGTAGGGATAACTAGCTTATCTTCTTTTCTTCCATCTATCTCCCAGTATCTAAAAAAGTCTTTTACATACCTTGTAGACCACCAGAATTGCAACCGATCTTCTTTATCCATAAGATTGCGTTGAGTAATCTGGACTTCTCCGTTTCCAAACAAGTAAGGCTTATTGGGAAGTCTAGCTCCAAAATAGCGATCATTAGAAACTCCAGAGTTTTCTTTTTTAGATCGATTTCGCAGATCTTGAAAAGTACTATTTAACACCAAGCTTATCCATGGTGTTGGAGTTATTTTAATCTCACTTTCAACCCCTAAGATTCTTGTTTTTAATAAATTTTGATAGGTACTTAGTACAGGAGGGGGAACGGCCTGAAGTATGATAATATCTTCCACCTCTCTAAAAAACCCATAAGCTTCTGCGCTCCATGTTTTCTTTTTATAAGTTCCTCCTAAGTTGATATTATGGCTTCTTTCGGGTCTTAAATTAGGGTTTGCCGCAACAGCAGCGCTAAAATCTCCTAGCATTTCGATTCTATCAGGTAATCGTGTTGCATATTCATAGGATAGTTTTGCTAGGAAATTGGTATTCATTTTCCAAGAGAACGATTGACTAGCCCCATATTCGGTTTTCTGCTGTTCAACTACGTGCGCTTCATTATCTTCTATTTCAAAACCCTTTGCTGTATAATGATATAATTTTACTGCACTATAACTTGTTATTTTCTCATTAAAAAATCCTCTTTCTAATCCAATACCACTAGTAACCTTATTTATAGACACAGGATTTTTAAAATAGTCTTCCCCATAAAAATCAGCCGCTACAGGGTCTTCTCCTGATCGTTTAAAAAAAGAAGTTACTCCGTTAAAAATTAATTTAGTTGCAGGATTAGCATTGTATTGTAAGTTTATTCTTCCTGTAATATTATCTCCAGTAAGTTTTAGTTTATTTTGCGAAGCTGTAATTTCTCCTCCAGATGTTCTTTGTCCAACAATTTCTCCTCTCCAATTATATATGTTTAGTGTAGCATCATCAAAATTTGTAATGATCCTATTATATCCAACATATAGGTTTGCATCTAAGTTTTTTACAAGCTCTTTTTTTTCGTATTGTAATGCGTTGTTATAGGTAGATACTCTATTCAATGCCTCGCCATAAGGTTGTCTCATTTCAAAATTATGCTGAATTTCATCATATAAATCGGCATATGAAAAACTAAGTAATATACGATCTGCCCATGATTGATCTATCATTCCTATATCTGCCTTAATCATATAGCTTCTAAAGCTATCATGGAATTTTTTGGCAGAAATAGATTCAGGATTACCTTGTTCGTTAATGACATTGACATCATGTAATCTATAATTATTATCTGATGAAGTATAAAACCCTGTCAATCCTGCTGTGAATCCCGATGCTAGTATTTTTCTGGCATTAATTGAAGTTCTCCATGTATTAAATGAACTATATCCTGCTGAGGCCTCTACAAAATCATATTTTTCTTTTCTTGTGACCATATTAATAGCTCCTCCTAATGCATCTACTCCCATACTTACTGGTACTGCTCCTTTGTATATTTCCATACGCTTGATAAGGTTAACAGGTAGCATTGCCAAAGAAGGGCCTACGCCTAATTCTTCTACAGGTAATAAAAAATCCATAGGAATACCATCTACAAATAGTTTTACTTGTCTACCACTTAATCCTTGAATAGAAATCTCTGCGCTATTGCCTACTCCTCCACTTTGTCTTACCTGCACTCCTGATGCTGTAGCCAAAAGATCAGAGGTGGTTATAGATCTGGTATGAAATGCTTGCGCTTTGATAACAGATACTGTTGTAGTACTGTTCTTTATCTTGGTAGCTTCTGATGTTGCTTTTAATGTTACTTCATCCAACTCATCAGATTGTTGGGTTAGTACAATTGTTTGTTTTACTTTAGGCTGTTCTTTTTTAAGCAGTATTTTCTCTTGCTTTGTATAATATCCAATATAAGATATGGTTAAATCATGTTGCCCTAATGATAAGTTGTCTAACTCAAAGCTACCAGAAATATCGGTCACTACACTCCTATTTGCTTTTGATTCATATATATGGGCTCCAGACAAAGGCTCTCCCTTACTGTTGATTACTACCCCTGAGATGGTAGCCTGTTGGCTCAAACAACTTATTGAAAAAAAAAGAAAGACAATTATAAAATATGAATTGTAGTGCATGGGAGAGTGACAAATTGTTTGGTATGCTTTATTTTATCGTTTTATGTTTTATAACGCTATTTTTTTCATCTTAAATATCTTAAAGGTGGATTTCTTCTATTAATCCTTCTGAGTTCATTTCTTCAAAAATTGCTTTTTCTTTTTCTGACATCATATCTTTATGAAATAATCCATTTGATTTTTCCCATAACTGTTTTGTTTCTGTTGTTAAACGATAAGCTTCTTCTTTATCTCTTTTTAACAGACAGGAGAACTCATTATTTTTTTGTATTTCTAGTACTTGTTGATTACGTAGTAGATATGACGTGGATAAAGCTGTCAATGGAATTACTTCTCGTTCTTCATTATATAAAAGAAAGTCTTTATCAGAAAAAAATTGTATTTCTGTTTCTTGTGATGCCTCAATTTCAAAAACTTGTACTTTAGTATTTAATTCTCCCAACTCATTCTCATAGCAATGCACCACTTTTACTGGTGTTTTTTCTGTAGAATGATTGATAATTATTGCTTTTTTTTGACCTCCTTCTTCTACAACCTTATCTAGAGTAAGCTTCTCTACCAAGAAAAAGTCATCCATTGCAGTTTTAGAGTGCTTTATCTCTCCAGAATTGTGAACTTCTGATATCAATGTGTATTTTCCTATAGGAGCATCATCTGGAACCGTATATGTAAAATAGTAATGCCTTCCTGACTGAATGTTTTTAAGGATTTCTATTAGCTTTTCTCTTTTGCAAGGACCACTTAGATAATCTGCTAATACCAGAAGTGGAATGTTTTTATTTAGGTATTTTAATTGTTGCTCATCTGATTTATCATTGGCAATAGGGTCAGGTAATCCAAGAACATGCTCTTCAAAAAGCATTGTTACCTTACCTTTTGGGTCTTTGACACCTATTCTTACAAAAGGTAATATATGTGTGTTTTTTAATGATGAAATATTAAAATTCCAATGTATGGTAACTGTTTTACCTGGTATGGCTCGTTTAGGAAAAATACTCATTTTATTTTCTTAGTGCTTTCAGCTGTTCTTTACCATATTCCTTTGGATATTTCCTGAACCACTTTTCTACTGTTTTTTCCCCCAGATAATCATATGTCACCGACAATAAAAATTCTAATTTTTTCAGATATTCTTTTCTGGCTTTCTCTGGGTCTTTTGCCATGCTTTTTTTACGATCTTCCTTTTCTTTTTTGGTAGCGGGAATATGATGAAAGTAAGGTTTATCGAAACACTGTTTACTAAACTCGTGGTATTGGGGTGTAAAAAGAATCATATTATGCCACATCTCATCTATAATCAAAAGATCATCTGGTATAAAAACTCCAGGAATCTGACTTATATAAAGGAACTTGAGTGTTTCATTAAAAATATCTCTTATTTCATCTTCTTCTATAAGATACATATCTTTAAATCTAGAAATAACATCCTCACTTTTAAACTTGAGAATCTCAGCTAATTGTTTTTCTTCTAGTACTTTCATGTTTCAAAAATTAAAAAACGGCAACATGATTATACATCATGCTACCGCAATGAAATCTACAATGTATTGTGACAATGTCCACAGTTACTACAATGTGTACCTCCTATTGGATTAGCTAATTTTTCTTCTAAGATTTGAGAAATTAATGATTCTTTGTGAATTTTCATGATTATAGTTTTAAGATTATGCCTACTCGTTTATAAAGGTTTTCGGCTATTCCTTTTTTGTTGCAACAGTGTTGCAATGTATAACATATGAAATATAACTGCAATTATGTTGCAACTAAAAAAATGTTAAAACACTATATAATTCACTTAAAAAAATCACAAAAACCTAAATATCAGTAACATACAATACAACTATAGCTCATTACAAACTGTACAAATTCTGTATTATAATGACTCTTAGACCCTTATATATCGCATTGTAATAACCTCTATAATTATGGTAAAACCTTTTATAAAATCATCAAAAACACCAATGTAACTTATTAAAAAACAAGGGTTTATACCTATAGGAAATATGTTGATTTAAAAGTAACTTAGTATCAAGAGTACTTCAGATAATTAATATCAACTTCAACACAAATCATATATTACATGGTACTTAATTTTAAATATTTCCTTACATCGGGGCTTTACGATAGTTGTATTAAGAAAATTACATCGATTAGTATAGCTATACTTTTCTTATGCCTTTCGAATCGATCTTCTCATCTATTCGCGCATAACTCTATTTCTAATACCAACATCCCTACCTTGAAAACACATCTACCTCTTGCAATAGCCTTAGGTGCAGCAAAACTAAATACCTGTAAAATCGAAATCACTGGCTATACGGGACAATCTATCACAGTAGCTTTTTCAGGTCTTCCTGCTAATCAACCATCCACCTATAAAAATTTTATTGCTATTTGGGAAGCATCGGTTATTCCTTGGACAGTAACACCGCTACGAACCATAGAAATAGGTGTGAATACAGAAGACGGAACTGTTACTATTGATAACCTAACTATTACCTATAATAGTTATATAGTAGGCTACGGGGTTGGTCCTGGAATAGGAAATATTTGTGCCAGTGCTATTCTAAATGCTGGAGGTACCAAAGCGCCGTTATCCTATGTGAATATAGGTATTGCTAATCTAGGACAGACCTCTCTATCTGTGCATTATCAAACACTATCAGGATATCTTCCTAAAGAAAATGGAAATTGGATAGGTCTATGGGAAGGTTATATTTCGCCGTACAATCTACCTCCTGATGCTCTTATAAAAAAAGAAATAGACAGTTATGCCAATCAGGGAGTTATTGGACTTAACAACCTATCATTAGGCAGAGATACAGAATATACTTTAATATACTTTATGGGGGCAGACAATACAACAGCTGCTGCAATACTAACATTTAATACCAGTGATCCGACATCAGAGAAATAATTTTTTAAAACTCTTATTAATAACATTTAAATCTAAACATCATGAGTACAGCAACATTAGAACAACAAGGAAAAGCAACAACCGTACTAACTACTAAAATTGAAATTACTTCTATCACGGCTAATTCCCTAGATATCAATTACGACACACTACCAGGAAATCAACCTAACACTTTTGGTAATCAAGTGGTATTATGGCAGAATAGTAATGAAATTCCTTTTGGCACACCACCTTTACAAAGCAAAATCATACCTAGTAACACTCAAGCAGGATCTCTTAATTTTGCTGGACTTGACCTTAATAATAACAGTTATATTGTTGGGTATGCAGTAGGGCCTACATTAAACAGTCCTGCACAAACTTATGGTAATATTTGTTCATCATCATTTATTCCTGCAGCAGGACAGCCTGAACCTTCTAATAATTTTGAAGGAGAAATTGTAAACGTAAAGCCTGGTACAACCAGTGTTTCTTTTGGTTTAACCAATTTCCCAAATCAAATCGATCTTAATGGTAATGGGTCTTGGGCGGCTATCTGGCAATCAGGAGCTCCTTCTTACTTTGCGCGTCCATTATCTGCTGTTCAGATAACGAGTAATAATGGTGGTGCTTTTAATGATATTAGTATTGGTAGAGGGCTTACATATACTATTGCTATTTTCACTAGTGGCTATAACCCTACAGGAAATAGTAATCAGGAAACAATGGCCGCTGCCTATACGTTTACTAATTAATCCCCCTAAGTGATTGAGTAATCCTCTTTTTGTGATATGATGAGAGATTGCAATTAATCTGTGTATTCAGATAAGTAAAAACCCTATATCTATGGGTTTTTGCTTCTCTGGATATCAGATATCATGTTTTATCAATGCTTTTTGTTGCAAAACAACTAAGTAATGCTCTCCTATTTCCTTATATCAAGAAAATAGTAGTTACACACATTCAACTTAATCTTTTACACATGACAGTTTTCTCTAAGAAGTTTATCAACCAATTGTATATTGCTGAAAACGAAACAGGTGATCGTGGTTTTATTGCTTTTGTTACTCCAGATGAGATTAACCCTCCTAATAGCACTATTGCCTTAAAAGATGCGCTGGAAAATTCCTATTATAATGGAAATTTTGTGTTCTCTGCACAGACTCTATCTATAGAAAATGAAGAAGAAGCTGAAATCTTTGTAAAAAATATAAATGAGTTGATCTCATCTAGCTCTGCAAATAGGGCAATTATATGGCTTAGACAGATCAATATCAATGATATCAATAGCACCAATAGCTCTCTTATGGGGCTCAAAGCTAATGGATCAGGGCTAAATACCGGGCTACAAACTCCACTTACAACTGGTCTGTATCTTACTGTACAAAATGGAATGGATATTACATTAGATACAAATAACACGATTACTCTTGATGGCAATTCTAACAATATGGTGATTGATTTTTCTGGTACTTCTTCTCCAAAAACGATTCCTTCCAAAATAGGATATATTGATTTTTCTGGATCATTACGAGGCTGTATTCGTTTTTCTAATTTTATCAACCGTTTTTCTCTTTTAGAGGATTTAAAGTGGGGGTTTCAATATTTATTCCCCGAGGAAGAAGGGGATGAAGATTCATTATCAGAATGGTTTCCTTTTGCACAAAGTATTCCCGCAGGGGATTACCTAGGGTTCTCTGTCGTTATTGACCCTTCAGATGTTACTAATCAAACTTTTAATCCTTGCTCAAACGATACTACTGCTATTTGTAACATCAATACAGCTTATAACTCACGAAGAACTTATTTTGATTTTACAGGTAAAAACAGTAATCAAAGAGCCACTCTTTTGTATTCTTATTTTACTTCTAATTATGGAAACCAGATAACTCTGTCCCCAAAACAGGAATCTGATAACATATATAACGCACGATTGGTTATCTCTAAAGGTACTATTAATGATAAAAGTAATACCGAAGATTTTCATTTTACTCCTGAAGGGGACTTTGAAATTGAATTTCAAAAAGAAACCAGTACAGGTGAGTACTATATGATGTGTGGACTTCAGGGAACTGAGTATTTTACCCTAAGCCAAAAAGGAGATACCATTCGTTTTATATCCAAAAATGGGGCATTCGCTCCAAAATTTCCTTTTGAAGCAGCGTCTTCTGTAAAGGCTCCTGAATCTCCAACAGCTCCTTTACTTAATCACACCAAAGAAACCGCTTGGGCAACTATACTCAACACCTCTGGAAACACTATTACCTATGTATCTCAACCCAAAGGTTCTGCTCTTTTTGGAGCAGACAATTCTTCTTTTAAATATCAGGATCTGTTTGTACACAATAATTTGGGTTTTGTATATACCGCAGATGAAACCACGCTATTTCCTATAGTTCCTTATCTAGGACTTACAGTAGGTAATGGAGTTACATCTTTTTCTAAATCAGACACAGAAACTTTTGAAAGTCAAATTATAAGTCAAACCCGTAGAGATACTATTGGGCAAACAAGTACAAAAGCTTCTTTATTATCAGCAAAACAGATAGCAAATATAGACGAAGCATCTCCTGCTACTTCAACCACTCCTTCCGGATTATTGGCTACCACCATACAAAATGAAGGGCAAACTCATTGGAATGAAATTTTCTTAGGTCAGAATACAGATCAAAACAAAAATTATAAGCTAGAATTTATAAACCCTGAAAATGAACTGGTAGAAGCTATGCAAACTAGTGATCTTTTTTTGGTAACTGCCAATTCAAAATATTTGGGATCACTGGATAGTACTGACCCTTTGATTGCTGCATTCAATAATATTGTAAGTATTGATAGTTGGGAACTACAAGCTAATGTTGGAGAAGGAAGTGAGTATAACAACTACAAAAACATAATGATTATCAAGGGGCGAAAAGGTAAATTATTTGATCCAAACCCTGATACAGAAATAAGTGCTCAGGAAAGTTTAATTGCTAATCCAAAAAAATGGACACAACGGGATCGCTTTGGTGCTCCTTCTACAATTAATTCTGAAGGGGTGCAACAAGAGCCTGATCCTGATCAATTGATTATAGTATCACAATGGATGCAATCCTATTTTAAAAATGCATCTGAGCAATCTGATAACGAATATTTCTCTAAATTCAATGAAATAGCTACTGATGAAAATTGGACTGGAATCCTAATTTTACGAATGGATATCAAAAATATTCCTACAAACCTACAAGGCATTATGGCAGGAATTACCAATCCCGAAGCATTTAATGCACATCATTTTGCAGTAGAAATAAGCCCTGTTACCAAAGGGGATGGTGGTGCTGTAGTTGATCAACCCAGTACCATGTTTGGCTTGATTTATTATGTAGACCCTGATTTTGATGATACAATCTCGCCTCCAAAAACAATCTCGCCTACTACTGCAAACACCTATGATTATAGGTTATTATCTCTAAAAGTTTTATTTGAAAACACAACAGTAAAAGACTTTGAAAGCTACTCACAACTCACAATCAATAAACTTTTTGACAGTGATGTAACTAGTATGGAAAACCCCGAAAACACATTCAAAAATATTTTACTCAAAGGTAGTTTCCAGATTAATAATGGAAATGCTGTATACAGTATGGGAAGTGTAGCAGATACTATCTTTCTATTTGACAGTAATATCTATAACAAAATAGAAATCACCAATGTACTATTAACTACTCGTAATTCTCCTCAAGAAGGGTATGATGAATCTTGGTTTAGTATGCAAGGGTTTATTGATTATAAAATTATTCAAGGTGCGGTAGAGGACAACAAATTTTATACAAATAATAAAAGTAAATCATCTAAAGGCAATGCCCCAAAAAGTAACCCTGTCAACTTTGATATCTTTTCTTTTGGAAGCTCAGATAATACCAATCTTACTCCAAGAACTGGCCTTAGTTTTAATAATCTGGGTATTGCTATGATCTATGAAATTGAGAATCCACAACAAAACAAATCCCTAAATTTTGATGCAGGAGAAATCACTTTTGATATCACAACCAGTACTGCCAGAAGCGAAAGCTTATTTCTCAATTTTGCATTAGATCTAAAAGGTTTGATTATCGGAAATAGTGATAAAAGCCCTCAAGACAAAGGCTTTCTTACAGTCATTCCAGATGTTAGGTTATCTGGGGTAGATAATTCTACCTGGTATGGGCTGGATTTTAAATTAAATATGGGAACTCCAGGAGAATTGGCAGGCAAAGTAAGTCTGGACTCATACCTCTTATTGAGTTGGACTCCTAATAGTACGGGAGAAAATAATTATAAAGCTAATATAGGTATCTCTCTACCTGGTACAGGTGGAGGTGCTAAATTAATAAGTTTACAATCGGTACTTAAACTCTCTATCGGACAAATACGATTGGCCTTTGATGATAGTCAAAAGTCGTTCCTTCTTATGTTTACTGAAATAGCATTGAAATTTTTAGGCTTACTGAAAATCCCTCCCAATGGTTCTTCTTTATTTTATCTATTTGGCAACCCAAATTCTGGAGGAAAATCATCTGGATTAGGCTGGTATGCTATGTATAAAAAAGAGGATCAGGAAACAGTAAAAAGTTTAACAGAAAGTACAAGAGAAGCAACACTGGTAGAATAGTGTGTAGACAATACTAAATAACCAAGATATTATAATTCTAACAAGAATTACACAAATCATAAAAATATTGTAAGATGGGCGACTTCAATGATCTTTTAAACAAACTCATGCAAGGACAGGAAGCTAGTGAATCTGCTACCAGTACTTCAATTCAGGATATGCTTGCTCTAATACAGAGTAAAGATGAACTTCGATTTTATGTAGATAATACGCCCAATTTTGGACATCAGGCTACTACTATAAATATGATGAAAAGAATAGTCGACGCTACTACCTATTCCAAAAAAATCCTCATCATCTACTCGGGATCAGATACTCCCAATAAGCTTGCTATATTACTCACTGGCCTTAACCCAAATGATATAGCAACTACAAGTATAACCTATGGTAAAGCTACTCTTACTTTTCTTGAATATAAAGATACCAAACCAGATCTCGAGCAAATTGATTTTGGCTTTACTGGAGGAGCAGATAATAGCGTAGCGAATTACGCAACGCTCTTTAGTGTCAACTATTTTTTAAGACTTCAACCTTATTTATGGGAAAAAGCACCTAATCAAATAGAACGTAACGGTAAAGAGCCTTATGATTTATCAAAAGAATCAGCCTCATTTGCCCAACTAGCTTTTAAATTCTCTGCAGACTCTCTTTCATCGGTTTCAGATACTTTATGGTCATGGTATGCCAAGGATCAAACCTATAATGAGGCTTTAAAAATAAGGTCGATAAATGCGCAGTCTATCTACAATGTATACACTGCAAAAAAAGAACTTTGTCTTTGGCCTATATACGGGTTACACCAATTTTCTAGTCCCGCAGAAATGACTTTGAATCTTATTCTTTCTGCATTTACTGCGCAAAAAAGTATGCAGAAACCTATTGCATTTTTTATTCTGAGTGATATTGCCAAAATTGAGGAAAAATATCAGGAAATGCCTTTTGATTATGTTGCTGCATTTGCCAAAGACTTAGATAATAAAGACACCTCCTTACCTCATCTAAAAGCAACAATCAAAGAAGTATACCTTGCTACAGATATCATGGGAGCATATTCTCAATCAAGTCTGGATAATTTTATTCTTAATCTAGGGCAACAAGTAAAACCCTTGATGGATGCAGGATATACGTTGACTATAAGAGAGGGATACAAAAATGGAAACTATGTAGAGATAAAAGACCTAACAACAATACTTGAAGAAGCCAACAACAAAGAAATAGTTGCCATTACCTTAGGCCCTATTCCTCAGGAAATATATAATTTCTATTATGCTAATTCGGGGTTACCAGGAGTTTTTGAAGGACAAGGCTCCTCTAGTCTCCCCATCAGTTTGGGGCATCCTTTTTTACAAATTCCTAAAACAGGAGAAGAAGACAGAGCCAACTACCCTTCTACCCTATCTGCGGTAAATTATGCCCCTGTAGCAGAAACTGCAAAAACAACTGCTTTAACTTTTAGAAATCAAACCTTTGACACTTACTTACAAAAAATAAATCCAGGAAAACCTCAAGAGTATTATAATGCACTGGTAGATTCTGGGTCATTTATGATAAATGCATATACTGCATCAAACAATATAAACACCTATTTTAAAAGCTTAGGTACTTATTATCAGCAGGATATTCATGATAAATTAATGCTTGGATTGGTAGGAGTAAAACTGGTTTCTCCTGCTGTTACTTTATTAAAATTTTCAGAATCCCACGCACATGCTAGTTCCAATAACGGACTTATGGTGCTTGAAGAAGAAACACTCACCCTAGAAGGAGTCTATAATCAACTTATCAATAATTATAGTAATGATGGGGTCAATATTCTAAATGCATTACCTAACACTTATCTATCCTCCTTCTTCAAGTTAGTAACAGGGAACTTATTTTTTATTACTGTTGCCAAAGATGATATTACTCAGGAAAAAGATGGAGATACGGTAACTCAGGTTACATTATCAAAAGGAACCACTACTGCTTTTGGACCTGATTTTAATATCACATTAAATTTTACCAGCCCAGAAGAATCTGTAGTAACCGAAATTGAAACAGAAATTAATCAACGGTGGAGTATTGACGAAATCCCTTGGATAGGTTTTGAGAAACCAGGCTTCAAACTAAAAATAAACGAAGCTGGAAGCGCCGTAGAAGGTGGTATGAAAGGAACCATTGTTGGGTCTGGTACGGATAAAAATAATGATCCTGTACTATTGGAAACACTAATAAAATACCCAGAAGAAAATAATACCTGGCTTATCACAGGAGGATTTGATACGCCCTTGAGCGTATCTAGTTTTTTTCAAATGGCGGGAGGTATTAATCTGGTACAAGTATTACAACCTCCTCTGAATGGAATGGCAGGGTTTGGACTAAAAGATATACAGCTACATTATAATAATCAAACGCATGCATTTGATTATATGTCATACTCCATGAATACAGATACCGCATGGGAATTATCTAAAGATCCTAAATTTGAGATAAATCCCAGTGTAGATGTACAGATTTATAATGTGCAAGATGTAGCAAATAGAAAAATTGAATTTACTGTAACTGGTGATTTTCCGATTGGGGAAGGAACTGTAAGTGTTTTGGGTACATATCCAGATTTCAAAGTGCATGGAGGACTTAGTGAAGGAGTTATTCAACTTAGCGATTTATTAAAATTATTTGGTGCAAAATTAGACTTGGAAACTGCTGTTACTTTATTAGATTTTGATTTAAAACCTAATGAAAAGTATTATCAGTTAAATACCATTCTAGAGGCTGATAAGCCTTTGGTTATCGGGCCACTTTTTACCATCAACAAACTCACTTTTAATGCTATTCATAACACTGGTAAAAACGAAATTAGTATCGGTGGTGAATTTGTAGTATTACCCGATAGTATGAAAATTGGATTATCTCTACAATCTACCTATGCTACAGGAAACGGCTGGACTTTTACAGGAAATCAAACATCTGGCGCTCTAGAAATTGGCCAGTTACTTACTTTCTACATCGCTCCCGACTGGAAACCCGATGATGGATTTAATTATGCCATTGATGGACTTGGTTTTAAAATTCAGACAGAAACCAAATATTGGGAATTTAGTGGTAAAACTGCCGAGAAATGGGACATCACTTTTCTTGATCTGCAAGTTGACGGAAATGCTTTGGTAGCATATGGCAAAAAAGACGAGGAAACCTCTGTTGGATATTATGGTACTATCAATGCAAATGTAACCTGGCTTGGGATTGATTTTCAAGCTTTCTATGATTTTAATCCCGATGTAAAATCTTTTGGGATCATCTGGGAATTCTTAAAAGGTGAAGTAAAAAACATTGGGACGAGTAAAGAACCTCATTATACCGCAGAATTAAGTTTTACAGAATCTACTACAATTGGTAGTATGGTAGAGAAAATGGTGTCTTGGGCAACAGGAACTCAATTTGGACTTGCAGCCCCATGGGATCTCCTTAATAAAATACCACTTAACAACCTTAGCTTAACTTATGATTTCACCTCAAAACAGGTAGGGTTTAATTTAGAGATAGGACCTATCTCATTAGGATTTGCAACTATCAAATCTATTGGTATCACTTATAAATCCAATCAACCTAAACCAGAAGATAATGGGGTCATGGTGACACTAGAAGGTAGCTTCTTATGGCAAGATAACCCTAACGAACCTTTGGGTTGGGATGCAGCTAAACCAGAGACCACCCCATCTCCTTCTGGACAAGGAAATGAATATCTGGATCTACGCCTGCTCGCTCTAGGACAACATGTTACTATCCCAGGGTTTCAAAATGTAGAAAAAGTACAGGATGCCATAGCAATTATGGCAGATCTGCCAAATACTAAGCCAGGAGAAATTCCTGATGTACAATTGGATGCTAATAGCAACTGGTTGGTAGGAATGGATTTTGGAGTGTTGAAATTGGGAGGTGATAAAAAATCTACCTCAGCAGTTGCGGTAGCAAAAGAATCTGATACTGATAGTTATTTTATTACGATGCAGATCGTATTTAATGATCCTAATTTGTATGCACTACGCCTAGCTCTTGAAGGAGAGCCAGCTCGTATTTTTAAAGGATTAGATTTTCAGATTTTATACAAAAAAATTAGTGATACTGTAGGAATGTATAAAGCAGAAATTGCATTGCCTACGGTCATGCGGAAAATACAATTAGGACAGGTTAATCTCACCTTGCCTATTTTTGGTATTGAGGTATATACCAATGGTGATTTTCAAGTAGATATAGGATTCCCTTGGAAAGAAGATTTTTCTCGTTCCTTTACCTTTCAAACTTTAATTTGGACTCCAGTAGGGATTCCTATTCCTGTCATGGGATCAGCTGGAGTTTATTTTGGTAAACTCAGTAGTGCTACTACCAACAAAGTACCCGATGCTACCAATGGTACATTCAATCCTGTATTGGTCTTTGGGTTTGGTATGCAGTTTGGGTTTGGTTATGATTTTGATGCTGGCATTCTCAAAGCTGGATTCAGCCTTACTGCTGTAGCTATTCTAGAAGGAGTTTTGGCAAAGTTTAATCCTTATCAATTATCAACTACCAGTGCTTCTAATGATGCACAGGTTGCAGAAGCATATTATTTCTGGTTCAGAGGTACTGTAGGTGTTATAGGAAAATTATATGGTACTGTTGATTTTGCTATTATCAAAGCCGATCTTAATATTGATATCAGATTATTGGCGCAATTAACGTTTTCTCCCTATGAGCCTATTGTAATTCAATTATCTGCCTCTGTAAGTGTTTCTTTGAGTGTAAGCATCAATCTGGGATTATTTAAGATCAAAATGCACTTCAGCTTCTCTGCAAGTATCAGCCAAAGTATTACAATCAAGGCTATAGCAAGCAATCCACCTTGGCAAACAGCTACATCTGATACAATGCTAAAAGCGTATACGCTAAATAGATTACAAAACACCAAGCAACTACGTATCGCTTTACATAACCCGCTCACCGTATCATTAACTCAAGTAACACCTAATTGGTCTAATCTAGAAAAAGCTTCTGAGCTTGTTTCTTTAACAGGATATTTGGGATTAGGACTTACCATGGCAGGAGACAGAGCTACGCAATTAAGTGAGCAACAAGCTTGTTATGTATCTATGTTATTCTTAGAATCTATGGCATCCCCTCAAGAAGAACGTACTGATGGATATCAAAAAGCATTCTCAGAGATCACAGATTCTTCTTTTGAATTGTTGAGTAAAGAAATATTCAGATGGGTTGTAGCTTCAATTCAAAGCAATACTGTTACTGGTGAGCAAGTAAACAACACTCCTATTACATCCTCGCAACTAACACAACTACTAGCTTATTTTAGTGACCCTACAAATCCTAGCCCTATTCCTACAGAGGCTATTGATTCGTTTATGACAGATCAGTTTTCTCTTGTTATTCAAGAACAACCACAGGAAAAAACAGATGTGAATGCTACATTCTTCCCGATGGCATTGTCATTAGAATTATCTACTCCAGATTATGGTAGTGATTATAAAGGGGTTTCTTATGATTTTGAAAACTATAACTCTATCTCTTCTACTTATGTTGCTGACCTTAGAAAATACTTCAATCAATTAGCAATTCAAATGCAGGAAGAGAATCCTGCTACTTTTGCAACTCTAGCAGAAGAAGATATTTCTGTTGGTAATTTTGTATTTAGTGACTATTTCTTACTGATTGCCAAACAGATGGTTCAGACAGCACAAGATTCTTTAAAAGATTTTAAATATTATACAAATAGTGGAGATACTCCTGATAATATTGTAAAATGGATTAATGACAACGGAGATCTTTCTGGAGATATGGCATATACCATTGATGAACTTTTTAGTGACAATTCTGGTATTACATTAAATGTTAAGAAAACAATATATATCCCAAATAGTACGTATACAGTACAACAAGGAGATACTTTTGACAGTATTGCAAATCAACCTATGTATGCTACTAGTTTTGATGGAAACAGCTTAGCTCTCTTAAATAAAGATGCTCAAAATATTCTACAAGGAGGGATTGCAATTCGTTTTACTTATAATGACTATCAGTACGATTATACGACTTTATCCTCTCAATCACTTACAGAAGTTGTAAATGCCATCAATGCTGGTGTTCCTAACGAAAATAAGATTGACATTAACATCTTAATTACTGATGGGAGCATAACAACGATTCCTAATTTATTGCTTACTGTCGCTACAATTCGTATTGATTTGATTACTTATACTACAATTGAAGAAGATACTCTAAGAACTATTGCTTCTAAATTCAATGTTACTCAACAAGATTTGGCTACTCCTATCGATCAGGATCATAATAACGGAGCTATTATAGACTTGTTTGATACTACAACATTAGACATGGCAAATCTAGAGCAGTTTAAAGTAGGAGAATTGCTTAAAGAGATTCAAGCAACACAAGGAATCCAGCATTTATCGGGTATGACTTCTAGATATTATCTGGCTGGGCTAAAACTTCCTGTTGATGGCATAACTCCTAATTTTCAGGGAATGTGGGTAGAAGATGATAATGATGTTTTATCTTATCGTGAGCTTGAATTTGCAGGTTTATATGCATTAAATGGACAACAATTTCCTATTCCTACTCTCACAGAAGGAAATGATTTTGATATTACATTCAGCAAACCCGATACATTACAATGGCTAGCATTTAGTGGGGATAATGCTTCAAAAAGAGTTATTACTATTGTACCAGATAGTGATGATGCTACTCGTATTAATAAAGTTTCTGAATATGCAACCACGAATAAATTAAATACAGGTCTTAGTTTTCTTGGAGTAAAAGACCTGTTTACAAATAATGAGGCTAGTTACCCCTACACCTCAGAGATTGTTTGGAATGCCGCAGCTACTATTGATCTTCCGTATGGAGGTACTCCACCAGGTGTACCGGCATTAAGCCTATGGCCATTGCCAGACACATTACTTCAACTCCCAGATCTAAGTACCAGAAAAGTAAACCCAAGAATGGAATTCTTAATCGGTGAATATGATGAGGTTTCTAAAAAAATGATCAATCATGGTGTTTCTTATTATGGTCTTGGATCTCTGGTGGAAGTTACTATAAAAAAGGTACCTGTAGTTTCTGATAGCCCTGCCACTCTTACCACATATGAAGTAGTTGGTGCCAATAGTAATAATGCTGCTATTCTGGAAAAAATAGTGAGTGAAATTGGTGCTAATAATTCACTTATTGCAAGCCTGATCCCAGCATATGCCGTTGATAGTAACGGAAGTACTCAAGATGGTGTACAAACTGATACTCAAAATGCTCTTACGATGGGATTGGCTCAGGTAAATCTCTCTACAGAAACCCGACCTGATGTAACTTTTGATAGGTTGCTCAAAACTCTATCCGACACAGAGAGTGAAAAAATAAGACTCCTCAATACACAAACCGACTTCTTGCGCTTATTATGGCAAGCTAGTATTACCAGAAATGGAGGCTATTACTTATATTATTATAATGCAGATAATCAACAAGGGCTTCCTGATCGTATTTTTGATGATAATGGCGAGGCGGAATTATCATTTATAGTAATGTATGATAAGCCTGCAGAAGAAAATCTTCAAAATACAATTACATCATATATGAATGTTTTTGCTTGTGGTGAAGCTTTTAATAAAGATACCTCTGTACTCTTTGCCCAATCAGATCCTAACATTATAAAATTACCATCTGATACAACACAAACACTACAAGAATTGGCGTATACGTATTACGGAAATATCGCTGATGTAGCTTCTGACAATCAATCTTTACTACTTAGTCCTAATACTAAACTAGCTATCAATGAAGGAATTTATGAAGTAGGTGTTGGAGGTAATACCTTGCAAGAAATTGCTGATCGCTTTGATACTACTGTAATTGCAATACAAGAGATCAATAACCAAAAATCAGGAAATGAATTACCTGATCAACTCAATATGTTTGATGCTATTTTCTTACCACAACTTACAATTATCGTAGGTACTAGTCCAGGCGGAAATACTTTTGCTACATTGTCTGATTTTTATGGTGAGAACATTTCTTCTATAGCCAATTACAATCAAAATGTTGTTGGTATTTTTGACGACAACCAAGAAATCCTAAGTACGGGTGGTCCAAAAATAAGAACTGCTAATGTGGCTGTTGGTACAACTTCTATAGATGCTATACGCCCCATACCAGCAGCAGTACCCGAAGATCCAAAAGCTACTGATTTTGGAGAATTATTCTTACAAAATATCTATAGCTCTCTGACGTATCAAGTAGTTGCCAATGATTATTTTGACAGTAGTAATATTGGTTTACCTTCTGGCCCAACCACAGAAGCAGAAGATCCAGACAGTACCAATAAAATTCAGGTTCCAAAAACACTTACAGCAGAAGATACATGGAACTACCAAGTGAGCATTCCTTATACTCGATTTAGCAAAGAAGTAGTTTCTACAAAAGATATTATGCCAGACAGCAATGATAGCCCATATTTAGGATTAGGTGACCTCTTACAGGTTAATTTTGCATGGCAAGATATTTATGGTAATAGTATTATAAGTGAATTATCTGATCCTTCTGCCAATAGTATTGAACCCCTTAATGAACCCCCTGTACTCACAGGATATACCGATGCCATCTTAGGGCTTAATCAATGGCCTTCGATCACTTCGTCTTGGATAGTAAGCGGTGAAGAAGCAGAGGCTAAACTAGATATGGGACTTAATTTTGATCCTAGCTATTATCAAGGTCTAATCAGTACCTCTGTAAAAAGTACTACTACTATTCTGGGGCAATATACAGTTGATCTCGATAAAACTACTGCTACAGATATTTCAAATTATACTATTGATCAAAATATCAACATCCAATCAATCATTCTCAATGATGATAACAAATCGGTAACGATTACAGTAGATACCATTCCAGAAAATGTAGAGATAACAGTCACTATAAGCAATGTAAAAGCTGATGCTTCTGATTCTGATAATGAAAATACCTTGGTGTTCAATGGCTGGTCCAAATTTAGTGCTGATAATGATAAAGACCTGGCTACTTCATCGGTAAAAGAGCAAGCAATCAGAGATCTACAAACATATACTCAAATCTGGTATCAATTAACAGATCCTAATGGTATCGCT
This sequence comes from Aquimarina aquimarini, assembly GCF_900299535.1. Taxonomy (GTDB): domain Bacteria; phylum Bacteroidota; class Bacteroidia; order Flavobacteriales; family Flavobacteriaceae; genus Aquimarina; species Aquimarina aquimarini. Next base: position 53,324 of record NZ_OMKE01000015.1, on the reverse strand, counting down.
TTTCAATTAAATACTACCTTAACCGATACTCCTTTTGTATTGGATGAGAATGATATAGAGGGGCTAGTTCAGGAATGGATTGCCTCGATATATGTATTCTTGGTCGGTTGTGGTCAGGGAGAAATTGACACTGATATACCAGATAGTGATCATATTCTATCTTTTGATATAGATACTACTCAAATCAATACCACTCAAATATTTAAACTAGAATCTAGTTTTACTATCGAACGTACTGGCGGTTCTATTTCTGGTGATTTTGAGACTACTGGAGGTATAAAAGCAGTACATACAAATATTCCTCCATTATCAAAAGCCAAATCTGGAACCACTACTGGCTTAGAAGAATTTGCTACTAGTTTTGAAACTGCCTTATCCAAAAAGGATAGCTATCAACTTAGGGTTACTTCTGGAATCAATCGTAATGAAAACTTAAGCAATTCAGGAGGAACAGAAATATGGGCGACTCGATTAGGGCTTGATACGACTACCGATATAGGATATGAGGTTAATAACATTGGAAATCCTGAAATTTTTGCTCCCAAACCAATATCAAATCAATTGGAAACAAAAGAACAGGTTCCTATTTATTATTTCAATTCAAAAACAGGTATCGATTTTTCTACTCCTTCTACATATATGGATTTTAAAAACATTGATATGGATCTTTGGGGAAAACAAATTTTCTCTGCTATTGATGCTGTATTAACCCCAGAGTTTACAGCCGCGATTCAATTGGTCGATGATTATGGTAAGTCAAATTTCTTAGCAGATATGCTAACCAATAAGGAACGTTTGGCAGAAGTTCTAAAACTATCAATGATTCCTGTTTTTGCAGGTCAAACAACAGATACTGTTGCTATTCAAGAAACTTTCTTGCAACAATTATTAGTAAAGCTGAGCAATGCATATACTACTAGAGCGGGAATCCAATTTGAAGCAACTGTACAGGCAGAAACCGTTCTAGAAAACACAGATGCTCCTCAATTATACGGTAACATTAATTTGAATTTTATCTTTATTGGGGTAGAAATAGATGAAAAAGATGCTACTATTGTCTATCTTTTCTTCTCTAATTTTATGAATAAAGCAACCGCAGAAAAGATAAGTAACTATACCATATCAGACGATATAAATGTTGTAAGCGCGACACTACTCAAAAACAACAATCGCATTGTAAGCTTACGATTAAGCGCCAAGGCTAGTATTGATAAAACTACGGTAACTATTACAGATACATTGCAAGATGAATTAGGAAATACCATTACCTCACCACTAATTCATGCCGTACAACAAGAAGTTGATGGTGGTAATTTCAGTACATCATTTAGTATGAGTTCACCAAAACTAGAACTAAATAAGAATACTAAGGCGAAACTGCCTTTCTTGATTTCTTCGCCTGATATTATTAGAGGTACAGACAATGAGGTTTTATCCTATGTAGATCTGAATATTACTTACAGTGGGTTTGCCATAGAACATCAAATCAGCTCAGTCAACGGTATCGAAGGGTATAAAGCATCTTCGTGGTTAAGTTTTATTTCAAAGACATTGGCCAATCCATTAGAAACTTCATTAGGTGGATTTAAAATCCCTTTGATTCTACGATCCTTTCCTACCGCACCAGCAATGATAAAACAAGAAGGTTCTTATCCTTATATCTCGGGAACTAATGAAATAAACGATATTCTTAAATGGAATTATCAAATTACATATTCTCAATCTTTTCATTACCCTCAGGATCAAGTTGATTTTGAAATTTTATTTAATGTTCTAGACAATTCAGCTAAAGCACTTGCCAGTTTTGAAGATGCATTTGCGCAGATGGCAGAATTCATTACTGTTTTTCCTAATATCAATCAAGTATTCAATGATACATTGATCAAAATAGATGCTACAACTACAGATGCTTCGCAGTTTGAATCTGCCGCAGTAGCATTATCGTCCTATAATGAGATGGTGTCTCAAATGGCAAAAACAGCAGAGTCCAGTAATGGTTTTGCTTTAAACACTTCTCATAGACAACAAAAACAAGGATATGCTGCAGTTCCTTATACATTTTATATCAAAGAGGGATCTACCACTGTAGATACCACCACTGGAGCATTAATCATCAATATTTTTGGTGAAGCTCCTGAAGGAATAGAAACCCCTATTGTGAATATTTCTGGGTATAAAGCTGTTGCCATCGACCCAGAAGATGGAGCTTCTTATAGTTATTATTATACAGATAACAACACAAAAGAAATTCTGGAAGCTTCTGTTGGACAAGCTATTCCTGATCGCGAAGTGCTTATTCCTGCAATGAATATTCTAAATAGACAGGATGCTGACACCTCTGCAGAGTTAAAACGTAATGTAGAACTGGTACCAGGTAAACCTTCGGCAAATGACTTTGTATACACAACGGGTAGTATTGGATTTTCAAATGTTTTTCATCCTACAATTGATAGTAGTGATTCTATAAATATTGCTACTATAAATAACCCATCCAGCCCAAATATAGGAACACTAGAACAACAACTTACTACTTTATTTGACACCTTACTGGCAGAAAACTCTCAGGAGACTATTAGTGTTTTGATGAGTTCAACGTATAGTTATCAAGCCAATAGTGGGTTAAGCGATATTGTACTTCCTGTGATTATGCAACCATTACAATCAATCCAAGTAATCGGTAGTGGAACCGATAAAACATTGAATCAAATGATAGAAGATTGGGCCAATAGTATCAAAGATTGGTATAGTAAGAATCAAATAGATAATACTAAGGCATCCCTTTGGTTTGATCTTACTGTTTTTTCTAATCTGACTGAACAACCAAAACCATTAATCCGACTGAGAGCATTAACGTTGTCATTGGATTATATTACAAATTTGTGAGTGTGAAAATTGGCGAGCCAGCCAAAGGTGAGAAACTCCATAAACATAACTGTTTGTGGGGTTTCTTTATCACATTCTATGATTTTGTTATAAATTAACCTATTGTGTATTTTGATATTTTTTAACTCTAAATTCATCAAGGAATGCTTGGGCTTTAGGAACACTATGCTCATACAGGATATTACTGAAAATGAAAATACGACAGCAAGTAGGGTTAAAAATAGTTCAAAATAAGAGAACTGCATTTTTGAAATAGCCAGTGACACCCAAGAATATTTGCAACGACCAGAGCAATTCCCATACAAACAATAAATCAGACCAGTTTAGTCAACACTGCATTCATGGCCGATCGTACCGAATGCTTAGTTATTCTATTCATAATATTCAAATTTATTAATAGATAACAATTGAAGTTTTTTACTTTCTCGAAAAATAAAAGCACATTTTATTAGATTATCTTTTTTATCTTTTTTAACTATATACTCAATTACATATTCTTCTTGAGATATTTTATCTTTAAATTTTGTGCTTACAACTTCTTCGTTAATATCTAATTCAGTTACAGTTGATTCAGAAAAGACAATAGAATCATTTTCTATATATGAATATTCAGTACTTATTTCTCGAAAATTATTGTTAAGTTTTGTGTGAGATTTCAGAATTAGTTCTTTTTGTTTATTAACTAAATCATAACTATAATTATATTTATCAATCCAAGTATAATAACCTGTATTGATTATTTCTCCTAATAAATCTCTTGAAGTGGTCTTACTTTTTTTTCCGTTTTTAAATTCAATACTTGTAATAATCTCATCAGATAGATTTTTAGAAGTTGAATGATAATGTATTTCTACAATATTCCCTTTTTTATTGAATTTCATTGTCTTTTTTGAGAATAGTTTATCTTCTTTTATAACCCATAATTCATTTTTCTTTTCCAAATCTCTATAATTCAAAACTACAATATTTTTTACTTTTCCTTTAAATCCATATTCTTTCAAATCCGTAATAGTTTTCACTGAATTACAAGAAGTTAGAAGTATGAAAATAAATAGCATTTTGATATTATTCATCGTTTTTTAATTAAGCACAACGTCGTAGTAAACTCAGCCTTAGCGTTGTTGATTAAATCGTTTGTGCAGCGCTAGCGAAAGCAAACAATTTGATCAATGGAGTTTACGGAGTGCTATGTTTAGTTTGTTTTTCCAAAGCTAAGTAATTTTCCGCTTCCATCTAGTGGGACAAACAAACGGTGTTTCAAAAAACGCTCCATATTCAAGAAATATGGAGCGTTTGCATTAATACTTTTAGTAAAAAGTAATTCTCATCTAGAACTATTTCTTTACAAGTTTTCCATGCCTAGATATACCATTTTCAATAATCTCATATACATATAAGCCTTTTGGATATCTGGCTGGAATATCCCATGAAATTGTTTGCTTACCTGCTCTAATTCTTTGTGTAAATACTTTTTCACCTTTGCCAGATACTTTTGAATATATGTATATTTCAACTTCTGTATCTGCTATATAATCTGTTTCTAAATACACAGTCCCTCGAGTTGGATTAGGGTATAATTTTGGTTTTGATATTAACTTCTTTTCTTCATGATTTTTTATACTAACCGATGAATTTATTAACCTTCCTTGAGAAGAGCTTCTTATTTTTATATAGCCTGTCTCGTGCTTTTGATGATTTGACCAAACTATTCGTTTAGCATAAACTGGTATATCCCAACTAATAATTTTTTGCATTTGATCAGGTGGTATAGTATAATCTTTATTCGTTGATCTGGAAGAAGAGAAATGAACAGGTTCTCCTCCTTCTACAACTACAAACCATTTATATTGGTAAGTGTATGGCCCAGTACCTCCTGTTGGAACACTCCCAATAATTTTTGAAACTCCATCAAAAACAAATGAATTGTTTTCTATCTTATTTAAAAAGATATGAGTCCTTGACTCTTTAATTCCCGAAGTTACATGCCTTATAATCATCAATTCTTGTCCATTTCTAGCAGCATTTAGAAAAAATTCTGGAATAACCCAATCTTTATTAGTTCCTTGATCAAAACGATCTTCAAATGCCTCTCCGTTTATTTCAATTACGGTTGTATATACATATCTATAACTATTATTACCTCCTGTTGGAACACTTCCTATTATTTTAGAAACCCCATTAAAAACTATTGTATTGTTTCTTATTTCTGGTAATAAATTAACTGTTATTTTTACCGTATTACTGGTATTTAGTCTCCCTCCTGAACGTACAATCCTTCTATAGAATGTTGTTTTTACCAATATTCCTGGAGAATAATTTTTTGAAGTTGCTCCTGAAATAACAGACCAGTTTCCTGTGGTTTTCTTCTGCCAAGTATATCTATACCTTCCGCTTCCTCCTGCTGGAGTACTTCCAATAATAGTAGATGGAGCTTCACCTTCATCAATCGTTTGATCAGATGAAATACTATTAGTCGTTATGGGTGGAGCAAGAATCACTGTAACAGTAATCGTATTACTAGTACTAGAAATACCACCTGAAGTAACAATTCGTTGATATTTTGTTGTTGTGGTCAATGCTGGAGGCGAATAATTTCTTGATGTTGCACCCGAAATATTAGCCCAATTACCAGAAGTTTTCTTTTTCCATTGATACCTAAAACTTCCTGTACCTCCTGATGGAGTAGTTCCTGATAGCGCATTAGGAGTATCCTCTGAATAAATACTCTGATTTCCTGAAATAGAATTATTCGTTATTGGTGGAGCATTAATCACCGTAACAGTAATCGTATTACTAGTACTAGAAATACTGCCAGAAGTAACGATTCGTTGATATCTTGTTGTTGTGGTCAATGCTGGAGGCGAATAATTTCTTGATGTTGCACCCGAAACATTGGTCCAACTACCAGAAGTTTTCTTTTTCCATTGATACCTAAAACTCCCCGTACCTCCTGATGGAGTCGTTCCTGATAACGCATTAGGAATATCTCCTGAATAAATGCTCTGATTTCCTGAAATAGAATTATTCGTTATACTAGAAACTGCTATATTGACTCTCCATTCACGACTTTTATATTTTATTCCACTGCTACTTTCTACTTCTGCATATAATACACCTCCATTTGTACTAAAATCACTACTTTGTAATGTAATATCTTTTGAAACTATATGAGAGGTGTGCCAACAACCACTACAAATACTCTGCCTATCAATAGAACGAGGACTTGCCGATGATCCTTTTGCATAAATCCGTAATGTAGAATTTCCAACTACCATATTATTTGGCTTGGTTAAATCCACATTAAATCTTATCCTTTGATTTCCTCCTTGTTCTATCTCAATAGGATCTCCCCAATTTATAAAACTCCCAGAAACATATTCCATATTGGTAATCCTAACTGTAACTTGACTATGACTTTGTAAACCCCATAGGAGAATCAAGTACGCTATACATAATTTTATTGTAAATATTTTCATTTTGTGTGTAGTTTATATTTATTTAGACTAAATATAAATAATAGTAATATACTAGTAAAAACATTAAGCATTATTTAACTTATATATACATGTAATAAAAAAACGCTTCATATCTATTGAATATGAAGCGTTTGCATTAACACTTTTTATTGGCTATAAAAATCAAAAAAACATATTATTGTAATAGAGTATATTCAAATTGAGGATATCCTCTAACACCACTTTCATTGGTGAAAGCAGTAAATCTAATTTTATATAAGTTTCCATCTGTATCTTTAAGTACAAAGAATCTATCGGTGAGAAGACCTGTACCTCCAAGTAAATCTCTCCAATTACTACCAATACCTCTTTGATCTGCTATAAACTTATCATTATCGATATTTGCCAAAGCAAAATCCTCGTATGTAAATTCTGTAGTTTTTACCATATAAGAATTTGCACCACCAAGAAGGTCTGTTGTTATAAAATCACTAAATCCATATGCTCCTGTTACTCCTGGTTGAAAACTAATAATATTTGTAAATACTGTAAAATTAAGATCCCATTTATCTTTCATAGGCTCTACATCTACAATAGATTTGGTATTAAAACTAAAGAATGTAAAATTATATTCACTCTTCTTAGGTATCTTTATTTCTTCAAAAGTAGTCGCATCTACATCAGCATGCTGTAAAATATAACCATCACCATCTCTTAGTATTCGTATTTTTTTCCAACCTCTCAATTCGCCACTTATATCAACTCTTCCTACTTTTGGTTCCTTTGTTGATACTTCATAACCTAATTTCAAAAGGTATACTTTATTCTCCTCTACTTTTGCTGAAACCTCTGCAATTACTGTTTTTGTAATATCTCCCGTTGGATCATCAAAATATTGCGCTGTATTTGGTGCGCTTGTTATTATCAAATCTTTTAAGGCGGTTACATCTGCTTCTCTAACAGTAGTAATATCTGTAGCATCTAGCTGAGCTGCCCCCATATATATTGCGCCATTGATTTTTACCCTAAACTCGCTACCGCTATAGAATCCAAGATCCCACTGATCTCTTTTTATGGTACTTTGTGTTTGCGAGCTTAAGTCTATATATACTTGATTGGGTTCATTATGTCCTCCAACTTCTGGAGCAATTACTCCTCCAATAGCAGGGGCTTCTGTAAAACTTACAGCTATATCAGTATTACCACTAATCAAACCATTGGCTATACTTACTTTTTCTATAGAAAATGATACGGCTTTAGTTATCCCTTCTATAGGGTTTCTTAATTTATTCAAAGTAAAAACAGCTCCTTTATCACCTTGTTTAAAATTAACAGTCAATGATCCTGTTTCTCCTGAAGGCACTGTGGTAAAATCTGCATTTGCTCCATATACTGCTTTATTTGCAGTATATTTTATAGTTAACGTTCCTGCTTCTAGTGCAGTACTTGAAAAAACAATCTTTATCTCTTTGTTTTCATCTGTGGTCGAAAAACTAACCGAGGGGTTCTCAAATGCTACAGCAAACTCTTGTGTTACTGTTGCATCATCATCGCTACTACATCCTGTTATGATAAAAAGTAGTAACATGGTTTTGATAAAAAATAAATTCTTATTCATTTTGGTGTGATAATTAAAATTTAAGGTTATAAACTAGTTTTAAAAAATAGGACCTTCCATAACCAAGTAATATGGTTGATGGGGGCCCAGAATGTGCTCCACCTGCTGTAGCAGTGGTATTCACCCGGGTAATATCTAATAGGTTACGGGCTCCAAGAGTTAATTGTATTTTTCTATCTAAAAAATCTTTGCGTATAGATGCATCCAGCCAACTAAATCCATCTTGTTTTCCTCTTACGAGTACAGCTTCATCATTTTCGTTTTGTCGCTCTACAAATTGTTGTCTGGGGCCATTATATTTATAAAATGCAGAGAATACCATCCCTATAGGTTTTGCAAAATAGGATACATTGGCATTCAATCGCATGGCATACAAGTAGTCATCATTATGTAACACTCTACTATCCAACACTTTTGACTCTCCCGACAAACCAATTCCTATATTAGCATTCAGGTTTTTATAATTCAGGCTGTTATTTAAAAAAGCGCCAACAGTTTTATATGAATCAATATTGATGTATTTAAATTGTAATGGGGCTTCGTTTATAACACTTAGTTCTATTCTGTCTGATAAATCCAAATAGTTAAGCGTTAATTTACTCAACATTTTAAGGTTGCTATCACCTGTCAAATCAAAGCTTTTCTTCAAATGCAAAAAAATCGATGCTCCTTGTTCTGGTACTAGATCTTCATTTCCTCTTATATCATGATTAGCATCTACAAAATAGGTGTACAGCTCTGCATAACTTGGTAACCTAGGCGCAGACCCTACAACTCCTCTTAATTCTAGTCCATTTGCAAAACTATAACGAGTGCTTAATGATACTGCCGCTTGAGCATTGAATGCAGAAGAAGCGAGTAGTCTTGCTCCTGGTCTAATAGAAAATTTATCATTGACATGAATTTCTGCAGAACCAAATACATCATAAGAACCTAATTCTCTTTTTATATTTTCTCCATTAAAAGTTCCCGCAGAACTAGAAGCATATCCATCAATATGATTTACCTCATATCCTAACTGAAAATCAAAGCTTTCTTTTTGTAAAAAATTGCTAAAATTACCTTTGGAATAAAGTACTTTTCTGGATTCGTATTCAAATTTTTCTATATCAAATTTTTGTCTTGACTTAATTCGATATCTAAACGTTTCTACATTTCTTTTCTGCTGTTGATAGGATAACGAAACATCATAGTTAAAGCTCGTTTTCCATTTTCCTAAAAAGTTAAGGTGATGATAAAAACGTTCTGAGGTAAAGGTAGCATCATTACCTACTGGATCACTGGTTTGTGTAGAAGGATTATAGTTTGGGTTTACCACTTGAGAAAACCGATTGATATTCTCATCAAAATATTCAAACTTGTAAAAGCTTCTAAATCCGTTTTCACCTCTATAATTTACTAATGCCTTAGCTGTATTTTGTAGTTTAGGTAACCACAAATACCCTCTTTTATCATCATTCAACTCATGATTTTTACCCTCTCTATCATCCCAAAATCCAGCAAAATCATTTCTTGTATACAATGCATTGGCATACCATCTGTCTGAGATATTATGCCCTACTCGTAGAGATTGAATATGTCTTCCTTTATCAAAAAAACCATATTCTTTTTCTACCGTCTCTTCTTGTATATAGGGGCTTATTTCCCATGTGTACTTTCCGTACTTTTTGGTGATAATATTAATCACTCCCGAAATTGCATTGGCACCATATTGTACACCCATAGAGCCTTCTACAATCTCTATTTGTTCGATATCATCCAGATTTAATTGCGTTAAATCTGTGTTATTACCCAAACCTTCATCATTAATTACAGGAATATTATCTATGAGTATTTTAAAATACCTACCATCCAACCCAAAAAGTTGAACCGATGATTTTCCTGTAGACCCATTGGGTATAATACTAATGTTTAATGACTGGTTTAATACATCAGCAAGGTTGTTTGCTGCTTGTTGTTCTATCTGTGCTCTACCAATTACCTTTACTTCAAAAACTGACTTGTTTATGGATTGTGGAGAATACTGACCTGTTACAATTACTTCCTCTAACTCTTCTGTCTTAACAGAGTCCTTTTTTACTTCATTCTCTTGGGCTGATATAAAACTGAAATAAAAAAGCAGAAAATAAAATAAAAAAGTATTTCTATTTAGATTCATTCTTAATAAATTTGCAACAAATATATATCTTATTTTAATTCAATCTAAATAAGAGTTGATAATTTTATTAAATATTCAAAAATGAGACGATTTACACTTTCATCGCTTTTATTACTAGCATTTGTATCTACTACAATAACAGCTCAGAATAAAAAAAAGCAAGATCAAAATGCCATAAAGAAAATGTGTGGCTGTTATGAGGTAACTTTCAATTTTGCCGAGACTTTTCAGTATAGCAATGATTCTCTTTACAAACCTTCAAAAACAAAAAGTGATAAAGCTTTAGAATGGGCTCAATTGGTTGAAGACGGTAAGGATAAGATTTCTATTCAACATTTACTACAAGTAGGTTCCCCATCAAAACCATATATAGTAAAACACTGGAGACAGGATTGGGTATACCAAAACACAAACTTTTACATGTTTAATGGTAATAATTCATGGAAATATGAGAGCAAGCCAGATACTGATGTAAAAGGACAATGGACACAAAAGGTATATCAAGTTGATGATAGCCCTCGATATGAAGGTTCTGCTACTTGGGTACATGTAGATGGTAAAAGTTTCTGGGAGAACAGAACAGATGCTCCATTACCAAGAAGAGAATATACCAAAAGAAGTGATTACAACATTACAGTAAGAGGAAACAGACACGAGATCACTGATAATGGATGGGTTCATGATCAAGATAATGACAAAGTAATACGCGAAGAGGGGAAGCCTGATGTTGTTCTAGCAAAAGAAAAAGGATATAATACTTATGTAAAAGTTGATGATAGTAAATGTAAAGCTGCAGCAGATTGGTGGAAAAAAAATAATGCCAAATGGGCTTTAGTTCGTACTAAATGGGAAAAGGTTTATGGTAGAAATACAGACCTTTCTCTTGAGGCAAAAGTAGATAATAAAGCATTATACAAGCATTTATTTTCTGATAAATATACCGAAGAGAAAGACATTAATAAGGTTATAGAATCTTTTGTAATTCAAAAACCATAATACAGCTACCTAAATAACAATCAATTACAACCGCTGTAACTTTTGTAGCTATAATTTTGATGTCTAATCAAGTTATTTTCTTAAGAAAACACAAAAGAAAATCTAGCAAGATGATTCTTTATACAGATGTATCTTATAGCAACCGTTGTATGTAGAGAAAGGTAAAAATATGGTACTTTTACTCACTAAGTGAGATTTTAATTCTCTGAAGTAGTTTATTTATAATAGTAAAAGTATCACATAAATTTTTTAAGTCAGAAAAATGAAAATAATAAAAATAACAGTTGCTTTGGTTTTATTTGTAAACCTTTTACAAGCGCAAACAGAAAATATCTTCTTGACAAGAGAATTCTGGAAAACCAGCCCCTCAATAGAAACTGTTGAGCAAAAAATTGCAGAAGGCCATAATGCAACAATCCTAAATTCTTATGGATTTGATGCTGTTGTATATGCATTATTAGGTAAAGCACCGAATGCTACAATAAAACATTTACTTTCAAAAAAAGGAAATGAGGTCAACAAACTTACGCATGATAAAAGAACTTATGTTTTTTGGGCAGCCTATGCAAATAATGTAGAAATGATGAAGCACCTGATTGCGAATAAGGCCAGAATGGATATGAAAGATGCTCATAATTTCTCTGTACTAACTTTTGCTGCTGCTACAGGGCAAACCAATAAAGAGATTTATGATCTATGCATCAAAAATGGTATTGATATACAAAAAGATGTTGATGAAGATGGTGCAAACGCATTACTTTTACTGATTCCACATGTAAAAGATTTTGCGCTTATTGATTACTTTACCTCAAAAGGTTTGGACTTATTAAGTACAGATAAACATGAAAATGGAGTTTTTAATTACGTAGCACGCTCAGGAAATACAGAAATCCTCGATAAATTAATAAAAAAAGGTGTCCCCTATAAAACTCTGAATAAAAAAGGAGAAAACGCCATGATCTTTGCCAGTCAGGGAACAAGAAAAGGTCCTAATCCTTTAAGTTTTTTCAAGTACTTAGAAAAATTAGGAATCCAACCCAATATCACTACCAAAGAAGGGGTTACTCCTTTACATTCTTTGGCTTACTCAAACAAAGATGTTGCTGTATTTAACTATTTTATTGATAAAGGTGTAGATGCCAGCAAAAAAGATGATAAAGGAAATACAGCTTTATTAAATGCATCATATGAAAATACATTAGAGGTTATAAAACTACTAGCTAGTACAACCAATGCAATAAATGGTACTGACAAAAACGGGCGTTCTGCATTAACCAATGCTATTGAATATAATACTACCGATGTGGTTGAATTTTTAATTGCTCAAAAAGCTGATGTTGCCGTTACTGATACCAAAGGAAATACGCTTTCTAAACATGTAATAGCATCCTACAATCCTAAAGAAGCTGATAAATTCAAAAAGAAGGTAGCCTTGCTAACCAACAACGGGTTTGACATGACCCAGCCTCAAAAAGATGGAAATACATTATACCATCTAGCCATAGAAAAAAAGAATTTGGAGTTATTAAAGCTTATTAAGAAATATACTATTGACATCAATGCCAAAAATAATGAAGGAATCACTGTATTACATAAAGCAGCGATGACAGCAAAAAACAATACAATACTAGAATATCTTTTATCTATTGGTGCTGATAAAAACATCAAAACTGGTTTTGAAGAGTCTGTATTTGATTTGGCAAGTGAAAATGAAGTATTAAAGACAAATAATGTTGATCTAAATTTCTTAAAGTAAAATGAAAAAATCCTTAATATTTAAATTGTTTCCAATACTTGTACTAACCCTTTTTACTGTATTTGGATTCAAAAGCACAACAGATAGTAGCTCGTATAAGTGCATGATACAAATGACCAATTATACAGGCGAAGGAGCTTATGTTGTTATTTCTTTGATGAATCCAGACGGAAACTATGAGAAAACATTATATATCCTGGGTGATGATGAAGAATGGTATCACGACATCGCTAGTTGGTGGAGTTTTTATGGTAAAAAACGTTCAAACATTGATGCAATCACAGGGGCAACATTAAGTGGTGGTGAACGAAGCATTAGTATTATTAAAATTGATAATGATAAAATTGATGCTGGATATAAAATTCGCTTTGAAACAGCTGTAGAAGATAAAGAATACTACAAAGACGATATCGAATTTGAACTTACATCTGAAACGGTAAAAAGTAAAGTAGATGGTAAAGGATATATACGCTATATTCGTATGATGCCACAGTAAAATAGCTTAGAAACAATACAACTAACTAAATAATCATCTCGATCTGAAGATATAGTCAATATAAAGTGACTATATCTTCTTTTTTTACACAAACTTCTTGCTATTTGTACTAAAAAGAAATCAGAAGTTACTACACCTATGATTCCCCTCTTATTAAGGCCAATAAAAAATTTCTTTTATCGGATCATCTTAACACTAAAACAAACACCAAGCAACTTATTTCCAACAAAATAAGAAGACAACCACAGCATCTTTACTTCTCATTTATACAGCTTATAAATCAATACTTCTTTATACAAGAGTAATTCCCCTATTATTTTACACTTTAACAGTAAAAAAAGTACTAATAAAACATCTTGTTATAAAATAAAACATAATTTTGTTGTTTTAATTTAATCTAAATAAAAATAATAATTCAACAAATCAACAATTAAACAAAATGAAAATTATAAATACTGTAATTATTTGTGCATGCTTTATGCTTACAATGGTTGTAAATGCACAAAATAATAACTCAACAATAAAAGGAACGGTTTCTGACGAAAAAGGAAAAAGTGTAGAAAGTGCAACCATACAAATAAAAGAAGCTGATAAAGGAACCATTACATCTACCATAGGGAGTTTTGTGTTATCAAATATTACTACTCAAAAAGTAACCCTGCAAATATCAAAAACTGGTCATCAAACTATATATAAAGAAGTCACCTTAACTAGTGGAGAAAACATCGTAAATATCACTTTACCATCAAAAATAGAACAACTAGGCGAGGTTACTCTAAATGGTCAAAAGATCAAAAGCCAGAATAATACAGTCGCATCTTCTAATAAACTTGGGGTCAAAGCTATTGATATGCCTAATTCTTCAGGAATCATATCTGGTAATTTGATAAAAGAACAACAAGCCTTAACGCTAGGAGAAGTAATCTCGAATGTATCAGGTGTATTTCAGTTCAATAAAGGATATGGCGGAACATCAGAAACATTTGCTGCAAGAGGAATTAGTCTTCGTTATTTAGGGTTTATGTTTAGAGATGGTACTCGTTTTGGTACTAATCAATCTTTGGGAACACCAGAGTTGCAAGCTTTTGAAAAAATAGAAATCCTTAAAGGTGGGGCCGCAATTAACTTTGGGTATATCTCACCTGGGGCTACTATAAATTATGTAACCAAAAAACCAGTGTTTGAGACTAAAGGAACTGTTTCTATGCGCGTTGGGAGTTATGATTATTACAAACCAACTGTAGATTTCAATGGATTGATCAGTGATAAGCTTGCAATACGCATAGTTTCTACTACTGATATTGCGCAAAGCTTTAGAGAAAATGTAGAATCTAAAAGAATCTTTAACTACGGAGCTTTACGATACAAAGCCTCTGAACAGAGTTATTTTGACTTTAATATTGATTATACAATAGATGAAAGACCAAGAGATTTTGGTCTGCCAATTTTTGAAAACCAGATTATCACAGGGTATGAAACTGTAGATGGTAAAGAAAAGCCAGTTTATATGCAAACAGAAGGTACACAAAGACTCTATTCTGGGATTACAAAAGATATACGAGATCGTTTTCTTGGTAGTTCTTTTAATCAAAGAAACTCTACTCAATTAAACTCAAACCTCGCTTTTCATACTAACTTAAATGAAAACTGGAACCTGAGTGTAAGTACAGGACTGTCATTTTCTGCATATGATTATCAACAAACAGGGAGTGGATTTAGAAATAAATACATACAAGAAGGAAATGACATTCAAATTATAAGAACTCTAGAAACAGCAGATTGGGAAGAAGAAACTTTTGGAGCGCAAGCTAACTTAAGAGGTAAGTTTGATTTCTTGGGGATGACAAATAATCTAAGTATTAATATTGATTATGATAATAGAACGCAACTTTCTCATAGTTTCCCTTTTGAAAGAAATTTAGATACCATTTATCTATTTAACAGAAATGCAGTTCAAAGCCCTGGCCTTAATCCAGAAAAATTTAGAACCACAAAAACAACCTTCAGAGGATTAGGAATTTCTGTACAAAACTTGGTTAATGTTACAGATAAATTCAATGTTTTAGCTTCTTTACGATTAGACAATGTAAGTGGAGCATCAAAAAACACTCATTTTCAAAATTCTGAAGATATAAAAGGTCGATTCAGAGGTAGAGCTACTTTTAGAGCAGGTGATGTGGTTATTACAGAACATGATGATATAGCTCTTACTCCTAGTGCTGGATTGGTATATAAGTTTTTTGAGCAAAACTCAATCTATGCGAGTTATACAAATTCATTCAGACCAAACACCAGAGCTTACTTGGATATAAATGATAAAGTACTAGCTCCTTATTATACAGATCAGTATGAAATAGGAACAAAAAACTCATTCTTTAATGGTAAAATAGAAACAAACCTTTCTTATTATATCATTAATGACAAAAGTTACCTTGCTGTACAAGGAGAAGATGATAGATACGAGATAGGGTCTGGAACAGAATATAAAGGACTAGAATTTGATATATCTACCACTCCTTTCAAAGGATTATTCTTAAGCGCTAATTACTCATATATTGATGCAGAGTTTGGTGCAGGAGGCTCTAGAAAAGAAGGAACAAGACCACAACAAACACCAGAACATCAGATAGGGTTTTGGTCAAAATATAAATTTGACCAAGGGATACTTAAAAATTTCTCTCTTAATGTTGGAGGACAATACACTAGTGAGCGTCTTGGTAATGACGTATTTACTCGAAGTACAGTACTACCCTATGTACAGGAATCCTACACCTTATTAAATGCTGGTGCAGCCTATGAATCTAAGAAAATAGATGTGGCTCTTAGAGTATCTAATCTATTAGATGAATTTGTATTTTTCTCTTATAGAACTGGTAGTGTAAACCCTATAGACCCAACAATGGTCTCTCTTACAACTACTCTCAAATTTTAATATATACAAAGCCCAGTTATATCAAAATTTAACTGGGCTACATAAATTATCACAAATGAAAACACAAATAATATCAATAACCGCTATTCTTGTTTTTAGCTTCTTTACCCAAGCACAAAACAAAAACATTTTTCTTCAAAGAGATTTCTGGAAAAAGAAACCTGACATAGAAACGATACAAAAGAAAATTGACGAAGGACACTCTATTTATGAATCTAACTCACATGCAATGGATGCAGTGAGTTATGCTATTTTAGAAAACAACCCTACTCCTACTATTTCTTACCTGATTGATAAAGGAATAGATGTAAACAAACTTACACATGATAAACGCACCTATATTTTCTGGGCAGGGTACAAAGGAAATCTAGAGTTGATGAAGTATCTCATTGATAAAAAAGCAAAGACAGATATCAAAGATGCACATGGCTATTCTTTAATTCAATTTATTGCTTTGGGAGGTGTAAATAATAAAGAAATTTATGATTTTTGCATACAGAATGGAAGCGATATTACAGAAAAAGATAAAAAAGGTAGAAACATCTTATTATTGTATGCCCAAAATATCAAAGGTAAAGACATGCTAGATTATTTTACAAAGAAAAATATATCTATACACAGTACTGATACTGATGGTAACGGAATTTTTAATTATGCTGCTAAAGCAAGAAATAAAGAAGCGCTAGAACTACTGATTAAACAAGGAGTTTCATATAAAGCAAATCCAAAAACAAATGAAAACGCATTTCTTTTTGCTACAAAAAGAAGACATAGAAGCACGACAAAAGTAGAAATATCATTTCTACAGTATCTAGAAAACCTAGGATTAGATCCTCTATTAGTTTCTAAAACAGGAAACTCCGCATTAAACAATATTTCATCTTCTGTAAAAAACATTGAAGTATTTAATTATTTCATTCAAAAAGGAGCAAACATAAACCAAGTTGCTCAAAACGGGAATACACCATTAATAGGAGCTAGTTTCAGAAATACAAAAGAAATTGTTTCTTTGTTGCTCAAAAAAACAAAGGATATTAATTATCAAAACAATGATGGTTACACTGCACTAACTAGAGCAATAAGAAGTAACACAGTAGACATTGTTGAATTTTTAATAAAAAATGGAGCTGATATTACATTAAAAGACAAAAAAGGATATGACATGGGATATCATCTGGTAGATGGATATAGAAGAAACATTGGTGAGTTTGCTACAAAGATGAACACATTAACGTCTAATGGGTATACTATTAACACCTTGCAAAAGGATAGCAATACATTGTTGCACCTAGCTGTCAAAAAAGGAAAGCTAGAATTAGTAAAACAATTAGTAGCATTGCAAATAGATATCAATTCCAAAAACAAAAATGGATATACCGCTTTGCACATTGCAGCTATGACTGCAAAAGAAGATGCAATCATAAAATTCTTACTAGAATCAGGAGCAGATAAAACTATTAAAACAGAATTGAATGAATCTGTTTACGATTTAGCCAAAGAAAATGAAATATTGCAACAGAAAAAAATAACCCTAACCTACCTAAATTAAACACCATGAACCGTATATATAAAACTATAACAACCATAGGGTTTGTAGCATTGATCTGTACTACTCTTGCTTTTACCTCATCAAACAATACTCATGCAACCTATAAATGTATTGTACAATTAACTAACTATTCTGGAGAAGGTGCTTATATTGCAGTATCTCTAATAAATCCTGATGGAGCATATGAAAAAACATTATATATGTTTGGAGATGATGAGGAATGGTATCCTGATTTTAAAAAATGGTGGCCCTTTTTTGAAGCTAAAAAAGAAAACATAGATGCTATCACAGGAGAATCAATAATAGGAGGTGAACGAAAAATTATAAGTTTAAAAATCGACTCTTCAAAAATAGATGCAGGGTATAAGTTACGATTTGAAACTGCTGTCGAAGATAAAGAATATTATAGTAACGACGCTGAAGTAGTATTCAACTCAGAATCCATAAAAAATAAAGTAACAGGTAACGGTTATATTCGTTACATACGAATGATCCCTAACTAAGTTTTATGACAATTTCAATCTGGAGATATAGTCACCTTGCACTGGCTATATCTTCTTTTATTTTTTTATTACTAGTTTCTATCACAGGAGGCATTCTAGCATTAGAACCTATACTAGAGAAAAGCAATCCTTACAGTGTTAAAAACGCTTCACAACTTACTATTGCCCAAACCATAAATATTGTAAAAAAGAACTACGATGAAGTTATTAGTATAAAAAGAGATAAAAATGGATTTATTCTCTTAGAAGCCTCTACTACATCTGGTAATAATACATTTTACATAAACCCTTTTACTGGTAAAAAAATTGGGGATGTTATCAAGCAAAAATCTATTTTTAAATTTATGACCAATCTACATCGGTCCTTATTTTTAAAATCATTAGGTAGAATTTTTATTGGTATCACTGCTTTTTTACTATTCCTTATTGCTATATCAGGAGTTTTTCTGATTATAAAACGACAAAACGGAATTAAAAAATTTCTTTCTAAAGTCATAAAAGAAAGTGCGTCTCAATATTTTCATATTATTTTTGGGCGACTAACTCTTATCCCGATCATTATTCTATCGCTTACGGGAGCGTATTTATCTCTCTTACGATTTGAGATTATCCCAAATAAAAAAATAGAACTTGTAACAGACCAATATAGTTCTACTAATGACAAAAAAATTCAACCCATACACTTCCCTGTTTTTAAAAATATCTCTCTATCAGAAGTAAGAGAACTTACTTTTCCGTTTTTTGAAGATGAAGAAGAGTATTACCATCTTAAACTAAAAGATAAGGAAGCTTACATTCATCAATTTACAGGAGCTATCGTAAGCGAACAGAAATACCCTTTCTCTGCATTATTATCTAACTTGAGTCTCAATTTACACACAGGAAAAGGCAGTATCATCTGGTCTCTTATCATAGGCATATCTACCCTATGTATTCCCTACTTTATATACTCTGGTTTTGTTATGACCCTCAAACGAAGAAAGAAAAGTAAGGTTCTCAAAAACAGCTTTCACAAAGACAAAGCAGAGTATATCATTCTAGTAGGTTCAGAAACAGGAAACACCTTTGAGCTCGCCAGACTTTTTTATAACGCATTAATTGATTTGGGTAAAACAGTTTTTATCACAGAATTAAATGCTTATACCTCTTATAAAAAAGCAGAACACATAATTATTTTTACAGCCACTTATGGTAAAGGAGAACCTCCTGCAAATGCCAAAAAATTTAAACGTTCTTTTGCCAAAATCACCCCTATAAAAGAAATACATTTTTCTGTAGTCGGCTTGGGTTCTTTGGCATATCCAGATTTTTGCAAGTATGCTATTGATGTAGATCATATGCTACAATCGCACCCCAAGTTCATACCTGTAACTGGTATTCATAAAATAAACAATCAATCTTTTGAAGCCTTTAAAACCTGGTCTTCAAAATGGAGTAAAAATACTGGATTACCTATTCAGGTATCTCCTCCAAAAAGAAATATAGACACCAAAAAACATCAACAGTTTTTGGTTGTCGAGAGGTCTTCGTTAAATACCGATGATACATTTTTACTTCGATTACGACCAGAGAAAAAAACACAATTTACTTCTGGAGATTTATTAGCTTTTTATCCCAAAAGTGACTCTATAGAACGCTTATATTCTATTGGTAAAGTAGATGGAGATATCTTATTAAGTATCAAAAAACACAAATACGGTATTTGTTCTACCTATTTTAGCCAACTTATTGAGAATGATACAATCACTGCATTAATACGACCAAATCCTCATTTTAATGTGCCAAAACGTACTAAAGAGATGGTAATGATCGCAAACGGAACTGGAATTGCCCCCTTTCTAGGTATGATCAATGAAAATTATAACAATGCACAGGCAACTCTTTTTTGGGGAGGAAGAAATGAAGAATCAAAAACATTATACAATCCTATCATACAAGAAGGTCTTGACAATAGAACATTACATTCATTTTTCCCTGCATACTCCAGAGTACATCAAGAAAAAATCTATGTCCAGCATATTGTTGAAAAAAATGCGCCACTTATCGCAAGTACACTTCATAAGAAAGGAATTGTATTTATTTGTGGATCTATTATTATGCAAAAAGATGTGCTTTATGTAATAGACCAAATTTGTTTGCAAATAAATGGCAAACCTCTAAGTTATTATCAGAATAAAGGGCAACTCAAAATGGATTGTTATTAACTCTATTTTTTTCTATGTAGTATATTTTATTTAAAAGTTACTCTATACTATTTTTATAATATATCACCTGTACTAGTTTTTCTACCTCTTATTACCCCTAGCCAAAACATTGTGCAATTCACTTTAAAACAAGTGTTTAACCTCAAAAAATTGGAGGTAACACCCCCTCTCTACAACACTATTATTTAGTATCTTCATATATTCCCAATTGCGCTATATTTTTATTTACCAATTTAACAGATAAACGTGTTTTTTTATCCAGATCAAAATATAGATATTTTAAGCATTTCGGGTATTCCCTATGTCGGGCATCAGTTAATTTATATGCCTCCAAACTGGAAAAACACGACTCCTACTCCATACACAATCTTTATTATGGATGAAGAGCTTACACCTAATCAATACGAAGCATTTTTTAAACAAATTGTATTATTAGAAGCTCCCAACCCTAGAGTATTCACTCCTAGGGTATTGGAATATGCTTCTTTGTTTCATCCTTGCTTTTTTGAAGCTTTGATAAATAGTAGTAAAGAAGCAATAACCCCATTAAATGATTTTATTTCAACATTAAAAAGAAGAGAAATAACAATTCCGTTTTCTTCATCTATCACTATTTCTAATGGGTTACATTGGTTACAATCGATGGTTTTTTTATCTGGAGTTACACTTAGTGCTGCAATTATACAAAACAGATGGTCCTCTGGGACTATAGAGAGTAAGCTCAATCGTTTATGGCAAGCCAGTTGTACCATCGAGATGACTAGTAGCAAAGGTATCACCAAACAAGAGATCAGAGATTTTATTCTGAAAATGGTTCCTTATTTATCCAAAAACCCACTTTTAGTATTAAAAAAACTAAAGCTTTTTTACTCAAAACTACTTACAGAGCTGGTCAAGGACATTCCATCAGAACAAAAAATAATGAAAATTCCTAAGTTAACCATTGCTCAAAAAGAACGTTTTGGTTTTATTACTGATCTCAAAAAACTGCTAGATACAAACCTAGAAGCTGTTATCTTATATGGTTCTGCTACCAATAGTGAACAATTTTCTGATTATGATCTTATTGTTGTTGTAAAAAATATAGAAGATGCCCTCGAAATATTACAAGGTAAATCACCTTTGTATAATGGTATAGAATTAAACATTAGTGTATTTGACACCAATGATTTCTGGGCCTATCAACTAGCATCAGGAGATAACTTATACGACCATGGTATATGCTTATACGGTAATATTGTGGTTCCTCATAAAAACACCAATGATCTACTGCTACGCAATCTGAGTTTTGGTTTTATACGATTCAGGCAACTTATGGGCATGGGGTCTTATGTGCAACATATAACTAGTGAAGATGATGACAAAAGAAATTTACTAGACTATTTTATAAAAATACCGCTAAACATTTGCAAGGGTATCGAAGGCTGTGTAGGAGCTGTAAGCACCAATGAAGATATAAAAAAATGGGCAGAAGAAACCTTGGCTTTTGATGTGCAAATGCTGAAAAAAATATCCAGACAAGGAAATCATACCAAAGCAATTGCTAAATCAACTTGGGCTGCACAAGAGGTATTGCATTACTATGATCAAAAACTCAACATAACAAAACAAAAGAAACAACCAACAGAAAATAAACACCTTATAAAAATTCATTAAAATGATCGTTACAGACAATCAAGTATTAAAAGTAAACCTTATTCAAGAGAATTTTCCAAAAGAACTGCTTATATGCGTCAAAGAAAGACTATTAGAATTGGATATAGAAGCCGATATTGTTGCTGATCAAAGTGAAGCTACCAACTCTAAAACTGTAGTATTTGATTTTCAAGAATCGCAAAAATCTCAACAATTATCGGTCGATGATTGCATTGAACAAATTATTCAGAAAATACCTTTTGATTTTGATGAGCTTCCTCTATTGATTGAAGGAGAAAGTAAGATTGTTAAGTTATTAAATTCTAAAATCGTTGTAGAGCAGTTTAAACCTACAGTATACTCTTATACACATAACCGTTACGGAATTGTTGAAAAAACAGATGACCTAAGAGTCAAGTTTACTTCAGAAGTGTTCAGGAGGATGAGAAAAAATGCCACCGAAACTGGAAAAGAATTAAAAAACGCATTTCTTGCTTGTATAGAGCATCCCCAAGGATTGTTATTGGTTCAACAACGGGTTAATACCAGTAATCTAGAAGTACGCGTAAAACGATACCACGTTGGATCTCCTGTACATAGATATCGGTATACAGAACAATATCACACCCTACAAAAAGGGCATAGCCCTTTAAAAAAATGGAGTCGCTTTGATCGTCCTATCGTTTGCTTTGATTGGAGAAACCCTTTGACCGATGAGAATGATGTGCGATTAGCCGATGAACCTATCTCTGATGATTATGCATCTATCTGGATAAAAGATGTAGCAAAAGCCAAGAAACTAGCTTCAGAAACTTTTGAATGGTTAGAATCTCTATTTGCAAAATCAAATTTGGTACTAGTAGATATCTGCTTCTTTATTGATGAAGATGGAACTTCTGTATTTGGAGAAATCAGCCCTGATTGTATGCGCGTAAGATCAGGAATACATCCCGATGATACCAGTTACGATAAAGACTTATGGCGAAAAGGAGAAAAAGAAAGTACCGTAGCTCAAAAATATGAAGAGCTATATCAATTAATATTTAACAATTAAATTTTCTTAATTATGGACTTAAAAGTAAAAAACAAACGTATGAAAATGTCTCCCAATGGGGTCATCACACTTCCTGTTTCTGCAAGAAAAGCACTAGGAATGAAAATTAATGAAGGTTCTGAAGTAAGTGTAAAAGTAGAAAAAAACAAAGTGATCCTTTCTGGAAAAGCTGGAAAAGGAGATAAAACTTGGCGTATCTCTAAAAAAGGAATAATGGAACTAAAAGAAGAAGCCAAAGCTCTTTTAGAAAAAAGTAAAGGAAGGCATTATTGGCTCGAACTTGATGATAAGAAAAAACAAGCTAGTCTATCTATCTATTAATCTAAGTTTGATATGATATTGTTTGATAATCAAGTCAGTTGTATATAATTTAATATCCTATTCTTTACAGGGGCATATTGTACGATCATTTTTTATAAACACCTACCCTCATCATTCTTATAAAAATGAGGGCTAGAAGACTAATCTCTCAATATTCATGTAGAACGAACATACTATTCTACTATGAAAAAAATGTTAACATATCCAATTATAGCTTTGGATGGGCACGATGGAGTTGGAAAAACGACACTAGCAAAAAGATTAGCAGAAACAAATTGTGGAATTTATGTTCGGCCATTTGGAGGCAGTACAGGAATAAAATTAATCCAAGCTGCCGAAGCAAAATCCTATGAAAAAGTTATAGAAATAGGCAAAAATGCCATCGAAAAAGAAACAGAATCTGAACACGCTAAGCCTTTGATTTTTGATAGGCATTGGATAACGGTTTTATCACTTCTGCCGAAACAATACTGGAAATGCTGGCCCAAACCAGTACATACATTTCTTTGTTCGGCAGATTTGGAGACCATTAAAAGTAGAATCGCACCAAGAAAAGAAAAAAAATTTGATGACAACTATCATAGTCATTATTTACATACATACATTCAGATAGCAAAAGAATGTAATTGTGTTGTGATAGATACCGATCAATTATCTATCACACAAGCATGTAAAAACATTGAATCTTTGATAGGCCTAAAAAAAATTGAACCAAGTGAGAAATAACATACACCATCGTGAATTAGTTTTGGGATTTGGAAAAGGAAGAGGGTTAGACGAAATCAGTCGTTGTTTTACTTTCTATCAGACTCCTATGTTTAAAGATTTTATAAATTCTAAGATACCTTATTTCAAAGACACACAAAATAATCTTATCTGTATAAAAGTGCGTCACGCCGATCTAGAGTGGATGCTAAAAGAACAACATATTGATATTGCACTGGGCAGCTCTGTATGGTTTAACAACAACAGTCAAGCATATGAATCTTACCATCTAAATGACAAGACCAACAAACCTTGTCGATTATCTGTAATTGCAAAAAGGCCAATACAATACCATGACGGAATGAGGGTTGTGACCAAGTTCCCTAAACTAACACAAAATTTCTTTGCAAAAAAAGGATACATCGTTCAAGTTAAATATATGTCTGGATGCCACGAGAATGCATTGATGCTTGATTTTGCAGATGTCATTATAGATATTATTGAAACTGGAAATACTATAAAAAAATTGAATTTAATAGAGATCGAGACTATCAAAAATGTAAGCCATAAAATGTATATCAGGAGTCATTCTGATTATGAAAAAATTTATCCTTATTTATCTCGTACTATGACTCAAGAATTGGAAGAATTATAACCCTTTTGCACTAGTATAAAAAATGCGCTTATAGCGCATTTTTTATTATAATTTATCCAAGAGATTACACACTCTTTTTAATTTACGGATTTGTAGACCATAAAGAAGCATTTTTAAGCATTGCTCTTCTTGGTAATTGTAATGTAGCAACTACTAATTCTGCAAAATCTTCTGGTTGTAATACGCTTTCAGGATTTCCATCGGTGATTCCTAAATCCAATGACATATCAGATGCAATCGTACTAGGAGTCAATGTACATACTCTAATATTATTTTTACGCACCTCTTTCATTAATGATTCAGACATCCCGATAACTGCAAATTTTGATGCAGAATATGCAGAAGTATTTGGATTTCCATTTAATCCTGCGGTTGAAGAAACGTTGATAATATCTCCTTCATTTTTTTCTATCAGATAAGGTAACACTTCTTTGGTTACATAGTACATCCCTAATAGATTGGTTTGAATGATATTGGTCCATTGGCTTACCTCCATCTCATTAAACGATCCAAACGCAGCAATTCCTGCATTATTCACTAATATATCTACCGATCCAAGATCAGAAACTATATTTTTAATTCCTTTTTTTACTTCTTCATAATTACCTACATCAAAAACAGCATAGGTAGCATGTATTCCTAATGTTTTTAATTCTGATACTGTTTCTTGTAGTGTTTTTTCATTTCTTCCTGTTATAGCAATATCAGTTCCTTCTTTTGCAAATGCAATTGCAGTGGCTTTTCCTAATCCTCTACCGCCTCCAGTTATGATTACTTTTTTACCTTTTAATTTACTCATTTTAATGGGCTTTATTTTTTTAATAAAAATTAAGTTTAGTTAGTATGCTATCACTCATACTAATAAACTCATTTACACTTTCTTATTTTTAGCAAATCGAAAAAGTGTAAATGAGTTCAATACAATAAAAGCAATATCTTTTGTCTCTATAATCAGTAGATCATTTGATTGATTATAGAGACAAAAGATACTGCCAAATCAAAGGTATTTATTGGTATTGATGTATACAAGAGATGTTGAAAAATTAATACGAATATCACTTTTTTTTAGTAGTTTTTTAACGCTACTCCTTCTTTTGGTGATCGTACTACTTAAAACGTATTTCTACCTTGATAAACCTAACAAATCACTACCATCAACCCACTATTTATCTGTTTATAAATTGTCTTGCAACATTTTACTAGGAACTAGAATGTTTTTCCATTTTCTTGCTGTATTGTCTGGATCGGCAAGATCTTTCTTCATGGTTGCTAATACTTCTTCCCAATGCTTTTCTGCTGCTTTGGTAGCTCCATCTTTTGCCTCACCCCCTTTACTTTCTTGCCAAGGGCCATTTCTACTACCAAATTTCTCTCCTGTATGTTCGTCTATATAGGCATAATAATATTGTGTTACAGCATCATGACCTACAGGTACGGCATAAGAAAATCTTTTTACCACTATTTTGTTTTTTCTCTCCTCTTTTACTTCTCCCCATACTTCTAGCATTCTGGCAGACCATGTATTGGCTGCTCCTCTTACATCTGCTGGGGCATCAATACTAATTTTTTCTTGTAACATGGTTAAGTACATATTGACTCCTTGTAACAAAAGGACAAAGCCAGAAATACGATATTCAGTTGTTATCAGTTTGTTCAAGTCATCCAGCATAGGTTTCATCTGTGGCTCTAATAGCTCCTGTAGTTTTGCATTCTTAACTCTTTTTTTATTTTTCTGAGGCAAATAATGATCGTTTGACCAATCAGTAAGTGCGCTAAAATTAGCTTGAATGGTTCTTAAACCTTCTGCAATAAGTTCTTCTCTTACAATTGTTCGTACCATGCCATAAATCTCATCCCACGATGGTCCGCTACTGGACCCTGCTTGCCCCAATGCAAAAGATAACAGCTTAATCCCGTAATTTGCTGGGCCAGGAATCATTTCAGCAAAAACATCTAATACTGTTGTTACTGCTTTTATATCATCTCTTAGTACTACAGGCCTTTTTAACTTGGGAGTTTCTAAACTTGTATTTTTTACTACTCGGGAGGTAAGTTTTGGTTTGGTTACATCAAATTGCCAATCTCCTGCCAGAGCAAAATATTCTGCCAGATTCGTTTTACGAATCCAAATAACAGTCCCAGCAGGGCAACCTTTGGCTTCCTCTTTGATTATCGTCAAAATATCTTTTTCTACTTTTTCTTTTTCCTGTAAGGGAAAATAAAAATCTATATTGCTTTCTATACAACTTTTTCTATATCGTATTTCTTTTTGTAACTCTTCTCCCAATGTTTCGATTTCTGGTAATTCTTCAGTTGAGACTACTGGTGGTAGTTCTGAAAGTTTAGGAGAAAAATCAAAAGGAGCTTTCAAATCCCACTGCCCAAATCTGAATTTTAAATAGTTTTGAACCTGTGATGTATCAAATACAGAAGATACTCCTAGGACATAATTGTTTACGCCTGTTGTTTTCATAATGGTTTAGGTTTTAAGATTTAAAAAAACACCCCATACCAGAAAATTTCTAGTATGGGGTAATTTTTTGTTTTGGTATACCCTAAGTTAGTTTATTTTTTATTTAAAAAGTATTCTCTTTTTTCTTTTTTCAAAAAACAAGGATAAATACCTATACTTATATTCCAAAAAATTGTGACAGATAATAATTCTCCAGTTAAATAGGTGTCATACTTATTCTCTTATCCCTAAAAACATATCTATTAACTCTTAATTATGTTTTTTTTATAAAAATTTAACACCATCAATATTTCAAGTTTCACATAATGAAACTCTTACGCAGTAATATTGCAAGTAGAATATCATTTTTTATAACCTAATACCATATCAATAATGAAATCAAAACAATATCACACTTATCAAAGTTGAAATCCTACTCTGAATAGAAGTATATAAAAATCAGTATTCTAGACACTACATTTTTTTGCTTCTTTTTTGAAAAATAAAAGGGATGCTCTCTTGACCGACCTATATCCTGAATTGAACATGATCATTTGGGAATGATATAACTGAATACCAAAACAGTACATTAATAGTACTCTTAAAAAAACAAAAACAATGAGCAAATCATTTATATTGGGCATATTATGCCTTGTCTTACTATTTGTGCATCAAAGTTATGCACAGGGAATCACAACATTTACCTGTGATCAAAAAGCAGAAGAGCTTTTAAAATTTAAAAACGATTTCAAAAACTATCCTCCTCAGTTAATTGATGAGATGATGGAATTTATAGCTCCGTGTGCAGTAAATTATAAAGAAAATTTATCAGCTGCATATGCAAAAGCATTATTACATTTTGAGAAAAAAGATTATGGTATCATAGGAGGAATCAATTATGAGTTATCTAGGTATTATCTTAAACAGTTGGCGGATATCAACTATGCACCAGCCATGTATACACATTCTTTAAATCTTGTAGAGGGTAATTACATTCAGTTTCCTGGAAGAAAACTAAGACACGCAGAAGATTATTTAAAGAAACTAACCAATCAATCTTCTTATAAAAAAGATGTCGTAAATTATCTATTAGGATATATTGCCCTTAAAAATCAAGGACTTGGAGAAGAAATTGTTTCTATTTATTCTCTTAGACGAGCAAAAAGACTTTTTGAAGCAAGCAAACTTCCTATGGCAAAACATTGGTTGGCGGTTATGCACTATTTTGGATATGGGACTCCACAAAACAAAACAAAAGCGTTGCAAATGCTATCAGAAAATAACATACTGAATAGTCGCATCCTAAAACAACACTTACAATCCCAAAACAATGATTGGATACCTATTTCGGCAGAAGAACGTTTTGCTTGTATAGAAGGTTTTCCTAAGCCCAGTAGCATCAATACAGTAATTGGTAATACAAAAACAATTCTACATGGTAAATTCCTTGAGTTTAACACTTCTGCAATAGGAGTACTACGTTCTGTACCAATAACATTAGAAATAAACGTTACACAAGATTATGATAGCTATAAGCATATTGATTGTAAAGTAACTATAAATGGTGTTACTACTACAGCAATAGGTAAAATATTTAATGCATCTTATGCAGGAGGAACTACGATGTCATTTACGCTGGGAACATCCTTAGAGCTACCATCGGTAAAAAGGTTATTAAAAGATCATCCTGATCATACTAAAACTACTTACAAAATTGGATCAATGAATTTGAACGAAATCATGATTGATAATAAACTAGCTCTGGTAGCCAAGGTTAATTCAACATCTAGTAAGGTTGTAGAATTAGATGAGGTAATGCGGGCTCCTTACAGGATGATTTTATATCCAGAAACACCGCTCTCAACTACTACAACATCGATTACCTCTTTGTCAAACAAAACTTTAAAAAACGCAATACCTAAAGTGCTAGATAAAAATTTTGCAACCATCTCCCCCAATCCTATAGGCAACGAGTTTAATATCACCTATACATTGGATCAGGTAGCAGAAGTACAGGTATCTGTATATGATTTCTTTGGTCAGCAACAAATAAGCTTGCCTAGCCAAAAATATACTAATGAGGGTACACAAACCATTACGGTAGATAGCAATAAACTACCCAGTGGAACCTATGTTATACAAATGATCGTAGATGGAATACCATATTCTAAAACTGTTGTAAAACTATAAACCAACCTATATATATTTATATAAATGAAAACAATATCAAAAATATTGATAATGGGTATGGTATACCTATTATCAACCACTATACAAGCGCAAATTGTTCAATACTCTGATGATGGTATACAAAGCTGTATTGATTGTGAAGAGAAAAGTAGTAGTACAGAAAGAGGTTGCTTATGTCTTGGTCCCTTTCATCTAGGCATGTTTAACAGTCAAATAGCCAATGTAAATCATCAAAAAGAAAAATGGTTATATGAACAAGAACTATTGATGGCAGCTGCAATAACTGGAATTAATTATTATGCAATGTACAATAGTGCGGCTGGAGTACCTGCAAATTATAATTTTAGCAATATACAACGGCAATATTTTAAAGAAGCAGAGACCAATACACTTGCATTAGAATATTTTACCAAAACAGATGATGTTCTTAAATCTGTAGAAAACTACGACAATGCCATTTTGCAGAGTTCTACGATTAACGCCAAACTACTAGATATTAGAAAACGTGAAGGCACAATAAACCCTATCTATGGAGATTTAAACTATAAAGGGAAGCTTCTTAAAAACATGAGTGATACAGAAGCAAACAATGCATTAAATGAACAATTGGGGATTAGAAATCATCAACGTTCTGCCATTACCGAATATGGCATACGCAACAGCCGTTTACAGAGAATGCTTAATGAGGGGTATATATCTAATACACTGGCAGGTTATCTAGTGGTACATTATGCCTCTTTAGGGTATGAAGATGCCATACGTTTTTTTACCAGATATATGATTTGGGTAAGTAGTAAAGATCCACAGATACCTTATATATCTTTTGGAACTCCAGAAAACATCTTTACTCTTAAACAAAAAGAGAACCAATATCTTCAAACACTTTTATATAGAACAGGGGGAAATACTCAACCTATGGATGGATATACTGCACCTGTATTTAATGATGTAACAGACGATGTGGCTTTATTTAATTATGCCCTTAATGATCAAAGCTCGACTTTTAGATCTTGGGTAGATAACAAGGATCAGGTAAGTGCAAAACTCAAAAAATATTATGAAAATAATACATACAATCAAGATGCTTTAACAGAATCGGCTAATCTGATCAATGCCAATATCAAGGGAGAACCTTTTGTTACAAAAGATAAGAATTATACTCATTTTCGGGGATATCCTATTGATGACCCCATACAGGGCTTATTAGATGATGTATATCAAAATCAATATCATAAAAACCTATTAAGAATATGGCATATTCAACCTACCCGTGTAGAAACTTCGGGGATGAGCGGTTTCTTTAATTTGGTAGAGACTATTGAAAGATCAGGAAACCTGCATGCAAATACAAAAGGCTCAATGATAAGACAAGCTTTTAAGGTATTGGACATTACCCCACAATGGTCTTCATATACCAATTCAGACTTGGCAGTATTATTTAATCTTTCTTCAAGTTCTATTTCTGTTAATGATGTTCATTGGGCGGATATTAATTACAATTTCGATATTGGTCGAATTATGTATGATCGGGGAATCAAAACAGCAGATTTTATACAAAGTGATCTTGCTTTTGAAGCTGCAATGGCAATCACAAGAAATGATACGCCAACAGCAGAACATTATCTTAGAGTATACGATTTAAAAAAAGCTTTGCAACTTAATGATGCACAAGAGCAGTGGTTGATTGCTAATAGACAACAAACTGATGCCTTAAATAATTTTTATAATTTAAATACCAACCAACAAGGCACGAATTTTGCAGTAGAAGCATTAAATACATGGATTAGTGGTGGTGAAGTGGATTTTGCAGATCGAGTTTTAAAAGATATAAGTTTTATTGGTACTAAAGCGGATTGTGTTTATGAAAAACTTTTATCAAGAAGTGGTAGTTTTAAAAAAATAATTAATGAATTCACTTCACAGAACCCTGTTTCTCTTGACTTAAAATTTGTTGTTGCTCCCATTCCTCCAAATGCTCAAGGTAATCTGCCTAATGCAACGACTAGTGAACCTAATAATAATGGATTAATAACAATAGTTGTGAATGAAACTAACTTAGCAAATCGAACGGAATTAGGTTTAGCGAGAACTTTATCTCATGAAGTAATTCATGCAGATATACATAGATTTTTTATAGATGTACTAAATTCTGGAATAAATTATAATGGCTTAACTACTCAAAGATTACAAGAATTAATTAGCTCTAACAGGTTTCCTGATTTTTTTGATGCTGTTGAAAGATATGGATTGAATTTTTATCAACATGAACTTATGGCAAGTAGATATGTTGGTGTAATAGCCGATCATATTAAGGCTTATGATAATTCTGCAAATAGTAATAATTTCTATATAGATTTTTCCTGGAGAGGATTGAAATTAACCGAGGCATGGAGAAAACTAGATAAGAATGAACGTGATAGGATAACTAGTGTTCAAGAAATGTACGAAATAACTGGAAATAAAAATTGTAACTAATGAAAAAGTATGTTCCCTTAATTTTTTTGTTTTTAAATTTGAGCTTTGTTTTTTCTCAAAACAAAAATAAACTTGATATCAAACAAGAAAGCAATGCAATCTATTTATTAATAGATAAAAACGATGAACTTGTTTTAATTGAAGAAAACAGATATGTTCTTTTGTTTTCTAATAAAGAAGGACTTAATCTTAAAAAAAAGAAAGATAGTATAAAGCAAGGATTAAAACCTTTTTATGATCTCAATAAAGAAGGAAATATCATTGTGAAAAATCAAACCAGTTTACCTTGGTTAGAGTTTGAACTAGCAACAATTTTTGATACTATTGATTATCAAGAATTAAAAAAATATAATGTAAAAAACAGGAAAGAGTTTTTAAAAAATCATGCTGGATTTAGTAAAAAGTATGCTATAAAAAAACAAAAAAACAATAGTAAATATAATATCTACCAAATCTATATTAACAACAAAGAATAATTTTGTCGTTGTGAGATAATGATAGATGTTTTAAAAATAATCTTTTAATTAAATTATGTAAGACCGTCTAAAATATATTATAGGCGGTCTTTTTTAATATCTGTCATAATAGACAAATCAAATTTTAAGACTTAAGATAGTTAATCATGAAAAATCATATAACAGTAATTCTTTTATGTTTTAATTTTGCCTATACATTTTCCCAAAAAGAAGAGAAAATGAATTTAAATAGTAATGATGCTATTTATCTACTAATTGATGAAAAGGATGAATTAGTTTTGATTGAAGGAAAACGAGAACTCTTTTTATTTGTAAATAAAAAAGGGCTTAATGTAAAGAAAAAGAAAGATAGTATTAGGCAAGGGCTTAGTCCTTTTTATGATACTGATAAACATGGAAAAGTATTAGTAAATGACAATCCACACTTACCTTGGATGCATATTAGTATGTCAAATATAGGAATAATAGATTCGATGAAGTTAATTAAGCATTTAGTAAAGAGCAGGGAAGAGTCTTTAGCAATGCACTCTAATTTTTCTAATAAATATGCTATTAAAAAACAAAAGAATAAAAATTGTTATGATGTTTATTCGCTTTATATATATGAAAGAATAGTTAATAACACAACTAATTTTAATCCAAATAATTGTAATTAATTATGAAAAGAACGATTATAATTTTATTGGTAGTAGTATTATTAGGTATTCATATTTCTAAAGGACAAGAAAGAGATTGTAGTAACACAAAAATTTACAATCTTGTTTTTCAAGAAATGCAGTTGTATAAGAAAAAGGCTGTTGAGATCAAAATTGGTTATGAGCCAAGTAAATTTGTTATTGAAAGTATTGGCATAATGGATATTTTTGATCCTACAGAAATGGAACAATTTAAGAGTCTGCCAGAAGATATAGATTACCTTTCTTGTACCAAGCTTAAAAGCCAAATAGAATTAATGTTAAGTGACGATCTTATAAGAGAAAATGGTAGTTATATAGTGCATTTCTTTTCTCAAATAATATCGCTCTCGGATTCTAAAAAATGTGTTTTAAATAAAACTGCTATTGGAAATAAAAATTATCAAGGTGGTAAAATTATTGGTCATGAAATAATTTATATTTTTAGTCTTATTGATGACAAATGGGTGTTAATAGACAAAAAAAGTGTAGGAATGAGTTAATCGCATAACATAAATAAATTTTAACCTAAAACCATGAATTTAAAATTTTCAATAATTTCTTTCATCATTCTTTATTCTGGTTTGTTTTTTTAGAAATCATACGTTCTATCTCAACCTTAATACAAATTATTATGTGATTAGCTATCTAGATATAAGTATCGTGGTTTTATTAATAATATTCTTAATTTTTATTGTAAAAAACATTTATAAAATCTCAAAAAAACTGTAAAACAAAACATAATGAAAAAGATATCAATCATAACGACTATATGTTTATCTATCTTATTATCAGGTCATATTTTTTCAGAGTACACCTTTGATTTTAATATTAAAGCCACCTCTTACGGGGCACTCATTTTTAGTTCAATTAATATTTTGGTCGGGGTTTTAATCATTCTCCCTTATCAGACAATAAGACAATGATTCCTGCAATATCAGACCCCATCATTTTTTTGGTTGATGGCAGTTCTGTATACATTTTTGGTGTTTGGCAACTTGTTTTATTTTTTAATAAGGGTATATTTTCTACTTCTTCTAAAAATGCCTGAATGCTACATTCTTCAATAGTAATTTCGATTACATTGGGAATATTATTCTTTAAGCTTTTTGCCAAAAAATTGGGTACATAATTATAAATTCTGGCTACCTCTCTGATTTTCTTTTTTGTCTTTTGACTGATATCTGAGTTATCATGTAGGGCTTTTGATATTGTAGAAATAGAAAAACCTGATAGTCTTGATATATCTTTGAGCGTGATTCTTTTTTTCATCTGTTTATTTTATTTGTTATTATGAGTCAGATGGAATTCGCCACTACTCATTTCGGTTGATATAGACCGAGTTCTTATGGCTTATTTCATAAACTTAATTTTTAACCCGCTTTCTGCATCATAGCTTTTCTTTTTGAGGTTCATGTTTGTATTTGAAAATCCAAACAAATAAGATTCCAATAATAAACGCATAGATTGAAAAAATAAACCATATTGTACTCCATTCTTTAACTCCATCCTGAGTATAATGATCAACGACCAACCCACTGATATACGCCCCTAGAATTGCTCCAAAACCATTGACCATCATCATAAACATACCTTGTGAGCTAGAACGCACCTCTTTGCTTGACGCTTTATCAACATACAATGAGCCAGAGATCACATAAAAATCAAACGCCATTCCGTAAATAATCATGGATAGTATCAAAAACAATAAACCTACCCCTTCGGGGCTTCCCAATCCTAAAAATCCAAATCTAAAAACCCATGCAAACATGCTTATCAGCACTACTGTTTTAATTCCGAATCTTTTTAAGAAATAGGGGATTGCTAGTATAAAAACTACTTCAGACACCTGTGACAAAGACATCAAGAAGACCGAATGTTTTACTACAAAAGAATCTTTGTAATGTATCTCAAAATCATTTAAAAAAGGAACTCCCCAGATATTGGTAATCTGTAATGCGGCACCTAATAATATCGAGAAAACAAAGAAAATTGCAAGGTTCTTGTTCTTAAACAATACAAAAGCATCCAACCCAAAACGTTGCATCAGGGTTTTTCCTTTGGTTTTGACAATTGGAATCACTGGTAATAAAAAGGCATACCCCCCTAACAAAGCAGATGCTACGCTTGCTAGATAAAATTGTTCTTTGCTGATTTTGTAACCTAATAAATCAACAGCCCAAGCAGCTATCACAAATCCAATAGTGCCCCAAACTCGTATTTTTGGAAATACTTTGACCGCATCATATCCCTTTTGCTCTAAATTATAATAAGAAATAGAATTATTGAGAGCTAGTGTAGGCATATACAATGAAGAGGCTAAAAATGTGAGAAGGTAAAATGAGTTGAAATCTGTAACGGTAGTCATCAAAAAAAAGACTCCTGCTAGTATAAGGTGACTAATTCCAAATAATTTTTCTGCAGACAACCATCGATCTGCTATGATCCCCATGATAGGTGGCATAAAAACAGATGCCAGCCCTAAAGTAGCATATACCGATCCTACTTGCACCCCTGTGAATTGTAAGGTGGCTACCATATATGCGCCTGCTGATAACAACCAGGCTCCCCAGGAAAAAAACTCCAAAAAATTGACTACGGTCAGTTTGGTTTTAATATTCATTCTCTACTAGTATTAGGTATTTTTTTATTGCTTTTGTTTATTAATATGCTGTAATCTCATTTCTTAATTTATAAAAAATAGCCTCCTCTTGTTATGCGCTAACATCTAGGCATAACACTACTATAAATTGTTATAAATCAATCAAAAAATTTTGGTTACAAACAGGAACCGTTTGATTAAAAAACGCTCGTTACGGTTGCAAAGACTGGTATAAAATTTCTAAAAAACGTTCTCTATCGGCTTCTAAAACTACTTCTGTATTGGGCGATTCGCCTGTAGCACCCGTATAATCCATCACCGATTGTCCTCTCGAATCATCATCATTGGTCAATATACTAACATGTGCTTTTTTTACTACAGTGGCTACATTTTTATCTAGAGCTACGGCCATAGCAATAGGGTCAGGCAAATCAAACCCTTTGATCAAAGAGTTATTAATCGCGTATTCATCCAACTTTTTTTGAATGTCTACTGTAAAATTGGCTAGACTAGTTCCTATCGCTTTTATTTTTGCAGCATCACTTTTATTAAAAACGGCATATTTTCTAGAAATATCCCATCCCACCATTTTTATAGGCATTCCTGATTCAAAAACTATTTTTGCGGCTTCGGGGTCTGCCCAGAAATTATACTCAGACACTGGAGTCACATTCCCTCTACCTTTACCAATACCGCCCATAATGATACATTCTTTGACTTTGCCTGCAATAGAAGGGTCAAGCAATAATGCTGTAGCAATATTGGTTAGCGGAGCAAGACATATTAAGGAAATCTCTCCTGGTTGTTGATTTATTTTTTCTACTAATACAGGAATTGCATGTTCTTTTTCTGGCTTATATCCTGATAATGCCAGCCCAATGTCTCCCATTCCATCTTTGCCGTGCACATGCTCTGCCGTCTTTAAAACTCTTAGCATGGGTTTATCTATTCCTGCGTACACAGGAATCTTCTTTTTACACAAATCGATGGTAAACATAGCATTTTGTACTCCCTGATTCAGGTTTACATTGCCTGCAACTACCGTAAAAGCTTGAATTTCTACACCAGGGTAATTCATTGCCATTATTAAAGCCACAGCATCATCAGAAGCAGTATCTGTATCAATAATAAATTTTCTTTTCATCTGAATTTGTTTTTTAATTACTATTTGTTTTCTCCAAAATGCCAATTTGTTCTTTTACAAAAACATTCCAATCAATGTCTAATTGAACAAGAGCAGCTTCTTTCTTTTCGGCTGTCAGTCCAGAATATGTAATAGAATTCTGTATCAACTTTTTTATTTCCTTGAGAGTAAGCTCCCAGGCCAAACAAGCCATTACAAAATCATAGCTTAATCCCTGATAGGCAAAAACTCCAGAATCATCATTATTTATAGAACATGGAATCCCATTTGCCAATAAAATTCTAGCTGGGTGATTTCTAAGGTCATTTGCATATCCTAATATCTGATTGCTAAGTGGGCACACTTCTATTAGAATATCTTTTTTCTTGACAAGTGACATTATTTCTGGGTAAAGTATCAGGTTGAGCCCATGACCTATTCGTTTGCTATCCAGCAAAACAGCATCTATCAGGTTTTGATTCTTTCTAGATTTACTCTCTCCTGCATGAAGAAACAGGGGCAGTTCTATTCCTAATTTTTGCTCTAATGAGTCGATTGTTTTCCAGTTTTTTTGATAATACAAAACACTATGTCCTTTATCTTCTTCAGACACAAGATCAAATCCACTGATTATATCGGGGTATTTTTGTTTTAAATAAAAAGCTTGTTGGATCTGCTTGTCTATGTTTTTGTTATCCAAAAATTTAAAACTGGTGTAAATAATACTTATACTGAATCTCTCATCTAGCATTTGTATTTCTTTGACTACTTCTTCTAAATCCAAAATCATGGTTTCTATAGGATATTCTACCGTAGTACTATCAAACAAATGATCAAATATCATTCGTATTTCTACATGGGTTATCTGGTCTTGTATCAACTCTACAAACGCTTGTTTGTAATAGGCTTTGAAAAAAGGACGATAATTCAATACCTGAGCAATCCTTTTAAAACGCTCTTCAAAGACTGTCCAATAATCCATCGTATCAGACAACTTTTTTCGTTTTAGCTGCATTAACTCATACAGCGTATCTCTAAAAGACGGGATTTGCTGAAGCTTTGCTTGTAAGGAAACAAACCCATCTGGTATATTGTCTTCTTTATAAATCCCTAACTGACCATATAAATAGGTGTCATTACTTTCTTTCTCATAAACATAACAATTTGATAGTTTCTCTGCATAGTCTATTACCCACTTAATATTTGTCATACCAATACTATGTGTATGCAACAATCCTCCTTTGGGCATTTTCTGAAACAGTGTATACAACATCGTAGTGTCTATCATATGCTGTACTGTATGAAATGGCTGGTTATAAAAAGACGTATTTGCATTTGATATACTGGTATTAAAAGTAGTTCTGTAAGAATCGATTATGCTATCTAGTTTTAATTCTTTATCAGATAAAGTTATCTCTGCAGCAAAAGCGCGAAGGCTGTCTTTGGCAATCAGTTCCTTTCTTTTCTCTGCATAGGATTGTTTTTTTTCTGTGGTAGTATTCACCATTGTATTTTCTGCCTGTTGACAGGATATTGCTATACATAATAATACTCCTATGGTGATATATACTATTGTCTGTTGTACTCTCTTCATTGTCATCTAAAATTTCTACTACATCCTTTTTCTGTTCTTGTATTCTGTATTCTTACTATCTTTTTTGAAACGCTTTATACCAAAATTTCATCTCTATAAGGGGCAGATGATTGCGCTCCCATTCTACTTACTCCAATAGAAGATGCAGAATTAGCAAAGGCTACTGCTTGTTTCCAATTTTTT
The DNA here is from genome assembly GCF_900299535.1 of Aquimarina aquimarini. GTDB lineage: Bacteria > Bacteroidota > Bacteroidia > Flavobacteriales > Flavobacteriaceae > Aquimarina > Aquimarina aquimarini. The sequence continues at coordinate 14,635 of NZ_OMKE01000015.1, read as the reverse complement.
TCTTCTGCTAATGCAACTAATAAAGCTCCATTAAAAATATCTCCTGCGCCTGTGGTATCCTTGACATCTACTTCCCGAATAGGAATCAGAAATTCTTCTTCTTTATTTTTGAAATATGCTCCTTTTTCTCCCAGCGTAATGATTACATTTTTAACTCCTTTTTGTAGCAATACATCGGCAGCTTTAGCAACCGATATTTGATCTACACATGCTATCCCTGTCAACATTTCTGCTTCGGTTTGATTGGGTGTAATTAAAAAAAGTTTTGAGTATAAGTTATCATCCAGAGGAACTGTAGGTGCAGGATTGAGCACTATTTTTTTATTCATATGATATGCTGTTTCTATAGCATATTTTACAGTTTCATAAGGTATTTCTAACTGCATTAAAATATAAGAAGCTTCTTTGATTGCTTTTTGGCAATCCTCTATATCACTAGGCAATAACATATTGTTTGCTCCTGGATTTACTACAATACAATTTTGTCCTTCTTGATTTACCAAAATGACCGCCGTACCTGAGGATACTTCCATATCTTGTAGTATGTAATCAGTACGTATATTATCTACAGAAAAGTTTTGACTGGCATTATTGCCAAAGGCATCGTTACCTACTTTTGTAATAAAATAAACATCTCCTCCTAATCTTGCTGCTGCGACTGCCTGATTTGCACCTTTTCCTCCAGAAAACATCTCTAGCTTTTTGGCGGTAATGGTTTCTCCTGGATTAGGAAAACGTGTGGTCTGAAGTACCATATCGTGATTATAACTTCCTATTACAGTTATAATTTTTTTCATCTTTACTGTTTTTCTATTTATATAAACTCTATTACATCAATAAGGTCTTTGCTTTATTTTTTTGAATGTGGCTAACTCATAGGCAAAGACCTTGTATTATTAGTTATTGTTTTTGAATTACTTCTTTTAAAAAAAAGGAAGACATGTATTGGAGTTACCTGCTGTATTTTATACATGTTTCCTTATGATATTAAAATATATACCGTAGTCCAAATTGCATTTGCCATCTGGATTGAAGACTGGCATCTGAACCAAAAGTTTTTTTCAAATCTGGATTAAATGTATATGTAGGCGTATTGGTCGTTGGATCTACAGAAACTGACAATGGGTTTAAGGTATTAGGCGTTGATATTACCCCCCAATCAGAATTAAGCAGGTTTCCAAAATTTAATATATCTATACTAAACTGGATCGTTTGTTTACGCTCATGAATCATAAAATTGAAATCTTGCAATAGTTTTACATCCCATTTACTTCTCCATGGTGCCAATGCTCCATATCGTTCTGTATATTCTCCTCTATTTTCACTGAGGTAATCATCTTGTTGAATAAAGGCTTCAAAAGCTTCTGCCTGACCCACGCCTGAAAACTGCATTTGTTGTACTTCTGTTGCGGTAGGAATATACAATAGGTCATTATTTTGTAAAGAACTATCATTATTTATATTTCCTGCATAGGTATAATTAAACCTCCCTCCTTGTGCATATTCAAAAAACGTAGAGATCACGGTTGACCATTGGTCATTTTTTCCATAATTAAATTGTTTGGTTCCAACACCAATAAAACGATGCGTATCACCATACTTAGAGTGTGCTAACACATCTTGATTTGCATTACCTGATACGGGATTAAAATCAAACGCATCTCCTGTGATTTCTGCTTCGATAGAATTGATATCTTTTGCATTAAGGTAGCTATAGGCCAGACTTGCATACAATCCGTTTTCAAATGTTTTTTGTGCTTTTATAGAAGTGTTCCATATTCTTCCTTTATTAGAATTGATAAAAACATATCCATTATTCTCTTTGTCTGCATCAGCATATACTGGTCTATTATCTCCAGAAGCGTTTAGGGTTGCCGATGGATTTCGTAATCCCCAGTTTTGTACATGTGGGGCATTGATATCTTTGGTATATGAAATATCTGCTGTAAGTGTTAAACCGTTTTCAAACCTGTGGTCTGCTCCGATATTGGTTCTCCATACCTGAGGAAACTTAAAATCAGGACTTACTGTTTGATAAAAAAATGAGTCTACACCTTGTACCTGATTTCCTATCCATACAAAAGGAAAACGACCTGTAAACACTCCTGATCCTCCTCTGATCTGTGTTTTTGATTCTCCTTTGATATTCCAGTTAAATCCTACTCTTGGTGAAATCAAGAAATCATCATTAGGCAATACCTCAGAATCAATAGTGGTTTCTTGTTCTGTTTCTGGATTAAAATAAACAATGGTAGGGTCATAGGTTCCTTTTCGCTCTATGTTTTCTCTAATTTTATCTGCTGTATCAAAAAACAAAGGCTTGTCAAAACGAATTCCTAATGTAAGTTTAAAATCATCAGAAATATTCCATTCATCCTGAGCATAGAACGCCAATTGCCCTACATTGGTTTCTGCCAATGCCCATCCTCCTGGATCTCCTACTGCCAATTGATTGTTGTTGTTAAATGTATTTTGTGCAAACTGAAGGTTTCCTGCTAATCCGCCAGATGGATTGTTTGCATCCTCCAAAAATGCTTGAACACTTGGGTACGGTCTAAACAAACCATAATAATTACCTCCTGCTGCAAAATTATCGTAAGCAGTTAGGTTAAATGAATTATCAAACATAAATTTTTCAAAAGATCCTCCTAAGGTAAGAGTGTGATTTCCTATAAAATAATTCACGTTATTGGTAATCTGAATCACTTTTTGATCCAGTTCATTATGAATAGAAAAAGGTTCGTGACCTGCAATAATATAATTACTCTCGTCTCCATCTTGAATTACAATCGTAGGTGCGGGTGCAGAAAGTGGGTTTCTAAAATCATCAAAATGAGAATATCCTATTTGTAGTTTATTGGTGATTACATCAGAAAAGGTAGAATTTAATTCTAGTTGAAATGACTGCAATCTGTTATTGATTTCATATCCTGAATTCTCGAACTGTAGTGTTTGAAAATTTGGTCCTCTGGCGGTTATAGCTGTTGGATGTGCTGGTAGTTCTTTTGATGCATCCAAGAAATTATAGATAAAAGCTAATCTATGTTTGGTATTGATATTCCAGTCCAGTTTTAAAATTCCTTTTATAGATTCTGCTCCATAAGTAAACCCTTCATAAGCTCCTGTATTATATCCTAAGCTACCTAATGCTTGTTGTACTGCTATCAAGTCACTTTCTAAAACTCTAGATTCATTAATGGCTCCAGATCCTGTATTAGGCACAAAACCATTGGTTCCTAAGTCATCTCTCTGGTCTCTTTCTAGATTGGCAAAGAAAAACAACTTGTCTTTTACGATAGGTCCCCCAATACTGAATCCTGATTGCAACTGACTCAAATCTGGTCGTATTACCTTTTCTCCTTTTACTTTATTTCCTGTTAGGTTTTCATCTCTATAAAAACTGTATACAGTTCCGTGAAACTCATTGGTCCCACTTTTTGTTACCGCATTTACAGAAGCTCCTGTAAAACCTGATTGTGTTACATCATAGGGTGCTGATGATACCTGAATTTGATCAATAGCATCTAGCGAAATGGGTTGCGCCCCACTTTGTCCTCCTGGTGTAGGAGAGTCTAACCCAAAGGGATTATTGAATACAGCGCCATCTAATGAAAAGTTATTGAATTGGTCATTCCTTCCTCCAAAAGAATTACCACTTGCTGTTGGTTCTAATCGTGTAAAATCCTGTGCTGATCGAGAAATCGTAGGAAGTTTTGTTAGCTGTTTGCTCGTAACACTTGTTACGGCTCCTGTTTTATCACCATTAAAAGTGCCTGCGCCATCAGAAACAACTATTACTTCTCCCAGCGCTTCTGCGTCGAGTGTTAATGTGGTATCAAAAGTTAAGGTTTTACCTAATGATAAAAACACTTCTTTTTGTGTTTGAGTCTTAAACCCTAAATAAGATATTGTTACGGTATAAGGCCCTCCTACTCTAAGGTTAAGCATATTAAACCTACCATCTGAATTGGTAATCACTCCATACTTTGTTCCAGTAGGCGTGTGTATTGCTATAACATCTGCTCCCATTAAGGCGAGCCCCTGATCATCCATGACCTTTCCTCTGATGTTTGATGTTGTTACCTGCGCTGATATTTCTGCCCCCAGGAACACTAAAAAAATGACAAAAAGAAAACTGTTTTTCATAACTACAGAAAATTAAATTAATATCACACAAATTCATCACTAGGGTTTTAAGAAAAAGAGATGAATTGCAAAAAAGGCATCCTGCCTCTTGATTTTTATCCTTTTATATTCATTCTTAATTCAAAAGAATTATAGAATATTTTTTTGCGCAAACGTTTGTGCAAAATAGTAGTTTTTTCTGATTTTCCAAAACTTTCATTCTCTAACAGACTGTTATTTAACACAATTACCGTAATTACTTTATTGCAAAACAACAGTGCTCTAGGTATCTTGAAGTTCAGTAATAGAGGGATTTTACGTTGATTTATTATCCTCTTATTATTTCTCTTATTTTTAATGAAAAAAAATTACTATACTATTTAAATAATAATAATAGCCAAGTTAGAAAAGGCACTAAAAAGAGTCTTTAATTGCACTTTTGTTTTTTTAAAACTTCTTTTTATGATGAGATTTTTTGCACTGAAGCTCTTTGGATCAGGTGAGTGGGTGTTAGTACATTTGTAGATTCTTCAATTGTATTTTTATCTATCTGACTAAATAATAATTCTATCGCTTTATTTCCTATTTCATCATCTATATGAGATACCGTAGAAATTGGAGTGTATAAGAGCTCTGAATAGTTATTTTCGTCAAAAGAGATTAATGATAACTCTTCTGGGATTTTTACATTTTCCTCTTTACATGCTTTTAAAACTCCTAGCGTTATTTGATTTCCTGTAGAAAAAATAGCTGTTATTTGGGTGTCTTTTAAATTTTTAAGGATTTTTTTGGCCTCATTATAGCCATTATCATACCCAAAATCACTTCCTACGATAAAGGATTCATCTATTTGAATACCATGTTTTTTATGTGCTTCTTTATACCCATTAACTCGTTGTGTGTTTTGCGAAGTTCCTCTCAACCCTTGTATACATGCTATACGGGTATGCCCATTATTGATTAATAGTTCATTCGCTTCTAAGGCTCCTTGCTTGTCATCTGTAGAAACATAAGGTAGTTCTACATCTTCAAAAAAACGATCTACCAAAACCAATGGTTTTCCATTTTTATACAAAGCGAGCAAATGCTTATACTCTATCCCAATGGGAACGATAATAATGCCATCAACACTCCAATTTTCTAATAATTTTAATGCATCCCTTTCTATGGTAATATCACCATTACTATTGCATAAAAAAACACTGTACCCTCTTTTTCTGGATTCTTCTTCTATTCGCATGGTAATTTTTGAAAACCAAGGATTAGAAATATCAGGAATAATTACTCCAATGGTAAATGTTTTTTTCAGACGAAGGCTTTTTGCAATCTTATTAGGCGTATAGTTTAATTTTTCTGCGGTTTCATGAATGGCTGCAATGGTCTTTGTACTAATTCTATATTTTTTACCGACCCCATTCATTACTCTGGATACTGTTGATACAGAAACCCCTAATGTGTCTGCGATAGATTGTATAGTAGCTTTGTTTTTTGACATAGACTGCTCAATATTGCTTAATTGGTTGAACGCAAAAATTATCCCTACTTATATAAATACGTATAGAAAAGTAATTGATTTTTATCTACTTGCTCTTTTTGCACCTCCCCTTTTCCAAAGGTAATTTTTTATTTTGAAATCTTACTAAAGTATGTTTCTAATACATATACTGCTTCCTAAAGTGGTATAAACTTCCGCAATTACTGTAAAATATTATTTTTCAACTCATTATGTAACCTTTTCTTAAAAAAGAAAAAATATACCCCAATAGTTTGTAAATTTAATACATGCCTAACCAGCATCATACAATAATCTTAAAACCAAAAATCATGAAAATAATATTCATTAAATTATCTATCTGTATATTTCTTTTTTCCTCTATAGATATTAATGCACAATTATACGAAGCTCCTAATGGAAATGTAGGTATAGGCACGAGGTCTCCTGCAAAAAAACTAGACATCGAGGGAGGCTCACTTAGAGTTCGTTATAGCAATACCTCTCCATACAGAAGACGCCAATTTTTAATTAATACCACTGCTTCCGATCCTAGATTAGAATCTGAAAGGTTTATTGTATTCTTTAATACTCCTAGAGCCAGCTTTATAGATATTTATGCAAAAACCCTATATGAAAGATCTGATAAAAATGATAAAGAAAATATATCTATAATAAATAAAAATTATCTTGATGATTTATCTAAATTAGATGCTGTTTCTTACACTTGGAAATCTGACAAATCCAAAAAAAAAGAAATTGGATTTCTCGCTCAAGATGTTGAAAAAGTTTTTCCTGAATTAGTAAGAAATGTCGAAGGAATAGAAGGAAAATCTATTTCGTATTCTCATATGGTTCCTATATTAGTAGAGGCCATAAAAACACAAAAAGAGATGATCGAAAATTTGTCTGCTAAAGTTACAAAATTAGAAAATCAAATAGCGAGTAATAACATTCCTGCAAACTCCTCTAAATCCAGATTGATTAAAGCTTTCCCTAATCCTTCTGATGGAGAAGTAACGCTTGAATTATTTATAGCTAAAGATATAGCTACTGCTGCTGTCAAAATATTTAATTCTAAAGGGCAAGAACTAGCATCACATCCTGTTTCTGAAAGAGGAAATACATCTATAACTATTAATAGCACCAAACTAACCAATGGTATACATTTTTATTCTTTATTAATCAATAATAAAAAAGTAGATAGTCAAAAAGTATTGATTAAATAAAGAAAATATTAAATATAAAAGCTGGTTGGCATACTAGTAAGAAGGGTCGTTTATATATTTTTAAACGACCCTTTAACATCAAATTCCTCTATGTGTTTCCATCAATTTCAAAAAAACCCCTGATTTTATATAACATGCTAATAAAGTGATTCTTAAATTAAGATATATAATTCTTATAATTATTAATACTACTTTTAAAAAAGATGGATAAAATTTATATACGTTAGTTTTTAAAACAAATAAGCAAAAAAATCGTTACTATAATATGTATTGTATTTTTAACACTAATTATCTTTTTTGTGTAATTAATCTTAATATAATCGTAACGTTCAATTTTTAAAGAAATATCACTAATGTATTATATTGTTGACGTTTAAGAACAATATATCAAATAATTATCATAATATATTTGTATTTTTATACTGATAAATTAATATTTTTTTAGCAATTCAAATACTATGAATTCTTTGCATTTATACTTTACCCCTGACCATTTTTGTAAGTACAGGAAGCGAAGCTTTATCTAATCATTACCTCCCCCCATTATAAACAATAAAGTTAATGACCATTGAAGAGATTCAATGATAATTATATTTATTTCACACTAATTATTAATTTTATGACTAGAATTCTTAAAACCGGGTGGCATGTACTTTATGTAAAATCATGCCAAGAGAAAAAAGTCCATTGTCTTTTACAAGAAAAACAGATTGAGGTTTTTCTACCAACAATAAAGACTATAAGACAATGGAGTGATCGAAAAAAAACCATTTTTAAACCCTTGTTTCCTTCTTATGTTTTTGTAAATATTACATCTGCAAAAGAATTTCACAAGGCCTTATCTGTGCAAGGTGTTTGTAAATTTATCTGTTTTGGTAATGAGTACGCATTACTAACTCAGCAAGAAATTCAAAAAATCAAACTTCTTGTTAGTAATGATGAAATCTCAGAAATTAAGGTCACCCAAAATTTACCTAAAGTAGGAGATATTAGAAAAATTTTACATGGATCATTAGATGGATTAGGATGCGAGGTAATGAGGGTTGATAATACCCAAAAAATTGTTGTTAGAATTGATTCATTACACCAAAACATTATGGCAACTATTCCTTCTTACTATCTAGAGGAAGCTCTTGTTTAACAAGAAACAATTAACAAATTCATAGTTTCTTTAAAAACTATGTGTTACTTATAATTGCATCGATATCAATTTCTTTAACAAAAAGTGTATTGATATCGATGCTTTTTTTATGTATTAACAATCTTGAATAAAAATTCACTGAATCGTTATCACTTAATTTTTAACACTTTAAAGGGTTTTGAAATTGTTAAAACTGAAAAAAATAAGTAAATTAGGTACTTAATCTAATCAACACTTATATTATGAAAAAAATCTTATTAACTTTATTTGTAATGAGTTTCTGTCTCATGTCTTGTACAGATAAAAAAGCTGAACAAGAAAAAAAAGAAGCTGCTGAATTAAACCAACAAATTGAGACTGTGAAGGAAGAAGCAGAAGAAACTACACAAGAATTAGAGTCTTTAGAAAAAGAAGCTAAGGAAATTGACAATGCTCTCAATGAATTAGACAACCTATAAAATTATACCAATGAAATTCACAAGATATATATTGATGATCCTATTAATTGGGTTTATCGGAATAGCGAATGCTCAAAAACCTGAAGACGCTATAAAAGAGCGTAAGGAAAAGGTGAAGCAGAAAAAAGAAGAAATGAAAGCTCAGCGAAAAGATATAAAGGCGAAGAAAGAAGAGCTGAAAGCCCAAAAAGGGGAAATTAAAGAAGCAAAAAAAGAATTAAAAGAAGGTAGAAAGGCTATTCTGGGAGAACATAAAGAAAAAATGAAGGGAATGTCTCCTGAAGAAAAAAAGGCTTATCTAGACGCTAATCCTGAATTGAAAGAAAAGCTTACTGCCTATAAAGAAGCTACCAAAGAAAAAAGAGAAGAGATAAAAGCCAAACGAGTTGAATATAAGAACGAAAAAGCAAATCTTGTTCAAAGTAACATCGAACGTAAAAAAGAAAAGCTGGCTTTTTATGAAAATCAAAGTAGTAAAGGAACTGACAAAATTCAAAAAACTAAGGATCGTTTAGCTGCTCAAAAAGAAGCTGGTGAAATCACAGAAGAGCAATACATAGAAAAAATTGCTAAAGTTGCTAAAGTGGAAGAAAGACTAAAAAAACATCAAGAGAAGGTTACCAAGGTTCAATCCAGTCTTTCCAAAAGTGAAGAAAGGCTTCTAAAGCTTAATTCAAAAAAGGAAGAAAAATCTGATCAGAATGAATAACCAATAATAAATAGACAGTATCCATAATTTTGTGTAAACAAAATTTCAGCGGGTTTAACTTTTTATAGTTGGACCCGTTTTTCAAATATAGTTAAGAACTGAGGTAGTGTCCAATAGAAGGGTGTAACTCAAATTCTGTCTGAAAAGCACTATCTCATTAATTATACAATTAATGAGATAGTGCTTTTTTATACTGAAGCTGACGTATATACTTGTTGCGATGCTGGTTCAGCTTGTTGAATTAATTGATTTAATGTCTCCAGAAAGTGCTTTTTTTCGTCTATATATAATAGTAACACATCACATTCTTTGATAATCCCGTAGGCTCCTTCTACCTTTTGTTTTTCTTTAAAATAGAGTGCAATATTGTGATCTTCCATATCACTTATCATGGCCAGTTTAGCTACTTTTTTCTCTTTTATATCAACATCTTTGGTAGTTGATTCTACTTTTTCTATCATATCAAGATTGATGCGAGCATCTCCAAAAAGTCCATATCTAAGTATTAACTGATCTTCTTTTAATTTTGAAAAACGGAATTTCATAGATTTTAGATGTCCAAAAATTAACATAGCTACATACAAGCTACTAAAGGTAAAAACCCAAGCTAGAATTTTTAAATCATACCGATACAGTATAAGGTGCAAAACAATGGTTTCTAAAAGGACAACAAAAATAATCCCTCCAAAAACACTGGTAACTCCGCTTTTTTTATAGCAGGTAAATTCATTGTCCTTTAAAGCCCTTGTCCTCCACTCAAAAAAGGCATAGTTTACATAAGCAATTTCTGAAGCTAGAAAATTTGTAAGAAATCTATTTTCTACCATGTCATAGGCAGTTTTTTTAAATACCATATACCTGTCGGCATCTTCCTTGGCATTTGCCCTAAATGACTTAATAGACATATAACTTTTGTAAACAATATATAGAATCGCAAGAATTTCTATAACTGGTAATAGATACGTTGTAATAACTTCTAGGTGAACCCTTTGTTCTTCTAATAAAAGAAAACGCACCAAAATAATTCCTATGGTAAAAAAAGGAATTGCAGTAAGCCTAAATATCTTCTTTTCCCAAATGAGAATCAAAAATACCAAAGGAGATACTATCGTCAAAGTATAGGTAATCAATATCGAAACTGTATTGGGGTATTCCTGAAGCAAAGAGGTTTTTCCTAGTAGTACTGCCAATGCAATAATACCAATAGGAATCCCAAAGTCTATCCAACGAACTTTTGGTTCTTCTTTTTTATTCATTTCTTCTATATTTATACAACTATTATTATTTTATAATTTCTTTTTTATCATCAAATATTTCATGTGAACATACTGTTTAATCCCAATCCAAATAAAGTACCACCCTGGGATACTTACCATTTTTTCGACTCCTTTTATCAACACCTCAATGTCTTCTTTTGAGCTATTTAAAGGAGGAAGCATTCTCCCTAAAAAGGTAATGATTTTTGCCTTTTTATAGAAGGCATTTGTGATAATATTTGTAGCTTTTTTGTATGAAAAATACTTAAACGGATATGCTTTCATATTAAGATTAAATCGAATATGAAAACCTACAATTTCAATATTCTTGAAATAATTAGATTTTCTAAACAATTGACCTATTTGTTGTTGTAAATATGCTGATTTTTCTTTCACATTAGCAGCGATATTCTCCATTTCGCTTTTGCGTAGCACATCTAAAGCGAGATGTGCTCCCAGTTGGTTTTTAAACACATTTTTATAGTACTGCACGGTTTCATAATTTGTATCCTCAGCAGCTTCTATAACTTGTTGAGACATCATAACTACAGAGGTAGGAAATACCATATTACTTAAAGCTTTGGCAAAAGTGATAATATCGGGTTCTATAATGGTCGTATCAAAACTTAGAAAATCTCCTGTTCTATGAACTCCATGTAAGATTTCATCAATTCCTATCAAATACTTGTAGGTAGTTTTGTGTTTTGCAAGAAGTGATAATAAATCTGTAGGTATCTTGAGTAAGGCACCTCCTTGAATATGCTCAAACCAAACTAATCCTACCTCATTGGTTAGTAAGACATTTTCTAGATCTTTTCTTGCAGATGCTACATATGGATTTATAATTTCTACATCAGCATAAAGTGGTTCAAAATGGCTATGATCATCATTTGTTCCATTGATCGCTATTAATGTCTTTCCTGCATAGTTTCCATTAAAAACAACTATTTTCTTTTTTCCTTTATTAGCTAGCATTCCCATAATAATCCCCATCTCTACAGCACTTGCCCCACTATTACCCATCATTGCTCTACTCAACCCTGTACGTAGTGCCATTTCTTTTTCTAGGTCTTCAAAATAGTCTTTTGTCGTATCATGTTGTTCAAGCACATCATCAATAATATCTAATCGATTATGTCCTCTTGCATTACAGCCTGAGCCTCCTACACAGTCTAAATATTTTTTGCCTTTGGTAATAAAATAAGAGTATCTAGATTCTTCAAAATTCATAGAAACTGTAGTTCTAAAAAGAAAATTGAGGTATTCATTCATATACTTTGAAGCCATTTTGAATTTGAATCCTTCAGATTTTTTAATCTTTCTAAAAACATTGTTGTACTTTCTCTGGTTAAAATCAGGATACTGTTTCAAAAGAACATTCCTCACAAATCCTAGTACCAATCCATTTCCTCCATAAGTTGATGAGTGTAATAATGCTCTATCAAAGCTGTTCCAAGGTTTATGAATACTATTTTTTGTAGAAAAGGCTCCAAAAGGAAATCTGTTATCTGTTAATGCTTCTCCCCATACGAGAACATCAGACTGCCGTATCAATTCAGCTGGAAGCACTTTTATCTGGTCTATATCCAAACAGCTCATATCTAAAACAGTTACTATAGTATTCTTATGTGCTTCTATAAGAATCTGTAGTAAAGTATCGTTTACCTCTTGTTCTTTCTCTAGTTTTATTACTGCTACAGCAAGCTCTTTATTTTGGATATGAGTTGCCAAGCTACTGATATTTTCAAGAAATTCAACTCCAGGAATTAATGCTTTACCCTTACCTTTTTGCAAAGGGTCAAATATCTTTTTGTAGTAATTAAGGCTATCTAGGACGACGACTTTTCCTCCTTCTTTATCAAAAAGTTCTTTAGCTGCGTGCCTACCTACCTTTATTGCTCCATGAACAGCCTCTAAATGAGAGTTCCCAAAGAATGTTTTTCTATATTCTCCTTTTTGAAAGTGATTACTTATTTCTGAAAGCATATAAGCTACCTGAACGGATTCTTCAAACACAGGATTTATAGAGGATAAAAAACTGGGTAATCCAGCCTCGATTCTCTCTTTAAGATAATCCAGTTGTTGTGTTGAAGCTTCTTTTAGTACAGTAGATACGGCTACCTGACTATTTGATCCAATAATTAATTTTTCTTCCATAATTTAACATGAGTTTTACTTCTCTTTCTTTATTTGGATTCCAAGCAAATCCTAATTTTTTCAAAATATATTCTGTCTCTTCATTACATAACATGTAAGGGACTCTTTTTGACGCTTCTCCATCAAAAATATTGAGATGAAGCATAAAACGGTTAATTAATGCCGTATGGGCATCATACATGCCTAACATATTTTCTAGAAATTCTCTAGACTCCATACTTTGTACATCAAATCCATTTTTGTTGGCTGCTTTTATGAATGTTTTATTGTCTAACAGGTTATCATTTTTTAAGTGATAATTTCTATTCAATAATTGTTCTTTGTCAAAGATTTTAGTAATCGCCTGTGCTACTCTATCAATACACGATATTTCTGTTCCTATCTCACTATGAATAACTCCTCCTAAAAACAGATTTGCTCTGATCTGGTTATAAAAAGCATTATTTTCTATATTCTCCTGAAAATGACCCGTTTTGCTATGATAACTAAGGTTTCCTACTCTATAAATATTTACGATTGCTCCTTTTGCTCTAGCAGTATCTAACAAAGTATCTGCGTCGAACTTGCTTTTTGCATAGTGATTAAAGTGTTGTTGCTTTTTATTTGTTTCTTGCTCTGTAAATATTACTTTCAGGTTTTCTTCTTCCTCTTCTTGCGCTACTACTTCTTCACTTAAAAAACCTCCAATACTTAATGTCGAAATATGATGTATTGGGGTAGGTGTACCGATAAGAGAGAAGGAAACTAGCTCATGAATTGGTAGTGTATTTACCTTTTCAAAATCTTCTTGTTTACCGTAGTGCTTTACATTTGCTGCCGTGTTCAGAATACAATCTACTTGCTCAGCTAGCGCTTCGTATTTACTTTGCTCTATTGCAAAGAAAGGTTCTGTAATATCACCATTTATCACCTGTACCCTATCGTTGTAATCAAAAACATTCTTACCAAAATAATAGGTGTATTTATCTCGAATTCTATTTTCTGCATCCTGTTGATCCTCACCTCTAATAAGCAGAGTAACCTTGCTTTGAAGTTTTTCTAATATTTCAAACAACAGATGTACTCCCAGATATCCTGTTCCTCCTAACAAGAAAATATGATCATATGAGATCTTTTTCTTGTAATTCAGCTTACGTAATTTCTTAATATCTTTTATATAGTCTTTCTTCTGTTGCTTAAGTCTTTCTGTTGCTTTTTTATTTTCTTTCTTAATTTCTTTAGTTGCAAATTGTTCAACAAACTCCATCGCTTTGAGCTTAGAAATGTAAGATTCTAGTTTATGTTTGAGATAGTTCTTTTCATAGCTAATATTTTTGATCAACTCATCTATTGTAGGATATTCAAAAATATCGTTGATTTCCATTTGGAAATATTGTTGCAACATCGCTACAAGCTTAATTGCCAAAATAGAATTACCTCCTATCGAAAAGAAATTATCATATACCCCTACTTGATCAACTGACAATACTTCTTTCCAGATAGCGGCTATTTTTTCTTCCAATTCATTTCTTGGTGCTACATAGGTATCTTTTGAAACATTTTTGTCTACTCTTGGTAATGAGGCTGTATCTATTTTACCATTAGCCGTAATTGGTAATGCCTCTATAGATATGTAATGCTGTGGAATCATGTATGAAGGCAAACATGATCTTAATGTGGTTATGATTGTATCTTTACTGATATTTGTTTCAGACACGATATAGGCCACAATAGACACATCCTTTGTTTGCTCACAGGTATCTACGGTTACAAAAGATTGTTTAATCTCTTTGATTCTGTTTAATTGATAACTAATCTCTTCTAGTTCTATTCTAAATCCTCTAATTTTTACCTGATTGTCATTTCTACCTATAAACTCCAAATCTCCTGTGGATAACCAGCGAACTACATCTCCTGTCTTATATAATTTACTATCTGCACTACCATATGGGTTTGAAACAAAACGCTCCTTGGTAAAGTCGGGCCTATTCAAATATCCCAAAGCAATTCCTTCTCCTGAGGTATATAACTCTCCTGGAACTCCTACAGGGCATAATTGCATCTCTCTATCTAATACATACACCTGAGT
>NZ_OMKE01000049.1 GCF_900299535.1 Aquimarina aquimarini | reverse complement strand
CTACAAAACCCAAAGAAGCTCCTTGATTGGTCGCTCTAGTGTTGCTTTTACCCTCGATTATCAAGTTAGCATCAATATTTTGCACGGAATTTTTTGATGTAATTGGCGATGATAAATGAAGCGAGCCTTTTGGTGTTGTTGTTCCAATTCCTACATTACCTGTTGTAGGAAATGTGTTTTGAGCTTTAATTCCAAAGCTTATTCCAATGAGTCCAATCAATAAGATTGTTTTTTTCATAATTATTTTGTTTACCTATTTATTATAGATGTCTCAATAATTGTAATTGTTACCTAAATTTTTTGAGTAATTGCTGAGAATGTTGTAGTAAACTCAGCCTTAATATTGTTGATTAAATCGTTTGCGTAGCGATAGCAAGAGCAAACTATTTAATCAATGGAGTTTATGAAGTGTTCTGTTTAGTTTGGTTTTCTCAAAGCTAAGGAATTTTCTTTTCTATCCAGTAGAGAAAACAAACGGTGTTTCAAAAAAACAACGCTGGTATTTGGTTGTGGGTTTGTGTAATGGTTACTGGTGTTCTAAGCTTCTATTAATCACTTTTATCTATGATGTTAATTACGGGGGTTGGCTCAAGTTTTTTTGGTGGTTTTAATTTTTCAAATTTCTCTCTGTACTCGTTTTTGAAGTTTGGAAGATTATAATAGTTGTGCTTCTCAAATTCATTATAGTAGCGAAAATTTTTATCATCTAAAATGGTATATTCTATGATGTTGGGTTCTATACTATTTTCTTTTATATAGTATATTAAATATGCAAGTGTTTTACTTCTTTCTGAAAATGTTAAATTTTCTATTATGTATTTAGAACGTGTTAAAGAAAAAGTATATATAACTAATGATTTATAGTGCATTCCTTTCTTTAATTTAATAATATCTAAGTTCTTTTTATTAATTACTATAGAATCGTTCTTATTTTTTGCCCAAATAAATGTGCCGAACTTGTCTAAATTTTCAGGTGTAGAACTGTATAATAAATCTTTTTTAGTAATTACCTTTTGTGTTCCACATGATAGGGTTAAAAAAACTAGTATTAAGATATATATATATTTAATCATTATAAAAATGTTTAACTTCTTGTTGCATTACTAAACATTGAAATTTATCAAAATATAATCGCGATATATCATAGTCCATAAAATTAGTACTGGTTCCTTCTTTAATTTTAAAGCCTCTTCCTTTTTCTATCGCTATTTTTCTTTTAAAGTCTTCAATTTTATTCTCGAAGTCTTTTATTTCAGCATCATATTCATCAATTTCAGCTTGGTGCTTAGCTATTTTGGCTTGCTGTTCATCTATATATTCCTGACTATGTATTGAGCCATCTTCATTATATGCATAGTCATTCATTCTTTTTGTTTCAAAAGCAATATTTTCATTTCTATTTTCTATTAATTCTTTTCTATTTTGAATGTTTTCTTCATAATTAGTAATGTTCAAATTTTGGGTTGCTATATTTTTTGTTATTTCTGTAATTTCATCTTCTTCTGTTTTTAAAAAGACGTGTTCTAGCCCAAGCATATGACCCAATTCGTGCGCATAAACTTCACTCATACCTAATCCTGCTTTAAAAACAACAGTTCCTTGACTTCTAAGAGGATTACTTTGAGAATACCCCAAAGTGTCAGGTTTATAATAATTCTCTTCTGTTACAAAAAGTAAAGCTCCTTTGAATTCTCTGCTATATTCTGTATAGTATGCATCTTCTAATTCATCTAATAATAAACGTTTATCATTTTTTGTTTTAAATACTTTTTTTGTGCCAATAACTATTCCTGTAGCATCTTTCTCTTCGACTTCATATTCTTTATATTCATAGGCTTTATCTCCATCTTCACTTATCCATAGAGATGGTCTTTTGGATGCATTAGACTCAGTTGGTGTAAACTCCCAATTTTTAAATTCTTTTTTTGTACTATCATAAAACTTTCCCCAATTATCTGTAGCTAGATCAATAACAATCCTTTCTGGGTTAGTTTTTATGGTTTTAATTTTACATTGTATTCCTGCTTGATTTAGCGAATGTTTATTTAATGTGTCATCTAAACTGTTACCTAAATCTGTTGTTTTTGCCTTTATAGTTTTGTTATACAATATTGTTGCTTCACTTTTTTCTTTGACTTCTGTAGATTTAAAAACAACAGGGATAATTTTTATGTCTAAATCTACTTTTTTATTAGGATGCATTTCTATAATTCCAACTATATTTCCTTTTTCATCTATAGCTTCAATATAAGAATTATTTTCTGTTTCATTTTTTGCAAATATTTCTATATCGTATGTTGCTTTGTTTTTCTTTTTTAAAGGAATCTTTATGGTATCATTTAGTTGACCGTTGTAATTTATGTCATAATCTGTATTGGGTTTAAAGGTTATATATTCTTCATCATCTGCACTTTCTCTTTTGCTTATATAAATTGTTGTGAGTTTTAAAGTAGCTTTATTACCTTTTGGTAAATTCATCCAAGAGATATAGTATTGTTTCCCAAATCCAATACTTTTTTTAGGATATAAAGACTTTAGAATTTTATAGATATTAACATCTGTGGCAGATATATATTTTTGTTCAGTATCATTAAATGTATATTCTATATCAGACGCTTCTGTATCTTGGAATTTTTCAATGATGCCATTTTCAATATTCCATTCACACCAATCAAATCCAAATTCGCCCTTGTAATCATTTTTTGGCTTAAATACGACAATCGCTTTGTTGTCTTTTACATTTACACCAGAAAACAATAGTTCTCCTCTTAACTTTGGCACGTATTCTCCGAATACTATACTTGGATTCCCCATATTGTTGGTTTTAATGGCTTATAACAATAAAACACAGTCACCATAGTAACTATACTCTTTGTTATGTGCAAGCGGAAAAAAATACTCGTCCAATTTTCGGTTGCTGACTAAATTTCATCATAGTTACTTTGCATCAAAACATAAAAAGATGGAATTTAAAAATTTACACAGTCAAGATAAACCATTATTAATCGGAAATGTTTGGGATGTGCCAAGTACAAAAGCAGTTGAAAAATTAAATTTTCAAGCAATTGGAACTTCGAGTTCGGCAATTGCATCAATTTTAGGATATAACGATGGTGAAGAAATAGAGTTTTCTGAATTGGAATATTTCGTAAAGCGAATTGCCATAAACACAAATCTACCTTTGTCAGTTGATTTGGAATCGGGATATAGTCGCAAACCAAAAGAAATCGTTAACCACATTAAAAAATTAGCACAATTAGGAGTTATTGGAATTAATATCGAAGATAGTGTTATTAACGAAAAACGGATTTTATTAAACGCTAATGACTTCGCAAAGACACTTAAAGAAATAAAAGGGGAATTAGAAAAAGAGAATGTTGATGTTTTTATAAACGTGAGAACAGATACATTTATCCTACTTCAAGAGAATATCGTAGAAGAAACAAAAAAAAGAATTCAACTTTATGCAAATGCAGGAGCGGATGGAATTTTCGCACCTTGCATTGAGAAAGAAGATGATATTAAAGAAATTGTAAATTGTACAAATTTACCAATTAATGTAATGTGTATGCCTAACCTTCCAAATTTTGAGACATTAACAAAATTAGGTGTAAAACGAATAAGTATGGGGAATTTCCTTTTCGACAAGATGTATGATGAGTTTGAAGAGAGTTTACAAACTGTTTTAAATCAAAGTTCATTTAAGTCAATATTTTAAATATGTTAATTAAAGACAATAACAAAATCGAAACCTATTATCAAGCTCTGTTAGATAGAAAACAGAGCTTTGTTGGTATTTTCTTTGTAGGCGTAAAAACCACTTCCGTTTTTTGCATTGCTACTTGCAGAGCAAGAAAACCAAAAAAAGAGAATGTTGAGTTTTATACGACTTTTAAAGAGGCTTTGAATAATGGTTATAGACCTTGCAAGGTTTGTAAACCAACTGAAAATGCAAATCAAGCACCTGAACAGGTTGAAAATGCAATTATATTGGTTAAGGAAAATCCTAAAGAGAAAATAACTGATTATCAATTAAGGCAAAAAGGAATTAGTCCAGAAATTGTGCGTAGATGGTTTAAAAAACATTATGGTATGACTTTTCAAGCATATCAAAGAATGTATAGAATAAACAATGCTTTTCAAGAATTGAAAAAAGGAAAGAATACTACTCATACAGCTTTTGACACGAGTTACGAATCTTTAAGTGGTTTTGGCTACACTTTTAAAAAACTAGTGGGTAAATCACCAAAACAAAGTAAAAATAAAAATCTAATACTTATAAACCGTATTACGACACCATTAGGGCCAATGTTTGTTTGTGCAACCAACAATGGAATTTGTTTATTAGAATTTGTTGATAGACGAATGCTTGAGACGGAATTTAAAGACTTACAAAAGTTGTTAGAAGCAAATATCATTTCGGGCGAAAATGAACATATTAAACAAGTCAAAAAAGAGATTAAAGAGTACTTTCAAGGCACAAGAAAAACTTTTGATGTAAAACTTGAAACACCAGGAACTGATTTTCAAAATTCAGTTTGGAACTGTTTACAACAAATAGAATACGGAACAACTACAACTTACCAAAAACAATCAGAAAAAATTAACAATCCAAAAGCTATTAGAGCAGTTGCATCTGCAAATGGTTATAATCGAATTTCAATAATTATACCTTGTCATAGAGTAATTGGAAAAGATGGAAAAATGACTGGATATGGTGGAGGAATTGAACGAAAAAAATGGCTGATTGAACACGAACGAAATAATGCCAGCACATAACAAAGTGTAAAAACAATAAGGGTTTTAGTACTTAATTCTAAGTTCAGTGCATTTTACAAAGTCCGCCAAATTTACAATTTTGCATTCAGTTAAAAAATAAAAGAAAAAATTGTAAATTTGGCTAAGTGATAAACCGAAAAGCAAGTGCATTTTAACCCCTTACTATTCTTACACGAACCGATATACTTATAATAAAAATACTATTATTTTTTTATCATACCTATTGCAAGAAATAGCTGTAAAGATTAATGTAGGTGAAACTTTGGTGTCCTGTATATGGTGTTTACTGTAAAACTATACTATAGAGCGTATATTAAAGAAAGCCTTTGTAGAGAGGGGTATAGTGTGCTTTTTTCTTTTAATACCAAATCAAAAGATTTGGCGACTTTGCAAATAGACAAGGACCTTTCGGTTAAACACTAACCAGCCCTATTTGCTATATATAGTGTTAGCAAGTCGGCTTTATTTTTTTACTGATTCTTCAAAATCTAACTTAATTAATTCCCATACTTTTTCCTTGTAGCAGTTTGGCGTAAAATCATTCTCTGCTGTAGAAAAATCAACAACCTTTAGTAATATTTCATCTTTAGAAACCCCATAAGGATTTCTTTTGAAGTAAAAGTCTATCATTTCATCTAGTGTATAAGTTTCTAATAGCTCATGAATATCCCAAAAATCTTTTTTTCGTCCACCATTAGCTATTATTTCAAATTTCATTGCAACTACTTCTTCAATACTTGAAAACCTAACATTTTGTTCAAGAATACAAGGGAAAACAAAAGGATCTGTATAAAATAAATCCAATTTTACTAATTCATTTTCATTGTTACCAATAAAATAGGGCTTTCCCATACCAACTAAATCAACTGATGGCATATCTACATAAGTAAAGGTTTCATTTAATTTAGCTTCAAGTATAGTAAAGTCAATACTGCCGTATTCAGCGTCTGTAAATAAATCTATATCAATTGATTCTCTATGACCAATTTGTAGGCTTAGTGAAGTACCTCCAACTATTCTAAAACTATTAAACTCATCAATTGACATTAATTGCTTAAGAGAATTCCAAAGTAAATCAGAAACAGTATTCAAATACAATTCCATTTTGTTATATTAAATTATGTTCAATAATATTCTTTTCAAAAGAAGGTAAGTGACTTTTTTTTATTGATTTTATTTCCTTGGAAATATCTTTTTTTCCGTAGAATGAAATGATCTCATTTATTTCAGTTTTATTTCCCCTTTCTAAAATTCTTTTTATAACGGCTTTCTTATTTTTGTTCCAATCAATTTTATTAAAATCAGTGTCCCAAAAAATTATTCTTCTTATATTATTAATATTTGGTGTGTTTTTTATTTCAGATTCTGATAGTAATTTTACGTCATAACTTGCCTGTAATATCATGAAGTAATCTTTATCCGTTCTAAACTCTTTTGATAGTTTAATAGAAAGTTTTGGGTTAATGCCTCTTCTTTTATTGAGAATGGCACTTATTGTTTGTCTATGTTCACCAATATTGTCGGCTAATTCGCAACCTTTTAAGTTTCGTTTATTTAACTCCCATCTTAATAGTGTGCCAGGATGTATTCCTTTAATTTTATTTAATTTTGGTAACATAATTCATGTTTTATGGTAAAATACAAAATATTTATTGGTAAACAAAAACGTTTATATTAAATAAACAATTTTGTTTACTTAAAATTCAAAAATCATACCAATTTTATACTAATGAGTCAGCTGTTTGCTAACGCCAAATATATGAATTGGAGCAAGGCAAGCATACCTGAACCAATTGATCTATCTACGCATTTTTATTTCTTGTTAGTTTATAAAAATCTAGCTCATTTGCAAAAAGGAAATAACCTTTTGATCTAACACTAAATTGCTCTGATTTCATATATAATGTGACTGTTGCACAACTATCTTTTTTGATAAAAAACTAAAATCTTGAACGAAACCCTAAATAATTAGTATTAATAATCAGTGAGTTGTGTTTGTTTAGAAAATCAGAAAGGATGATTCTAGAAAGGTTTGGAGTCGTGCAACAGTTACCCGTGTTAGTAGTAGTTTTTAAAAAAAATTAACATCAGACGTAAGGTTGTTTCGTTTATTTCGTTTATTATTGTGTATAATTACCTAAAAAAGCGACAATGGAAACTTATAAAAAAATCAATAAGGCTTCAAAAGATGAGCAAAAGTTAGCAATGGAATCCTATGATGCTTTGGTTTCTGTGATTGAACAATTGAAATCAGAAAATCCAGAGATTGAAATTGAAGAGACTCAAGAGAGAATTAAAATTCCTTTAAGTGCTTTAAAATTTTTGGGTGAAATATTAAAGACAATGAGTCAAGGAAAGTCATTTTCATTAGTTCCAGTTGCAACAGAAGTTACAACCCAAAAGGCTGCTGAGATTATAGGTTGCTCAAGACCTCATTTAGTTAAACTACTTGAAGGTGGAGAAATAGAGTATACTAAAGTTGGTAAACATAGAAGGATTAAGTTTGAAGATGTTATGAATTATAAAAAGAGAATGAAGAAAATTCAGAAACAAAATATTATAGATATAATGAAGGCAGATGAAGAATTAGGGTTGTATGATTCATAGTGTAAGATTTAAATGCGTTTTAGATACTAATGTAATTTATCCGATTGAGATTCGGGATTTACTATTTTGGTTTGCCTATTATGATATGTTTACTCCAAAATGGAGTGGGCATATTTTTGATGAATGGAAAGATGTAATGGCAAGGAAAGGAGTTAGTGAAGAGGAAGCCAATAAAAGAGCTGAAAGGGCAAATACAGCGTTTCCTGATGCTTTAGTTAATAATTATTCTGGGTTAATTAGTAGTTTGACATTGCCAGATCCTAAAGATAGACACGTTCTTGCGGCAGCAATTAAGACAAATGCAAATATTATTGTAACAAATAACATAAAAGATTTTCCAAAAGAATATTTAGCTTCTTTTGGATTAGCAGCAAAAACAGCTGATGATTTCTTAACAGATATTATAGATTTAAATCCAGAGCGGGCAGTGAAAGCTTTTAAAGAACTGGTATTAAATAGAAGAAATCCAGATTTGGATGAGTTTCAAGTTTTGAATATACTCAGAAATAGAGGATTAAAAGATGCAGCTGATTTTCTACATTCACAATTGTAGTTAAATTATTGTTGAGAATAAAAAGACTATTATTTTTTATCATACGCTTTGTAGAAAATCCTCATAAAAAATTAATAAAATAGTATAGAGCTGGTATTGAGTAGTGAGAATACAGTATTGAGGCTTACAATAAAGTTGTTTTCTTTAAAATTATGGGTTTGTGTGATGGTTACGGGTGTTAGTGATTGTTTTTTACCCATTTACAAGTTCATCTATGTTTTGGGTTCCATTAATGAATTCCCAAAAATCATTAGCAATTAATTTAGCTCCTTCCCATTCTAAATAGCCAGAATGTACTCCATATATTTTGTATTTACTATGATTATTTTCTGAACGCATATCAAATACTATATGATTTCCCGAGCCATCTAAACCGAAAGATATAGCTCCTTTTATATATTCTGGTAATTGGTAAGCTATATTCATTTCTCTCAAATCGTTAGGGCCAAAAACACTAAATTCTCTTTCTCCTTTTAAAAAACCACAACCACTATATATCTTAATTAATTCAATGAATTCTTTTGGGAAAGTCCCCTCTGGAAAAGCCCAATTTTCAAACTTTTTTGGTTTCCATTCTCCATAGGTCTTGTCACTCCAATATGATGGTTTAATGTCATTTTTCCTTAAATCATTTAATTCTTCATTTGAAAGGGGTTGGTTCCATTCAGTTTGAAATTTAAGAATGGCTTCATTGGTTAATTCTTGGCGTTCTCCGTTTATTTCGTCAAATATATTTTTGATATTCATTTTAATAATTGCTAACACTAAATATATAAATCGGAGCAAGGCAATAAAGCCAAGAACCAATTGATCTATCTGCGTATTTTTATTTCTTTTCTTGTCGCAAAATTTTCTCCATTTTACGACCTTTTGCCAATTCATCAATCAATTTCTCTAAACGTCTACATTGTTTATACACTTCAAATTGATCTTCTATTTCTTCAATTCTATAACCACAAACAACTCCTTTAATCATGTGTGCATTGGGATGGATTTTTGCTTTTTCAAAAAACGTTCTAAATGTTACTTTCTCTGCAATAAGTGTTTGTAGTTTATCTTGATCAAAACCAGTTAACCACTCTATTACTTGATGGAACTCTTCTTTTGTTCTACCATGCTTTTTCAATCTATTCCAATAAAGGGGGTAAATAGATGCAAAGATCATATTAGCAACTTTTTCGTTTTTTTCAGCTGTAACCTTCATTTTTTACGATTTTAAATTGGAGTTTGCGAAGTGTTATGTTTCGTTTAGTTTTCTCAAAGCTAAGAAATTTTCTTTTCTATCCAGTGGGGCAAACAAACGGTGTTTCAAAAAAGCATCCTAATATTAATACCATTTACACTTTGAATTTACCGCAATAAAATTCTCTTCTTTGCATAAACAAAAAATAGTTGATTTTCTTTTTACAGTAAATTCAAAGTATAACCAGTATAACACCTCAAAACGATTATAATTACTGGCGTTGCCTATTATAGGTATACTTAATATGTGGAGGTGGAGTATAGAGGTGATTGTTTAACTATCATTTGTCTACTTGACTGTGTGCTCGCTTTTTCTGGGTTTAGTTTGGGGAATTTAGACCGATTTTATTTCCTTCAGTATCTAAAAACAAAGCAAAAAATCCATTTTCATCTGCGTGAGCCGTTTTTGGAACAATGATTTTTCCTCCATTTTTTTCGACCTTATCAAGAATGGTTTGAAGGTTGTTTCCTCCATTTAGATATATGGTTACTCCATCAGCTGAAGGTTTGTACCCTTCTGTTTTCATTATAACTCCTGTAACCATTTGTCCTTCGTATGGAAATATCCCCATTTCCATTCCTGGCATTTCCATTTTCTGAATGTTAATATCCAAAATTGCTTGATAAAAATTGACTGCTCGTGAAATATCGGTTGCTGGAATTTCAAAAAGGGAAATAAAACTTTTCATATCATTAGTTATTTGCTCTTGGTTAGAATCTACTTTTTGTACTTCTGGATTAGATTTATTTTGATTGTTACAGGCCATAAGACTAAAGGCAAGTATTACAGTAGTATTTAGTATAATTCTTTTCATTTTTTCCTGTTTAAATTAATGATACAAAATTAGATTATTTATGAAGGTTGAAATTGTAAAAATGCGACACTCAATCTATTTGTAGAAAAGAGTAGAAAGAGCCATGTTTTCATTTGCTAAAAACTCTTTTGGATTTGTTCCTGTAAATTCCTTAAAGTCTTTAATGAAGTGTGCTTGGTCATAGTATTCACTTTTATAAGCGATATTGGTTAGGCTTTCTGTCTCTTTATTAAGTAACATTTTTAATGCGGTTTGTAGTCTGATTACTTTACCTAATTGTTTTGGGCTAACTCCAATTTGTTTTGCAAACTTTCTCTCAAGTTGTCTTCTTTTTGTCAAGTCATCTTTAAGAATCGTTTTTATCGGTGCGTTTCCGTTTGTCAACAAAAGAGCATCAACGGTTGTTTTTACAATATTCTCAACAGTTGATTTGTCGTTTAACTTTTCTAAGAGAAATTTTTCTATGATTCCTATTCTTTGTTTAACGTCTTTGGCTTGGATTATTTTTTGCTCTAGTTCCTTGGCGATTTTTTCTTCAAATAATAATTCTAATGGTGTTTCTTTATTAGCAAGGTTTTTAATTGGTTCTGCTACAAAATTGGCAAACCCATAAGGATAAAATCGGATTGCAAATGTATTGACGTATCCTGTTGGTTCGATATAAAATGGTTCAATGGTTTGTCCCAGCACCATTGCACGTGGTTGTAGGATAAATTCATCTTTAGAGGTATATCGTTTTATGTCGTCTCCAAGAATAAAAGCCATCTCAATACAGCCATCAGGAACAATACGTTGTTTTTGCGAATCATTATCAGCAGGTACTTCTAAAGTCCAATAACAACTAATAAGAGATTCTAAATCTGGATGAGGCTGAAATGTCTGATAATTCATTAATAGTTCGTTTTTTCTTAGTGTTGGTTAAGACACATCCTTTACATAAATTAAAGGTTAAGTGTTTGCACTAAATTAGTTTCTAAACTTGTTGATTGTTGTTTATTTCTTGTTCAAGTTATAAAAACTTAGTACCACTACAAAAAAGAAATGTCCTCTTGATGTAGTACTAAATTTTGCTCTGATTTCATATAGAATGTTACAGCACGTTTTAATTTTTTATAACCGGTGGTGGTGAAGGAATATTTTTGAACTCAAAATCTTTTTCAGATTTAGATTTGATTTTTTCTAATCCAGCTTTATCTACTAATCTTATTTCATCTATCAAAGTGTTATCTCTATTTTTGAAAAGCAGGGATAATTGTCCAAATTCCTCTTTTGTTTCTTTATTGAAAAAATGAAATGAGTATGTTGGGGGTTCTTCATTAATAAGAACTAGATAATAAGTAACTTCCAGTTCAGAGGTATCTATATCAGACTCTAGTTTTGAGATTTGTGAGATTGTTTCTTGTAATTTTTCTCCTTCATACCATTCAGATACATCAGAGCTACTGTTTTTGTTAGCTATAGTTCTTCCAATTTTTTCACATTGTATAGTGTAAGGGGCAAATTCAGGTTGAAATATTGTCTTTTTTTCTTGCGAAAGAACTCCTCCTGTAACCAATATAGTTATTAATAATATATGTTTTTTCATAGGTGTGGTAATGTCTTGACTATGATTGGCACAAGAATTAAAAGAAGTAAGCTTTTGATTAAACACTGAGCCAAAAGTTTATATTTTGTTTTGTTAACTTGTGAAACAACCACCATTGTTGGCATATGTTATTGGTGTTCATTCAACCATTTTTTATAATTCTTTAATAAAAATTGAGTTCCCTCTTTTTTATATTCTTCTGTAAATAAGGTAAAGTGGTCACCTGCATAATATTCAAATTCTATATTAGCATCTATACTTTTCATTTCTTTATCTAATAGTTTGACGGCGTGGTGTAAATGAAAATTATCACTTGTGCCTACTGATATTCTGATTTTTCCATCAAGATCTTCTTTTAAATTGCTCCAATTGTCTTTTAAAATGATTGAAAGGTCATATCTCTTCCAAAGAGGAATCGCTTTCTTATTTATTTCTCCACTTGGAATATTTACCAATCTGATTCTATTTCCATCAATATCAAACCCTCCAAAAACAGCATCAAAAGAACGTAATTGAGAACCTCGGTAAATCACATTTTCTGTCCTGTAAAAATCTTTTGCACTTATTAGGGGGAATCTACCTGCTATAGTGACATCAGCTAATAAATTACCTTTTTCGTCATAAAACATATTGTTTGTTTTATAAATGTTTTTGTTTTGATAGTTTCTAAAATCTACTTGGTCAGGTGCACTTGCCCAAGCTCCTGCAAAAGTTTTTGGGTAATTAATTTGTAACCAAAGTGAAGTCCATCCCCCGCTACTATGACCGTGTAGTAAGAAAGCTCCGTTAGTTCTGTATTTTTGTTTTAATAAAGGAATAAACTCCTTTATCAGTGCATCTCCCCAAGGGCCGTTAACATCGCTATTGGCATAGGTAGAATGCCCCTCTTTGCAATTACCATCTAAATAAACGACAATTGTAGGTTGCTCCCCTAGCTGTTCTAAAAATGTATTTTGACCTGAGTGTAATTTGTAATTTGCCCCGAAACCAAAAATTGAAAATATGACTGGATATTTTTTATCAGGTTGGTCATAGTATTCTTTTGGTAAGCTAACTGCTGCATTAACAAAAATGTCTTCATTATGAAATTGACTTAAAAGATTTGATTTAGCACTTAATTCTTTTAGAAATTCAGTTTCATTAAACTTAATGGGTTGAATAACCTTATCAGCTTTTAACTTGAAGACCTTTTTAAAATCTTTGGTCAAATCAACTTTAATTGGTTCAGAATATAAGTTTCCAGAACTAGTGCCAATATTGGCATCTCCTAAATTCAAATCGAATACAGCCTGTACATAATATTCTCCTCGTTCAATATTTGATAATTCAACTGGATATGATACAGCATTATCATCAAAAATGATACTTTCATTAGATTTCATATTCTTGACTTTAACTCTAAAAACTGGTGTTAATTCAAGTCCTACAAAAATATCTTTCGGTGATTTATTTTCCTTTGATAGGTAAAGTAAAACATTGCCTGAATAATCCTCATGTATTAAACTTGAATCAAAACCGACTTCAAATATTTGTGCTTTTGCTTGGAATCCAATTATTATGAAGATGATACTTAAAATGTGAATTTTTCTCATACGAGTATTTTTAATGTTCGTTAAGATACATAGTTTACACAAGTTAAAGATTAGGTGTTTACACTAAATTAGTTTCTAACCTTGTTGATTGTTTTTTATTTCTTAGATGTTTTTTTTCAAAGAAATCTAAAAATACATCTCTATAAAAGACTTTCCAAATACCATTTCTAATATCTTCAATAGCAAGATGTTTACATTTTAAAGCAGTGGTTAAATAGACCTAGGAATAGGATTTACATCTAATAGCTCCACTTTTGGTTATTTTCAGGACTTTGTATTTAGTATCGTACTCAAAATTAGGGATTCTGTCTGGTAAAGATTTATTATAAAAATAATGAATAACAGCTGGTGTTTTCATTTCTAAAGCTTCATATGGTCTTATGTTATTGTATTTCTTTACAAAAGGGTTTATTCTGATTTTTGTAATGACTTTAAAACATCCATTGTTACAGTATCTAGTTTGATTAGTTCCAGCAGGTGCTTTAATGATTCTTTATCAGCCATTAGTTCATTAGAAAGATGAGCATTTTCTGTTGTATCCCAATAATAAATATCAATCCAATAGTCATTTTTATCTTTATATAAAGTTTGACTAATAAACCCTTCCAATTTTTTTAAGTCTGGAACCATTGCATTTACTGAGTCAATCATTTTTTTGTCTGAAACATTCGGTTTAGCCTTCCATTTTACAATCTCTAAAACACTCATTTTATATTTTTAATTTCGTTGTACCTAAAACAATCTATTGTGTGATCATTTACCATTCCTACTGCTTGCATAAAAGCATAGCAAATAGTTGTTCCAATAAACTTAAATCCTTTTTTCTTAAGGGTTTTACTCATTAAATCTGAAATTTCTGTTTTAGTAGGAATATCTTCAAAATTTCTCCATTTGTTTTGAATAGGTTTCTCGTTTACAAAACCCCAGATAAATTTTGAGAAACTCCCGTACTCTTTTTGAATTTCAAGAAAAGCCTTGGCATTTGTTATTGCAGAATTTATTTTTAGCTTGTTTCTTATTATTCCTGGGTCACTTAGTAATTTGTCAATTTTTGCTTGGTCATATTTAGCAATTTTATCCGCAACAAAATTGTCGAAAACTTTTCTGTAGTGTTCTCTTTTTACCAAAACAGTTGTCCAACTTAATCCAGCTTGAGCACCTTCTAAGATTAAGAATTCAAATAATAACCTGTCATCATAAATAGGAATTCCCCATTCTGTATCGTGGTACTGTTCTTCGAGTTTATGTTTTGTTGCCCAAATACATTTATTCATTATGAATTAGATTTAATAGCTTTTAAGGAATCCAAAATTATAAGTTCAAAAGGTTCCGTGCATTAATCTAGGTTAAGATTTTTAATAGATTTTTTACGATTACTTTTTACCTTACTAAGTGCTTCTGGAGTAATACCTAGGTAAGAGGCAATCATGAGTTGAGGTATACGTTGGGTAACATTTGGGTAAGTATGAATAAAGTATTCATATCGTTCAATGGCGGTAGCACTCATCATCATTACGATTCTTTTTTGCAAAGCATTTAATCGATTGAGTATCTTTTGTAAGTCTATTTTGTCTTCTTTCCCTTTTTCTAGAATAATAATTTCTGAATCTTCAAGAGCATCAATATATAATTCTCCTGGTTGCTCAGGAGGAGTATTATCTGTTATAATCCAATCTTCTGGCGCAAACATTAAGATATGTTCTTTACCTTTATTATCGATTGTGTAACTGCGCAGTAAACCTGATTTTACCATATAGATTTTAGTGCAGAATTGTCCTTTTTTCTG
This sequence comes from Aquimarina aquimarini, assembly GCF_900299535.1. Classification (GTDB taxonomy): domain Bacteria; phylum Bacteroidota; class Bacteroidia; order Flavobacteriales; family Flavobacteriaceae; genus Aquimarina; species Aquimarina aquimarini. The sequence continues at coordinate 147,054 of NZ_OMKE01000049.1, read as the reverse complement.
AAGTATTGTTTTCTTTTTTATTTTTTTTGATGTTATCAATATGAATTAATCTTTATTTTAAAGTGTGGTGAATGAGATACAACGATCTCGCCTATGGTTGGTACGGGAATTAAAATTACTGAACTTTTGGTTTTGCCTGAGCCAAAACTTTTTATTTTGTTTTATTTTTTTCTTTGTAAAAGCCAAACAAAATATTTGGCGACATTTGTATACACAATCTGGCTTTTAAATTGAGTACTTACCACTCTATTTGCTTAGTTATTGCGTAGTGTTTTTAATTCTGCGATGGTTTTTTCTAATCCTTGACTTAGTCCTTTTTCCATATTAAGTAAGTCAGATGTTGTTAATGTTATTATACCTATCACATCAATAACTTTTGTAGATGAATTCATATCTATTGCTTTGTTTAAAATTGATGTCCCAAAATCAATATAAGTATCTTGTAATTCATAAGAACTCGATATTTTTTGAATTAGTTCAATATCAAATTCTTTAAGTATTCCACTAATTTTAGCCCCTTCAAATGCCGTTTTTTGTAGCCTAGCAAATTGAAACCCTTTCCATCCTTTAATTTTATTGAATTGAAATTTATTATCTATTGCCAAAGGTGAAAATCTATTTTCATCTCTTAAAGAAGGAACTATACTGTCAATTTGGATTTTTAACTCTTCGTGATAATCAATGTACTCTTTCAGCAATTCTTGATTATACTCTAATTCCTTAACAATTATTTCTAGCATTTTTTCTTTGTCTGCTTTGGTCTTGTTTTCTGCATTTATATTGCTAAAATAAACTCCTAAAAAAACACCAAACGTTACAATGATTAATTCAATAAGGTATTTTAAAATATTTTTTGTGACTTTGTTCATTAAAGAGGGTTTGTTGTATGACACATAAGGTTTATGTATATGAAAAGAAATGTATGTCTACACACTATTTTTTATATAATAATTGATCTTAAATTTATACAATTCATTTTCATTTAAGCACTTAATTTACCATCTTTACTATGTTTTTTGGCCATGGGTCTTCAAATTGATGACCAGCACTCCAAAGTGCTATCTCTTTATCAGAAAGAAAACAAGATTCTAAAGCATCAGTAAATCGATCTACTTGTGATTCGTCTCCAATAACGGTTAGATCGCAATGACGATCACCAAAACGTCCAGATTCTTTTGCTAACATTTCCTTAAGCATAGTTATTTCCATTTCAGAAAGACCGTGGTTTTCATCTTCAACAATTCCTGATCGCCAAGATCCAATTATCTCCAAATTAATTCCGCCAGCTACTTGATTCCAGAGCATTGAATATTTATCTCGGCTTGCGAGCCAGAAAAACCCTTTACTTCGATAGATCCTTCGATCTAGGTACTCATGACAAATGTTCCACAGACGTTGTGGATGAAATGGACGATCATCTTTTATTACTCTGGTTGCTAAATTATAAGGTCTATCTTCTTGCTCTTCAGATGCTAAAACAGGTTTTAATTCCTCAACTAACTGAGCGACTTTAAAGTAGTCGTACTCTTGAAGTTCAAACAACGATTCAATGCCTAGTTTACCAAAGAGTACCGAGTGTGTAGAAACATAGGGATTTATGTTTTGAATGAATGATGCGATATGTGGTAGTTTATCTTCTTCTATTCGATCACTCTTGGTAAGAAATAGGTGACTGCAGAACATGATTTGTTCGACCAACAAGTTCACGGTATCTCGTTTTCCAGTCTTCAGGTTGTTTTGCAGCCTGGGGATTAGAGTTTCGCCATAGTTGAAGTCATGACTTAGCATTAAGCTGTCTACAAGGGCAAATACTCCAATAAGTTTAACTTTTGACTGTTCCTTGAAATATTCTACAAGTGGCATAGGGTGACAGCTTCCAGAGGTTTCAATAATGATCAATTCTGGATTTTGATTTGAGAGCAATTTTTGAATTGCTTGATCAAGTTTTTCTATCCCTTTTTTGCTACTTAGCACGCAGGAGTGAATGGATTCTAAGATACTGTTATCTTCTTCAACCGCATCAGTGTTTCCTAATAATTCACCGTCTACATCCAGTTCGCTCATATCATTTACAATGGCACAAACAGGTATGTTCTTTTTTTTTGATTGAGATAAAAAGTTTCTAAACAGTGTTGTTTTGCCTGATCCAAGAAATCCATTAAGGATGACAACTGGGATCTTTCTGGATGTATTCATTGATGTTTGTTTAGAATTATTAATGGTTCTTCGTTTTTATTTCTAATTTGTTAGATTGCATAGGTGTTCTTTTTTATAAGATACAATATAACAAATTAACAAATATATGAATTGGAGTAAAACAAGTATGCACGAATCAATCGATTAATCCGTACTGTTTTTGTTTCTTATTCGATTTATAAAAATTTAGGACGAACTACAAAAAGGAAATGACTTTTTAATCTAGTACTAAATTTTGCTTTGAATTCATGTATTATTTATTTATAGTTTCAATAATGCCTCCTGCTAATACTAAAATTGAAGCACCTAGGAATATGTAACTCCAAAGTCTATTTGAAATATAAAAAAAATGGTTATTCATTTCAATCCTTTGTTTTTCTCCATCGATTTCTATATAATCATAGCTTGTAAAATATGTCCAGATGAAAGAGATTAATAAACTAACTCCTAAAACAATTTGAAAATCATATTGATTAGAAAAAAAACTCCGATATATTCTTTCAGTAGCTCATTTAAGGTTATTGTTCCTAAAACCGAGACGAAAAAATATACGGGAATCAAAATCCCACGATTTTTATAAATGATTATCATTCTCTAATAGTTTTTTAAACTGGTTTGATTTATGGTTTTAGGATCCAACTCTTGAAAGTTCATTAATATCAGTTCCAATCTTTAATTAATTTATTGGATTTTTGTATTCAGTTTTAATTTCAGTCGGTAAATCACTATATTCAATAGCTTTTAAGTCAGTTTTTAAGCTCAAAAGTGTTTCCACCATAAACTTATCTAAGTCGGACGGAATTTCCATTTTACTATCTCTAAATTGCTTAATTAAAATATCTAAATATTCTGAAATTGTTTTTTGTCCATCAGCATCTAGGAACATTTCTTGATGCCAATATTCTATTGTAGTCATTTTTATTTTTCCGTTAGAGTCTTTTTCTAACAAAGAGATTTGTTCAGGATTTAACCAATTCCATTTTTTTACTCGAACAAAATATTTTTCCTTTTCAGAGTATGACTTAATAAAGTCAAATTCTGGCAAATCTTTTTTCTTTTTTAAAAAGCTAAACATATTAAATTCGATTGATTTTGTTTTTTTTAAATTACTTACAACAATAAAAATACTATTATTTTTTATCATACTTATTGTAAGAAGTAACTGTAAAGATTAATGCTGGTGAATATTTATAGTTACTCGTTGTGTGTTTGATTTACCAGACTTTTATGGTGGGTGGTGTGTGAGGCGCAATGGAGGTTATTGAACAGGTATAGACGATTGTAATACGTTATTTTTTCAGTTTTATATTCTTCAATTTTATTTTAAACATTAATTCATTGTCAATTTCAATAAGCTCTCCTTGTTTATCATAAAATTCTATAAAAGCAGTTTTGTTATCAATCAATTCTATAACAGTTCCAGTTGTACCAATTTCAATTCTATTATCGAGTTGCTTTTTTAAGGCTACTTTTTTGTAAAGCCATTTTTTTTCAATTCTTTTTCTTTCTACTTCGTTTTTTGGAATACCGAAAATCAACCCTTTAATCCAATCATACATCATATTCAACATACCCCAGATTCCACCAATAACCCATTCTAAAAAGATTTCCATAATTATTTCACCCATTTGTATTTCATTATTTGAGATAGCTTGGCAATGTGTTACGTAGTGATGGTTATAGGTGATTGCAGTAGTTGTTTTTTATTTAACTACTTTGAATTGAGTACTTAGATATAATTGTTTCCATTCTCCCTTTTCATAATTTCCAACTTTAAAATTATAAGTTGATTCATCAATATATTCCCACATATCTGTTACAGTCGAAGTTCCATAAATATATTGATATACGATATTTTTACCTTCAGAAAAAACGTTTCCTTTGGTCAGTCCACCGAAAATATCAAATTCCCAAAATTTTATGCTTTCAGTAATTTTATCATACTGTCTTATTCCGTGATTTCTCAGTCCTAATTCAGTTTGTTCTTTATTGATGAATCCAATAGATTTTGCAATGACTAGTGTACTATCCAAGGAATAATCAAATCGAATTTCTTGTTTGAATTTTTTTCCATCTCCCCAATTTCCATCTGCTTTCCATGCTTTTCCTACAAGATTATCAAATATTGCAAGGTTAGACTTTTGAGCATAAGTCTCGGCTGAGAATAACAGAATTAATATTAATATAAAGTTTTTCATAACCGTGTGTAACAATAAAATACAGCCACCATAGCACTTATACTTATTTATAGTAAGAATAAAAATACTATTATTTTTTTCATTTATGAATCCTAAATTGGTCAAGGAATGCTTTAAGTAGTTGTTGTTGGTTGTTAATCAATGGTGAAACCTTGATATTAGATGCTCTATGTTATTTGGTCATAATTTTTTTTATTTCTCTAATCGAATTGGTATAGTCTGACATTTTTTGTCCTTTGCCAATATGAATGGGGCTTGTATTCATTCTGTTTGTTAAATCGTTAATGGGCATATTTTCTAATTTTCCGTAACTATATTTCCACAAATCCAATTCGTAAAGTCTCTGATTTTGAAATCCAGTAGTGCTTCGGTCATTATCGGTTGGTAAGAAATCTATATTGCCAATAATTGACTCTATGTTTTCAAACTCCGTTATTATTCCATCATACATTAGTTGGGTGTAAAATGCGTTTTTAAAGATGGATTCAATGTTTTTTAAGTCAATCGCTTTTATATCTGTCAAGATTACATTGTATTTTGTCAATCCATTTGTGAGCAACCAACATTTTTTTCGATCTACATAGAAAATAGTAGCGTTCCACTTTCCAAGTTTTCCGCATTGCTCATTCTTATTGATTGAAATAAATTTTTTAATCAATTTTTGAAGTTTCTTTGTGGTATGTATTTTAGTCCGTGTCAATAGTGTAGTATGTTTCTTGTATGATGTGTTTTAATACATTTTTATAGAGTATTGTGTTATACATACTTTTTCTTTTTACTCAGTTTAGAGTTCTTACTTGTTACAATAGAACCATACATCTTAATTCTTAAATGTACTTACTATTGATACAAATGTTTTTTGAAGAAATTAACGATTACATTAAAGGCTTCTTTAGATTCTGGTAATTCAACATTCTCTGTAAATACATGCCCTACACCTTCCCATACATGTAGATCAGCTTCTACCCCAAGCTTCACCAATTGGGTATGTGTGTAAATGACAGAACTCATATGAAAATCACGAGTTGAAACAATGAGCAAAGATGGTGGGAATTTTGAAAGTATTTTCTTAGAATTTAATGGGACTAAAAGAGGGTCGTCAAAATCTGGATCAGATCCATAGTAAGGCTCAAAAACAGTGAAAGGAGCGATTCCGTGATGTCCTTCTATGGCAGAAACAATGTGCATTGTATCTGTTTTTGGTCTTGGCTGGGCTGCTGCCATGCCGATCATTCCTACAGCGCCAGGACTCGGAAGGTTTTCTTTCTGAAACCATGCCAATGCTTGTGAAACCAATTGCGCACCAGCTGCTGTTCCATAAATGCCAATATTTTGTGGTTTATATTTTTCTAATAAAGATTTGTATACAGTAGTAACATCTTCACTAGCTGCAGGAAATTGATGTTCTGGTCCCATTCTATAGTCAATACTAATCACTTTTATCCCACTTAGGGCTGCAATAGGAATGGACTCTATCCTGCTTGCTGTTCGAGAGTCAAATTGAAATGCACCAGAATGTAAACTGATTAAAACCTTGTTTTGGTTTTCTTTTGTAGTACCTTCTTTAGGCATAAATACTTCAGTGTAAACCCCATTTATGGTATCGATTTTAATATCAACAGGATATCTCTCAATGGTTTTTTTGTATAATGGTGTCGTATAAAAGTGAGAGGCTAAACATTCTCTGTGTTGTTTTCTTTCCTTAAGACTGGCTCCTTTTTTTGGAGAAGGACAAGCACGTTGCATTTCATTCAACGCTTTGATTTTATAAGCACGGTGTTCTTTTAGAATACTCTTGCTTTCATCACTTAAGAACTGTGATTCTGGTAAAATAAATGAAGGAACATGAATTGTGCCGTTTTCTTCAACAAAATGTTTTTGTTCTTGTGGTTGTTTTTTTGAGCAGCTCCCAATGATTAGACATATTACTAGTAGTAGAATACTGTTTTTTTGAATCATTATGTATGATTTAATGTGTTTTAGTTTGCATGCTAATAGTGTGTAGTTTTTGTGATGTGCAATGGTTTGATTAAACTGATTTTTAAGGCAGTTAAGGTTTTATATGTACACGGTATTGTTATTTTTTAGTTACCTAAGATATATAATTCATCTAGAGGGTGCAAATCTCTGGGGGATAAGGTTAAAATATTGATAGATAGGTATAAAGATTACTTTAAAATCAGAAATGATGAGTTCTTCAGTAGGTGTGGTAGAGATCAAATAAAAGAAAATATCTTTATTTAGGAAGATCTCTAGAGCTACAAGTTAGTTCTGGAGAAGTTATGATACTTATTAGGGAATGAATTGAGAATAGAAACGTCTCACAAGTAAGGACTGAACAAGAAATTCACCCCCAAGGAGCTTTACGAAATAGTCCATGCTTAAAGTACAATAAAAGGCGATGAGAAGATGGCTTATCAACCGTTAAAAGACCAGTTTATATGATGGTATGAAAATCATACTCTCCTCAATCATGGGGAGGGCTATCTACTCGACTAGTTGTGGGTTTTAATTTTTTCTTTGGCCTGAATGGCTTAATTACATCTTCATTGCATTTTAAGAATGGTCCATCCATTAGGTCAATACAATATGGAACAGCAGGAAAAACTGCATCTAAACATTCTCTGATTGATTTTGGTTTTCCAGGCAGATTAATAATTAAACTAGTACCTCTGAGTCCAGCAGTCTGTCTTGAAAGAATTGCGGTCGGTACGAATTTTAAAGATTCTGCCCTCATAAGTTCTCCAAAGCCAGGCATCATTCTATCACACACATTTTCAGTTGCTTCTGGTGTAACATCTCTTCTAGAAGGGCCTGTGCCACCAGTTGTAATCACTAGACAACATTTTTCATGATCAACCATTTGGACAAGGGCCTGTTCAATAATTTCTTGTTCATCTGGCACTATTTTATATACTTCTTTCCATTTTGAAGTTAAATAATCATTTAGAGTATTTATAATTGCTTTTCCACTTAGATCTTCATAAATACCCGCATTGGCTCTATCGCTTACGGTTAATATTCCTATTTTGACTATTGACATATTTTTCGTTACTTCATTTTAGGTTCTTCTATGGACATTTGTAGCTTGCAACTAACGGTTTATTTATGAGGTATGAGGCCCGTTTGAGTAGTATATCAACCACTAATTTAGTGAAAAATTCAGTGTTATTATTGAAATATTCTACTTTCAATTCATTAACATTTCCAAATTTATCATAAGAAATAGGAGTAAATCTATTTGTCATTTCTAGAATATGGTTATTGTTATGTAACAAGATAAAAATTTCTTTTTAGAAACCATTTCTAGCGAACCCCTGTGAGAGATTTCGATATTCTAGAATTGTTTATACATCATCAAAATCAACAGTAATAGTTGCAGTAGTAGGGTGTGCCATACATGCTAAAACGAATCCTTCTGCAATTTCAGTATCGGTGAGAATACTGTTTTTTTCCATCACAGCAGTACCAATCGTAATTTTACAAATACAAGAACTACAAACACCTCCTTGGCAGGAATAAGGAGCATCGATATCCTCTTCTAGAGCGGCATCTAAAATGGTTTTTTTCTGATCCATGGTAAAACAGAATTCCTCATCATCCACCAATATGGTTATATTGGATTTACCATCTAGATTGGTGTCTATTTCTACGGTTTCTGCACTACTGGTAAATAATTCAAAATGAATATCTTCTTTTGGAGTGCCATTTTCTGATAGTATAGAAGAAACAGTATCAATCATTTCCTCGGGACCACAAAGGTAAAATGAGGAGAAGGAAAGATCTTTATATTTGTTTTTTAAAATATAATTTATGGTTGGTTTTTCTATTCTTCCAAAATGAGCATTATCCTCGTGGCTTCTACTATAAACAAATTCTATAAATAAACGGTCAGCATACTGTTCTTGTAATTCTGATAGCTCTTTATAAAAAATAGTTTCTTGTGGTGTCTTATTACCATATACCAATACAAAGCGACTATTGGGTTCTTGCTTTAAAACAGCTTTGATCATACTCATTATTGGGGTAATTCCACTACCTGCAGTAAAGGCTCCATAGGTTTTTTGTACTTGGGAATTGGTTGTGAGCAAAAAATTACCTTGTGGTGGATGTACCTCTAGTATATCACCTTCTTTCAATTCATTATTAGCAATGGTAGAAAAAGTACCGTTGGGTATTTCTTTTACTGTTACTTTGAGGGTATCACATTGGGGAGCACTGCAAATAGAGTAGGCCCTTCTTACTTCTTTTCCTTGCACCTCTGTTTTTATAGTGATGTATTGTCCAGCGGTAAAGGAGTAGGTGTCTTTTAAAGCCTGCGGAACATCAAAGGTTATTGAAACTGCGAGAGAGGTTTCTCTAGTGATAGTGCTGATAGATAGTTTATGGAAATCTGACATTGTAATTTTTCTAAAATATTAGATTTGAATCATCAAATCATGAAGTTAAACAACTCCCATGATTGATTGTCAAAGGTCTTATTTCTTTAATTTTTGACAAAAATAGTAAATGCAATAAAAGTAGCTTGATTTTATAGTAAAATTAGAGAGTAAAATATAAATTTTGCTTCTCAAAAATGGAAACCAAAGATGAGGTTTCTATTTATTTTTTTACTAAAATCAAAGCAATAGAAATCACTTCATGAGAAAAAAATGAATGATTATAGTATATAGACAGAGTAGAGTATAGAAAAAAATGAGTTCAATACCCTAATTGTTTTAAACTATTTTCGTTTTGAAGTAGGCACAAAAAAAGAATGCTACTGCTGTGGTCAAAATATAATTAGTATTACATGATTAACTCCAGCAAGTGCCACCAGGTTGTAAACCAGGATAAGAATCCAAAAAGCATAACTCTGTAGCATAACAACATCCTTGTCCACCAGGGCAATCCCTATGACTGGTACAAGGTCTGTGAGCACCGCCAGTAATGCTTTGCTGTTGTTTTTTGTTAAGTACTTTCCCTAGTTTTAACAATTTTGATTTCATAATAAGAGTTTTAAGAGGTTTTACCTTAAACATTTATAGACACTCAAGGTGTGAGTCTAATTGATTTGTGTAAATAAATATGACAATGAAGTTATCAAATAATATTTATATAATCCCAAATTATGTAATAGATTTTCTAAAACATAATTTTGGTTAATGGGAATAATTGCGATTTTCTAAATAACGTGACATATAACAAATTATTTTCTTTGATAACATTATTTAGACTCTCTTGATTGTGTTAGATACCTTATCTATTTACACCTTACAGAAAACCAGTAAAAACATCACGATATTCATTGGTGGGGATTTTTATGCTACCACAAAACTGATATTCTATGTCAGTTCTATAAGTAGCATGAATATTTGCAACACAAGAATAGCTTCCTCTGAGTTTTAGATTTAATTAGGTATAATAATTTTTAAGTAGAAATAGCAATTAGGAATGGTATAAAAAAGATGTTTCTATTGTTAATAAGTCAAACAATGCTCCTAAAAACAATAATTACACATAGAAAAATATGTTAATAACCCGTTTTTTACTGAAAGAAATGTATTTTTACCCTGTATATTCTGTTTTTATGCAAAGTAAACACACTAAAAAGCTAGTTTTTTAGTTATCACACTTATAAAAATATCTGGTTTGGGAAAAAAAATATCACAAATCTCCTTAGTGTTACTTTTAGTTATGGTAGGGTTGGCTTGTTCTCGTAAGAAAAACAAGTTTGTAAATCGTGCATGGCATGATCTTACCACAAAAAATAATACCCTATACAATGGCCGTTTGGCATTTGATAAAGGTAAAGAAGACATTATTCAGTCATACAATGATAACTTCTGGGAGTTACTACCAGTAGAGCGTATGATTGTAAGTGAGGATGTAAGGCTTCCCAATGAAGTTCTAAATCAAAATTTTGACAGAGCAGAAGAAAAAGCAGTAAAAGCAATACAAAGGCATAGTATGCTTATTGATAATAAGGAGCGTAATCCTAAAATTGATGAAGCTTTTTTATTATTAGGTAAAGCCCGCTATTTTGAGCAACGTTTTGTTCCCGCCTTAGAAGCATTTAATTATATCCTTTATAAGTATCCAACTAGTAATACAATTAATCATGCTAAAGTTTGGAGAGCCAAAACAAATCTTCGTTTGGATAATAATGATAAGGCTATAGAGGATTTAAACAGGATGATAGAACAGGAGTTTATGAAACCTCAGGATTATGCAGATGCAGTTGCAATGATGGCTCAAGCATATATAAACCTAGAAAAAAAAGACACTGCTGTTACCTATATTACTAAAGCCGCAGTACATACCAAAAAAAATGAAGAAAGGGGTAGGTATCTATATATAAAGGGGCAATTGCTCAATGAATTAGGGTATAAAGATAGCGCAAACTATGCCTTTGATCAGGTTATAGATCTAAACCGAAGGACACCCAGAAAATATATGATGAATGCCTATATGGCCAAGGCAAGAAATTTTAATTATGAGAATGGTAATAAAGAGGAGTTTCTAGAATTATTGACAGATCTAGAAAAAAATAGAGAAAACAGACCGTTTCTAGATAAAATATACAATCAAAAAGCAGTCTACTTCAAAACCTTGGATTCTACTGACTTGGCAATAGAGTATTATAATAAATCATTACGTACAAAATCTACAGATAAATATCTGGAGTCAATCAATTATTATACACTAGGAGATATAAGTTTTGATAGAAAAGAATACGCTGTTTCTGGTGCATATTATGATAGTACACTACAGAGGATGGTAGTAAATTCAAAAAGATATAGGGTATTAAAGAAAAAACGAGATAATCTCGAGGATGTTATTTTATATGAAGGGATTGCCAGAACCAATGATAGTATTCTTACTGTAGTAGCAATGTCTCCAGAAGAGAGAACAGCCTATTATGCAGCATATACAGACAAGCTCAAGAACAAAGCTATTGAGGCAGAAAAAGCGGCAGAGATAGCCAGAATAAAAGGAGAATTACCCGCAGAGCAGCGATATAGACAACCAGGGTCGGGTTTTACAACTGCTACCAAAGGGCCAAATGCAGGAGAAGGAACGTTTTATTTTTATAATCAAACCATAGTGGCTTATGGTAAAACAGCTTTTAAAAGAACATACGGTAATCGTGAGTTGCAAGACAATTGGAGGGTCTCAAGTATTGCAAATCCAAGTGCCGTTTCTACGGTAGAGGAGAAAAAGAAAGAAGAATATTCGATAGATAAAGACCCAGCATTTGATCCTCAAACATATGTAGCTCAATTACCATCTGATCCAGTTATTCTAGATAGTTTAAAGACTGATCGTAACTTTGCATACTATCAATTAGGGGTGATTTATAAAGAAAAATTTCAGGAGTATGGCTTAGCTATCGATAAATTTGAAGGTTTATTGACAAATGATCCCGAAGAACGTTTGATTGTTCCTTCAAAATACAACCTATATAAGATTTATGTGTTGCAAGGTAATACCTTAAAATCTAATGAATATATGCAGGATATTATGAATAATCATGGAGAATCTAGGTATGCAAAAATCCTTCAGAACCCTAATCAGGAATTAGAGGATGACCAGAATAGTTCAAAATCTATATATAATAAGTTGTATAGAGATTTTCAAAATCAGCAATATGCATCTGTCATAAGAGATAGTGATAGAATGATTATAAAATTTGGAGGTGATGAAGATTATTTACCAAAATTTGAGTTGCTTAAAGCGCAGGCGATAGGTAGGTATAGAGGATTTCAGGCTTATAAAGAAGCTCTCAATTATGTGTCACTAAATTATCCCCAAAGCCCAGAGGGTAAAAAAGCACAGATGATTTATCAAATCACGATCCCTCAAATACAAGACAATGTATTTTTGACTGCTACAGATGAGTTAGATAATCATAAATTAGTTTATACTTTCTCTACCTTTGGAGAGAATCAAGCGCAAGCTCTAAAAGAGAATATCGAGGCAATTATTAAAGAATTAAGGTATGATAAAATGAAAGTTTCGCTAGATGTGTATACTAAAGATGAGCAATTTGTAGTTGTGCATACAAATGGTAATAGACTAGTAGCAGAAGGACTGGGAGAGTTGCTGTCACTTGGTAAGACAGAAGATACCAGGGGAGTAGATTTAACAAAATGGGATAGAAAAAAGAAATACCACGAAAAAGTAGAGAATTCCTATTTTACAATTGCTTCGCCAAATTATAGGATAGTTCAGATTCATAAGAACCTGAAAGACTATGATCAAAAAGGACTCGAAATAGAAGAAACAGAATAAATTAACCCCCTTTAATATAATAACTATATTATGTTTTCAGACAACAAAAAAGGAAGAGACCAAGGTAGTTCAACCGATTTCTCTCGTAATCAGAACAAAATTTCAGAAGGAACCAAGATCGTAGGTGATATAATCTCTGAAGGAGGTTTTAGGATAGAAGGTACCATAGAAGGAACATTTAAAACAACGGGTAAAGTAGTTGTTGGACAATCTGGATTTATACAAGGAACATTAGAATGCTCTGATGCTGACTTTGAAGGTAAATTTTCTGGTAATCTTAATGTGACAAATACACTATCTTTAAAACCAACAGCACATATAGAAGGTGAAGTTACCGTAGGTAAGCTAGCCGTTGAGCCAGGAGCAAACTTTAATGCATCTTGTTCTATGAAAGGTGGTGTGAAATCTTTGAGTAAGCCTAGTGAGCAAAAATCAGGACAACCGCAAACAGCGCAAGGACAGGGGAAATCAGCTTAGAAAATTTGCTAAATTCACCACAATAGGAATCCAAATGATGGCTATCATAGTTGGTGGGCATTACCTTGGAATCTATCTAGACGAAAAATTAGGACATCAAGTGCCATTCTATAGCAAATGGGTAGGTATGGGTGCCGTTTTTTTGGCAATAACATCAGTGATTTGGCAAGTAATAAAAGAATCTAAATAATAAGTGTAGGTTATGCAAAATAGTATCTTTGCCATAACCTACACTTTATTGTTATTATTCAATGGTATATAAAACAGTTATCAAACCCTTAGTAATTCTAATTGCTACAAGTATTATTTTATATTGCATACATAATTTTGTTATTGCAAGTTATATTGAACCCTCTTTTAAGAGTTTTATTCACAAGCAACATTTGTTTCTACTCATAGCAACCCTCTTCGTTTACGGGTCTTCATTGATAGTTTATAAAATTAGTCCCAAAAATACTGGATTTGTTTTTTTAGGATTATTAATGGCAAAAATGATTATCGCAGGATTGTTTATATATAAGCTAGAATGGCTAGATGACCCAAAATCAATGCCTAGTCGATTGATTTTTCTTATTTTATATATAATTTACTCCATTGTTCTGGTTTATATTGTATCTAGACTACTTAAAATATTTTCTGATAATTCATCATCATTATAGACATTCCTATAAAAACAGAAAAAAACTAAAACTCTATACGATTATTACTAATTAATAATGTACTTTTGCACCCAAATTCAGACGGCATATAAAAACATCAGAATTTAGGAAATGAAAGTATTTCAAAGATCTCTCAAGTACGCAATGATATTGCTGCTTATGTTTACAGGTACGGTAGTATGGGCTTCATCAGGAGATGAGCAACATAAATCAAAGGGTAATCCTATTGATACCAAAGAAGAAATTGACGCTTATATTAGGCATCACTTACAAGATTCTCACGATTTTATTTTTTACACAGACGGAGAAACAGGAACCCATTATGGATTTCCGCTTCCAGTTATTTTGTGGGATGGAGGAATTAAGACATTTATGTCTTCAAAATTTCACCATGGAGAAAGCGTTGCAGAAGTAGGAGGTAGCTATTATAAGTTATACCACGGTAAGGTTTATAAAACTGATGCCGAAGGTACAATTACACTAGATGATCATGATCATCCAACAAATGCAAAACCATTAGACTTTTCTATTACAAAGAGTGTAGTAGGAATGTTATTTGCTGGTTTGCTTATGTTGTTGTTGTTCTCTGCATTGGCTAGAGGGTATAAAAAAGGGCCAATCCCTTCTGGGTTTGCAAGAGTTTTAGAGCCATTAGTTATTTATGTAAGAGATGAAATTGCAAGACCTAATATAGGAGAAAAGAAATATAGAAAATATATGGGCTTTTTGTTGACTGTATTTTTCTTTATTTGGATTTTGAATCTGTTAGGGTTGACACCACTAGGTTTTAATGTTACCGGTAATATTGCGGTAACAGTATGCTTGGCGTTGTTTACATTCTTTATTGTGCAGTTTAGCGGTAATAAAGAATATTGGAAACATATTTTCTGGATGCCAGGAGTACCTGTGCCAATGAAAATTATTTTAATGCCAATTGAGGTGTTAGGGATGTTAACCAAACCTTTCTCATTGTTGATTCGTCTTTTTGCTAATATTACGGCAGGGCACTTTGTGGTAATGAGTTTGATAGGGTTAATGATTTTGTTAAAAGCTCAGTTTGGTGCAGTAGGATCAACAGGTATTTCTTTAATATTAACATTGTTTATCTCTGTTATAGAAATATTAGTAGCGTTTTTGCAAGCCTTTATCTTTACAATGTTATCATCATTGTTTATAGGTATGGCTGTAGCAGAACATGATCACCATTAATATAGAAAAAGAATTTGTTTAATTATATAAATCAATAGTATGTACAATTTAATTGGAGCAGGATTAATCGTAATCGGAGGAGGAATCGGATTAGGTCAAATTGGTGGAAAAGCAATGGAAGGTATTGCTCGTCAGCCAGAAGCAGCTGGAAAGATTCAAACTGCAATGATTATCATCGGAGCACTTTTAGAAGGTTTGGCTTTTGGAGCATTAATCTTAGGGAAGTAATCCTAGACAAAACAAACATTTTCCTGCAACGGTTGGTTGCAGGAAATGTTTACAAGTAATTAAACAAGAATATATAAAAGATAATAATTAGTACACAATGGATCAGTTATTAAATGATTTTTCTCCCGGATTGTTTTTTATGCAGGCAATCATCTTATTGATTCTTATTTTATTAATGAGAAAATTTGCTTGGAAACCTATTTTAAATAGTCTACAAGACCGTGAGGATGGAATTCAAGGAGCATTGGATGCAGCAGCAGAAGCTAAGAAAGAAATGCAAAACCTTCAGGCGGATAATGAAAGAATCCTAAACGAAGCAAGAGCAGAACGTGATAGCATGCTTAAAGAAGCTAAAGAGCTTAAAGAAAATATGATTACTGATGCAAAAGTAGAAGCGCAAGCTGAAGCTGATAAGATCGTTGCAAAAGCACAAGCAACTATTGCTAGTGAGAAGAAAGCAGCAATTGCAGATCTCAAAAATCAGGTGGCAGGCCTTTCTGTTGAAATTGCAGAGAAAGTAGTAAGAAAAGAATTATCTGGCAAAGACAAGCAATTAGAATTGGTTGAAACTATGTTAGAAGATGTTACTTTAAACTAAACTAAATGAGTAGAGCAGCAATACGTTATGCTAAGGCAATCTTGAGCTTGGCTCAAGATAAAAATATAGCCGATGATGTTCAGAAGGATATGCAAGGTATTATCACTACAGTTGGTGATAGCGCTGAACTCAGAATGGTATTAAGTAGTCCGTTGATTAAAAATGAAATCAAACTTGCTTCATTGCAAGAGATTTTTAAAAATACAAACGAGATTACACAAAAGCTTTTTGATGTGTTAATTGATAATAAGAGAGTAGCTATATTGGCAGAAGTGGCAAAACAATATACTATTTTACACGATCAACTTAATAATACTCAAATAGCAAAAGTTACTACAGCAATACCTTTGGATGAGGAGATGAATTCCAAAGTTTTGGCTAAGATAAAAGAGCTTACAGGTAATGAAGCTACTATCGAGAATGTAGTAGATGAAAGCATCATTGGTGGATTTATTCTACGAGTGGGTGATTTGCAATACAATGCTAGTATCGCAAACAAGCTTACAAACTTAAGAAGAGAATTAAGTAATTAAATACATACGTTTTAAAATATAAATTTAATAATATGAGAAAGAGTATTCAAGCTCTTTCTTTCAAACTATTATAAAATGGCAGAAGTGAATCCTGCTGAAGTATCAGCAATATTAAAACAACAATTATCTGGATTTGAGGCTACGGCTTCACTAGAAGAAGTAGGTACTGTATTACAAGTAGGTGATGGTATCGCCAGAGTGTACGGATTGTCTAATGCTCAATACGGAGAATTAGTACAATTTGATTCTGGTTTAGAAGGTATCGTTCTTAACCTTGAAGAAGATAATGTTGGGGTAGTACTTTTAGGTTCTTCAACAGAAGTTAGAGAAGGTGCAACAGTAAAACGTACACAGCGTATTGCATCTATCAATGTTGGAGAAGGAATCGTAGGGCGAGTAGTGGATACATTAGGTAACCCTATTGATGGTAAAGGTGCAATCGAAGGTGAAACTTTTGAAATGCCATTAGAACGTAAAGCACCAGGTGTTGTTTTTCGTCAGCCAGTAAATGAGCCTTTACAAACAGGTATCAAGTCTATTGATGCGATGGTGCCAATAGGTAGAGGGCAACGTGAATTAGTAATTGGTGACCGTCAAACAGGAAAAACAACTGTTTGTATTGATACCATTCTAAATCAAAAAGAATTTTACGATGCAGGTGAGCCAGTATATTGTATCTATGTTGCAATAGGGCAAAAAGCATCAACAGTAGCTGGAATAGCAAAAGTATTAGAAGATAAAGGAGCATTAGCATATACAACGATAGTGGCTGCAAATGCATCTGACCCTGCACCTATGCAGGTATATGCACCATTTGCTGGTGCGGCAATTGGAGAGTATTTCCGTGATACAGGACGTCCTGCATTGATTATCTATGATGATTTATCAAAACAAGCAGTAGCATATCGTGAAGTATCACTTTTATTACGTCGTCCACCAGGTCGTGAAGCATACCCAGGAGATGTTTTCTATCTTCACTCTAGATTATTAGAGCGTTCTGCAAAAGTAATTGCAGATGATACAATTGCAAAAGATATGAACGATCTTCCTGATTCTTTAAAGTCTAAAGTAAAAGGTGGTGGATCATTGACGGCATTACCAATTATTGAAACACAAGCAGGGGATGTATCTGCGTATATTCCTACCAATGTAATATCTATTACAGATGGTCAGATATTCTTAACATCAGATTTATTTAACTCTGGAGTACGTCCTGCGATTAATGTAGGTATCTCTGTATCACGTGTGGGTGGTTCTGCACAGATTAAATCAATGAAAAAAGTAGCAGGTACATTAAAACTAGATCAAGCACAGTTTCGTGAATTAGAAGCTTTTGCTAAGTTTGGTTCTGATCTTGATGCAGCGACATTGAATGTGATTGAAAAAGGAAAACGTAATGTAGAAATCTTAAAACAAGCACAGAATGATCCTTATACTGTAGAAGATCAAATTGCAATCATCTATGCTGGGTCAAAAAACTTGCTTAGAGATGTTCCTGTGAATAAAATAAAGGAATTTGAAAGTGATTATATAGAATATCTAAATGCAAAGCATAGAGATACTCTAGACACTTTGAAAGCTGGAAAATTAACTGATGAAGTGACTGATGTGTTAATTTCGGCTTGTAAAGAAATTTCAGCAAAATATAAAAATTAATAAGGAGTAAGTTGTATTGGTGAGTATACCTCACCAATACATAGCTTCAAGAGTTTAATATTAGAAAAGTATGAGTTTACATAGTAGCACACTACTTATTACTCAATACTCAATACTATAAACAATGGCAAACTTAAAAGAATTACGTAGTAGAATTACCTCTGTATCTTCAACAATGCAGATTACCAGTGCTATGAAAATGGTATCTGCCGCAAAGTTGAATAAAGCGCAGTCGGCAATTACTGCAATGAGACCTTATGCAGATAAACTTACAGAATTGTTGCAAAACCTGAGTGCTTCACTAGACGGTGATAGTGCAAGTGTATATGCAGAACAACGTGAGGTAAATAAGGTACTTGTAGTAGCTGTTGCTTCTAATCGTGGTTTAGCAGGTGCTTTTAATACCAATATTGTTAAAGGTGTAAGAGAGCTGTATGAAAATCAGTATGTGGGTAAACAAGTTGATTTTGTTACCATTGGTAAAAAAGTGAATGACGTTGTATCAAAAACACATACAGTAATTGCAAATAAAAGTGAGTTATATGATGACCTTACTTTTGCTAATGTTGCTACAATAGCAGAAGAATTGATGGAGCATTTTACCAAAGGCTCGTATGATAAGATTGTAGTTGTTTACAATAAGTTTAGAAATGCAGCCTCTCAAGATGTAACTACAGAACAGTTTTTACCAATTGTTCCTGTAGAAAGTGATCAAGAGGTAAACTTGGATTATGTTTTTGAACCTTCAAAAGAAGAGATTGTAGAAGAATTGATTCCAAAGTCGCTAAAAACACAATTGTATAAGGCTATTCGTGATTCATTTGCATCAGAACATGGAGCACGTATGACAGCAATGCATAAAGCTACAGATAATGCTACAGAGCTTAGAGATGCACTTAAGCTATCTTATAACAAGGCACGACAGGCTTCTATTACCAATGAAATCCTTGAGATTGTCGGTGGTGCAGAAGCACTTAATAACTAATATTATATACTAATGATTCAAGCCTAGGCTGAGTTTATTATAATAAATAATCAAACCTCATAAGTTCTCTTATGAGGTTTGTTGTTTTGTTATGCCATTTTCATTTTAGAAGGAATATATTCTTTTTCAATAGTTTTAATTCATAATTGTAGGATCTCTTAAAAAAATAATTCATTTATTAGGGTAACATTTTCTTGCTGAATGACATTCTATATATAGTTAACAAAGATTAATTTTTTTAGAAGGAATATTTTATGAGAAAAATAGTAAGTGTTTTAAGTATATTTTTATGTGTTTTGATAACATCATGTGGAAGTGATGATGATGGACATGTAATTGCACCAGTATCTGAAGTAAGTAACATTGGGGCTGAAGTAGTAGAAGGAACGATGGTAAAGCTTTATTGGGAGTATCCAACAGATAGCCCAGCTTCTTTTGAAGTTGTGGTCAATGATAAAGTAATTGCTAGTAAAACGACAGAGAGAGTGATTGAGTTTGATGTGAGTGAATTTATTACATTATCCCAAACCAATGGAAAAAATAGTAAAGAAGTTTATGCAAAAGGATCTAACTTAGAGTTACTCATCAAAATTAAAACCTATAATAGTGAGGGTGAAATTTCTGAAGGAACAGAGTCAAAGAGAAATGTTTTTATAAACAGAGCACCAGGAGAATTTGCATTTGAGTATATCAGATTTGATGCGAATTCATACGATTATATTGATATCAAATGGTCTCCTGCGCAAGATGCAGATGCAGATATTTTATCATATGATGTGTATCTTAATGATATATTGATTAGAGAGGATTATATTATTGGTTCAGACGACTATGATGGATTTGGAAAAGCATATTATTATAGTGATTTTTCAGATCTCATCAATGATGATATTGTCATAAAAGTGGTTGCAAACGATAGGTCAGGAGGAGTTACAGAAATAAAAGAAACGTTTAATTTTAAGGCAACAGATATTGACCTAGGAGTATTAACAATACCGTATGAAAACTCCATAGATTTTTCAATGTCAGGTAAGGAGCCAGATCATAGATTGGGGTATCTTTTTTCAATAACTGAATCAATTGGGTATTCTTTTTCTTCTGTAGCTAATATTTATTTTAAATTGTTTGATAGTTACGGGAATTATATAATAGGTGGTTATAGTAATAATATTTCAGGAATTAATTTAGGAGCAGGGTCATATTATTTGGAGGTAGTAAATGAATACGGTTATATTGATAATGGAATAAATGGGACATTTAATATGACAATGCAAGACCCTACATTATCAGATATAAATTTAGGTGCTCTTTCGGCTCCATATAACAATTCTTATAATTTTACTACTACATCTGAAGTAGATGCCAAAATTGCTTACCATTTTAGTGTTAGTGCACAGGCAAACTACAATTTTGAGATTATATCAGAAGATTACGATGACTATATTTATCTGTATGATGGTGCAGGTACTTTACTTGGTAGTAGTGATTATTCTGCTTTAACTGGTGCATTGAATGCAGGTGCGTATTATATTGAAGTTGCAGGGTATAGTAATTATACAGGAAGTGGAATTTTATCATTTGATCTGCAATAATTTTAGAACGTTTTTTAATTTTATAAGAGCCTGCAATTTGTAGGCTCTTCTTTATGGTATTATATTTGAGTGAGCTTAGATGAGTGATTAAATGTTTTTATAAAAATATGATGGATGCAAAAAGAGTAATACTAATTTTATTGATTAGTGCGTTTGTGCTTTTAGCCTTTTCTAGATGTGCTAGCAATCAAAATATGAATAATCCAATGCCAATACAGGTTAAAAAAGTATATTTTGAAGAACAAATATATAAAGGAACAGATAAGGTTTCTGGTTTTGATATATTTATAGAGGTGGTAAAAAAGCCAAATTTGATATTGGATTATGCGTATTTTAAAGGAAAAAAGCTAAAGCTTACATATCAAGAGGATAGAAATGTATATACAGGTCATTATACAAAAGCTATGAAACAACAGGATTTGATCATGAGTGATGATTCTAATAAAGAATTTCAAAATCAATTACCAGAGATTGAAGAGAAAATCCCTTTTGACCTTAAAGATGATGAGTGTATGATTACATATACCATAAAGGGAGAAAAAGGAGATTTCAAGTTAAATAATGTACCCAAAAAAAAAGAGTAGGCCTATCAAAATAGTGTAGGTGATAAAAAATTGTATTTTTACGCTTATAAGCACGCTACCAATTGAGCATATTTCAAAAACTTTTTAAACAAACCTTTATCTATGGGTTGGCAACTGTGCTTCCGCGTATGTTGTCTTTTATTCTGGTTCCACTATATACCAAGCTACTTCCTACAGAAGAATATGGCAAGGTTTCAATCATATTTTCATACTTTGTGTTGTTTAATGTTATACTGGCATATGGTATGGAAACTGCTTTTTTTAGATTCTTTAATAAAGAATCAGATAAAGATGCAGTGATAAGCACATCTGCAATATCACTGGCAGTATCATCTTTTGGTTTTTTTGTCTTGGCTTTAATGTTTAAGGGGCAAATAGCATCACTTACAGGTATAGATGTAGATTATATAACGCTGGTAATCTGGATTCTTCTATTAGACGCCTTAGTAATTATTCCTTTTGCATGGTTACGGGCAAAAGAAAGACCCATGCGATATGCATGTATTAAGATTCTTAATGTAGTAGTTAATTTAGGGTTGAATGTTTTTCTTTTAATTTTCCTTAGAGGATTATCTAGTGATTTTACAGTATTAGAAGCTATTGTTTTTGATGACTATAAGATCAATTATATTTTTATCTCTAATTTGATTGCAAGCGCAGTGACATTGCTGCTACTGATTCCGTTTTATACCAAAATCAAATATCATTTTGATAAACAGTTGTGGAAAAAGATGATGATATATGCATTTCCTATACTTATATCAGGAGTTGCGTATTCTATCAATGAGACATTTGATAGAATTATATTAGACTATTTATTACCAGAAAATGTAGCAGATCATTTAGTAGGAGTGTATTCGGCATGTTATAAATTGGCATTATTTATGACTTTATTTGCTACGGCGTTTCGATTAGGGATAGAACCTTTTTTCTTTAAGTATTCAGAAAACAAAAATGCTCCTGAGACATATGCCAGGATTACAAAGTTTTTTGTGGCCTTTGGAGCAGTAATTTTGCTTGTAGTAGTAGTTTTTGTGCATCTTTTAAAAGAAATTATAATAAGAGATGAATCTTATTGGGAAGCCGTAAAAATTGTTCCTATAATTTTGCTAGCTAATCTATGCCTTGGTATATATCATAATCTATCAGTGTGGTATAAAATTACCGATAAAACTAGGTATGGAGCATATATTTCTGTTATAGGAGCGATAATCACATTGGGATTAAACTTTATGCTAATCCCTAATTATAGTTATTTAGGATCAGCAATAGCTACATTAGCAGCATATAGTGTTATGATGATGCTTTCGTGGTATTTTGGAAGGAAACACTATCCGATTCCGTATAATTTAAAAAAAATAGGAATATATCTGTTTTTATCAATAAGTTTTTCGATAGTGTCATTTTATATTTTTGATAGTAATTATATGATTTCTATTCCGTTGTTACTTGGGTTTTTAGTAATTTTGTACGCCTCAGAAAAAAAAGAATTAAAACAAATCTTAAAAAAATAAATCTAACTCACACTCAGACTTTCATAATTTATAATGTATGTAGTCTGTTGTTTTATTGGATAATAGTAGATAAATATGCAAATAAAAATTATTAATAGATCCTCACACGATCTTCCAAATTATGAAACAATTGCTTCTGCGGGTATGGACCTAAGAGCTAGTATAGCAGAGCCTGTAGTGTTGAAACCTCTAGAACGTGCAATTATAAAAACAGGGTTATTTATAGAATTACCAGTAGGATATGAGGCACAAGTTCGCCCAAGAAGTGGATTGGCAGCAAAGAAAGGAATCACTGTACTTAATGCACCAGGTACTGTAGATGCTGATTATAGAGGAGAAGTAGGAGTGATTTTGGTAAATCTTTCTAATGAAGATTTTATTGTAGAAAACGGAGAAAGAGTTGCCCAAATGGTTATTGCAAAACATGAACGTGCTGATTGGGTTGAAGTGACAGAATTATCAGAAACCTCTAGAGGAGAAGGTGGTTTTGGAAGTACAGGAATCAAATAACAATAAGTTGCCTCGAGGCAAGTCAATGAAGTATTTGTTTGAAACTAACCTTTAATATTGAAGCAAGCTTTGAAGCATTAAAATCTCACTTAGTGAGTAAATATATAAATACCCCACCTATAGAAGTAATTATCATAACACAAAAACAAAAAAAATGAAAATCATTGTACCAATGGCGGGAAGAGGGTCTAGGCTAAGACCTCACACACTTACAGTTCCTAAACCTTTAATTCCAGTTGCTGGAAAACCAATTGTACACCGATTAGTATCTGATATTGCGAGAGTTTTAGGCGAGCCTATAGAAGAAGTAGCTTTTATATTAGGAGATCCTGCGTTTTTTGGAGAAGATGTCGTAACAAGTTTGACTGAGTTGGCAGAAGGTCTTGGGGCAAAGGCATCTATTTATAGACAAGATCAACCTTTAGGTACAGGTCATGCAATTATGTGTGCAAAAGAATCATTATCTGGCCCTGCTGTAATTGCCTATGCAGATACATTGATTAGAGCAGATTTTAATTTGGATAAAGAAGCAGACTCGGTAATATGGGTAAAACAAGTAGATCAACCAGAAGCCTATGGGGTAGTAAAGTTAAATACAGATAACCAAATTGTAGAATTGGTAGAAAAACCCAAAGAGTTTGTCTCTGATCAAGCAGTAATTGGAATATACTATTTCAAAGATGTAGGGGTGCTTAAAAATGAATTACAATATGTTTTAGATAATAATATTGTACATGGTGGGGAGTACCAAATCAATGATGGTATTAAGAGAATGATGAGTAGCGGAAAAGTATTTGTGACAGGGCAGGTTGATGAGTGGATGGATTGTGGAAACAAAAATGTAACTGTAGAAACAAATACGAGAATGTTAGGCTTTTTGCAAAAGGATGGAGAGCATTTGGTAAGTAACACAGTTACCCAAGAGAATTCTACGGTAATAGCTCCTTGTTATCTTGGTGAAGGAGTGACGTTAAAAAATGCAACCATAGGACCTAATGTTTCTATAGGAAAAGGGTGTGTTATAGAAAATACAACCATTAAAAATAGTCTAGTTCAGACACAAACTATCATAAAAAATGCTAACTTAGACAATGCAATGATAGGGAATAATGCTGTTTATGATGGAAACTTCACTACAGTAAGTATCGGGGATTACTCTATTTTAGAATAATTTATAATGTAATACAGGTTTTGAGTTTCATTTGATGATTGATTATAGAAAACATATATGGTTTTTGTGTCTATTCTTAGGAGTTACAGTTAATACTGTTTTCTCTCAAGAAATAGAGCCTAAACAAGAGGTGAATATTGATGACCTAGGAAATGTTTCTGATGAATTTCAAGAACTTTTTTTTGAAGCGTTAAAACAAAAAGCAATCACCAATTATGATAAGGCAATTGAAGCATTAGAAAAATGTGTTGAAATTGATGCAAATTCTAATTTCTTATATCTAGAATTAGCCAAGAATTATCTTGAGTTAAAGCTGTATGAGCAAGCAGAGAATAATTTTAAAAAGGTGTTAGAGACTAAACCCAACGATAAGTTTGTTCTTGAGTATTTGTTTGAAGTTTATTTTCAGCAACATAAGTATAAAGAGTCTACGGCAGTAGTAGAAAAACTGGTACAACATAATTCTATGTTTAAAGAGCAATTGGCAAACTTATATTTTCTTGAGAAAAGATATGACGAAGCAATTGTAGCGTTAGATGAATTGGATGATGAGTATGGTGTAGATAAATATCGTAATCGATTGCGAAAACGAATTTCTTCAAAAATCACAAACCCTAATAGTCAAATCAATAGATTAGAACAAAAAATTAAAGAAAAACCAGAGGTCGAGCAAAACTACCTCAACCTTATTTATCTATATAGTAAGAGTGATCAAAAGGAAAAAGCTTTTAAGACGGCTAAATCTTTATTAAATAAAAAGCCAAAATCAGAACTGGTACATTTAGCACTTTACAAGTTTTATTTAGGAGAAAATAATATCAAACAAGCGATTCATTCTATGCAAATTGCTTTAAAAAGTAATAAAACAGATATTGAATCAAAATATAAGATTGTTAGTGATTTTCTGAGTTTTATAGACACAAACCCAGAGTATGAATCGCAATTGACTACAATCATATCTTTGCTTTCTAATGGACAGAATAATGGAAAAGTTTTTACAGAATTAGGGCATTATTATTATAAAAAAGAAAACAAAGAACAAGCACTTAATTTTTATGAACGTAGTATCAAAAACAATGCGAATGATTTTGCATTGCTAAAAAGGATATTATTATTGCAATTAGATTTAAAGCGTTATGAAAAGGCGCAAATTGGAAGTGAATTAGCATTAGAGATGTATCCTGCGCAACCCATCTTTTATTTGGTAAATGGAGTTTCGTTAATTCACCTTAATAAAGCCGAAGAGGCGGTAGAGATCCTTGCTATCGGGATTGATTATGTAATAGATGACCATAAAATGGAATTAGATTTTTATCAACAGATGAGTGTAGCTTATCAAAAACTTGGAGATACTACAAAAGCTTCAGAATATCAGCAAAAAGTAAATCAACTTCAGAATAAATCATAAAGAGATAATGAGCAGAATATTATATCTATTATGTTTTTCTATAGTACTTTTTAGTTCATGTAAAGGAACAAAAGCTATAGGTGAGTCAGGAATTAAAAGATTAAATGCAGAAAAAGTAATAGCGAATCATTACAATCGAGCTTTTAATTTTGAAACGCTTAATACTAGAGTAAAAATCAAATATAACGACAAGAGGCAATCGTTTAGTCCAAATGCAACCTTGCGAATAGAAAAAGATAAAACTATCTGGGTAAGTGTAAAAATGTTAGGAATTACACTTGCAAAAGCATTAATTACTCCAAAAAAGGTGAGTTATTATGAAAAAATCAATAACACTTATTTTGAAGGTGATTTTAAATTATTAAGTGAATGGTTGGGCACAGATTTAGATTATAACAAAGTGCAACAAATGCTTTTGGGGCAGGCCTTGTTTAATTTGAGACAAGATAAATACAAATCGACGATAGAAGGCAAGGTGTATCAATTAAGACCTAAAACAGAACTAGCACTTTTTGAACGCTTGTTTTTGGTGCATCCAAATTCATTTAAGATATTCTCACAGCAATTGAAACAGCCAATAGAGAATAGAGATTTGAAGATTAACTACCAAAGCTATCAAAAGATAGGTAATCAAGATTTTCCTAAAGAAATTTATATAGAAGCAATACAAGACAAAGAAAAAACGACAATAGAGATAGATTATAAGGCAGTAGATTACAATGCTAAAGTAAGTTTTCCGTTTAAAATACCATCAGGATATAAGCAAGTTACTATTCAATGAGATTTTTACAAGTTATATATTTTATAGGTTTAGTATTGGTTTGCAGCCCTTCTTTTTCACAAAGTACAAAACAGCAACAATTAGAAGAAGAACGTCAGCGACTTAGAGAAGAAATTGAGCAGATGAAGCAATTACGAGCTGATAACAAGCTTAAGGAGCGTTCTGTACTTGATGAAGTAGAGACCATCAATTCGCAAATCAATACACGAAAAAATCTAATAAAAGTTACCAATCAGCAAGCTAATCTATTGACTAGAGAAATCAATGTAAATTTCAAGAAAATAGAAGGATATCGTAAGGAGCTTACAGTACTCAAAAAAGAGTATGCCAAAATGGTTGCAAAGTCCTATAAAAGTAAATCACATCAAAGCAAAATAATGTTTTTGTTGTCTTCTGCAGATTTTACTCAGGCCTATAAGCGATTGCAGTATATGAAACAATATAATGAGCATCGTAAAGATCAAGCTATCCGAATAGAAAATAATACAAAAGAACTTCAATTTCTTAATCAAGATTTGTCTAGGCAAAAAAAAGATAAGCAAGGGTTGATTGAAGAAAATCGAGGAGCACAAGATAAACTTAAGGCAGAAAAAAAGGAACAACAAGTTTTGATGGCTTCTATTAGGAAGAAGCAGGGAGTTTATACAAAACAGATCAAGAAAAAGGAACAACAAGCCAGTGCTATTGATAAAGCGATCGAAAAATTAATTAGAGATGCGATTGCCAAAGCAAACAAAAAAGCCGGTAAAAAAGTCACAAAAAAAGGATCTGCAACTACATTTGCTCTTACAGCTGAGGCCAAAATAATGGCTGATAATTTCACGTCTAATAAAGGGAAGCTGCCTTGGCCAGTTGGTACAGGAAAAGTAACCAAAAAATTTGGGCGTCAGCCGCATCCTACGCTACCTAATATACAAATCAATAGTAGTGGTGTAGAAATCGAAACAAGGGCAGGAGAACGCGCCAGAGCGATTTTTGAAGGAGAGGTTATAGCAATTCAAAAGCTGAAAGGAGCAAGCCGTTTGGTTCAGATTAGACACGGTAATTATATCACTACTTATTATAATATTGAAAATATAACAGTCAAAGAAGGTCAGAAAGTAGCGACCAAACAATCTTTAGGAGAGGTGCGTACCAATCCAACAACTGGTAGAGCAATTATGAAATTCTTAATCTACCAAAATGCAAAAAGATTAAATCCTCAAAGCTGGATTTATAAGATGTAAAGCTTAGTTCTGATGTTAAGTTTTGTCTTATAGATTTAAACAAACAAAGCTTTTAGTTCTGTAGCATCATTAGGACTCATTTTTCCTGCAAGAACCAAGCTCAGTTGTTTACGACGTAGTGCTGCGTCATAGCGTTGTTTTTCAAGTTCTGTTTCTGGTTGTATGGGTGGTACAGATACAGGAGTTCCGCTTTCATTTACTGCAACAAAAGTATAAATAGCCTCATTAGCTTTTGTTGTTTCACCACTTTGGCGGTCTTCTACCCATACGTCTATATAAACCTCCATAGAAGATCTAAACGCTCTAGAAACTTTTGCTTCTACAGTTACAACACTTCCTAATGGGATAGCTTTATTGAATGCAACATGATTTACAGAAGCAGTTACAACAATTCGTCTAGAGTGTCTGCCAGCAGCAATTCCTGCTGCTCGATCCATACGAGCTAAAAGCTCTCCTCCAAATAAGTTGTTTAATGGATTGGTCTCTCCCGTGAGTACCAAATCAGTTAGTGTAGTAAGTGATTCTGAGGGATGTCTAGCTTCCATGTAATTTTTTTAGCAAAGATATAAGGTAATGCCGTAATGAAAAAATTAGTTACACAGTATTTAGGCCCTCTGCCAGAAGTGCTAAGTCAATATTGTTAAGGTAAAATCAATGAGAAATCCTTTACAAAATAAACATACGCATGTAGGCTTTGTAAAATGAATGTTATAATAGTGTAAAAATGGTATTCTAATTGATCAAAGAAAATACTTATTCTTTGATCAATAGCCATGCAGAAGAGTTTTCTTGCTCTTTTATTTTGGTTAATGCTTGCAATGCTTCAGGTCGATTTTCATAGCTCTCATAGGCAACTTGATGTAGCCCATATTTATTTACTCCGATCAGATGAGCTTCAAACCCTTGTTTTTTGAGTTTCTGTATTTTTTGATTAGCATTAGAAAGCACTCTGAAAGCACCAGCAACTACATGAAACTTTTTTGATACCGTAGTAGATATATTTGAATCTGATTCGGATTCGGTGTTTGCTTTATCTTTTACAATAGAAAGATTTACAGCAGGAAGCGGGTTTGAGATTTCAAAAGTAGCTTCCTGTATTCTGTTTTCTATTTCCTGATTGGCTTTTTGCCATTCTTTATTGTTGTAGCTTATATTAGTGTCGCTCACTTGTTTTAAGCCAAAAAATCCACCTACTCCTAATATTACAGCCACCGCAGCAGCATACTGTAAATAAGGGCGTTCACGACGTTTTTCGGGAGTAAAAGTAAGAGGTGTAACTTCTTCAATAGCTTCAACCTCTTCTTTATACACTTCACGCGTAATCGCAGGAGAAGCAAAAGATTGAAGACCAAAGGCTTCAGTGAGATAATTTACTTCTTGCAGTGGTTCAAACTGTAAAGTGTTTTCTACAGAAGTGTAAAACGTTCCTATTTTTGATAGTTCAATACGTTGACCTTGAGCCATTTTCTCTTGAAGAGATAAAACATAACGTTGAATTTTGGCAACTGCATCTGTATATGATATCTTTTCTGCGGAAGCAATATAGTTAGCTAATAATCCATCATTGTTTTGTAATTGACTATTAAAAGAAATTAATTTTTGAGGAGGGTAGAATGTATTAGTTCCTTCTTGAATTGTAGCAGATTGACGCCTTGTCAAAAATGCTCCAAACCCAGGAAGTATTACGCATTCGTATCGATATAATAATTCACCTATATAATTAGCTGTGGTATTCATTGCCCCTTGTAAAATTTAATCTTTTAAATAGTCTTTGTAAAATGACTTTTCCGAGATAATCAAAGGTATAAAAAAATGAAAGTGATTTTAATTCTATACACTGAATTTATTAACAGTCATGAATTTTTTTGTTTCTTGTAGAGATATTAGATCGAATATAAAAATATTAATATTTTTATAAATGGTTGATTTCAAGTTTTCTTACTAGTATGTTTTTTTATAATTAAACCCATATGAATATCGAAAAATTATTTGCATTACTTACTCTTAAAAAAGTGACTAATCTAGGGGATAGTTCTATCAAAAAATTAATACGAGAAGTAGGTAGTGCAGAGGCGGTGTTATCTGAAAAAACAGATAACCTCCTCAAAATTGATGGTATAGGTAAGTATAGGGTTAAGAATATACATAAACTGGAATATCAAAAATTGGCAGAACAAGAGCTGAAATTTATTGAAAAGAATCATATAAATTATTTGATGTATGATGAACAGGAATATCCAGAAAAATTAAAACATTGTATTGATGGCCCTGTAGTCTTGTTCAGTCGAGGGAGAATTGATCTTCATAATAAGAAAATAGTAAGTGTAGTAGGTACACGAAAAGTAACAAGTTATGGGGTACGATTTTGTGAGGAATTGATAGAAGCATTAGCGCCAATAAATCCTGTGATTGTATCTGGTTTTGCATATGGGGTGGATATTACTGCCCAATGTGCGGCAATGAAACATAATTTACAAACAGTAAGTTGTCTTGCGCATGGTTTAAATCAAATATATCCTAAAGCACATCAAAAATATAGTAAGGATATAGAGTGTAATGGAGGTTTTTTTACAGATTTCTACAGTACTGATACATTTGATCGCAAAAATTTCTTGAGCCGTAATAGAATTATTGCGGGACTTAGTGAGGCTACTATTGTGATAGAGAGTGCAGAAAAAGGAGGTTCTTTGGCAACAGCCAATATGGCAAATTCCTATAATAGAGATGTATTTGCAGTGCCTGGTAAAACATATGATCCATTGAGCAAAGGGTGTAATATGCTTATTAAGACACAACAAGCTCATATGCTTACTAGTGCAGCCGATTTGATTTATATGCTTAATTGGGAAATTGATAAAAAACAAAAGCCTGTAGTGCAGAAAAAATTATTTGTAGAGCTTGATGAACAAGAGAAAAAGATATATGATTTTTTAGAAAATCAAGGAAAAGAGCTGCTAGATAGTATTGCATTACAATGTAAGATTCCTACATTTAAAACAGCTTCTATTCTTCTTAATATGGAACTTAAAGGAGTTGTAAAACCTTTGCCAGGTAAATTGTTTGAAGTAATTTGATGCTTGATAAACTCAGTAATGTGAAATTGATATATTAAAAATAAATAGTTGCTATAGAAAAATGAAAAGCTTAAAATTATTTCTCGCTCTGTTAGTGGTATGTTTTTTTGTAAGTTGTAGTCTTTTTAAAACAAAAATTGAAATGACAGATTATCAAAAAGCAGAAGAGATTAAATCTAAGATAGAAAGAGGTGATTTGATGTTGGGGATATTAGAGAAGAAAGAAGTTGATAAAATGATTAATTTATATACCACATCAGCAAATTCAGGTAATTCTGATGCGTGGTATGCATTAGGTATGCTGTATTATATAGGTACAGGTGTAGATCAAGATGCAGAACGAGCAGTATCATATTTTCAACAGGCGGCAGACTCTGGGTATGGTATGGATGCTTGGATAAAATATATTAGAATAGCTTATTTTGCTGATCTTACAGATATTCCTGCAAAAACAATTATTGATTTAGTAAATACATTAGAAGAGAAAGATGCTAGTGGAGAAGTATACTTACTAAAGGGGTATATGCTTTATAAAGGATATGCGTATGAGGAAAATTTAGAATTATCTTTTGAAGCACACCAAAAAGCTGCAGAAAAAGGGAATTCAGATGCTATGTTTGAATTATTCGTTTATTATGCTCAAGGAATAGGGGTGGAGGAAGATATCTCAAAAGCAATAGATTGGTGTTTTAAAGCAGCAGAAAGTAATAATAGAAGAGCGATATATAATTTAGGAGCGTATTATGCTACAGGGTATGAGAGTGTGTCAAAAGATATTGATAAATCAATAGAGTATTATATTAGAGCGGCTAATATGGGGCATGGAAAAGCAGCAGCTCAATTGGCGGCAATCTATACTATAGCGAAAGAGGTTAAAAAGGATGAAAAAAAAGCCCGCCATTTTTATGAGTTGGCATTTGAGAATGATTTTGATGTTGATATTTTCTTTGAAAACCTTGGATTAGAGGAAATACAAATTGACTAAGTGTATTTTTTTAATACTTTACTTTTGTTTTTTAAAGTATGAAGGTCTCCAGATTAAATTGCCAAAAACAATCCTGAAGCGATCGTTCCATGATTTGCATAGCTTTAAGTCATTCCAAATGTGTTTGTATTCAATAAAGTTAATTTTTATTGGGTTGTTGGTATGAATGTTTTTTGTTAGTCCATAAATGACTTTCTCTTCCTCTCTTTGAAAAGTGCCAAATAATTTATCCCATATGATAAGAACACCTCCATAGTTTTTGTCAATATATTTTTTGTTTGAACCATGATGAACTCTATGTACTGATGGAGTATTGAATATCTCATCAAGCCATCCAAGTTTGATAATTCGTTCTGTGTGAATCCAGGTTTGATATTGTGCAATAAAAATTAATGAGACTATAGCTTGAAAAGGGGTAAATCCTATAATAATCATTGGAATTAGAAATACCCATTCTATGGCACTTTCTATAATGCTCAATCTCATGGCAATAGTAAGATTGTAATCCTCTGAGGAGTGATGTACGCTGTGATTAGCCCATAAAATACGATGCTCATGTTCGAGTCTGTGCATCCAGTAATATGTAAAATCAGCAAGTAGTAGTCCGATACACCAAGTCCAGCCATTCATTGGAATTTCAAAAGGAGATATATGATAAAAAGGTAGTAAACATAAAATCCCAATAGAGCCGAATACGGTCTTTTCTAGTAATTGACTCATAAAAAAAATGATAATATTTGCTCCAGTATCTTTCCATCTTCTTTCTTTGGTAGTAAGAATGTCTAAAAAGATTTCAAAAAGGGTAAACACACTATTGATTACAAAAAAGTATAAAATGTAATCTAAGATTTTTGAAGTCTCAAACAGTGTAATAATTTCTTGTGTGCTCATAGGATTGTTTTTTTGTAACAAATGTAATCGCAAAGAAATATGAAGTGTTTGTTGGTTTAGGACAATTTATTACTTGATAGGGAATATGGGTTTCTGTCGATAGCTCATCTTTATAGTGTAAATTTGTCTTTTTTGGATGCTATGTTTTTGCTGTTTATGAGTAAACGTATTTTGTTGTAAAACAGAACATCATTAACAATATTTTTTGTTAATGATGTTCTGTAAAAAACTATGTTTTTTGAATTTTTTTAGGACTTAGCTGTTTGTTCTGATGTGTGTTGAGAAGGTAATGCTTTTACTTTATTCAAAATAAAATATGCTACTCCAGCAGCTACTAGCAATGCAGGGAGCATTACAATTAATATCTGATCTCTTGATACATTAAAAAATACAAAAGCAATTATAAAGATTAGTATTTCTGATCCAAACCAAGACCCTACTAATATGGCAATCCATTTTCCTGCTTTAATACCTTTTTCTTCTGCGATTTTTTTGATTTGTTTAATAAAATAGCTCAAAGCTAAAATTTCAATCATTGTATGAATTTATTAATTATTAAGGTTATTTTTGGTTTTTATCTACAAGAGCAAGTGTTTGTTTTTTTGTGACTATGAATTAGATGCTAATTACTCCAGCACAAACCTTTAATCGTATTATTTTTTTTACAGATTGCATTACTTGTTTTTTATAAGAAGTATTGACATTTATTTCTGCCAGTATAGAATTAATAGTGTTTATCTCGTCTTGTGGCATTAAAATTAGGTCGCAACCTGCCTTAGAGGCAAGTAGAGGGGCATTGTCGAGAATTGTAACAGCTTTCATGATATTCAAGGCATCTGATATAATAATGCCTTTGAATCCCATTTTTTCTTTTAGTAAACCACTAACAATTTTAGGAGAACAACTAGAAGGTAAACCATCAGTTCCATATTCTTCATTGTTATCAATTGTTATATGAGCAATCATAATAGAGATGACACCATCCTCAATAATTTTCGTATAGTTATCTATCTCCTGTAAAGGGCCATCAATATATACACTTTGCTTATGAGTATCGCCTTTTACAAGGCCATGACCAGGGAAATGTTTTGCAGTAGCAATGATATCACCTTCTTGTGTGTGCTTTATAAATTGATTAGCCAGACGTACTACAACCTCTTTGTCATCTCCATAACTTCGGGATTTGATAGCTTCATTATTTGGGCTAACATCCAGTACAGGAGCATAATTGTGGTGTACTCCTATAGTTTTAAGTTCTTGATTTATGATATCTACAATAGAATCTGATTGTGATTCGGTTTTAATATTTATTGTTTTACCTACATTTGGAGCGCCTTTAATTCTACTGGCAAACAAACTAGGCTCTGCATCCATACTAAAAAGAAGTGGTAGTGTATTGTTTTGAGAAGAAATAGTATTAAGTGCTTTTATATCTTCTATATGTTTTTGTTTATGACCTTTTAAGAAAACAACGCCACCAATAGCATTTTCAGTTGTTAATTTTTGAACAGTAGCTTTAGATTTTCCTATTTCTCCTCCAGAGGTGATGATCATTTGTGCCACTTTTTGCCGATCATTCAATGCATTAAAAATAGAATCTACAGTATATTCTAGATCAGAATCGTATTTATAAAAATCCTGAAGGTTAAATTTTTGTGCTTTTTGCGCATAGGTATTTACAGATAATAAAATAAAACAAAGAGCTAATCGAAAAAAATTATTCATAAAATAAAATAGATGTATTGTAATTAACATTCAATGGGTGCACCATTCAGTTGCCCCCACTCACTCCAGGAACCATCATATATAGATACATTTTTATATCCTACCAGTACGGTAGCAAGCATGATAATACAAGCAGTAATTCCTGATCCGCATGTAAAGATCAGTTTTTTATCTTCAATATTAAAATTCTTTAGAATTTCTTCTAATTCGTTTGTAGATCTCATTTTTCCGTTGTTAAGCACATCTATATAATGTAGATTCATAGAATTAGGGATATGACCACCTTTTAAACTTTCTCTAGGCTCTGGTTCTGTGGCCTTAAATCTACCAGAAGACCTTGCATCTAGAATGAGTGTATTGGTGTTGTTTATTTCTGCAAGAATACCTTGTGCACTAGTGACTAGCTTAGGAATATAGGTAGCTTCAAAATTTCCTAGATCATATGTGTGTATATCAGATTCTAGTTTTTCGCAGGGTAATTTTTCTTTTTGCCAAGCAGGAAACCCACCATCTAACACTGCGATATTATCAAATCCCATTGTCTTAAACATCCACCATACCCTAGGACTAGAATAGATGCCTAGTGTATCATAGACGACTATTTTATGATGAGAGCTAATGCCTAATGTTTTGCATGCCTCTGTAAAATCTTCTGGTGAGGGTAGCATATTAGGGATAGCTGTGTTTTTATCAAAAAAAGTCTTTTTTAAATCAAAAAAACGAGCACCTTTTATTTTTTGATATTGTTTTTGAGTATTTGTATCAGCGGTTACCTTTTTGATCGTTGCATCTAGAATTACTAGATCAGTATCATTTAGATGTTTATAAAGCCAATTGATAGAGACAAGAGGAGATTTGATTTGTAAAGTATTCATAAAATGAAATATTAATCAGGAAGCTGTAAATTTATCTAACATGGTATTAGTTTGTAGAATTAACTTTTTCTTAAAAAATCCTGTTCCCCCAAGTAATGATCCCTTCCAACCAATAGCTTGAGATGCCCATCGGCGTAGATTAAAATGATCTGTATGTTTTATGATCTTACCATTTTTGAACTCAAATTGAGCACTGATCTTATTGTGAATAGACCTTCCCGTTTTACTAAATGTATACCAAGCTTGCCATTTTGCAGATCCTATTTGGTCATTTGTTTCTATTTCAGAGAATTCTAATTTAAAATCCTTAGCATTTTTACATAGCATACGCCACATGTTTTTTGCTCTATCCCCTTTTAATTTTCCAAAAGCAGGATCTTCAAAAATGACATCATCGTGATAGCAAGAAATCATAGTTTCGGCATCGCGATTGTTTAACGCAGTATAAAAAGTTGTGATAAGCTCATCCATAAGATTATAAAAATAAATGATATGAAGATAACAATAATTAGTCTAGCTTGTCTGTAAGTCTATTGAATACTTTTTTTGGATCCTTATTTTCATACAAAACATCATGTACAGCATCAATGATAGGCGTTCTTGCCTCTTTTGTTGCATCAAGCTCATAGGCAGTCTTTGCAGCATAATATCCTTCAGCAATCATACTCATCTCCATCTGTGCGCTTTTTACAGTATACCCTTTACCAATCATATTACCAAACATTCGATTACGAGAAAAAATAGAATACCCCGTTACTAATAAGTCTCCCAGATAAGCAGAATCATTAATGTTACGTTTCATTTTGTGTACTTTTTTGATAAAACGTTTCATCTCTCGAATAGCATTACTCATCAAAACGCTCTGAAAATTATCTCCATATCCTAATCCATGTGCAATACCAGCAGCTACAGAATATATATTTTTAAGAACAGCAGCATATTCTGTTCCTATGATATCATCACTGATTTTACATTTGATATAATCTCCACTTAAGCAATCTGCCATAACTTTAGCTTTTTCTTCATCATTAGAAGCAATAGTAAGGTATGATAAACGCTCTAAGGCAACTTCTTCTGCATGGCAAGGACCTGTAATTACTCCGATATTATTAAAAGGAATATTATATGTATCATGAAAATGCTCTCCTACAATAAGACCCGTTTCTGGAACGATACCTTTTATAGCAGAGAAAATAACTTTATCTTTTAGAGATACAGTAAGTTTTTCTAGTTCACTATGAAGAAAAGCAGAAGGAATTGCAAAAATAAGATAATCTGCACTCGTAATTGCTTCATTAATATCGTTGGTTAATTTAAGTTGTTCTATTTTAAACTCTACAGAGCTCAAGTAATTGGGATTATGTTGTTGTCGTTTAAGATGCTCTATAGCATAAGTGCTTCGCATGTACCAACCAACTTCATTTAGGTTTTCGGTAAGCATTTTTACAATGGCGGTTGCCCAACTACCACCACCAAGTACTGCGAATTTTGGTTTTTTTTCCATAAAAAAGATTGTGGCTTCAAAAATAGGAAAAATACACCTCAAAATAAAAGACCAGTAATCAATCAATTAAAAGTTTGGCATGCGTTTTGGTTTATCATAAATGAAATTGAAAACACGAAGCATATGAAAACGCTAAAATTACTTTCGGTTATTTTTTTAAGTTCAATACTATTAACCTCTTGTGTAGCAGAAGTTGTTATCGAAGAAGATGTGTATATCGAAGAACCAAGAATTACTTTGAATCAATTACTAAATACCTATGAAATTTGGTATGTAGATATTGAGCGTACAAAGGGTAATGGTGAGGTTCCGTTTTTGCAAAAAGCATTTACAGTTTCATTTAGAAACGGAACTTTCTTGGCAAATAATAATTTGGTAGGAATGGGAAGTAACGGCAATGGTTTTGGATTAGATGTTGGTT
Source organism: Aquimarina aquimarini (assembly GCF_900299535.1). Lineage (GTDB taxonomy): Bacteria > Bacteroidota > Bacteroidia > Flavobacteriales > Flavobacteriaceae > Aquimarina > Aquimarina aquimarini. Next base: position 109,780 of record NZ_OMKE01000049.1, on the reverse strand, counting down.
TTTATGATACGTTTCAAATGGATTTAGATATTGATCATGATATAGATGGAGTATATAGGTTTGTGATATCACAAATTTCTGATAATGAGATAGAAATGTATGATGAGGTGACAAATACAAGTTATTATTTGATAGGGTATCAACGTAGTAATTTTGATTATGACAGCGTATTTTATGATAATATTCATTATTTCTTACAAGAATATGAAACCTGGGAAAAAGTATTTACTAGTGAGTACGGGGTATTGAATGAATTTGATAATGAAAATTATTTAAAATTCTCATATTTTGGATCAGGAGAAAATTTTCAAAGCTCTCAAGATGAAATAGGAATCCCTATCAATGATATTTTCTATGATTATACAGGGCATTATGAAGTAAATGATATAATTAACATTTTTGATAGGAAAACTTTAACACTTGATTACGATTATTTGGGCAATGAATTCTTTGAGTTGTCCGTTATAAATGACAGTAAAATAGAATTGTTTCATCCAAATTCTGAAACTGTATATCAGTTTGTAGGAAGAAGGCACATACAATTCAAGAGTTCTGAGAAAGGAAAGCCTACTCAGAATGAAAAGAAAAGAATAAAAAAAGCTGATTTTAGAAAGCTTTCAAAATAAAAGTAAGGTAGCACTTAACAATATTAACTTTTTGGTTGGTTATTTAGTTGGGAATCGCTCTACAAGAGAAATCTTGTTTGAGCGATTTCTTTATTTTATAGAAATACTTTTGATAGTTCTTTTTGTTTTTTGTGTATTGTAAAATGAGTATCTATAGAGATTTTGATATATGATAAGTAATCAAATTAATTTGTGAGACACTAGTTTATTATAGAATTGATTTTTTTTAAACTTATTTATTATAAAATATTTCAAAATTTAGGATAGAATCTTTCAAAATTTAATTTATCTTTAAAAGAGAGTATCTTTACCTTTTATAAAAGTAGCATATTAAGATGGCAACAGTAGTACTAGATTTCGGAATTCAAGAAGCACTGCAAGAATTAGGTGTTTCAACGCATAATAAAGGAACTTCTACAGGATCAAACTGGTTTTCTTCAGAAGAGACAATCCTGTCACATTCTCCAGTAGATGGACAATTGATTGGTAAGGTAGAAGTTACTACCGCAGCAGATTATGAAAAAGTGGTGCAAACCGCAACAGAAGCATTTAAAACATGGAGAGTGATGCCAGCTCCTCAAAGAGGAGAGATTGTAAGGCAGTTTGGAGAAGAGTTGCGACGATTAAAAGAACCTCTGGGTAAATTAGTCTCTTATGAAATGGGAAAATCATATCAAGAAGGCCTAGGAGAGGTACAGGAGATGATAGATATTTGTGACTTTGCAGTTGGATTATCTAGACAATTACATGGTTTAACTATGCACTCAGAACGCCCAGGACATAGAATGTATGAACAATACCACCCCCTTGGGATTGTAGGTATTATTTCTGCATTTAATTTTCCAGTAGCTGTATGGTCGTGGAATACTGCTCTAGCATGGATTTGTGGCGATGTATGTATCTGGAAACCTAGTGAGAAAACACCACTATGCGGAATTGCATGCCAGAATATTATAACTAAAGTTTTAAAAGACAATAATTTGCCCGAGGGAATTTCTTGCCTGATTAATGGAGATTATAAAGTAGGAGAAATGATGACAACAGACAAAAGGGTTCCTTTGATCTCTGCAACTGGATCTACTCGTATGGGTAAAATTGTTGCAGGAACAGTTGGACAACGTCTCGGTAAATCACTTTTAGAGCTAGGAGGAAACAATGCTATTATTGTGAGTCCAGATGCAGATATTAAAATGACAGTGATTGGAGCTGTATTTGGTGCCGTTGGTACCGCAGGGCAACGATGTACATCTACACGGCGATTGATTATCCATGAATCTATTTACGATCAAGTAAAAAAAGCAATAGTTGATGCATATAAACAATTGAGAATAGGAAACCCACTTGATGAAAATAATCACGTAGGACCATTAATTGATACAGATGCCGTAAAAGGATATCAAAATGCTCTAAAAAGAGTAGAAGAAGAAGGAGGAACTGTTATTGTTGAGGGAGCAGTGCTTACTGGAGAAGGATATGAAAGTGGATGTTATGTAAAACCAGCCATTGCTGAAGCAAATAACTCGTTTGAAATAGTACAGCATGAAACATTTGCTCCAGTATTATATCTTTTAAAGTATAGTGGAGATATAGAAAATGCAATCGAATTACAAAACGGAGTTGCACAAGGACTATCTTCTGCAATTATGACGAATAATTTGAGAGAAGCAGAACGTTTTTTATCTCATGCAGGATCAGATTGTGGGATTGCAAATGTAAATATAGGAACCTCTGGTGCAGAGATTGGTGGGGCATTTGGTGGAGAAAAAGAAACAGGTGGAGGGCGCGAATCAGGATCAGATGCTTGGAAAGTATATATGCGTCGCCAAACAAACACAATAAATTATACTACAGAGTTACCATTGGCACAAGGGATTAAATTTGATCTCTAGGTAGTTAATTTTATATAATAAAATAGAAAGCATCCTTGATTAAGGATGCTTTTTTTGTTTGAAAAATTATAAGCTATAGAAAACGCAACCTTGATTGTTTATTAGCATCTTAATCTTGTATATAAGTAATATTAAAAGTTATAAAAACATGAAAAAAATCTTTTTGATTTTATTAGTTATTAGTGTGTCCTGCACAAGTGATGATACTACAGAAGATCCTATATTATGCACAGAAGAAGCCAGACCAGGATTAGAAATCATTATTAAAGATGCTACAAGTGGAGCAGTTTTGACAGAAGGTATTATAGTAATGGCTACCGATGGACAATACTCAGAAACATTAGAAAATGTAAAAGGGACCAATCTTTTTATAGGAGCATATGAGCGCAAAGGAACATATGTTATATCAATAAGTAAAACAGGTTATATCTCGATAGTAAGTGATCCCGTTATTGTGACCGAAGATATATGCCATGTGATTACGAAAAATTTAGAATTCGTGTTATCAAAAGAATAAAAAAATCATAATTTTTCATAAATTTTAATAAAATAATTCAAAAAATTAAGCTAGTTTTGAGAATCACTCACAAATCAGCTTAAAAAATGAAAAGATTTTTATTTTGCCTAAGACAGTCAGTTTGGGCGGCTTCTCTTTTTGGAGCCATTACTACAGTAAGTTCGCAACAACTTAAAAATCAGGCAGACCAGCCTGTAAAAGGACATTCGCTTTATAAACAATCCAAAATTTATGATAGTAAATATGGATCTAAGGATAATGTGAAAAAAGTTGGAGACAATGCGATACAAAGAATGAAGTGGGAATTTGAAAGACTCAAAGACCCCAAAACAGGAGAGATTCCATTGGGAATCAGAACTAAAGAAGTTAGCTTTGCTAGTAAAATTGCAACAGGAAACGATTCAAAACAATCGATTACCAATTCTGCAAAATCTTCTAAAGCAGGTCGTTTTTCATACTGGAAAAATAGAGGCCCTTATAATGTAGGAGGAAGAACAAGAGCATTAGCAATTGATCGTACCAATGAAAATATAATTCTAGCAGGAGGAGTTTCTGGAGGATTATGGCGTTCTACCGATAGTGGTAAAACATGGAGAAAAGTAACCAATAGAAGGCAGTCACCAAGTATTACCTGTATAGTGCAAGACCCTAGACCTGGCAAGCATAATACATGGTATTATGGTTCAGGAGAACGCTTTGGTAACTCTGCAAGTGCAGGAGGAGCTTTTTTTCAAGGAACGGGAGTGTACAAATCTATTAATGGTGGTAGATCCTGGAGACTCTTGGAAGCTACTAATGATAATGACGTAAGAGCTTTTTCTCCTTTTGATTTGATTAATTCGATTGCTATTAATCCTACTAATGGAGATATTTTTGTAGGAACTTTTAATGGGGTTCATAAATCCAAAGATGGAGGGAATTCATTTGAAGAAGTGTTAGCAGGAGATTTTGATAACACTGCCGAGGTTGCTATTACAACTACAGGACAAATCTATGCAACGATTGATTCAGGGGGAACTCCTAATAATGGATATTTTACCGCTACCAATGGAGATGTAGGTACTTGGACAGAGATATCACCTGAGTTTTTACCAGTAGATTATGGAAGAACGGTGATGGGTATTGATCCATCTAACGAGAATGTTGTTTACTTTTTTACTCAAAACCCAAATGAAGGTGGCCGACCAGCGTTCTTATTTAAGTACGATGCAGCTGCAGCTACACCAGAAGAAACATGGACAGATTTAAGTGCAAATCTACCTATAGGGATAGGAGGCCGTGTAGGAGATCTAAACCTTCAAGGAGGGTATAATATGATTGTTAAGGTGAGTCCTGTTGACCCTAATTTAATGTTTGTAGGGGGAACTAATATTTATAGATCAACTACTGGTTTTACAACCCCTGCAGGGCAAGAAAGTTGGATAGCAGGGTATTCTCCAAAAAACGATGTAAGTGTATATCCTGATCAACACCCTGATCAACACGCATTATTATTTTACCCATCTAACCCTAATAAAGTACTATCAGGTAATGATGGAGGAGTCTTTGTGACAGAGGATGTTACAACATCAACTTCTGCTGATGAACCTGTTGATTGGGTTTCTTTAAATAATGGGTATATAACAACACAGCCATATCATGTATCTTTTGATCCAGAGGCAAACAGTGATGATTTAGTGGCTGGTTTTCAGGATAATGGTACATGGTTTACATCTTCTACAAGTTCTATCGAACCTTGGATAGAGGATTTTGGAGGAGATGGTGCTTATAGTGCAATTGCAGATAATGGGAGAACAAGATATGTCTCTTCACAAAGAGGAAATGTATACAGATTTAATTTTGATGAGGCAGGAGTGTTTCAGTCCTTTACAAGAATAAGACCAGCAGGAGCAAATGATCTTGCTTTTATTACTCCATTTATCTTAGACCCAAATAATGATAACATCATGTATTTGCCAGCGGGTAATAGAATATGGAGGAATAACAATTTAGATGAAGTTCCGCTTTTTTCTAATGCATTTGCAACCGTAAATTGGGTAGATTTACCAAATACAGATACACCAGCAGGAACAACAATAACATCATTGGATGTTTCTAAATATCCAATAGCTAATAGATTGTATTACGGTACCAACTCTGGTGGTATCTATAGAATGGATAATGCTAACTTAGATGATCAGACAGTAGTAGATGTTTCTACAGGAAAAGGATTGCCAGAAGGATTTGTAAATGATATCAATGTTGACCCTTCAAATTCTGATAGAGTGATTGTTACTTTTTCAAATTATAGAGTAATCAGTGTGTTTCTTACTGTTGATGGAGGAGATACTTGGACTAATATCAGTGGAAATCTAGAAGAAAATGCAGATGGAAGTGGTAATGGACCCTCAGTAAGAAGTACAGCATTTTTTGGAGGTAGCCAGGGATTCTTTGGTTCACGATTACAAAAAGTATATGCAGCAACAAGTACAGGGTTATATTACACCAATAGGTTAAATGGAGAAAGAACTCGTTGGATCAAAGAGCCTTTTGCTATAGGAAATGCAGTAACAGATGAGGTGAAAACTCGTAAAGATGGATTTATTGCGGTAGCCGCTCATGGTAGCGGATTATATAGTGCCAGGTTCCCTGTATTTAATGAATTACCAGAGTCATCATTGAGTGTAGCTTATTTATTAGAAGATCTTTTAGTTGCAGAAAATAGTGAAAGTATACAAGTAGATGTTACTGGTTTATTTGTGCACTCTAGTGGAGCGCCAATAAATATTGAGTTTACCAATTCTAATCCAGAATTAGTAACAGCTACTTTAGATGGGAACACAGTTACCCTTTCTTTTGCCCCTGATAGTTTAGGAAAAGCAACCATAGGACTTGTAGCAACCTCGGGAGATGAGCAAGTAGCAGAAGGGTTTACAGTGTCAATATCTGAACTTCCTGTTTATGAGCAAGTAGCAGGTTCTGTATCAACATTGCCATCTCAATTTTTTGTAGATTTCGGCGGGCTAGTGCAATCTGCGGATGATTTTGTTATTCCAGCAGGAAACACATGGACATTAGAAAGAATTGTAGCTTTTGGATCAGGAAATAACTCACCTCAATTAACTAATGCAACGGTGGTTATATACGAAGACAATGCAGGTGTTCCTGGTGCTGAGGTATATAATAGTGGAGAGATTGTACCGATTTCTGATCCTTCAGATTTAAACTTGAATTTAATGTTGCCGCAAGGAGTAACACTACAAAGTGGAAGCTACTGGCTATCAGTATACGCAAATCTGGCATTTAACCCAGATTCAACTCAATGGTTCTGGGCTTCTCAAAATGGAGGAATTGGCCAAGAACCACATCTTAAAGATGAATTAGATTTATTTGGTACAGGAGCAATTGATTGGACACCTGTTTCAATTGCTTTTGGTAGAGATCCTCTTGATCAAATATTCCAGATTTATGGAGCAGTAGATGATGGTAGCACAGGTAATGGCCCTTCAATAGCAGAGCCTCTAGCTACATTGGATGTAGAAAAAGGAATTTCGGTATACCCAAATCCATCTAGCGACCAGTTCTCGTTTAATCTTAAGAAAATAACTTCAAAGTCTAGCGAGAAAATTTCTATAAATATTTTTAATAACACGGGTAATCTGGTGTATTCTAAAGGAAATATTGATGCAAATTCCGATTTGACATGGAATGCATCAAGTATGCCAGCAGGTTTATATGTAGTAAGAGTTTATGGAGGAACAACTAATAATACATTTAAAATTGTAAAACGATAATTTCTATATATAAAAAGAGGTTGAATTTTTCAACCTCTTTTTTAAAATTATATTATGACCAAAATACTATATGTAGTACTGGCAATATTATTGTTTTCTTGTAAATCTAATAGTGTTGCACAAGAAAAAGGAATTAAAGACACTATATCTAAAGTAGAAAAGCCTAAGTTTGGTGATACTCAGAGTATAGCTGTTGACCCCAATACAGTTCATTTGGTTGCTGTAGTGCAAGAACTGAAAAAAGATGGAATGCTCTGTGATAAAAAATTTAAAGCAACTACAAGTGTAAGGATAAAAAGAATTATTAATTCGGGAGCAGGTATTGTTAATATGATTAGCGCTGGACAAGAGATCGTTTTTGGTTTTGTGAATTCTCCAGCAAATGATTTCAAAAATCTAACTCAAGATATAAGTAAAGACAAAGAAGTATTTTTTAAAGTAAGAGAAAATCTATGTTCTGATATGAGCAATACAATGTATGAAGTCGTTAGATATAACTAGAAGATAAGTTGTTATTTGTTTCCTGACTTATTCTATCTCTCTTAAACATTATATAACAGTTTTTTTGTGAATATGAAGCAGAGCATATTGGCTATAATATTATTATCTTTGAATTGTGAAGATACTTGCATTCATATTATCAATCTATTTCTTGGCACTTAATCTTATGCCATGCAATGATGATATTCCTATTGCAGAAAACACACAATTAGAAATTTCAGCATGTGCAGGAGATACTCACAATCACTCTACAGAAAATGATTTGTGTTCTCCTTTTTGTCAATGTCATTGCTGTCATGTACATGTGGTTGATTTTGATATTAATTCATATCAATTACTATCACCAGAAATGTATCCTCAATTATTTACTCATTTTGATAGTGCAGGTAAAGAGATTCTCGATTTACCTTTTCAACCCCCCAAAGTTTAGTTCAGTTTAAAGGATAACTACGTCCTGATATGTCTTCTTTTTAAAGAGAAGACTCACTATAATCGATATGTCTTATTAAAAAAATGAAGCATATCGTAATACATAACTGAATTAAAAATATAATATGCTTAATACCATAATTAGGTATTCTATAACTCATAAATTGATTATAGGAATACTAACATTTGCATTAATTGTTTGGGGGATATACTCTCTAAAACAGTTACCAGTAGATGCGGTTCCTGATATAACAAACAATCAGGTACAGGTGATAACCTCTTCACCTACTCTTGCAGCACCAGAGATAGAACGACTACTTACTTTTCCTGTTGAAATTACAATGGCTACCATTCCTGAGATTGAAGAAATACGCTCTTTTTCTCGTTTTGGATTATCCGTAGTGACCATTGTCTTTGATGAGAAAACAGATATTTATTGGGCAAGACAACAAGTTAGCGAGCGTCTTGTAGAAGTGCAATCACAAATCCCTGCTAATATTGGTAAACCAGAGATAGCGCCTCTCACTACTGGATTGGGTGAGATATATCAATACGTTATTACCACTGAGTCAGGATATGAAGATCAGTATGATGCTTCAGCTTTACGAACTATCCAAGATTGGATTATAAAACGCCAATTGCTAGGCACGCCAGGAGTGGCAGATGTGAGTAGTTTTGGTGGATATCTTAAGCAATATGAGGTAGCTATACGTCCAGAACGATTAAACGCTATGAATGTATCTATCTCAGAAATATTCAATGCATTACAGAATAACAATCAAAATACAGGAGGTGCCTATATCGAAAAAAATGATAAATCTCTATTTATCAGAAGTGAAGGGCTAATAGGTAGTATTGCAGATATAGAGAATATATTGATTAAGCAAACTACAGATGGGATTCCTATTTTGATTAATGATGTTGCCATAGTGCAAATGGGAAAAGCAATTCGTTATGGGGCTACCACTCGAAATGGAGAAGGAGAAGTGGTAAGCGCTATTGTAATGATGCTAAAAGGAGCAAATTCTGCCGAAGTCATCAAAAATGTAAAAAATAAAATGGCATCTATAAGTAAAACTTTACCAGAAGGGGTCGTTATAGAACCATTTTTGGATAGAACAAAACTTGTAAATAATGCCATAGGAACTGTAACAACAAACCTTGTAGAAGGTGCACTCATTGTTATATTCATTCTTTTGATATTATTAGGGAACTGGCGTGCAGGATTGATTACAGCATCTGTTATTCCACTATCCTTATTATTTGCTTTTGGAATGATGCATCTTTTTGGGGTTTCTGCAAATTTAATGAGTCTTGGTGCTATTGATTTTGGATTGATAGTAGATGGAGCTGTAATCATTGTTGAAGCAACAGTATTTCATCTTGGGGCTTTAAAACTTACAAAAAGAATGACCCAAAAAGAGATGGATGATGAGGTGTATGCTTCTGCCAGTAAAATCAGAAACTCTGCTGCTTTTGGAGAGATTATTATACTTATTGTGTACCTGCCCATTTTGGCATTGGTAGGAACCGAAGGGAAAATGTTTGGCCCAATGGCAAAAACTGTAGGTTTTGCCATTATGGGAGCCTTCATACTATCTCTCACATATGTTCCTATGGTATCTGCTTTGGTGTTGAATAAGAAAGGAACACATAAAGAAAATATTTCTGATAGAATCATGAATTTCTTTTATAAGCTATATGAACCTATAATCAAATGGTCGATGCGTAGCAGAATACTAATCCTAGCTATTACATCAGGACTTTTTATAGTAGCGTATTTGGTGTTTAATACTCTAGGGGGTGAATTTATACCCATATTAGAAGAAGGGGATTTTGCAGTAGAAACCAGAGTACTTACAGGGAGTTCGTTATCTAATACGATAAAAGCGACAACCAAAGCAGAAAAAATATTGCTTGATGAGTTTCCCGAAGTTTTACAAGTGGTTTCAAAAATTGGATCAGGAGAAATACCAACTGACCCCATGCCAGTAGAGGCAGCAGATATGATGATTATCCTCAAAGATAAATCAGAATGGGTATCAGCTACAAATAGATCAGAATTAGCACACAAAATGGGGGAAGCCTTAGAAGTGATTCCTGGAGTAGCTTTTGGTTTTCAACAACCGATACAAATGCGTTTCAATGAACTCATGACAGGGGTTCGACAAGATGTGGCAATAAAAGTGTATGGAGAAGATCTTAAGCAACTCTCATTCTATGCAAATCAGATAGGTAAAATAGCCCATACAGTAGAAGGGGCTGTAGATGTTTATGTTGAAGAAGTAACAGGAGTACCTCAGATCGTCATTGATTACAACAGGGCGCAATTGGCAAAATATGGATTAGATATCAAAACAGTAAATAATACCATACAGGCAGCTTTTGCAGGTGCTTCTGCTGGATTGGTTTATGAAGGAGAAAAACGTTTTGATCTGGTAGTACGACTAGATAATAATAACAGAACTAGTGTCACCGATGTGCAAAATCTTTATATAAATGGACATAATGGAGAGCAGATCCCATTACAGCAAGTAGCAGAAGTAGCTATCAAAGATGGTCCCTATCAAGTACAAAGGGATAATACCAGAAGGAGGATCATCGTTGCTTTTAATGTGCGTAATCGGGATGTAGAAAGTGTAGTACAAGAAATAGAATCAAAAATAGATGCTCAGGTAAAAATGGACTCAGGTTATACAGTAGCTTATGGAGGTCAGTTTGAGAACCTAATTAAAGCTAAAAATCGATTGGCAATTGCAGTGCCATTGGCATTACTCCTTATTTTTATATTGCTGTATTTTACCTTTGGATCTTTGAAGCAAGGTGTTCTAATTTTTACCGCTATCCCTCTTTCTGCCATAGGAGGAGTTTTTGCACTTTGGGTTAGAGATCTACCTTTTAGTATTTCTGCAGGAGTAGGTTTTATAGCTTTATTTGGAGTTGCTGTACTAAATGGTATAGTACTGATAGCAGAATTCAATAGATTAAAAAAACAAGGGATTGTTGATGTTTTCGAACGCATTTATAAAGGTACCAAAACTAGGTTGCGCCCTGTAATTATGACAGCCACAGTAGCTTCGTTAGGGTTTTTGCCAATGGCAATCTCTCAAACCTCAGGGGCAGAAGTACAACGACCTCTAGCAACAGTAGTGATAGGCGGGTTGATTACGGCTACCTTTTTGACCCTAGTAGTATTACCTATTCTATACTATTATTTTGAAAAAAGAATACAAATGAAACCAATAAAAAAAGTACTTCCATTATTAGTATTGTTTGGGTTATTTGGTAATATAACCTCAATACGTGCACAGGCAGATATACAAAGAGTGGTGTATCAAGATTTAGAAGAAATTATAAAAGTAGGATTAGAAAACAATCCAAATGTACAGGTAGCATTACTGCAAACAGAACAGAAACGTGTGCTGAAAGGAACAAGTATTAATCTACCAAAAATGAAATTCAGTCTTGAATATGGACAAACAAATAGTGACTATGATAACGATAGTCGCTTTAGTATCAGTCAGAAATTTGCATTTCCTACACTATATGTTCAGCAGAATAAACTAGCAAAAGCAATTATAAAATCTAGTGAATTACGTGAACAAGTAGTTCAAAACGAGATGATAAAGCAGCTTAAATCTACCTATTATCAACTATGGTTTCTTAAGAGTAAACAACAGCTATTGCAAAAACAAGATAGTATTTATCAGAGATTTGCGTATGTGGCAAATTTACGTTTCAAGACAGGAGAGAGTAATGCGCTAGAAAAAGCAACTGCCAATGCAGAATTAGCTGATTTGCAAATACAGATACAAAACAATACTACTGCTATACAGGAATATCAGTTAGTCATGCAAAAATTAATGAACTCTGAAACAGCAGTTGATATCGATGTTTCTAGCTTAGAAATGAAGCCAGAGCCCCTCTTGATCTCACAAAATATAGAAGGGATAGAAAAAAATCCTGAGGTGTCTTTTTATAAAGAGCAAATTACCATTGCAGAACTTAAAAAATCGGTAGCAGTATCAGAGATGCTTCCTGATATTACATTGGGTTATTTTAATCAATCGTTTAATGGTCCAGGAGAAAGAAAAAATGGGACGTCAACAGTTTTTGATACATCAGATCGATTTACTGGTGTACAATTAGGGTTGGCTATTCCTATATGGAGTAAACCTCATTCAGCAAAGATCAAAGTAGCCAAAATATATCAAAAAGAGAGTGAGACACGAATCAAAGTGATAGAAAACGAGGTCAACACACAGTTGAAATCACTGATGCATCAGCTTCAGAAAAATAAAAAAAACATATCGTATTATAAGAAAAATGCGATTTCACAATCAGAACTGTTATTAAAACAGTCCCTGTTGGCATTCAAAGAAGGAGCTATTGGGTATATAGAATATGTACAAGGGCTTAATCGTTCTTTGGGTATCAAAACCAAGTATTTAGAGTTTTTGAATATTTACAATCAAACACTTATAGAAATCGAAAGTATAATTGCAATTCAATAATAATGAAAACAAACCTATATATAATACCAGTATTACTTGCCCTTCTTTTTGCTTCGGGATGTAATAACACAGCAACAGTTTCTTCTGAAGAAAAGCATGAAGATACTCATGAAGATCGTATAGAATTGACAGATAAACAAATAAAACAAACTCAAATAAAAGTTGGAGTAGTTAAAAAACGAAATATCGGAAAGGAGTTGAGTGTGAACGGAATGATAGATGTACCCCCGCAAAGTAATCTTTCTATTACCGTGCCCTATGGAGGTTTTTTGAAATTTACCGATATGCTTCCTGGAACAAGATTAAAAAAAGGACAACTTGTAGCAAGAGTAGAGAACCCTCAGTTTATAGAATTTCAGCAAAACTACCTCGAAGCGATAGCAAAAAACGAATACCTGAAGGCTGATTATGAACGGCAGAAAACACTTAACCAAGAAGAGGTTTCTTCAACAAAGATATTTCAAAAAGCAAAAAGTGATTATTTGATTAATAAAGCAAGTATTCAGGCGTTGGAAAGTAAATTGAAAATGGTAGGAGTTAGCTCTTTAAGTGTAAGAAAGGGAAAAATATTTTCTGTAGTTAATGTGTATTCCCCAATCAATGGGGTAGTGCGTGAGGTGTATGTAAATACGGGAAAATATTTTGGTGCTCAAGATGTGCTAATGGATATCACTAATGCCGATGATTTACATGTAGAACTCAAAGTGTATGAAGATGATATTCCGTTGATCAAAAATGAACAACGCATTCGTTTTCGTCTGGCAAATCAACCTGATACATGGATGGAAGCAGAGGTTTTTCTGATTGGTAATAATGTACGTGAAGATCGATCAATAACAATACATGGACACTTAAAAGAGGAAAATCATGAATTACTTCCTGGAATGTTTGTAAATGCAAGAATAGAGGTGGGTACACAAGAAGCATATACTGTTCCAGAAGCTGCAATAGTACGTTTTGAGGAAAAGTATTATGTGTTTGAAATTGGTGAAAAAAGAAAAGAAGGTGAAAAAATGATTACTGGTTTTGAGATGATACCTATTGTAAAAGGACCAGAAGAAGATGGATTTGTAGCAATTACACTAGAAGACAAGACCAAAGATATAAATACAATCCAATTGGTGATTAATGATGCTTTTACACTATTGGCAACAGCAAAAAATAGTGGAGAAGGGGGGCATGCACATTAGTCAGAAAATATTTTTTCACCTTATTGTAAGTAGAAATCTATTCTTATAATTTCTTCTTGTAGAGTTTACTTTTTATTGATTATTGGCTAATTAACAGAATTAATTAGCCAATAATCAAATAATTTTGTGAGGTACTATAATCAAGTGATATTATATATCATTCAATAATTTTGTGATCTCGTCAAGTTTTGGTGTTAAAATCACTTCAATACGTCTGTTTTTGCTTTTTCCTGCACTAGTACCGTTAGAAGCAACGGGAGCAAATTCTCCTCTTCCTGCGGCAGTGAGGTTTTGTGGATCAATTTTTTTGTTTTGCAATAAAATATTCACAATAGCAGTGGCTCTTTTGGTAGAAAGGTCCCAATTTCCAGATAACTGTCCATTTCCAGTATAAGGCACATTATCGGTGTGACCCTCTATAAGAACTGCAATATCAGTGTTTTGACCTAATACTTTACCTAGCTGCTTTACCGCTTTCTGTCCTTGCGTTCCTACAGCCCAACTACCAGATTCAAACAAGAGTTTGTTTTCCATAGAAATATAAATTTTACCATTGCGCTCTTCTACAGTAAGACCTTTACCTTCAAAATTACGAAGCGCTTTAGAGATTGCACTTTTTAGAGCTTGCATTTTTGCATCTTTGGCAGCTATTAGACCTTCTAATTCATCAATGCGTTTAGAGCGAGAATTCAAGTCCCTTTGTAAGGTTTCTAGACGGCTACGTTCTTTTGCTAATGCACGTTCTTTCTCTTCGAGTTTTTTTAATAATTCTCTGTTTTTTTTACTATTTGATGCAATGGCCGCAGAGCTATTTTTTTCTAATGCATCATAAGAGCTTTTTAAATTTTCATAATTAGCTTGAGCAGCATTGTATTTTCCTTCGAGATCATCCCTCTCTGCTTTGAGTTTTTGATATTCGGCATCTAACTGCTCCAGTGCTTTTTTATTTGCATTATTTGCTTTTTCTAAGGTAGAAAGAGCATCTTTGTTTTTACGATTTTCTCGTTTCAATCTGGCATATTTTCCTTCCAGATCTTTATACACTTTAGTCGAAACACAAGAAGACATAAGAGTACCGACAAGTACCATCAACACAATTTTTTTAATCATTTTATGGGGTATTTAGGGGTTTAAAAACTATACTTCTAATTCTACAACAATAGGACAATGATCACTATGTTTAGCTTCTGATAAGATAACGGCTCTTTTTAAATTATCTTGTAAAGGTTTAGACACCATACCATAATCCAAACGCCATCCTTTGTTGTTTGCTCTTGCATTAGCTCTATAGCTCCACCATGAATATTGGTGAGGTTCTGTATTAAAGTGTCTAAAAGAATCAATAAAACCGCTATCCATAAAATTACCTATCCATTCTCGTTCTACAGGTAAAAAACCAGACACATTTTTATTACGTACAGGATCATGAATATCTATTGCTTGATGACATATGTTATAATCACCAAGAATAACCAGATTAGGATGTTCTTTTTTGAGGTCGTTTACATAGGTTTGAAAATCAGCCATGTATTTAAGTTTGTGCTCTAGACGATCTGTATTGGTGCCACTAGGCAGGTATAAACTCATAATAGAAACTCCGTCAAAATCAGCTCTTAGGTTACGACCCTCAAAATCCATATAATCTATCCCAGTACCATAAGCTACATGTTTGGGCTCTGTTTTAGATAAAATAGCGACACCACTATATCCTTTTTTTTGAGCACTATACCAGTAATTATAAGAATATCCTGCTTGTGAAAACAGATCTAGATCTAATTGTTCTTTATTGGCTTTTATTTCCTGAAGGCAAATTACATCAGGGTCGGCCTGTTGTAACCACTCTAAAAATCCTTTTTTTATTGCTGCTCTGATTCCATTTACATTATAGGATACGATTTTCATTGTGCTATCAATTTAAATTTTAGTAAAAATAGAAAATGAACTGTCATAGTTATGCATTTTAATGATCTAAATGCAGTAGGGTTTTAATAAATTTTCATGATCTTTATAGGTAAACATCACAAAACATGAAAAATATGCTCAAAATCACCTGTTTATTTCTCGCATTTAGCATATTCAACTGTATCCCTACAAAGGGAGTAGAAACCAAAGATAATGCTGATTCCAAAACAAGTAAACAACAATTTTTGAAAGAGATGAAAGAAAAAGGATTTAGTAAAGGAACTATTGTTACGAGTAAGAATACTGATTGCTCTTATATACTTAATGTCGAAGAGTTTGAAGATAATCTGGATCCTATAAATTTAAAAGAGTTTTTTAAAAGTGAAATCTCCGAACATGTGTGGGTGAAATTTTCTAGCCTTAGAATGCCAAGTAGGTGTAATGAAGCACGTCCTGTTTCTATTACAGAGATTACTAGGAGAGATAAACTTTAGCTCTCGTCTATTGCACTATAAATTTGACAGCATCTGCTTTTTTACTATTGCCTAGTCTAATAAAATAAACTCCAGACCTAGCATACGACATATCTAGGGTATAAATAAACCTGTCATTGGCGTCTTTTTGTATGAGATTGGTAGCAATAACCTGTCCTAGAATATTAAAAACATAAATTCTTGTTTCACTGTCAGAACCCAGATCTGTTTTGGTAATCAAAAATTGATTATTCGGCTCGCTTATTATAAGTAATTGAGTGTCAATATTTTTGTTTTCCCCTATGTCTACTGTGTAGTCATGTGTTGTACCAAACTCCATAGAGCCACAGGGATCATTAAGTGAGTCTCCATTATTCGTATTTGTATCTCCTGCACGAATTCTTAATAAATGCTTCCCTAAAGGAGCGTCTTTTGATACTAAAAGATCAAACTCTTGATCCTGATTGGCTTTTTCTACTGTTTTATTACTGATGAGTAACTCTGATGTTTCAAAAACGAAATTATCATTATAATCTACCCATAAAGATATTCGTTCAGACCCTTCCTGATCAGCAAATCCTGTTTGTAAAGTCAAAGTGTATGCTCCTATAGATCGATTTAGATTAATGGTGAAATTAGTTGTAAAATCCTCATACCCTGTATTGCAATCAATCTGGGAGTTGATGACATTAGATAACTCAAAAGAAACAATCCCATCTCCAAACCTTGTACAATCGGCAGTAGGTTTACAAAGCTCTCTGTCTATCGTTTGTGTAATGCTATCATTACTGGTATTTTCATCCGCAGTAAGAGCAGTACCTATTTCAAGTATAAAACTTCCTGTTCCCGTCATATCAGCTAATGAAGTAAATGTATAAGTAGCTTCTTCGCGTGATTGCAGTGTGCCCGAGAAAACTTCATTTATTCTGGAGCCATTATTCAAAATATAAAAAACAGGAATATTACTTTGTGTGACAGAACCGTGATTGAATAAGGTAATAGTAATTGATTCTGGAGAGGTAGCAATACCATTATCAGTTGTAGGGGATACCAAATTTCCTATCCCAATGTCTCTAGAAAATAGATTGTTGAGAGTTGTTACACTACAGTCATTTCCTACAACAGTGTCTCCTGCCAGATTGGTTTCTGCGGTGACGGTGTAGGTTCTTTCTGTACTAAGATTGGCACTTGTAGCAAAAGAAAAAGAAGCTGTTTCTAATGGAGCGACTGTACCTGTAAAAGTTTCGGTAATTGCTGTTGCACCATTAATTGTGTAGCTAATAGGAATATTACTTTGGGCGGTAGTACCATAATTTTTGATAGTTACAGTGATAGTTTCGTTATTTGTGTAAGTACTATTGTTTTGAGGGGCATCAACACTAATAATACCAACATCAGTAGTGGTGGTACCAGCATCAACTTTGAAAACACCAACGATATTCCTTGAATTATCATCAGAATCTTCAAAATACTCTGCGATATGCCAAAATGTTTGATCGTCTAAGGGATCCACAGTAAGTTGAGCGTAGTCACCATAGCGATTTCCTCCGCCGCGTTGTATGTCTGTACCAGCTTTAATTTCTTGCTCTGTAATCGTCATGGTTCCCAAGGGATCACCAGCAAGTCTACCTGTGTATTTGATCGATACAAAGCTATCTGCATCTGCTCCCGTATCAATAGTACCCATAGTAGTATACCCCATGCCGATATTACCATAAATATCCATTGCCATACTACCGCACCATGCACTTTTTCCGTTGGGAGATGTATAAGTTCCTTCTTGATACACGGTCCATGGCTGGCCATCACTATCTTGGCGTAGTTCATACCAACGTATTCCAGCTACATTATCAGATGTTGCATCGATATCGACAGCAAAATTTAGGACAACAGTATTATAGTCGCAAAAGCGCCTGTAATTGGTTGCAAACATGATTGCACCTTGTAATACATCAATACTACTACCACCTCCTGGTTGAGGAATATTACTAAATGACCCTCCGTCAAAAGTTGAATCAAAAGGAGTCACAGAAATTTCTTGATCTTCTGTAATGGTAGATTTGATAGGAGAAACCCAATCTACATTGATGTTCCATAGTTTTAAGATATCTTGATCAACACCTTCCCATCCATCATCTTGAAAATAAATAATTTTTGCATCACCCTCAGGTGGCAATGTGTTTCCTATTGCATTGAATGATGCAGGGCTATAAAACCCACCTATTCTAGCCCCAGGAAGAGGGAAACCAACCATTTTTACATTATCTTCTCTTTCTCCTCGTAACATTTTTTCTCTTTCGATTACATATACAACCTCACTATCTTGTATAGAGCCTTGATCTTTGTTGGCAGTAACATAATACCCATCAGACCAAACAGAAAACTTTGTGTAATCAGGAAAAGTACCCGTAAAAAACCGATACATAAACCAGCCATCGTTTACAGGGTCTGACCCTCGACATACTGCAACCAAAAAACCATTTTGTGGGTCTCCAGAATCATTAGGGTTACCATCAAATTGAGTTATTACAAATCGGTCGGCAAAGCTGTCATAAAAAACGATCGGGTCTCCTAATCTTTCTCCTGGAAATATATTTTCTAATGATCCTGATTGTAGTAGTGTTCCGCTTCTATCATGTATAGCAAACCCAAAATTTTTGGCACTTACATAATGATTAGGGCCAATAGCTCCTGTTGGGTCAGAAGGAGAATTGGGGCTGGAGTTTGCTTCAAAAGTTAGAGAAGGAGCCTTCCCTGATCTCATATTTTGATTATTTTTTTGTTGTATAAGTAGTGGGTCTTTTCCACGGGGGAAACCTTTTCCTGGAACAATCTTGTTTGCGCCAGTCTTTCTAGGGTTTATTTTACCTTCTTTTGATTTTGCAGGGATTAATTTTTTTCCAGTTAGTGGTTCTATTACCTTCATATAACTAGCAGTCGTAATTCTACTAGCATGCATCACTTTTTTCTTTTGAGAGAATCCTATTGAGGTGAAAAATAGAAAAGTAACTATTACAGTTTTCTTTACTAACATAAGCGATGATTTATAGTTGAGTTTAGGTTTTAATTTAATTACTAAAGTACGACTAAACTTTTAGGATATAATAAACTAATTAGTACTTTATCTAAATCGTTTGCAAAAAAAAGAGTTTTTTAGAAAGAAAACATTAATTTATAATACATAAAAACTATCACCATATTTGGATTGTATATGATACCGTTTTTAAGATTTATAATAAGCTCTCAAAAAGAGGACTTTGGCCTTAAAAAAGAAGTGTGCCTGAAAATAGAGGTTTAACATAAACCGAGCTAAAAAGGTGTGAAAAACAAAAAAGCTACCTATTTAATAGATAGCTTTTATATTGAAAACGGTGCGTTTTCCTTAAATTATTGTAACCAATATTCAGGATCGGTTTTTTCTGCAATGATTGTTTTAAGTTCTGTAATGGCAACTCTTTTTTGCTCCATTGTATCACGATCTCGTATGGTAACTTTATTATCAGTTATTGTATCATGATCTATAGTGATACAAAAAGGAGTCCCATTGGCATCTTGTCTTCTGTATCGGCGTCCGATTGCATCTTTTTCATCATAGATAACATTAAATTTCCATTTTAGATCATTTACAATTTTTTGTGCGATCTCGGGTAAACCATCTTTTTTGACTAGTGGAAGTATTGCTGCTTTTACAGGGGCAACTACCGCTGGTAGTTTTAATACTACTCTACTACTACCGTCCTCTAATTTTTCTTCTTGTAGTGCAGTAGAGAATACGGCAAGAAACATTCTGTCGAGCCCTATAGAAGTTTCAACAACATAAGGCACGTAGCTTTCTTTCAACTCAGGATCAAAAAATTGTAGTTTTTTACCAGAGTGTTTTTCGTGTGCTTTGAGGTCAAAATCTGTACGTGAGTGTATACCTTCTAATTCTTTGAATCCAAATGGGAAGTTAAATTCTATATCTGCTGCGGCATTGGCATAATGCGCTAATTTATCATGGTCATGAAAACGGTAATTTTCTTTACCTAGCCCTAATGATAGGTGCCAGTTTAATCGAGTTTCTTTCCAATATTCATACCATTTCATCTCTTCTCCTGGTCGTACAAAGAATTGCATTTCCATTTGTTCAAACTCTCGCATTCTAAAAATAAACTGACGGGCTACAATTTCGTTTCTAAATGCTTTTCCTGTTTGGGCAATACCAAAAGGAATTTTCATTCGTCCAGTTTTCTGAACATTCAAAAAGTTAACAAAGATACCTTGTGCGGTTTCTGGTCTTAAGAATAAATCTGTTGCAGATTCAGCAGATGCACCTAGTTTGGTTCCAAACATTAAGTTAAATTGCCTTACCTCTGTCCAGTTTTTTGAGCCTGTTTCTGGGTCTGCAATTTCTAGTTCTTCTATTAATGCTTTTACATCAGCAAGGTCCTCGTTTTCAAGAGACTTTGCCATGCGTTGTATCACTTCTTCCTTTTTAGAAAGGTATTTTACGACTCTTGGATTGGTTGCTACGAATTGAGCTTCATCAAAATCATCACCAAAACGTTTTTTGGCTTTAGCAATTTCCTTTTGTGCTTTTTGGTTTAGTTTTTCGGCATAATCCTCTATAAGAACATCGGCTCTATATCTTTTTTTAGAGTCTTTGTTGTCAATAAGAGGGTCATTAAAAGCATCTACATGGCCAGAGGCTTTCCAAGTGGTAGGGTGCATGAATATTGAAGCATCTAGCCCTACAATATTTTGGTGCATATTTACCATACTTTTCCACCAGTACTCTCTTATGTTTTTCTTTAATTCTACCCCGTTTTGACCGTAATCATATACAGCACTTAGTCCGTCATATATCTCACTCGAGCCAAAAATATACCCATACTCTTTTGCATGGGCAATAACCTTTTTAAATTTATCTTCTTGATTTGCCATTGCACAAAAATAATTGAATTAAAATGAATTGAAAACGAATCTGATTTAGTTTTTTATGAAAACAAAAGATTATTAATAAAAAACAAAAAAACCGCCATGTTATTGAGAACATGGCGGCTTATAATTTTGTTGATTATAATTATCTTAACTCAAACTGAGTATTTGATACCATTCTTGGTCCAGAAAATAAGTTTACGATATAATTACCTTTTACCAATTCTCCTTCTGCTGCATCAACCAATATACATACATCTAAAGCTTCATTTTCATAAAATACTTTATTACGACCACTATAAGTAAGTATAGCATTACCTTTATCAAAGTTTACCGCTATTTTATCTCCAATTAGAGTGTTTTCAGGGTTGATAACCTGTACAAACAAATCTTTATCTCCTTTTTCTGTTAGTTTATTTGGAGAAAGTGTAAAGCAAACTCTTACTTTTTCTGCTCTACTAGCTTTAGAAGCCCCAGTGATTTTACCACTGTTACGTACTCGTACTCCTTCTGCTTTGATGTTTGCGGCAGTAAGAGCAGAACCTCTTTCTACAATTTCTGCAAGTTTACTATTTTGAGTCTGTAAAGAATCAGCCAAAATAATTCTTTGATTTAGTGCAGTAGATGTACTATCTAAGTCTGTTGTCAATTGTGTGTTTGCAGTTGTCAAACTATCTGCAAGTTTGAACAATCTTTCACGTTCTTTTTTAAGTTTACCAACTTCTCTTCTGTATCGAGAAATCAATGCCAAGTTAGCATCATTGTCTTTTACGCTGTCTAATAACACAACAATACGCTCTTTTGCTTTAAGTAGGTGATCATCCATCACTTCATTAAGAGCAATAGCATTGTCGTATTTTGTTATCAATTCGCCTAATTCACTTTCAATAAGATCTTTTTCTTGTTGCAAAATTGCTTTATTTTGCTTCTCTTCGTTGTAAAACTTATACGTAAATATCCCTAAAATAAGTAACAGCGCTCCTAGAACACCGATTAGAATTTTAAGGGTCAAGTTATTGTTCTGAGTTGTCATAATTGAAATTTATAATTGTTTGATGGTTATTTTAAATGGCTAAATATAATAATTAATGTTAATCTCCCTATCAAAATGTTAAGAGACTTCATATACTTATTTTATCCTATATACTGTGCTGCCTGTGACAGCCCTTTATACAAAAACGAAAGGTTGCTATGTACTTCTTGCAGGCATAGACTCCCTTTGGGCAATTTTCATAACGTAAACGCAAAAAAAATTGAAAAAGTATTTTATGGGCGAATCAAAATAGAAAATGTGACCTCTCTATTTATTTTTCATAAAGATAGCCTGGTGCAAAATTTAATTCATAATCTCAAGTATAGAGGAAGAGAAGAAGTGGGTGAAGAACTAGGAAGATGGTTGGGTCAGGAGTTATCTCAAAAAACTAGGTACCAGAGTATTGATGTAGTGATTCCAGTTCCTTTACATAAGGTAAGGTTGAGAGAAAGAGGGTACAATCAAGTAGAAAAATTTGGTATTGAAATTGCTAAAAAATTGAATGCAGAATATATTGATTCAGTATTGAAAAAAAATTCTTACAATAAAAAACAATCCAAACATGTAAAATTTAACAGATGGATGAATACCGTTGAAACATTCGGTACACAAAACGAGTCTTTGTTAGAGAATAAACATGTGTTGTTGGTAGATGATATTGTTACAACAGGAGCGACAATAGAATCTTGTGTGAATGTGATAAAAGATATACCAAGAGTAAAAATAAGTATCGCTACTATGGCAATGGCAGAGTAACTCATACAAAAAGAGTATACAGACTTTTTTTTAGAGGACTATTTTTAAGTTTTTTGTTTTTTAAATATAGTTGTTTCTTTGTGTCTTAAAATTATTGTAGAGATTATGAGCAAAAGAATACATACAATATTGCTTGTCGCGGCATCAATTATCATTATTGTTGGTTGTGCCAAAAAAGGTTCTATAACGGGTGGCCCAAAAGATGAGACACCTCCAGTTGTTGTAAAAGCTTTTCCGCCTAACTTTTCTACAAGTTTTAATAAAAAAGAGATACGTATATATTTTGATGAATATGTGAAGTTAAAAGATGCACAGAAACAAATTATTGTTTCTCCTCCTATGGACCCAAAGCCAACAATTACTCCTATGGGAAGTGCAAATAAGTTTATAAAAATTAAGTTTATCGATACCTTATTAGAAAACACTACTTATAGCATTAATTTTGGCGAAAGTATAGTTGATAATAACGAAGAAAATCCAAATCCTTTTTTTAGATATGTTTTTTCTACAGGAGATTTTCTAGATTCGCTTAGTATAAAAGGAACAGTGAGCGATGCGGTTCAAAAAGAAGCAGATGAATATGTTACTGTGGCACTATATGAAATTGATGAAGAGTATAGTGATTCTGTAGTTTATAAAAATGTACCTAGATATATAACCAATACTCTAGATACTATAGCTTTTGATTTACATAACTTAAAAGAAGGAAAATTTAAGCTGATTGCTTTAAAAGACGTTTCTAATAACTACACATATGATCCTAAACAAGATAAAATAGGGTTTTATGAAGAAATAATTACACTTCCTAAAGATACGGCCAAAGTATTTAATCTTACTTTGTTTAAAGAAATACTTGATTTTAAAGTTTTACACCCAAAACAAGTTTCAAAAAATGAATTTATTTTCCCATATGAGGGAGTAAAAGATAGTATGCAGGTAAAGCTGTTAAGTAAAGTTCCAGATGATTTTGAAACGAGAGTTTTTCCTGATAAGAAAAAAGATACTTTACATTATTGGTTTAGGCCATTTTTTGAAGCAGATTCATTATTATTTGAAGTAACCAATATCAAAAACTATAAAGACACAATAACAACCAGGTTTAAAGATCAATATAAGGACTCTCTGGTATTAGCATCTGATGTAGGAAATACACTTGCACTCAATAAAAATTTTGTTTTTTCTGCAAACACTGCGCTAGATAGTATTAATGAAAAGCTAATTTCACTTACAGATAAAGATACACTAGAAGTTCCTTTTTCTGTTGATTTAGATATTCATACCAATGAAGTTGAATTGATTTTTGATAAAACAGAGAGCAACGCCTATAATTTGAAGTTTTTGCCAGAGGCAGTCAAGGATTTTGTAGGTAACGTTAATGATACTATAAATATTAATTTCAGAACCAAAAGATTGGCGGATTACGGAACAATTTTTTTAACCTTAGAGAATGTAGAGGCGTATCCAGTTTTGGTTCAGATCACTGATGAAAAGGAAAATGTAATAGCTGAACAAGTAGCAAGAGAGCAAAGAGTCTTAACATTTGATCATTTGGATCCTTCTAAATATTTTATTCGTGTTATAGTTGATAGTAATGATAATGGAATATGGGATTCAGGTAATTTCTTAAAAGGAATTCAGCCCGAAGAAATTCGGTATTTTGATGCACCTGTTGATGTAAGGGCAAATTGGGAGATAAAACAAACTTTTGTTTTGGATCAAGACTAGAGAAATGTAAAATGATCTCTGTCTTGTAGAAAAGGAAGTTTTTTTCTTGTTTGCTTGATATGATCCGCTTTCAGAGTTGCATAAAGAATAGCTTCTTTTTCTATAGGATTTTCTTGTAATATTGATTCTCCCAAAACATTATAGATGGCAGAATGTCCATTATGTTCAAAGCCTTTTCCATCTAGTCCTACACGATTTACTCCAATACAGTAACACATGTTTTCTATTGCTCGTGCTTTAAGCAGAGTATCCCAAGCGTTTATACGAATTTTTGGCCAACTAGCCACATATATCAAAGTGTCATAATTAGTAGTGTTTCTTGCCCATACAGGAAATCTCAGGTCATAACAAATCAAAAGCTTTATTTTCCAGCCCAGATACTCAACAATTACTTCCTTTTGCCCAGCTGTATAAACATGCTGTTCTTTGGCCAAAGTAAATAATTGGTGTTTGTTATAGGATTCATAAGTACCATCAGGATACATAAATATCATACGATTGTAGAACATATCATCCTCCTTAATCACGATACTACCTGTAATAGCACAATTAGATATTTTGGCCATTTTGATGAGCCATTGCATTGTCTCTCCAGTCATAGTTTCAGCTACTGTTTCAGGATTCATAGTAAACCCTGTAGTAAACATTTCTGGTAACACGATCAAATCTGTTTTTTGAGATATGGAATTGATTTTATGTGAAAAAACAGCGCGATTTTGTATAGGATTTTCCCAAGCTAGATGAGATTGGATAAGTGTAACTTGTAACGTGTTTTTCATATCTGTAATTCAATTGTTTTTTTTAAGATAACAACAACGAGCTAAAAATAATAAAATCTTATAGGTAATAAATCATTTTTATTGTGAATTGAAAAAACTTTAAACCACTTCAAAGAAAGAGAATAGTATTTAATTATGAATATCTTATTAGAGGGCTTGTTGAGAGGTCTAGAATATGGATTATTGATTTTTTGTTCAAAAATTAAGGAGATTGTTAAAAAATAATGATTATGTAACAATTATTTGATATCGTATAGTGAATTCGGGCTTCTTTTTTCTAGAAAATCCTTATTTTCGCAGACTTAACAGAAAGTACGATCAAATGAGCACGAAGTTTCCTGAATACAAAGGACTTGACTTACCTAAAGTAGCTGAAGAAATATTGGATTTTTGGCAACAGAATACCATATTTGAAAAAAGTATTAGTGAGCGTGACGGGGCAGAGCCGTTTATCTTTTTTGAAGGACCTCCTTCGGCAAATGGATTACCAGGCATTCACCACGTAATGGCTCGTGCGATTAAAGATATTTTTTGTCGATATAAAACTCAGAAAGGATTTCAAGTACAGCGTAAAGCTGGGTGGGATACACATGGGCTTCCAATAGAGTTAGGTGTAGAAAAAGAATTAGGTATTACCAAAGAAGATATTGGTAAGAAGATATCAGTAGAAGAATATAATGAGGCTTGTAAAAAAGCGGTAATGAGATATACTGATATCTGGAATGATCTGACTCAAAAGATAGGCTACTGGGTAGATATGGAGGATCCTTATATCACATACAAACCTAAGTATATGGAGAGTGTATGGTGGTTGTTGTCAGAAATCTATAAAAAAGGATTGCTTTACAAAGGGTATACAATACAACCGTATTCTCCAAAGGCAGGTACTGGATTAAGTTCTCATGAGCTTAATCAACCAGGAACCTATCAAGATGTAACCGATACAACGGTAGTAGCTCAGTTTAAAGCAATAAAAGAAACATTACCCTCTTTTTTTAAAGATATTCAGGAAGAAATATACTTTTTAGCATGGACAACTACGCCATGGACACTTCCGTCAAATACCGCTTTAACAGTTGGTTCAAAAATAGAGTATGTTGTGGTAAAAACGTTTAATCAATATACGTTTGAACCAATACATGTAATTCTTGCCAAAAACCTTATTGGAAAACAATTTGCAGGAAAGTTTGCTTTAGTAGAGACAGAAGTAGAAGTGCAAGCGTTCAAACAAGGAGATAAAAAGATACCTTATTTCATCTTAAAAGAATTCAAAGGAGCAGATTTGGTAGACGCAAGATATGAGCAACTGATAGATTATGTACAGCCGTATCATAATCCAGAGAATGCTTTTAGAGTCATTGCAGGAGATTTTGTTACCACAGAAGACGGGACAGGAATTGTACATACATCACCTACTTTTGGTGCAGACGATGCCCTTGTGGCAAAACAAGCAAAGCCTGAAGTACCTGCACTATTGGTAATGGATGAAAATAATAATCTAGTACCAACAGTAGATTTACAAGGTAGATTCATTCAGGAAATGGGAGATCTAGGTGGTAAGTATGTTAAAAATGAATATTACGATGATGGTGAAGCTCCAGAGAAATCTGTAGATGTAGAAATTGCTATTAAATTAAAAATAGAAAATAAAGCCTTTAAAGTTGAAAAATATGTGCACAGTTATCCAAATTGCTGGCGTACAGATAAACCTATACTATATTATCCATTGGATTCGTGGTTTATAAAAGTTACAGATTTTAAAGATCGTATGCATGAACTTAATTTGGGGATTAACTGGAAACCTAAGGCGACTGGAGAAGGGCGTTTTGGTAATTGGTTGGCAAATGCAAATGATTGGAATCTTTCTAGATCACGATTTTGGGGAATTCCTTTACCTATCTGGAGAACAGAAGATGGTAAAGAAGAGCTTATTGTTGGTTCTGTTGAAGAGCTAAAGAAGGAGATGGCCAAAGCAATAGAGGCAGGAGTACTCGAAGCAGATATTTTTGCAGATTTTGTGATTGGTGATATGAGTGAGGAGAATTATGATAAAATTGATTTACATAAAAATGTAATAGACAAGGTTATTCTAGTTTCTTCTTCGGGGAAACCTATGAAAAGAGAGAGCGACCTGATTGATGTGTGGTTTGACTCGGGGTCAATGCCTTATGCACAGTGGCATTATCCTTTTGAAAATAAAGAAAAAGTAGAATCAGGAGATCGAAAAGCTGATTTTATAGCAGAAGGTGTAGACCAAACTCGTGGATGGTTCTATACACTGCATGCAATAGGAACAATGATTTTTGATGATGTAGCCTATAAAAATGTAGTATCAAATGGTTTGGTTCTGGATAAGAATGGGCAAAAAATGTCTAAACGATTAGGTAATGCAGCTGACCCATTTGAAACCTTAGATACATACGGGCCAGATGCTACCCGATGGTATATGATTAGTAATGCAAATCCTTGGGATAATTTAAAATTTGATCTAGAAGGAATTGCAGAGGTGCGTCGTAAGTTTTTTGGGACACTATATAATACTTATTCGTTTTTTACACTATATGCTAATATTGATAATTTTGCATATACAGAAGCAGATATTTCATTGGCAGAACGTCCAGAAATTGATCGTTGGATATTAAGTGAATTGCATACCTTGATCAAAAATGTAGATGAGTATTATAATGATTATGAGCCTACAAAGGCAACAAGAGCGATTTCTGATTTTGTACAAGAAAATTTAAGTAACTGGTTTGTACGTTTAAGTAGAAGGAGATACTGGAAAGGAGATTACCAGCAAGATAAAATTTCTGCATACCAGACATTGTATACCTGTATGTTTACAGTAGCTAAGTTAGGAGCTCCTGTAGCACCATTCTTTATGGATAGATTGTATAAGGATTTGATTGCAGGAACTCAAAAAGAAACGTTTGAAAGTGTACATCTAGCTCATTTTCCTGAATACAATCCAGCATTTGTAGATAAATCGTTAGAGCATAAAATGCAAAAAGCTCAAACCGTTTCTTCTTTGGTACTTTCTTTACGTCAAAAAGAAAAGATAAAGGTGAGACAACCATTACAACGAATTATGATTCCTGTGCTTAATGAGGCAGAAAAGAATGAGATTAATGATATCGCTGATTTGGTTAAAAGTGAGGTAAATGTTAAAGAAATAGAGCTCATAGATGATGCTTCTGGGATATTGGTAAAACAAATCAAGCCTAATTTTAAAGCATTAGGCCCTCGTTTTGGTAAAGATATGAAGCTGATTGCTAGTAAGATACAGGATTTTGATCAAGAAGCTATAAAAATTCTTGAACAAACAGGTCATTTTGATGTAGAAATTAATGATAAAATTATTACATTAGGTACCAGTGATGTGGAAATAAGCTCTCAGGATATTGAGGGTTGGTTGGTTGCAAACTCAGGAGCTTTGACAGTTGCACTAGATGTAACAATAAGTCCTGAACTCAAAAAAGAAGGAATTGCCAGAGAACTTGTAAATCGTATTCAAAATATACGTAAGGATAGTGGTTTTGAGGTGACTGATAAAATAGGAATTGTTTTCCAGAATAACGAAATTATCCAGGAAGCTATTGCCACTAACGAGAGTTATATTAAAAATGAAACCTTAACCGAGACAATTGAGTTTGCTTCAGATGTAATAAATGGTACAGAAATTGCGTTTGACGACATTGCAACCCAATTGATAATTAAAAAACATTAAGAATATGGCAGAAGATATCAAAGTAAGGTACAGTGATGCAGATTTAGCAAGTTTTAAGGAGATTATCCTTGAAAAAATGGAAAAAGCACAGAATGATTTAGAATTGTTGCGTAGTGCATACAAAAATGATGGTAATAATGGTACAGATGACACTTCACCAACATTTAAAGCATTTGAAGAAGGTAGTGAAACAATGTCTAAAGAAGCAAATACACAACTTGCTATCAGGCAAGAGAAATTTGTGCGTGATTTAAAAAATGCATTATTGCGTATAGAAAATAAAACGTATGGTGTTTGCCGTGTAACAGGTAAATTAATTAATCCAGAACGATTAAAACTAGTTCCTCATGCTACATTAAGTATTGAAGCAAAAAACATGCAAAGCTAGCTAGTGTATTAAATAATATATTATATAGAAGCCTCATAACTTTAAAAGTTATGAGGCTTTATTTTGATAGATATAAATGTTTTTTTGAATCAGCATTTTTCAATTTTGTAGTATACTAATTAGTTTTTTGTCCCTGAATATGCTTTTTTGGAAGGATTTGATGATTTTTATTTACTATTAGTGTCTATGCAGAGCTAAATAGTAACTCATTATATAAACATAATAGAAGATATACGTATAAACCTTAAATTAAACAATGATGATAAAACTCTCCTCTGTTGGCAGTTTATTTGCCATACTTTTTACAATCACAACTATTTCTTGCACCCAACCAAAGCCAAAGAGGGTTATCAATTTTCCAGAAACGAATTTGGTTGAAGAGAATTTAATTCCGAAACCGTTAGAAATAATCTCTACAAATGATGGTTTTGCTCTTGATAAGTATACAGCGATTTACACTTCTAAAGATGTAGAAGGTTTTGAAGAGGTAGGGAATTTTCTGGCAGATAAAATAAAATCTAAGACAGGTATAGAGCTACCAGTAAATATCGATACTATTACAACTATAGAAACGGTCATTAATATTCGTAAATCGGATACTCTTGATCAGAACCTTCCAGAAGCCTATCAATTGCATATCGCTCAAGATACGATTACATTACATTCAAGTACAGCCACAGGTGCTTTTAGAGGTATTCAAACATTGCGCCAGATTATTCCAGAAATAAGTAATGATACGCTTACAAAAAATAAAGTATGGGTAATACCAACAGGCAAAATTATAGATTCTCCTCAATTTGAATATAGAGGTGCTATGTTAGATGTGGCTCGTCATTTTTTTGCTGTAGAGGATGTTAAGAAATATATCGATGTGTTGAGTTATTATAAATTTAATGTATTGCACTTACACCTTACTGATGATCAAGGGTGGCGTATAGAGATTAAATCATGGCCTAAACTTACAGAAATTGGTGGGAGTACAGAAGTAGGAGGAAAATCTGGAGGTTTTTATACACAAGAGGAATATACTGATATTGTGAATTATGCTGCAGCTCGTCATATACTTATTATACCAGAAATTGATATGCCTGGGCATACAAATGCTGCTTCAGTGTCCTATCCTTTTCTGAACGGAAATGGTAAGACACCTAAATTGTATAAAGGAACCAGAGTTGGATTTAGCACTTTTGATACCAAAAAAGATACAGTATATGCATTTATAGATGATGTTATTCGTGAAGTAGCTGCTATTACTCCTGGGCCGTATTTTCATATTGGGGGAGATGAAAGTCTAGTGACCAAAAAGGAAGACTATATATATTTTGTAAATAAGGTAGAGAAAATTGTGCAAAAGTATGGGAAACGTATGATTGGATGGGATGAGGTAGCCAATGCAGATATAAGCTCTTCTTCTATCTCTCAACATTGGAGAGGTAAGAAAAATACTCAGGTTGCAGTATCTAAAGGAATGAAAATTATTATGTCTCCAGCTGAAAAAGCGTATTTAGATATGAAGTATGACTCTCTCTCCAAGTATGGGTTGGATTGGGTAGGTCATATTCCAACAGATACAGCATATATTTGGACTCCAGAATCATATGTGCCCTTGAAAAGTATTATGGGAATAGAAGCGCCTCTTTGGTCAGAGACTATTAGCGATATTGATGAGCTAGAATATTTAGCTTTCCCTAGAGCTATAGGTTATGCAGAAATTGGATGGACTGCTAAGGAGAACCGTAATTGGGAGGATTATAAAGTGCGTTTAGCAAACCAAGGGCCTTTTCTAGAGCGTATGAATGTTAAATACTATTCTTCTCCTTTGATTGATTGGAAAACAAATCAAGGAATGCAAAAAATTAAGAAATAGGTAATTTTGTTTATATAGTGTAAAATGTAAATAATTGTTTATTTGATATCTACAATAAATATCAGGTAGATGTTTATTCAAAAAATACCCTACATCCCAAAGATATGACGGTTTATCACTAATTTTTATTTGGGGTGTAGGGCAATTTTTTTGAACCTTTCTTGTTAAACCATTAAATATGGCTCTTCTTTAATTTTGTAATTTGAGTTTCACCAATAAAACACTATTTTTGTCCGTCGCTTTTATAGCCAGATAAATCAACATATTTATGTCTTTAAAGAAATCTATTTTAGTTATAATTTTGGTATTACTTATTGATCAAATTTCCAAAATTTATATCAAAACTCATTTTACTCTTCATCAAGACATAGAGGTCTTCAATTGGTTTCGCATCATATTTGTAGAAAATAAAGGAATGGCGTGGGGAGTAGAACTTCCAGGAAGTTATGGTAAATTAGTTCTCACCTTATTTAGAGTAGTTGCAATTACAGGAATAGGGTACTGGTTGTATGATTCGGTTCGTAAGAATAGCTCGGCAATACTTACATTTTGTATTGCATTAATCTTTGCAGGTGCTTTTGGAAATATTATAGATTCTATATTTTATGGCATGTTGTTTAGTGAGAGCACCAATATCCATGTAGCAAGCTTTCTGCCTGAAGGAGGAGGGTATGAAGGAGTTTTTTATGGTAAAGTAGTAGATATGATTCAATTTACATTTTATGATGATATTTTGCCAGAGTGGATTCCTTTTGTAGGAGGTGAGCATTTTTCATTTTTTGATCCTGTATTTAATATTGCAGACTCAGCAATAAGCGTAGGTGTATTCTTATTAATTATTTTTAATAAGAGAGCATTCCCTCAAAAAGAAGCTTAAATTACTTTTTAAAGTGATATACCTTTGTAGGAGTGACGCATATATCCAAACCTATATCGGTACCCAGAATAGTATCAATTTCTTTTTCTGCAGAGAAAAACGATAGACCGATCTTTAAGGTATTAGGATTACATTTTGCTAGAAATTTATCATAAAACCCTTTGCCGTAACCTACTCGATTTCCTGTTTGATCAAAAGCTAATAGGGGGATAAAGACAACTTCAATTTTATTCTCAGGAATAGGAATTCCATCTATGGGTTCAGGAATACCCCAAGAGTTTGTTTGTATTACAGTAGTATCAGTAAGCAAAAAATGATCCAGTGTATTATCTGTAAAATTACTTTTTGATATAATTACATTTTTATCTTTACCCAAAAGAATATTAAGAATAAATTCAGTATTGATTTCTTTTTGTTTTTCAATAGGTAGAAAAATGTGATAATATGTCTTTTCCCAAATTGGTAGTGTGAGTAAACGATTAGCAATATCAATACTCTGGTCTTCTATTTGATCAAGGCTCAATTGTGATCTAAGCATTTTGTATTTGACTCTAAGCTCTTTTTTATTCATTTACAGATTCTTTGGTTATTCTAAAAATGGCATCTCCTTTATATACAATCGAGGATTCATTTACATTTATAATATATCCTTCGTTACTTGCTTTGACTACATGTCTCATTTTGCCATAAGGATCAGTAATAGTAGCTAATATTTCTCCCTTTTCTACATGTTTGCCAATTGGTATTTTGATATGTAATAAGCCACTGTATTTTGCTCGCATCCAGAAGCTTTTTTTGATAACCAAAGTGTCAGAATCACGAATAGGAAGGTCAAAATTAGAGTGTAGCATACCTAAATGATGTAGTATTCTCATAGTTCCTTGCACCCCTTCTCTAGCTATTTCTTTACTACTACTCTGAGATTTACCCCCTTCAAACAATAAAATATTTTTTCCTTTTTTTGCACAAGTTGCTCGATATGAGCCATCAAGGTTTTTAGATAGTAAGGTAAAAGGAGCGTTAAAAATTTTAGCAAGCGCTATCAATTGTTCATTTTTTGGATCAACACGCACATGAGGAGCATTAAACCTGCTAGCTCCCCCAGTGTGGAAATCTAGGCAAAAATCTGCGGTAGGTAAAATTTCATTAATAAACTGATGGGCAAAACGACTGGCAAGTGAACCATTTTTGGTACCAGGAAAGACCCTGTTCAAGTCACGACCATCAGGAAAAAAACGATTCATACCCAAAAAACCAAATACATTAAGAACAGGAATACAAATAATACTTCCTTTTGATGGTTTGTTGATTTTTTTAGCAATAATTTGTCGTACTACTTCTACACCATTTATTTCATCGCCATGAATACCAGCAGTTATTAGTACAGTAGGGCCTGGATGTTTTGAGCGCTCAATAATAATAGGAATCTCTACCTTGGTAGAAGTATATAACTTGGCAATATTAAAATTGATTGTAGTGCTAGTTCCTGGCAACACTTCTTTGCCTAAGATATTGAGAATATTTTTTTCGGTTGTTTTGGTCATCGTATTACAAGCTTCTTTCTATATAACGAATAATAGTTTTTGCAATGTCTTTTTGTGTTACATTTTCTATGCCTTCTAAACCAGGAGACGAATTTACTTCAAGGATAAGAGGGCCTCTTTTACTCTGTAATAAATCTACTCCAGCCACTCCCATTTTCAAAGCTTTTGCAGCTTCTATGGCTGCTTGTTCTTCTTCCTTGCTTAAGGTAATTGTAGAGGCAGTGCCTCCTCTATGTAAATTAGAACGAAAATCACCTTCTTTTCCTTGTCTTTTCATTGCGCCAACTACCCGATCATCAACTACAAGAACTCTAATGTCGGCTCCTTTTGCTTCTTTGATGTACTCTTGCACAATAACTCTTGCCTGTAGGCCATTAAATGCATCTAATACGGATTCTGCAGCTGTTTTGGTTTCAGCAAGAACAACGCCTAGACCTTGAGTACCTTCAAGAAGTTTAATAATTAAAGGAGCTCCCCCTACATGAGAGATAACCTCTGATGTGTCTTTAGAATAATTTGTAAATACCGTTTTTGGAAGCCCTAATCCTGCCTTTGATAATATCTGTAAACTCCTGAGTTTATCTCTGGATTGAAGTAAAGCCTGAGATTTGAGGGTGGTAAATACATTCATTAATTCGAATTGTCGCACTACAGCAGTACCATAAAAAGTATTGGAAGATCCAATTCTAGGAATTACAGCATCTACATGGTCTAATTTTTTACCTCTATAATATATTTCAGGCTTTTGTTTTTCAATAACAATATCACAGCTAAGAGGATCAATTACTTGTACATTATGTTTGCGTTTTACTGCTGCTTGAATTAATGCGTTGGTAGAGTATAAATTTGTACTACGCGACAAAATTTTGATATTCATTGCAAGGTTAGGTTATAAGATGTTTTTTTGATTGAGTAGTATCCCAAAAATTACCATTAGTATATCTAAAGTCAATCAATTTAAGAAAGTATATAATATGAGTATACGAGACTATAAGTTCTTGGTCGTTATAATGTTGATATATTACACCCAGAAGATTGTATTGTGAGTTTATGTTGATTTTATATGTGTTAATACAATAATATTTATTGACTTTTGCAATGATACTTTTTAATTCCAAAAGTGAAAAC
This sequence comes from Aquimarina aquimarini, assembly GCF_900299535.1. Lineage (GTDB taxonomy): Bacteria > Bacteroidota > Bacteroidia > Flavobacteriales > Flavobacteriaceae > Aquimarina > Aquimarina aquimarini. The sequence goes on along the minus strand of NZ_OMKE01000049.1, from coordinate 75,225 downwards.
CCTATTTTGTTGGTTTGGTTAATTATTTTTTTTTCTCTCTTCAAAAGACATACTGGTATTAGAAGTACTAAAGTAGTAAAAATCAATAAGCATTGTGGGTCATCCCTTATTTTTAATAGAAAAGCCTCCTTTTTTAAGTAGTTAACAAAAATTTAAACATCGCTAAGTTGTATTACAATTGAGGTAAACCCTTAACTTTACAGTTAGAATATGGAAGCAGCAACATTAGACATACAAATAAAAACACTGCCTACCAGTCCAGGGGTATATCAATACTATGACAAGGATGATAAATTACTATATGTAGGGAAAGCAAAGAATTTAAAAAAAAGAGTCACTTCTTATTTTACAAAAAATCATGATAATTATAAAACAAAGCTTCTGGTAAAGAAAATCTACAACATAAAACATATTGTTGTAGAAACAGAAACAGATGCATTGTTACTAGAGAATAATCTGATTAAGAAATATTTGCCACGGTTTAATGTTATGCTCAAGGATGATAAAACATATCCGTGGATTTGCATTAAAAAAGAACGATTTTCTAGGATATTTCTTACTCGTACACTTATTAAAGATGGTTCAGAATATTTTGGGCCATACACCTCGGTAAAAACAGTTCATACACTTTTGGATCTTATCAAAGAACTATACCCTCTTAGAACATGTACGTATGATTTGTCTCAGGAAAAAATCAACAATGGAAAATATAAAGTTTGCTTAGAGTACCACTTGGGTAATTGTAAAGGCCCTTGTGAGGACTTACAGGAAGAAAAAGAATATACCGAAAACCTAGAGGCGATTCGCCAAATTGTAAAAGGCAATTTCAAAGAATCTTTGATTCGTTTTAAAGATCAGATGATGGTGCATGCTGAGAAAATGGAGTTTGAGGATGCACAACGAATTAAAGAGAAAATAGAGATATTAGAGAAGTATCAAGCAAAATCAACTGTAGTTAATCCAAAAATAAGTAATGTTGATGTGTTTTCGGTTATATCAGATGAATCCTATGGTTATATTAATTTTCTTCAATTATCGCACGGCTCTATTATTAGATCTCATACCACAGAAATCAAAAAAAAACTGGATGAATCTGATAAAGAATTATTAGAATTAGCAATTATTGATATTAGGCAACGCTTTAGCTCGATGTCTAGAGAAATATTTGTTCCTTTTGAAGTAGATGTTGGAGAAAAGTTAAAAATCACTATTCCGCAATTAGGTGATAAGAAAAAGATTGTAGATCTATCATTGCGAAATGCAAAATACTATAGACAAGAACGTTTTAAGCAAATCAAGATTATGGATCCTGATCGACATATAAAACGTTTGATGGCTCAAATGAAAAAAGACCTTAGGCTTTCAGAAGAACCTAGGCATATAGAGTGTTTTGATAATTCAAACATACAAGGAACCAATCCTGTTGCTGCTTGTGTGGTTTTTAAAAATGGAAAGCCAAGTAAGAAAGAGTATAGAAAATTTAATATAAAGACTGTAGAAGGAGCTAATGATTTTGCTTCGATGGAAGAGGTTGTGTATAGACGTTACAAGCGATTGACAGAAGAAGAGCAGCCTTTGCCGCAATTGATAATTGTAGATGGAGGAAAAGGACAACTTTCTTCTGGGTTGAAAGCTTTAGAAGAACTCGGTTTAAGAGGAAAAATAGCTATTGTAGGGATCGCGAAACGATTAGAGGAAATATACTATCCAGGAGATTCAATACCATTGTATTTGGATAAGAAATCAGAATCGTTGAAAGTTATTCAGCATTTGCGTAATGAAGCCCATCGATTTGGGATTACTTTTCATAGGCAAAAAAGAAGTAAAGCAGCTTTAGAAACTGAATTGGATTTAATTCCTGGAATTGGAGAAAAGACCGTTGTAGAATTATTAAAGCATTTTAGGTCTGTAAAAAGAATAAGCGAAGCTTCTTTAGAAGAATTGATAGAAGTGATAGGGAATTCACGCGCAACCAAAGTGTATAATTATTATCTTTCTAAAAAGAATAAGGGTGGTAAAACATGATAAAATAGAATTTTATATAGGTGTGGTAATGCTTTTTCTGTTTTTTATCCCTACTATAATTTGGTCACAAGGAAACAACGTGTTAGATGATAATTCTGACATAGAAGATGTAAAAGTTGGGTTGGTATTGAGTGGTGGTGGAGCAAAAGGACTCGCGCATATAGGAGCATTAAAAATTATAGAAGAAGCAGGAGTACGTATTGATTATATAGGTGGAACAAGTATTGGGGCAATTGTAGGAGCATTATATGCATCAGGATATCGTGCTGCAGAATTAGACTCTATATTTAGAGCGGTTGATTTTGATGCTTTTATACAAGATGAGTTGCCTAGAGATGCTAAAACTTTTTATGAACGTGAAGATTCAGAGAAGTACGCTATTACTCTTCCTTTTGATAAGTTTAAGATTGATTTACCCAAAGGGTTGTCTAAAGGGCAGAATTTTTACAATCAACTCTCTAGATATACTGCACATGTAAATGATATACAAGATTTTGATAAACTTCCTATCCCTTTTTTCTGTATGTCAACCAATATTGAAACAGGAGAACAAGTACTTATAGATAAAGGATATTTGCCAGAAGCTGTTGCTGCTAGTGGTGCGTTGCCTTCTGTTTTTAGTCCGATAGAATTAAACGGAGTTTTGATGACTGATGGGGGAGTAGCTAATAATTACCCTGTAAAAGAAATTAAAGAGAAAGGAGCAGAGGTAGTAATAGGTATTGATGTACAGGATAGCTTGATGTCAAAGGATCAGTTGAATTCGGTGACTAATATCATGCTGCAAATCAGTAATTTCAGAACCTACAAAGCCATGAGAGACAAGGTATCTGAAACAGATCTTTATATTAAACCTTCTATTAAAGGTTTTTCAGTACTTTCCTTTGATCAGGCAGATCAGATTATTACCAATGGAGAGAAAGCAGCATTTGCTAATTTTGAAAAGCTGAAAGCTATTGCTATGCGACAAAAACAGCTTGTCGTGCCCCCACCAGTACCAAAAAACTCAGAAACCATTGTGGTTAATAGCTTAGTTATTTCAGGACATGAACGATATACCAGAGCCTATATCAAAGGAAAACTAAAGCTTAAAACCCCAGTAGTCACTACCTATGAAAAGCTAAATGAAGGAATCAATAACTTATCAGCTACAGGGAATTTTGATCGGGTAAGCCATAGATTAGTTGATAATAAAGAAGGAAAAGAATTAGTTCTTAATGTCAAAGAAAGTGAAAACAAAATGTTATTGCGTTTTGCATTACATTATGATGATTTATATAAAACAGCAGCTTTGGTGAATGTAACCAGAAAAAGGCTTTTGGTAGACAATGATGTTCTTTCTGTGGATGTTGCTTTAGGAGATAATATTCGATATAATTTGGATTATTATATTGATAAAGGGTTTTATTGGAGTACTGGATTAAAAGCTCGGTATACAAAATTTAGGAAGCCTATAGATTTTGATTTTTTAGGCGAGTTTGGAGAGACTCCCCCAGATATTGGAATCAATACCATCGATATAGAATATGCAGACCTTAATATACAAGCATATGCAGAAACATTATTACAACAAACTTTTTCAGTTGGTCTTGGGGCAGAATATAAACGTCTTAATATTATTTCTGAAACATTTGGAGAAGATGAAAATCAAGTACCAAGAACAGTATTTGATGATAGTGATTACTGGAGTGCTTTTGGATATGTAAAACTTGATACATATAACAATAAGTATTTTCCAAAACGAGGATTTTTATTTGAAGGGGATTTGCACACTTATCTCTTTTCTTCTGATTTCACAAATACTTTTAATGAATTTTCGATTGCAAAGGCACACCTAGGTTTTGCTACGCCTATATATAAAAATCTATCCGCAAATATGGGAATGGAAGCAGGTACCAAAATAGGAAATACAGAATTTAATTCTCTTAATTTTTTATTAGGAGGTTTTGGGGCTAAAACTATCAATAACTTTATCCCTTTTTATGGATATGACTTTTTGGGAATAACAGGAGGAAGTTTTGCAAAAGCATATTTTTCTATAGATTATGAGGTGTTTAAGAAAAATCACATTAATGCATCTGCTAATTTTGCTAATGCAGGTAATAAACTATTTAGCACAGGAAGGTGGTTTGAGGACCCTGAGTATTCTGGATATGCTTTAGGATATGGTTTAGATACCTTTGCAGGACCAATACAAGTTAAGTATACATATTCTCCTGAACTGGAAGAAAGTAATTGGTTTTTTAGCATTGGTTTTTGGTTTTAAACAATTAAATTACAAAAGAATAGAAATATTTACGATATTTGTGTTCTTATGAGCTTGTTTTGGCAGGATTTATTATTACTACTACACTACCTTATTAAACGGAATCCCGAATAAGGTAACCTTGCTATTTGTTGTCTTTATCAAAAAAAGTAGTTACTATCTTAAACATGCAATACTATGCCTTTTTATCATTCATTAGGAGAAATACCTCCCAAGCGTCATACCATCTTTAAAAAACCTGATGGTAGTTTATATTATGAACAATTATTCGGAACAATAGGTTTCGACGGAATGTCTACTAATTCTTATCATTGTCAAAGACCTACACAGGTAAAAGAAATTAAAGGAAGCTATAATGTAGCTCCCAAAGTGGCAATCGAAAACAATATTAAATCATATAGATTTCATGGTTTTAAGGTAGCTCCAGAAAATGATTACTTAGAAAGCAGAAAAAATGTACTTACCAATAGTGATGCAAGTATTATTTTATCTGCTCCAAAAGAGTCTACCAAAGATTATTTTTACAAAAACACTGATGCTGATGAATTGATCTTTGTACATCGCGGAAGTGGAAAATTTAGAAGTCACCTTGGTAATCTTGATTTTAAATATGGAGATTATATCGTTATTCCAAGAGGGACAATATATAAGCTTGATTTTGATACTACAGATAATCGTTTGTTTATTGTAGAATCAAGAAGACCTATTTATACTCCCAAAAGATATCGTAACTGGTTTGGACAGTTATTAGAGCATTCGCCATTTTGCGAACGTGATTTAAGAAGACCATATGAGTTGGAAACAAATGACGAAAAAGGAGACTTTTTGATCAAAGTAAAAAAGCAAGATGAAATCTTTGATATGATCTATGCAACACATCCTTTTGATGTTGTTGGATATGATGGATATAGTTTTCCGTATGCTTTTTCTATACATGATTTTGAGCCTATTACAGGAAGAATACACCAACCACCACCAGTACATCAGACTTTTGAGACAGATGCTTTTGTGATTTGTTCTTTTGTACCAAGATTATATGATTATCATCCACAGAGTATTCCTGCACCTTATAATCATAGTAATATAGATAGTGATGAGGTGTTGTATTATGTAGATGGTGATTTTATGAGTAGAAATGATATTGATGCAGGGCATATTTCACTACACCCAGCAGGAATTCCTCATGGGCCTCACCCTGGAGCGGCAGAACGAAGTATTGGTAAAACCAAAACTGATGAACTAGCAGTTATGGTAGATACTTTTAAACCTCTTATGGTAACAGAAGAAGCTATGAAAATAGCTGATGAGGAGTATCATAAATCATGGTTAGATTAATTAACAAAAACCTGTCGATTAAATGATTTATAATCAATAAGATGCATGGGTGCTTTTTTAGAAATATATTTTATAGTATGCTAAATTACAGGAAGGATATTACAGCCCATTTAAGGGCGATGTGGTAGCGCGCTTTAAAATCAATTTGTCCAAGAAATTCAATAAAACATTTCTTGTTGATTCATTTATTTTAATTTATATAAATCAAAAACATTATGTCAAGTAATACAACACCTCAAAATTTAGAAAAATTAGTTCCAGAAGCTGGAGATTTTTTACCATTATTAGGAACAGATTATGTAGAACTCTATGTTGGCAATGCCAAACAAGCAGCGTATTATTATCAAACCGCATGGGGGTTTCAGATAGTCGCTTATGCTGGGTTAGAAACAGGAAGAAAGGATAGCGTATCTTATGTGTTGCAACAAGATAAAATACGTTTGATCCTTACATCGCCATTACAACCTGACGGAGAAATCAATAATCACATAAATGCACATGGAGATGGTGTAAAAGCTGTTGCTCTTTGGGTTGATGATGCAACCAAAAGCTATGAAGAAACAGTAAAAAGAGGAGCTAAATCATATATGGAACCTAGAGTAGAGGAAGATGAAAATGGTAAAGTGGTATTTTCAGGAATTCATACTTATGGAGAAACAGTGCATATTTTTGTAGAAAGAAAAGAGTATCACGGAACGTTTTTACCAGGATATACTGCATGGGATAAACCGTATAAAACAAAATCTACAGGGCTTAAGTTTATAGACCATATGGTAGGTAATGTGGGGTGGAATGAAATGAATAAGTGGTGCGAGTTTTATGCCAAAGTTATGGGATTTGCACAATTAGTATCTTTTGATGATAAAGATATTTCTACAGAGTATACGGCCTTGATGAGTAAGGTAATGAGTAATGGGAATGGACGTATTAAGTTTCCTATAAACGAACCTGCTGAAGGAAGAAAAAAATCACAGATAGAAGAATATATTGATTTTTACAATGGTGCAGGAGTGCAACACATGGCATTGGCAACAGACAATATTATAGAAACTGTTTCTGAACTTCAGGAAAGAGGAGTGGATTTTCTTACCGTTCCTGCAAGTTACTATGAAACAGTTTTAGATCGTGTTGGTGAAATAGATGAAGATCTTGCTCCGCTCAAAGAATTAGGAATTCTAATCGATCGGGATGATGAAGGGTATCTTCTTCAGATTTTTACAAAACCAGTACTAGACAGGCCTACCATGTTTTTTGAAATTATACAGCGTAAAGGAGCTCAATCCTTTGGAAAAGGTAATTTCAAAGCACTATTCGAAGCTATAGAAAGAGAGCAAGAGCAGCGAGGTACTTTGTAGAAACACCTGTCAGATTAAATAACATACATCAGGAAAACAAATCTGTTTTCTTATATCCATTATTGTATACCAATTGTATAGACATACTATGTGCTTCATTTGGTATACATTAGTGTGTGTAATTATATCCATCAACTTATTATATAAAAGCAAGGAGTATAATCTAACGTATACTTCTATGTAAAAACATAAAAATGAAATTAGCAACAATAAAAAATCATACCAGAGACGGTCAGTTAATTGTAGTAAATAAAGCGTTAACCAAGGCTGTAAAAGTTCCTGAGATAGCTCAAACAATGCAAGGAGCATTGGATAATTGGGATACTATTGCGCCTCAATTGGAGGAAGTATACAAGCAATTGCAAAATAATGAGTTGTCTGATGTTTTTGATTTTAATTCATCAGAAACAATGGCAGCTATTCCTAGAGCATATCATTGGGCAGATGGTAGTGCCTATGTTACTCATGTAGAATTGGTAAGAAAGGCAAGAAATGCAGAATTACCAAAAACCTTCTGGACAGACCCTTTAATGTATATGGGGGCTTCAGATGCATTTATAGGAGCAAATGATGATATTGAAATTGAGAATGAAGAATGGGGGATTGATTTTGAATCTGAAGTAGCTATAATAACAGACGATGTTCCTGCAGGAGTAAATGCAAAAAATGCACGAAACCATATCAAGCTTATTGCAATTATTAATGACGTTTCTTTGAGGAATTTGATTCCTAACGAGTTATCTAAGCAATTTGGGTTTTATCAATCAAAACCATGGACTACATTTTCTCCAGTAGTAGTAACTCCTGATGAATTAGAAGATGCTTGGGATGGAGGAAAGGTTCATTTGCCACTTATTTCTACAGTAAACTCTAAAATTATAGGAACTCCTAATGCAGGTGTTGATATGACATTTGATTTTGGTCAATTGATTGCCCATGCAGCCAAATCTCGATCGTTGATGGCAGGGTCAGTAATAGGATCTGGTACAGTTGCAAACCAAGGGAGTCCTAATGGGTCTAGCTGCCTTGCTGAAATTAGATGTCTTGAAATTATAAAAGATGGGAAGCCTAAAACTCCCTTTATGAGTTTTGGAGATCGTATAGAGATCGAAATGAAAAATGACCAAGGAGAAACTATTTTTGGAAAAATAAATCAGGTAGTAAAACAGTATGAACCTATAAATTAAGCCAACTATTTAATGTGTAAGCTTGGTTAGTTTTTTTGAAAAACACGATTTTTATTAAGTATAATGGTTTTTTAGTTTTTTTGAGAAAAATGCAATCTTTATAGGTTACAGTATAAACTTATGTTAAAATTCATAATAAAAAAACGTTTTCGTTTGATAATTATTCAAAAAAAGTGCAATTTTGCAAATAGAGGTGGAGTGGTTACCGCCTATATCTAATAACAATAATTATTCTCATAATTTAAGTTTTTAGTTGGTTAATAAAAGTAAAAGAGAGAGCTGTGGTGGCTCTCTTTTTGTTTTTATATTTTAAATTTGATAGCAATATTAGTTTTTATCTCTTCACATTAAATGTTATTTTTGGAATGGATATTGTAATTATATATAACCAATCAATATATAAGTCGAATAATAACAATGCCCCCATACTATGAAAAAGTATATTTTTACATTGCTTTTAGGAATAAGTGCCATGACTGTTTCTTCTCAAAAAAACCATAAAGCGTTTGATGCAGGAGAATGGTTCAAATTTAGAATTCATTACGGTCTTTTTACAGCTAGTTATGCAACACTAGAAATTAAAGATGAAAAACTAAATGGCGTACCAGTACATCATATAATCGGGACTGGTAAATCATCTGGTATTTTAAGTGTTTTTTTTAAAGTAGAAGATTATTATGAAACATATATAGATAGACAAGAGGTAAAACCATATCGTTTTATTAGAAAGATAAATGAAGGAGGGCATACCAAGGATATAGAAATCAATTTTGATTATAAAGGAAATAAAGCAAGAGTGTTTAATAAAAAATATAACACCAAAGAATCTTTTGCGATCAAGCCTGGAGTACAAGATATGATGTCTTCGTTTTATTACTTACGTAATAAGATCAATACATCTTCTCTAAAAAAAGGGGATGAACAATATGTAAATATGTTTTTTGATAATGAAAACTATCGATTTAAGTTAAAGTTTTTAGGAAGAGAAGTTATTAAAACTAAAATGGGTAAAATTGCATGTTTAAAATTCAGACCCTATGTGCAAGCAGAAAGGATTTTTAAAGAAGAAGAAAGTATGACTGTGTGGGTGAGTGATGATGATAATAGAATGCCAGTAAGAATAAAAGCAGATATACTAGTAGGTTCTATAAAAGCAGATTTAGATGCCTTCAAAGGGCTAAAACACCCGTTTAAAATTATAGTAGATTAATGAATGAATCTATAAAACCAGAGATTGCTGAAAAAATAAAGCAATTAGAAAAAAAATTTAAAAATTCTGGTCAGGACCTAGGCTCATACCTAGACGGTCTTCTTCACGACCGATATCTTACCTATTGGGATTATATCCATCTAGATACATTGTTGAGTTTGCAAATACCCAGAACTCATTTTCCTGATGAAGAGATATTTATTACATATCACCAGATTACAGAATTGTATTTTAAACTTATCATACATGAGTTAAAACAAATCATTGATGATAAGTTGCAAACAGCTATATTTTTTATATCAAAAATAGAAAGAGTAAATCGCTATTTTAATGTTTTAATTAACTCTTTTGATGTGATGATCAAAGGAATGGATAAAGAGCAATTTCTCAAATATAGAATGTCTCTTTTGCCAGCTAGTGGTTTTCAATCAGTGCAATTTAGATTAATCGAGATTTATTCAACTCCTTTGGTGCATTTGGTGAGTTCTAAAGAAAGAAATCAATTTTCTGAAAAAGACGAATTAGGAGAAGTGTTTGAATACTTATACTGGAAATCTGGTGCGACAGATAAAGATACAGGTGAAAAAACATTAACTCTCAAACAATTTGAATATAGATATACGCCAAGAATGATGCGTATTGCACAGCAAGTACAGCACAGTACTATTTTTCATAAATATCAGGAGCTTCCCGAAAAAGAGCGAAATAATACCCATCTTATAGAAGCATTACGTACTTTTGACACTAATGTGAATATTAATTGGTTATTAATGCATATGGGTGCAGCCTATAGATATCTCAGTAAAGGAAAAGGAGAGGTTAAAGCTACTGGAGGAACCAACTGGAAAAGTTTCTTGCCTCCAAGTTTTCAGAGAATCATGTTTTTTCCTAATCTTTGGAGTGAAGAAGAGAAAGAAAATTGGGGTCAACAATGGGTAACTCATCAATTTAATACCACAAAATAAATAATTGTCAGTTGAAACAAATAGGTTACTTACTACTAATTATGGTAGTATTATTCTCATGTAAAGAAGAAAAAAAAGAAATAATGAATGGTGCTTCTGAGCTAGTGCAAGAAGAAAAAGCACCACCTGTTATTAGGGAGTTTGGATATGTTCTGAATGATTTTAATGTAGTAAGAGATACGATACGATCAGGAGATAGTTTTGGTGCAATTATGGATACTCACGGTATAGGTACTGCCAAGGTTTTTGAGATAACCAATGCAATCAAAGACACATTTAATGTGGCTAGAATAAAAGCAGGAAAACCATATACGCTTCTTAAATCTAAAGATACGACAGATAAAGTGCAGGTTTTTGTTTATCAGAATAATAAGATAGATTATACGGTAATTGATTTAAGAGATAGTATAAGTGCTAGAAAAAGTAAAAAACCAGTAACACTAGTAGAAAAAGTTGCTTCAGGAACCATTAATAGTAGTCTGATGCAAACCTTTGATGATATGGATCTTAATTTTCTGGTAGCATATAATATGGCAGATATCTATGCTTGGACAATAGATTTTACCAGACTACAGGCGGGAGACAGGTTTAAGGTGGTTTATACAGAACGTTTTATAGATGATTCAATTCCTGCTGGAGTTGACCAGATTAAAGCATCGTATTTTGAACATCGCGGAAAATCTATCTATGCATTTAGGTTTATGGATGATTCTATTAATAAGTCGATGGATTACTTTGATGAGAAAGCTAATAATTTGCGAAGAGCATTTCTTACAGCACCTGTAAAATTCAGTAGAATTTCTTCTAGGTATAATCTCAAAAGAAGAATCAAGTATTATGGTAACAAAATTAGACCACATAGAGGAACCGATTTTGCAGCACCAGTAGGCACACCTATTCTAGCAACATCAGATGGTATCGTAACCAAATCCGAACGAAAAGGAGGGAATGGTAAATACGTAAAGATAAGACATAATGCAACCTATGATACGCAATATTTACATATGAGTAAACAAGCTGTAAAGGTAGGTCAATTTGTAAAACAAGGAGATGTGATAGGGTATATTGGTATGACAGGTAATACCAGTGGCCCTCATGTATGTTATAGGTTTTGGAAAAACGGGAAAGAAGTAGATCCTTTTAGAGAAGATCTTCCTGCATCAAAACCATTAGCAGATAGCCTAAAAACAGGTTTTTATAATCACATAAAACCATTAAGAACACAGCTAGACAGTATATTGTTTGAACCAGAAAAACCAAAAAAAACAGAAGAAATTTTATAACCATGTCACTACCAACTATAAACCCTACCACCACAAAAGCTTGGCAAGACTTAAAGTCACATTATGAAACGATAAAACATACTCATCTCAAGGATCTTTTTAAGCAAGACTCTGAGCGTGCAAATGTTTTTTCTATTTCTTGGCAAGATTTTTATGTTGACTACTCCAAAAACCGAATAGATAATACAACAAAGAAATTGTTGTTGGATCTTGCAGACCAAACAGGTCTTAAAGAAGCCATACAGCGTTATTTTGAAGGAAGTGTTATTAATAAAACAGAAGAAAGAGCAGTTTTACATACAGCACTTAGAACTCCATCAACACATGAGGTTATTGTTGATGGTAAAAATATTATCCCAGAAATTACAGCTGTAAAAGAAAAGATAAAAACGTTTAGTGATCAAGTCATTTCTGGAACCCTTAAGGGGTATACAGGCAAAGCGTTTACGGATATTGTAAACATAGGAATAGGTGGATCTGATCTTGGGCCTGCTATGATTACAGAATCTTTGGCTTATTATCAAAATCACTTGACTACACATTTTATCTCTAATGTAGATGGAGATCATGTACATCAAAACTTAAAAGAATTAAACCCTGAAACTACTTTGTTTGTGGTAGTTTCTAAGACCTTTTCTACACAAGAAACCTTATCCAATGCAACTACAGCAAGAGAATGGTTTGTTAAAAAAGCACCAAAAGAAGCGGTTGGTCAGCATTTTGTAGCAGTATCCAGTAATATAGCCAATGTTACCAATTTTGGAATTGCTCAAGAAAATATTTTCCCTTTGTGGGATTGGGTAGGTGGTCGTTTTTCATTATGGAGCGCCGTTGGATTATCTATAAGTTTGACTGTAGGGTATGAAAATTTTGAAGCATTACTAAAAGGAGCTTGCGAAATGGATAAACATTTCAAGGACACTCCTTTTGAAGAGAATATACCCGTTATTCTTGGGTTGATAAGTGTTTGGTATAATAATTTCTTTGAGGCAGAGAGCGAAGCTATTATTCCTTACTCTCAATATTTGCATAGATTACCTGCGTATTTACAACAAGGTATTATGGAGAGTAATGGAAAAAGTATAGACCGTAATGGAAACCCTGTGGATTATCAAACTGGTACAATTATCTGGGGTGAACCAGGAACAAATGCGCAACATGCATTTTTTCAATTAATTCATCAAGGAACGAAATTGATTCCTGCAGAGTTTATAGGATTTAAACATTCTTTATTCCAAGATCAGAGCCATCAGGATAAATTAATGGCAAATTTCTTTGCACAGACAGAAGCCTTGATGAATGGTAAGACAGAAGAAGAAGTACTCGTTGACTTGAAAAGTAAAGATTTGTCTGAAGATAAACTCAAGCAATTAATGCCATTCAAAGTTTTTGAAGGAAATAAGCCTACTACAACTCTTTTGATTGATAAACTTACTCCAAAAAGTCTGGGTGCATTGGTGGCAATGTATGAACAACGCATTTTTGTTCAAGGAGTTATTTGGAACATCTTTAGTTATGATCAATGGGGTGTAGAGCTGGGTAAGCAACTAGCAACCACAATACTTTCTGAGATAGACACTGGTAAGATTGAAAAGCATGATGCATCTACAAGTAAGCTATTAAAACGTTATACTAATTCTTAATTAAAATAATCGTGATCTGAATTGAATTATTTTTAGTTTAAGCAAAAAATAAAATACAACTAGTATAAGACCTCGCAAGTTACTGAAATAACAAAGCGAGGTTTTTTTTGATTGTCTTAAGGTGTTTTAATAGGTAGCTGTTATTTTTCTGAAAACCATATTATTGCTCCGATAATTGCTGCTATAAATAGTACGAAGAAAAATATTTTCCAAAAAGAATAGGGTCTGTTTCCAGAAATTGCTCCTGTTTGACCATTGATAAAAAAATTATACTTTTTGCCATTAAATCGATATGCACTTATATAGACAGGAAGAAGGATATGTTTAAAAGTTTCTTGACTTAAACTCATATCAATATGATGTACTCTTTGAGTGTCTCCCCCGATATCTTGTCTAGCCCACGTATCAGCAATACGTTCTGCTTCTTTTGTAGAAGACAGGTGGCCATCTTTAAGAGGTATCGTATATTTTTCGGTAACAAAACCTGCTAAGAATCCAGTATTGAAGGATTCTAGTGAATTTAGATTCCAATTCGATATTTTTCTAGGAATAGGATTTTTGTTTTGGTGAGATGCTTTTATTAGGGTATCATCGACAAAACCATTTATGTTTCCGCTGGCAGAAGACCATCTGGTTCTGCGCTCTCTTCGGGTTTTTGAAACCTGTTTCCCATTTACGGTTGTTGTATAGGGTACATTGACATAGTAATAGTCTCCTCGTTCTCCTCTGTAATTGGCGTATAGCTGGGCATCAAAAGTCCAGTATGGTAAGTATAGCCCTTTGGTGTTTTGTGGGTCTAGAGTAGCTTTTTTGAGATTATTAGGAGCAAACCATAAACCTTTTACCCATTTCGAAAAAATTTGATGTGATTTTTTTTGATCAAATTGAAAAGGGAGTATTGCTCCAGGTAGAATCCAATCTTCCTTATAAGCATCTTCTATAATTAGGGGCATCGTACAATAAACACAATGCAAAGATTTATAGTTTTCTTCAATATGTTGATTTGCACCACAATTTTTACAATGCAACATCATGATTTTCTCAGAATGAGATTGAGACCCCATTTCTTGTAGATAAGGTTTTAGTTCTAATTCTTGAAACCCATCAGTAGCGTGTGTGAATTCTTCATGATGACCACAATATTCGCAGGTAATATGTTTAGTTCCAGGTTTATATTTTAATTCTGCGCCACAATTAGTGCAGGATTTTTTATGTTCTGAAACTGCTTTTTTTTCTTTTTGTTCCATGTGCGTATCGCAAGTCTTGTAAAAACGACTAGTTTATACACTGTATAAGTTTGTCAAAGATATTCTTTGATATTTTACAAAATCTTGATGTGTTCAGCTATAAGCTGAGTTTTTTTATTCTAAACACTATAAATTAGTTACTTGGTAAAGGAGGAGGTGTGTTTCCGCCAAGAAATGATTTTAATTCTTCTATATCTTTTAGAGCAGTCCAATTACTCATTCCTTGTTTCCATATCAGAGCATCTTTATTAATAGTTCTGTTTGCAAATAATGCTTTTAATTGCTCAAAAGATACTGGGCCTGCTTGTTGTCCATTATGTGCATAAAAATACTGCACTTGCACTGGTATTGGTGGTGGGGTTACTGGAGTTGCTTGTTGAGGAGTGTGTGCTTGTTGTTGTCCTGCCATTGGGCTCATCATACCACCCATTTGCTGTGCAAGAACAAATCCCATTCCCATTCCCATTCCAGCACCTGCAGTTCCTCCTTCATTGGCTGCTGCTGCTTCAATAGCTTTGGCTGTTTTAAACTTGGTTAATTTATCCAAATCTAGTTTATCAATTCTGCTGTATTCAAAAATTTCTTTTTTCAGCTCTTCTGGCATAGATACATTCTCTATAAAGAATTTTTCAAGAGAGATTCCAACAGAGTTGAATTCAGGTTGCATTACCTCGAGACAGGTGTCTGATAATTCTGTAGTATTCGCCGCATAAAGTTCAATAGGTAAATTAGCTTCGCCGATAGTATCTGTAAAACGAGTAGAAATCAGACTTTTAAGATGTTCGTTGATTTCAAAATTGGTGAAATTTGCATCAGTTCCTACAATGTCTATAATAAATTTTCCTGCATCATTGATTTTAAAAGCATAGGTTCCGAAAGCACGCACTTCTACGAGTCCAAAACGATCATCGTTTAGAGTGATTGGGTTTTTTGTTCCCCATTTCTCATCTGTAAACAAATGGGTGTTTACAAAATATACTTCTGCTTTAAAAGGGCTGTTGAAACCATATTTCCATCCTTTTAAAGTAGATAGGATAGGAAGATTTTGTGTGTTTAATGTATATGTTCCTGCAGTAAAAACATCTGCTAGTTGCCCTTCATTTACAAAGACTGCAGTTTGTCCTTCTCTTACAATAAGTTTTGCTTCGTTTTTAATCTCATTTTGGTATCGCTCAAACCTATGTACGATAGTGTCATCTGTATAGTCTAACCACTCTATGATGTCTATAAATTCATGGCTAAGCTTCTTTTTTATTTCGTCAAAAATTCCCATTGATGAGTTGATTTTAAATTTGTGTTTTTAAAACTACAAAATAGATTGGTCGAAGAAAAATATTTTTGAGTTAATTATACCAAATTGGTATTACATCATTTTCATTGTGAATAGGTCATGAATGATGTGACTTATATCTTATCTGGTATAAGTAAGTTCTTTTTTATAAGAGAGTGTGCGTAGTTCTGTTTCTATAATAGTTGGATTGATTTTGAGTTTATTTTTTCCATAAATGAACCTTTTCTTTGATAATTATAAACACCAAAGAAAATGCTAGTAAACTATAGGTTAAAAATTTAATTGTTGTTTTCATGATTCTTGGTTTTTGTCATTTACAACATTATATCAATAGTTGTGCCTTTTTGTTACCTTTTTCTTTTTTAATTCCTTCCGTTTTCATCGGGGTATAATTGATAAACAGGGTCACTTTGCCAAAACTCTTTAGTATTGATATCCATTATAGTTAGCGCTCCTTTAAATGCAGCTCCTGTATCTATATTCCATATACAATTTGCTTGTACTGGAGTAGTTTGGTTAATTCTTGTTACTGGCGTATGGCCAATATAAATTTCGTCAAAAAGTAACAGTCTTTTCGGGTATTTTGGATTGTTTTTTTTGAGCGTAGGATCAATTGCAAGAGCAGTCTCCCATAGCGTTCTATCCCAATAGAAAGATTCATCAAAATATTCTCGATGTGGCCCATGAATACTGGTGAACCCAGCATGAAGGAACAGTCGATTATGGGTGTCAACATGGTAATTAATAAGATTCTTATAAAAATCAAGATGAATATTAATGTCTTCTTGAGATAGTTTTGCATATGAGTCTATTGTTGCCTGTCCACCGTGTTCAATCCAATCAGGATTATATGTTTTTTTGGTTAACCAAGTGTAGCAAAGATCATCATGATTTCCTTTTATGAATATGCAATTATGAGAAGTGTTGAGTTGTATTAAAAATGAAACTAATTCAGCACTATGACTCCAGCCATCTACATAATCTCCCAAAAATAGTAAGGTATCATCTTGGGTAACTTTTGCTCTTTTGAGTATTTGCTGTAGAGCATTCAAAGCGCCGTGCATATCTCCAATGACTAAAATTCTTCCCATAATATGAGTTTGCTAATTTATTGATTACTAATAATTGTTATATATTGTTTAATTGTATCTAACTTTTCTTAAGATTCGCATACTTTCTTTGTAAAGGGAATATGCAGTATCATTATGTGCTTTTAGATACGGTTTTGCTTCTTCTAGCCTCTCCTTTGCTTCATAAAAATCATTAAAATAACATATTAGGTATGTAGCAGGAAGATTGATAATATCTTTCTCATCATTTTTAGATAATGAACTATTGTTTTTTAATTTTTCTATTAAGCTATTATTGCTATTGTACAGATGATGTAATGTTTTGCGATCAAATTGAGGAGGCTCAAATAGAAGTTTATTTTCGATGTCATAACTTGCATTATCCTTAAAAGTAATGGTTACTTCTTCTAAAGGATAATACGCAAAGTTATCTTGTAATCCTAATTGTACGTATTCTACGATTTTAAACTGATCATTGGTTAATGATATGCTTACTTCATCTAGTTCTGAATAAAATAATTTAACCTGTTCATTAATTAATTCAATATCAACTCTAGAATAATAGGTTTCTCCATTTTGTCTTTTTTCTTTTCCTGCCCAACAAACTACAAAATACTCCTTGAAAACCCGATATGTAGGATTGTAATCAGTTCTTGAGTTCATGAAATCAAAAACTCCATCAAGTGTAAGTTCTATATTATTTTGTGCATGACTCTCTATAGCATTTACTATTTCTGAGTTAATATCTTTGATCTCGATATCAAAAACTTTAGGCATACTGATACTGCCATCTCTAAAAAAGACACTACCACCATAATACTTCCATATATTTTTGCGAAGAGAGCAAAGTTTACCTCCACGAGGACGAATTGTTACCAATCCAACAACTTTATCTGAGGGGAGATGAGGAAACGGGATGTTCTCATAAGATACATTAGGAGGGTTATCTAAATAAGCATTGACCAGATTCTGGATTTTGCTATCATCAAAAAAATCTACCCCAGGTATTCTATTGTCTTCATCTTCAACACCAATTACAATATAAGAGTTGTTTTTTGGATTAGAATTGGCAAGGGCACAAATGTGTTTCAGGAGTTTGGCCTTGCCTTCTTTTTCGCCAATATTAAGTTTACGCTTCTTATCATAAAAACTATTTTCGTCATTATGTGCCAGTAAATTTTTAATGAGAAGGCGTTTATTAATCATTCCTTTTTTATGAATAATAGTTTAAGTTTTTCTCCAACATAAACTTAGCTATTTTTATTGGGTCTGCAATGTGATAAGAATAAAGAATTATTATATTTTTTTGGTTACTATTGTGCTACTTGCTTGTGCTGTAGGAAATACGATAAGATCAGCAATGTTCACATGATATGGTCTGGTAACTACAAAGGTAATAATGTCTGCTATATCTTCTGGAGTAAGAGGAGTATATCCTTTATATACATTATCGGCTTTTTGGTCATCGCCTTTGAACCGTACATTGCTAAACTCTGTTTCTACTAATCCAGGGTGAATAGCTCCAACTCTAATACCATGTTGATTAAGGTCTATTCGCATTCCTTTGTTTATTGCATCTACGGCATGTTTGCTAGCGCAATAAACATTGCCATTTGGATAAACCTCTTTTCCTGCAATAGAACCAATATTTATGATATGGCCAGATTGTTGTTTGATCATTTTTGGGATAATAGCTTTAGAAACGTATAAGAGCCCTTTTACATTAATATCCATCATAGCGTCCCAATCATCAAGATTTCCATCTTGAATAGTGCTAAGTCCGTGTGCATTTCCTGCATTGTTGATCAAGATATCAATTTCCTCAAATTCTGTAGGGAGGTTTTCTATTGCAGAGAAAACATCATCTTTGTCTCTCACATCAAAACAAAGTGTATGTACCGACACAGTTTTACCAAGTTCTTTTTGTAAATCAGTTAATCGATTTTGTCGACGCCCACAAAGAATAAGGTTAATGTTATTCTTTGCCAATGCTATCGCTGTAGATTTTCCGATTCCACTTGTAGCTCCTGTTACTAATGCTGTCTTCATAATTATGTTATTGTGTTTTATATGGTATATGTTTTTAATTTTAACAATAAATCACATAATGTTTTCTATGGATACACTATAGCCTTGATTTTTTCAAATACTGTAAAGTAATTGAAAAGAAAAAGTATGTAATTAGATTAGAAAACAATACTTCTTTAATTGTTGTAAAAAAATGCAACACCTTTACTAGAGATACGTCTTTTTGTATACTCATCATAAAAAAATGATGAAAATCAGTATGCCTGTTTTTTTGTAAAAGTGGTTTAAAGATACTTCAAATTTTGTATCTGACATGAATATTTGAAAGTACATTTAACCAAGAATTAACAAGAGAATGAAAAATATTTCGACAATTTGCAATGCTGGATTAGTAGTATTAAATTCACGCCTTTAAAAAAATAAAAATAGATGGAAGAGAACAGTTCTATTGATATTGCTTCAATCAACCAGAAGATAGAAAAAGAGTCTGCATTTGTAGATTTACTTACTTTAGAAATGAATAAAGTAATTGTAGGCCAGAAACATATGGTTGAACGTTTACTTATAGGATTATTAGGTCAAGGTCATATTCTGTTAGAAGGAGTTCCTGGATTAGCAAAAACATTGGCAATTAACACATTGTCAAAGGCTGTTTATGGTAGTTTTAGTAGAATACAGTTTACCCCTGATTTACTACCAGCAGATGTGGTTGGAACTCTTATTTTTAATATGAAAGAGAATGATTTTTCGATCAAGAAAGGGCCTATTTTTGCAAATTTTGTTTTGGCAGATGAGATAAACCGTGCTCCTGCAAAAGTGCAAAGTGCTTTACTAGAAGCAATGCAGGAAAAACAAGTTACTATTGGGGATGAAACATTTATATTGGACAAACCTTTTCTAGTAATGGCAACACAAAATCCAGTAGAACAAGAAGGAACCTATCCTTTGCCAGAGGCTCAGGTAGACCGTTTTATGCTAAAGACAGTTATTGATTATCCAAAACTGGCAGAAGAGCAATTGATTGTTCGTGCTAACCTAAAAGGGGCTTTTGAGAAAGTAAACCCAGTTGTTTCTTTAGAACAAATTCTTAGAGCGCAGAGCGCAGTGAGAGAGGTGTACATGGATGAAAAGATAGAGAAATATATTCTTGATATTATTTTTGCTACTCGGTATCCTGAAAAATATGGTCTAGAAGAACTAAAACCATTAATCAATTTTGGAGCATCCCCTCGTGGTAGTATTAATATGGCAACAGCAGCAAAATGTTATGCATTTATTAAACGAAGAGGGTATGTAATTCCAGAAGATGTACGTGCAATAATTCATGATGTGCTTAGGCATAGAATAGGAATTACTTATGAAGCCGAGGCAGAAAACATAACTTCTGAAGATATTATCAATAAGATAGTAAATGAAATTGAAGTGCCATAATAATAAATTGGTTGAAGTTCTTTTCGTTTTAGGAATTTAAGACCTAAAGCTAAAAATGTTCACAAAGTGAAGAAACCCAAAGCAAAATTATGGATACTAAGGAGTTATTAAAAAAAGTTAGAAAAATCGAGATCAAAACTCGTCGTTTAAGCGACCATGTTTTTGGAGGAGAGTACCATTCTACTTTCAAAGGTAGAGGGATGACTTTTAGTGAAGTGCGACAGTACCAATTTGGCGATGATGTTCGTAATATAGATTGGAATGTTACAGCTCGTTACAATGAGCCTTACATAAAAGTGTTTGAAGAAGAACGAGAACTTACCATGATGCTTATGGTAGATGTTTCGGGTTCACAATTTTTTGGTACTCAAGAACAATTCAAGAAAGGGATTATTACAGAGATTGCTGCAACTTTAGCTTTTTCTGCTACTCAGAATAATGATAAGATTGGTTTGATTTTATTCACTGACTCAATAGAACTATTTATTCCTCCAAAAAAAGGAAGATCTCATGTACTTCGAATTATAAGAGAATTGTTAGAATTTGAGCCTAAAAGTAAAAAAACCAATATTACTCAAGCCTTGAAATTCTTGTCTAATGTAATGAAAAAGAAAGCAATAGTGTTTGTGTTGTCTGATTTTGTTGCAGATGATTACCAGCATACTTTAAAAATTACTGGAGGAAAACACGATGTTACAGGAATTAGAGTTTATGATAGAAGAGAAGAGGAGATTCCTAATTTGGGAATGGTACAAATGGAGGATGAAGAAACAGGAGAGCTTTTATTAGTAAATACTGCATCAAAAAACACACGAATAAATTATAGTAAGTACTATCAAGAAAGAGTAGATTATTTTAGAGATAGTTTTAAAAGAAGTGGAGCAGGTTTTTTGAGCAGCAGGGTTGATGAGAGTTATGTAAAGAAGTTATTAGGTTATTTTAAAAGAAGAGGATAAGGATATTTTAAGAATGACGAATTACGAGTTACGACAAGAAAAGAGAAGTATACAGCCAGAAATTCTTAAGAATTTGATCTGGGTGATGTTCTTGGTCTTTTGTGGATCAGGGGTTTCTGCCCAAGTTTCTGCAACAATCGATTCTACTACAATAAAAATAGGAGAAGAGATCAGGTATAAAATGAAGGTTGAAGTAGACACTACTCAAATCGTAGTTTTTCCTGAAGGATCGGCCTTCGCTCCTTTAGAGGTTATTGAATCTCAAAAAATCGATACTTCAAAAAATGGTAAAAAACTTCATCTTACCAAAGAATATGCTTTAACGCATTTTGATTCAGGACATTATACGATCCCCAGACAAAAAGTAATTATTGGGGAGCAGGTGTTTTTTACAGATTCTTTGAAGGTAGAGGTGCATGATGTATTAGTAGACACTACCAAACAGAAATTATATGAGATTAAGCCGTTGATAGATGTAGAGGCAACGTTTCCTACTAGTTCAAAAAGTTGGATTTTATGGGTAGTCGCAGGGTTATTCCTATTAGGAATAATTATCTTTTTTGTTTTGAGAAAGAAGAAACGTATTGCACAGAAAGAAGAACAATTACCTCCTTATGAACGAGCAATATTAACACTTAAGGAAATAGATGAATCTAAATTGTTAGAAAAAGATTCACATAAGGAGTATTATTCACAATTAAGTGATACCGCACGTAAATATATTGATGAAGAGGTGTATGATCATGCAATGGAGAGTACGACTGATGAGTTGATTGAGCGATTAGACGAAGAAATAAAATCAGGAGTTCTTGATTTGGATAAATCAACTATAGAAGATTTAAAAAAGGTATTAAAAACGGCTGATATGGCTAAATTTGCCAAATCAAAACCTGATGTCATAACAGCAAAAGCAGATCGCAATGTAATAGAGCAAGTAATTAATAAAACAAAAAACGCGATTCCAGAACCAACAGAAGAAGAGTTATTGGCAGATGAAGAGTACAGAAAATCTGTGGCTAATAAAAGACGTAAAAAACAAATTCTATTTGGTAGTTTAGGAGTGGTGTCAATACTTGTAATTGCTATAGTTGTTATTGTGCTTGTAAAAGGATATCATGAAGTTGTAGATACTGTATTCAATCATCCAGTAAAAGAACTTGCAGAAAGTGATTGGGTAAATAGCGCCTATGGATCACCACCTGTTACTATTTCTACTCCAAAAGTCTTAATTCGTAATAAATATAAATTAACAGATAGACAAAACCATATTCTTAAAGGTAATTCAACTTTTATATATGGCGGATTGACAGAAGATTTTTATGCTGGTGTAAGTACAATGCGTGTTGATGGTCGTGAAAATCAAGACATAAAAATAGAAATAGGAGAGATTGTAGAAAGTGCAGTAGGATCTTTTGAAGCAGAAGGAGCTAGAAATATTACCATAAAAAATGAAGAATATGAAACACTAGGAGGGGCAAGTGGAGTAAAAGTGTTTGGTGAATATAAAATCAAAGATACTTTGACTAATAAAAACAAAAAATGCGAATATCAAATGTTATATTTTGCAGAAAACAATGGGTTACAGCAAATTCTTGTTACCTATAATAAAGAAGATCGTTATGCAAAATCCATAGCAGAACGTGTTATTAATTCTGTAGAACTTAAAAATGCTGAATAACGATGTTTGAAAATTTTATATTCGAGAACCCTCATTTCTTTTGGTTATTATTTCTGTTACCATTGGCTATAGCATGGTATGTTTGGAAACAAAATAAACAACAAGCTTCTCTTAAGATTTCTAGTATCCAAGGTTTTAAAACATCGGCAAGTAACCTTGTAAAATTTAAGCCACTATTATTCGTAATACGATTAATCGCTTTAGCATTACTTATTATTGCACTGGCAAGACCAAGAACGGTTGATGTATCAACAAAAACAGATTCTACCAAAGGAATTGATATCGTAATGGCGATAGATGTATCTGCTAGTATGTTGTCAAAAGATTTAAAACCAAATAGATTAGAGGCTTTAAAAGAAGTAGCAGCAGAATTTATCAAAGATAGAATAAACGATCGTATTGGTTTGGTGGTTTATGCAGGAGAAAGCTATACAAAAACACCAATCACTAGTGATAAGTCAATTGCAGCAACAGCATTAAAAAATATTAGATATGGTGAGATTATAGAAGCAGGAACAGCGATAGGAATGGGGCTGGCTACTTCTGTAAATCGTCTTAAAGATAGTAAAGCAAAAAGCAAAGTAATTATTTTACTTACAGATGGTTCTAATAATAGTGGTTTTATAGACCCAAAGATTGCTTCAGAATTAGCTGTAGAGTATGGTATCAAAACCTATACAATTGGTATTGGTACAAATGGAATGGCTTTGAGTCCAGTAGCAAGATTACCTAATGGAGCTCTTAAGTATAGTAGAACACGAGTTAAAATTGATGAGAAGTTGTTGAAAGAAATCGCCAAGGCTACTAATGGTAAGTATTTTAGAGCAACAGACAATAAAAAATTAGAACAAATTTATCAAGAAATAGATAAATTAGAAAAGACAGATATCGAAGAATTTAAATTTTATAATTACGAAGAAAAATTTAGATCACTTGTATTATTGGCAGGACTATTGATTTTTATTGAATTTTTGTTAAGATATACTGTGTTTAAAAGCTTTATATAATTTTTTGTCGTTTTTTTCGCTTTAATAAGAATCTATAAATTTAGATATAGAAGTATAGTTTAAAATATGTATTTACTCGAAGAAAAAATATATTTCTGGTTGTTATTGAGTATTCCGTTACTGATCCTTTTGTTTTTGGGAGTTTTGATATGGAAAAAAAGAACTCAGAAGAAGTTTGCGGATTTGGTATTGCTTAAAAAATTAAGCCCAGATCAATCAACTTTTAAATCTGTTTTGAAAATTGTAATAATAAGCCTGGCTTTGGTGTGTTTGATCATAGCTTTGGTAAACCCTAAAATGGGAACAAAACTAGAAACGGTAAAAAGAGAAGGCGTTGATGTAGTTTTTGCTATAGATGTGTCTAAAAGTATGATAGCAGAAGATATTGCACCCAATAGATTAGAAAAGTCTAAACAACTGGTTACTCAGATCATTAATAATATGGCAAGTGATCGTATTGGTATCATAGCATATGCTGGTAGTGCTTATCCACAGTTACCAATCACTACTGATTATGCTTCGGGGAAGATGTTTTTGCAATCTATGAATACAGATATGTTGTCTTCTCAGGGAACTGCGATTCATGAAGCTATAGAACTAGCAAAGACCTATTATAATGATGCAGAACAAACCAATAGAGTGTTGTTTATTATAAGTGATGGAGAAGATCATGGAGGAAATGTGAAATTGATTGCAGAAGAAGCTTCTAAAGAAGGAATTAAGATTTTTACTATTGGAGTAGGTTCACCAAAAGGAGCTCCTATCCCTATAAAACGAAATGGGGTTGTGCAAAGTTATAAGAAAGATAGTCAGGGAGCTACCGTGATTACAAAACTAAACCCGACAATTTTACAGGAAATTGCCAATGAAGGAAATGGAATGTATATTGATGGTAGAGATACAAAAGAGGTAGTAGAAAAGGTAACCACAGTATTACGAAATATGGATAAGAAAGAATTTGAAGCAAAACAAATAACAGGTTTTAAAGATCAATTTCAATGGTTTTTAGGAGCAGGGTTATTATTATTGTTTTTAGATATTTTTCTATTAAATAAAAAAACATCTTGGGTAAAAAAATTAAACTTGTTTAATGAGCAGTAGTCGGGTATGAGAAAGATTTTAAGTATTTTGTTATGTTTTCAACTTGGGATTGTTTTTTCTCAAGAAGAAAGCGCAGATAAAACTATTAAGGAAGCAAATGTATTTGTAGCAACAGCAAATGATGTTCTGGTTAAAGAAGGTAATTTTCCTAGAGCAGAAGGAGAATATAGAAGAGCGATTGCTAAAAACCCAGTGACTCCTGTTGCAAAATATAATCTAGGTAATGCATATTATAATTCTGAGAAATATGATGAAGCAACATATCGATACGCAGAAGCAGCTAAGGTAGCCACCACAAAAACAGAAAGACATAAGGTGTTTCATAATCAGGGAAACACATATATGGAACAAAAAAAATATAAAGAAGCTGTAGAAGCGTATAAAAATGCACTTAGAAATAATCCAAAAGATGATGAAACCCGTTATAATCTTGCATTGGCCAAAAAAATGCTAGAGAAAAAGCAACAAGAGAATAAAGATAAAAAGGGACAAGATAAGGAGGATAAAAAAGACCAAGATAAGAAGGATCAAGATAAGAAGGAAGAGGAAAAAGATAAAGGAGACAAGGAAAAGGATAAAGAAGGCGATAAAGGAGACAAGGAAGAGGAAAAAGATAAAGGAGATAAGGAAAAGGATAAAGAAGGAGACCAGAAAGATAAAAAGGAAGATAAGGACAAAGAAGGAGATAAAGAAGACGAAAGAGGAAAGCCTAAAGATCAGGATGATAAAAAAGGAGGGCCTAACCAACAACAAGCGCAAGGAAAATTATCACCTGAACAAATTAAGCGCTTATTAGAAGCAATGAATAATCATGAAAAGAAAGTTCAGGATAAAATTAATTTGATAAAAGCGCATAGATCAAAAGTAAAAACAGATAAAGATTGGTAAGGATATAAAAAATCCGTTGAAATTGAAAAATATTGACTGATCTAAATAGATTAAAAAATGAAGCTAAAATTAATTTTTCTAACACTGTTTATAAGCACTCTACAACTGACATTTGCTCAGGTAAAGTTTGAGGCTAAAGTGACTAAGAAAAAACTTGGTATTAATGAAGTATTACGAGTAGATTTTGAAATGAATAAGGATGGAGATGATTTTACTCCACCATCTTTTTCGGGGTTTAAAGTTTCTGGCCCAGAGCAATCTATTCGTAGTATATGGGATAATGGAAAAAAAACATATTCCAAGACGTTTAGTTATTTTTTACAACCTACACGCAAAGGAAATTTTACAATAAAACAGGCGGCCATAAAGATTGATGGAAAAATATATAAAACATCTCTGATAAAAATTACGGTTACAAAGGCTGTTGCTAAATCAAATGATGCGAATGGCGATTTTGCTATAGATGATAATATACATCTGGTCACAGAGGTTTCTAAATCTAACCCGTACCTTAATGAAGCAATTACAGTAGTTTATAAACTTTATGTAAGTCGTAGACTAAGTATAAGTGATTTGAATATCGCAGATAGTCCGAAATATAGTGATTTTTGGAGTCAAGATATTGAAGTGAAACGGTTGATGGGAGAACCAGGCACTTATAAAGGAGAACCATATACTTATGTTGTATTTCGCAAAACAGTACTGTACCCACAAAAAACTGGAAAATTAGAGATTGAACCCCTTGCATTAAGTTTTAAAGTAGGGGTGCCTACAAACAGAAGAGATCGTTTTTCAGGCAGAAGGATATTTAATCAAGTAGATAAAATGGTAGTATCTAGTAAGAGGGTAATCAATGTAAAACCTTTACCAATAGAAGGAAGGCCAGATAATTTTTCTGGAGCTGTTGGAGATTTTAATTTTAAAGTATCAACCAATAAAACAAGTCTTGATGCTACAGAATCATTAGATGCCAATGTTTTAGTCTCTGGTGGAGGGAATTTAAAGCTTTTTGATTTACCAAAATTAAATATTCCTGATGGTATGGAAGAGTATGAACCTCAGCATAACGAGAGGGTGCGAACCAACCTCACAGGAATGAGAGGTACTATATCTGATACCTATACATTGGTACCACAGCACAAAGGTGATTATAGTATTCCACCAGTTTCTTTTTCTTATTTTGATTTAAAAACTGAAGCGTATAAAACGATTGAGTCTGATGAGATTGTGATAAATGTAGAAAAAGGCCCTGCCGTATCATATAATGATACATCAAATGAAGTATCACAAGAAAGAGTAAATAAAAAACGAGTAACTCAAATAGGAAACCAGTTTAGATTCTTAAAATCAAGCGCTGACCTTCAACCAATACAAAACAAATATTTTTTTAAGTCAACACTATATTGGATATCACTAGTTACTCCATTATTGGCAGTTCCCCTGTTTCTTTTCTTTGGAAAAAAGAGACAACAAAGATTAGACGATATAAGTGGTAATAGGGTTCGTAAAGCAGATAAGTTAGCTAGAAAATATTTGTCTGAAGCTAAGAAAAATTTGGGTAGTCAAAAAGAGTTTTATATTGCTATGGAGCGAGCTTTACATAACTACTTAAAAGCAAAACTACATATACAAACCAGTGATATGAGCAAAGATCGTATTCAACGATTATTAAAAGAACGAGAAGTTGAAGAAACCGTTACGATAGAATTTATAGCTTTGTTAGAAAGTTGTGAGTTTGCTAGATACACACCTTCTTCTACTTCTGCTATGCAACAGGATTATGACAAAGCTTCAAGAGTAATCGCAACAATAGATAAACAACTATAAAGGATATGAAGAGAATAGTTGAAATACTTATTTTTTTAAGTGTAATAGTAGGTTTTTCTCAGAATGAAGAATCATTCAAAAGAGCAAATTCATATTATAATCAAGAGAAATATCAGGAGGCTGTTGATGCCTATCAGTCTATTTTAGACGGGGGTCAAGAATCAACTTCTTTATATTATAATTTAGCAAACGCACATTATAAGTTAAATAACATTGGGTCAAGTATCTTTTATTATGAGAAAGCGTTGATTCTGGCTCCAAATGATGAGGATATAGAAAATAATTTGGCATATGCTCAAAAAGCGACTATTGATAAAATAGAAGTACTACCTCAAGGTTTTGTGTCTAGGATGATAAAAAAGCTTGCAGGGATATTTAATATTGATGGGTGGGCTTGGCTTTCGGTTATTTCTATTATATTGTTTGTAGTATTGTTGATACTGTATTATACAGCTAGAACGTCTTCAAAAAAGAGATTGTTTTTTACAAGTGCTTGGGGGATTTTAGTTATAGCAATAGCATCAGTTTTCTTTGCATTTAAACAATACGACTTTTTTATAAACAATCAATTTGCTATTATTTACGCGCAGGAAATTACAATAAAAAGCGAACCAAACCTGAGAAGTAATACTGTGTTTGAGCTTCATGAAGGAACCAAAGTTCAGGTGTTGGAGACTGTAAATGATTGGAAAAAAATTAAACTTGCTGATGGAAAAATAGGGTGGATTCCAAAAACAGAACTTCAAGAATTGTAATTAATGTGAAAATTTACAATACATTAACACGATTTTGAAAGTAATACTATTATTTTAGCGTTTCAAAATTATTTATCAGAAATGAATAAACTTCAAATAGCTAAATTTTTGATTGTTTTTGGCTTTCTCCTTAGTGTAGCCAATTATAGCATCAGTTTGGTTGATTTTTATAGTTGCACTGATAAAGCTTCAATAGTCCTTGAGGAAACAGAAGGCTCTGAAGAAAAAGAGACTTCTGAAAAGGATGATTTTAAAGAAAAAAATAAAATTTCGCAGTTCTATGAAGAAAAGGCAACAGCCCTTTCATCTTTTTTTATAGAGCAATATCCCGAGTTTTATATCCCAAATACATCTGTGTATTTGGAGCATAAGACGCCTCCTCCAAAGTATTCATAATATATTTTTAAACAACTTAATTTCAAAATAGAGATTGTATCTTGTGTAGAGGTATGTTTCTTTTTGAATGATTTCAAATTAATTTTATTCAATTGTTCTTTAATTTTTAAAGAGAACAACAAATTTTTATAGATATGAACATTTTTAAACATTTAAAAAGTGATATACCCGCAAGTATAGTTGTCTTTTTTGTAGCATTACCTTTATGTTTAGGTATTGCTCTTGCTAGTGGAGCACCTCTTTTTTCTGGTGTAATTGCGGGAATTATAGGAGGTATTGTTGTTGGTGCTTTGAGTGGTTCCAAAATTGGAGTAAGTGGTCCTGCTGCTGGTTTAGCAGCAATAGTTCTTACATCTATCGGTGCTTTAGGAGGGTATGAAAACTTTTTGGTAGCAGTGGTATTAGGAGGAGCAATACAGTTATTGTTTGGTGTATTAAGAGCAGGTATCATAGGATATTATTTTCCTTCCTCAGTAATCAAAGGAATGCTTACTGGAATAGGAATCATTATTATTCTAAAACAAATTCCACACTTTTTTGGATATGATGCAGACCCAGAAGGAGATTTTGCATTTTTTCAAATAGATGGAGAAAATACTTTTTCAGAAATAATTAATTCAATTAATTTTATCAGCCTAGGAGCAACGTTAATTGCAATTTTAGGCTTGGCAATATTGTTATTGTGGGATAAGGTATTAGGAAAGAAAGGAAAGATTTTCCAATTGATACAAGGTCCTTTGGTAGCGGTAGCTGTTGGAATCATATTTTATGTGATAACTCAGGATAGCGAAACTTTAGCTATAGCCAAAGATCATTTGGTAAGTGTGCCAATCCCAGAAGATTTATCATCATTTTTAGGACAATTTAGTTTCCCAAATTTCTCTGCTATTTTAGATTCTAATGTATGGGTTACTGCTTTTACAATTGCATTGGTAGCTAGTTTAGAAACACTGTTATGTGTAGAAGCTACAGATAAGTTAGATCCAGAGAAAAACGTGACACCAACCAATAGAGAATTGTTGGCTCAAGGAACAGGAAATATTATTTCTGGTATGATAGGAGGGTTGCCAATTACTCAGGTAATTGTACGTAGTTCTGCAAATATTCAATCTGGTGGTAAAACCAAAATGGCAGCAATTATTCATGGATTTTTATTGTTAATTTCTGTGATTCTAATACCAAGGTTATTAAATATGATCCCTCTTTCTGTTTTGGCCTCTATATTACTTGTGGTAGGATATAAATTGGCGAAACCTTCTTTATTCTTGAAAATGTATAAAATGGGTTGGAAACAATTTGTGCCGTTTTTAGTTACGGTTGTAGGTATTGTTTTTACAGATTTATTAGTTGGAATTGGTCTTGGATTATTAGTAGGTATAGTTGTGATTTTAATCAAGAGTTATCAAAATTCACATTTTCTACATATTGAAGATAAAAGTAATGGGAAGCATAGAATTGTAATGACACTTGCAGAAGAGGTTACTTTCTTTAATAAAGGTGCAATTCTAAAAGAACTTGATCGATTGCCAGAAGATACGTATCTTACCTTGGATGTAAGAAAAACTAGATATCTGGATAATGATATTATAGAAATTCTGGAAGATTTCTCTGAAAAAGCAAAAAACAGACATATTGATATTAAATTGATTTCTGAACGCGGAGTTGTAGAAAATCCAGATAGCTACATTCAGTTTTTTAGTCTTAGATCAAAATCATCGTAAATTACTACAATAAAACTTAACACATATGAAAGCTTATACTAAAGAGACGCAAGCGTTAATAACGCCAAAAAAAGCTATAGAATTATTAAAAGAAGGAAACATTAGGTTTCAGAATAAAATGGGATCTGATAGAGATTTATTGGAGCAAATGTCTGATACTAAAAGTGGTCAATTTCCTTTTGCAACAATTTTAAGTTGTATAGACTCTAGAGTATCTTCTGAACTGATTTTTGATCAGGGAATAGGAGATATATTTAGTGCAAGAGTCGCAGGTAATTTTGTAAACGAAGATATTCTTGGTAGTATGGAATTTGCTTGTAAACTTGCAGGAACAAAATTGGTTTTAGTTTTAGGACATACAAGTTGTGGTGCAGTAAAAGGAGCTTGTGATGATGCAAAATTAGGAAACCTTACAGCACTTATTAGCAGAATTAAACCTGCGGTTAATGCTGTTACTCAACCTGCTGATGCATCTTTAAGAACGTCAAAAAATATAGACTTTGTTAATGAAGTAGCTGTAAAAAATGTTCAAATGACAATTGATAATATTAGAAAAGATAGTGAAGTACTTCGTGAGATGGAAAGTAATGATGAAATAATGATTGTTGGAGGAATGTACGATATAAGCAACGGTAAAGTAACCTTTTTTGAATCTTAATTAAGGTTAAACACTTTTTAAAAAAGAGAGTTAATGTGTAATAGCGTTAGCTCTTTTTTTATATTTGTTTCCTAGAATACCATTTCTTAAATGAAATTACCTTCTAAAATTGTTTCTTTTACCCCAGGCTTCAAAATAAAATACGTAGATAGTGATGCTATCTCTGAATTTTCTTTTTTTGCTTGAACCAAAAGTAATTTAATGTAGATTAAGGTCATTTTAAATAAGAATAGGGTAAGAAGAAAAACTATAGTATTCAGAAAATATTTTTGTAAAAAGGTTTAGTATCAACCAAAAGTGATTTTTTGAATGTTTCTATTATAACGAATTAATAAAAATACACACAAATGAAAGCTTTTTTTAGTAATTTCAAAGGAGATGTTTTTGGAGGATTAACTTCAGGAATAGTAGCGCTTCCTTTAGCATTGGCATTTGGGGTCTCTTCTGGTTTAGGGCCCAGTGCTGGATTGTATGGAGCAATTTTTATTAGTTTTTTTGCAGCATTGTTTGGGGGAACAGATACGCAGATTTCTGGTCCAACTGCGCCAATGACAGCTGTAAGTATGTTACTTGTTGCTGGTGTAATAGGAGCAAATGATGGAAGCGTTGAGAAAGCATTGCCAATTATCCTTATTGTGTTTTTGATGGCAGGGTTAATGCAAATTGGTCTTGGAGCAATAGGAATAGGAAAATATATTAGATATATCCCATATCCAGTAGTATCTGGTTTTATGACAGCTATTGGAGTTATGATTTTAATAACGCAATTTTTACCTGCGTTAGGGTATTACCCAAAAGAAGATACCGATTTTGTTGAAAAATTTAAACCACAGGCTGAAGAGGTGATTTTGAATAAAATACTAAAAGAGGAAGCAGGTGAAGGGATACTGGTGCTAGAAAACTTTAAAGAAACAATAAAAAGAGCAGAGATAATTTCTGAGGATGAGATTTCCCTCGAAGCAATCACTTTAGCAAGTAATGAAGCTTCTGGAGTTGTTGGAGCAATCAAAAGTCTACCTAGAGCATTATCAAATGTTAATTATCTAGAACTAATATTATGTGTTGTAACCATAATATTGGTTTATGGGTTTAAAAAAATTACTACAGCGATACCAAGTACTTTGGTATCATTAATAATAGTTTCTGGAGTGGCCTATGGCTTTGACCTGAAATATAAACTAATAGAAGAGATTCCTACAGGCTTTCCAGTTCCTAATCTGTCAATTTTCTCCGAATTCAAAATAGAAGCAATAACCCCTTATATTTTTACAGCTTTATCTCTTGCATTTTTAGGAGCGATTGACTCTTTGCTGACTTCTGTGGTTGCGGATAATATGACCAAAACAAAGCACAAGCCTAATAAAGAATTAATGGGGCAAGGAATAGGGAATAGTATTGCGGCAATATTTGGTGGGATTCCAGGAGCTGGAGCCACGATTAGAACCGTAGTTAATATTAATGCAGGAGGAAAAACCAGATTGTCTGGAATGATTGCTGCAATAATATTACTGATTATACTATTAGCACTGGGACCAGTGGCATCAAAAATACCTGCTGCTGTTCTAGCTGGTATATTGATTACAGTAGGTATTGGGGTAATGGATTACAGAGGACTTAAAGCTGTGCCTCATATGCCAA
This sequence comes from Aquimarina aquimarini, assembly GCF_900299535.1. GTDB lineage: Bacteria > Bacteroidota > Bacteroidia > Flavobacteriales > Flavobacteriaceae > Aquimarina > Aquimarina aquimarini. The sequence continues at coordinate 42,264 of NZ_OMKE01000049.1, read as the reverse complement.
GAATAGAAGTTGGTATAATGGTTATTGTTCTGGTATTATCTGTTTTTTGGAACCTGGTATATGCAGTAGGTGTTGGTTTAATTATTGCTTCTGTGATATTCATGAAAAAAATGGGTGATGTAACAGCAAGCCAATCAAAGATAGAATCTTTGAAAGGGACTGAATATGATAATGATGAAAAACCATGGAAAGATGAAAAGAATTTAACTACAGAACTTAAAAAAGAAATATTTGTAAAGCACCTTAATGGCCCTGTTTTTTTTGGAGCCACCAGTGAACTCCAGCGACTTGCTACACAAATACCAGAGTCTGCATCTCATGTGATTTTGAGAATGGATAGAGTACCCTATATGGATCAGTCAGGAGTGTATACATTAGAAGATATTATCTTGAACCTAGAAAAAAAGGGAGTAAAACCTTATATAGTAGGAATTCAAAAACAACCTTTATATCTAGCTAAGAATACGGGTATTATTCCTGATCTTATACCAGAAGAAAGTGTATTTGAAGATTTTGACCCTTGTATTAATTATTTAAGAAACCTTGTGAAAGATACAGACACTAGTGATACAATCTAAGTACTTGTATAATTGGTTACAGCGTGAAATAAAATTTCTTAGATAATTTAAAAAATTATGCTTCGTTTTCAGAAGCATTAGTGCCTTCCTTTTTTAGTATGCTGGGCAATACAGATGGAGCTAGTTTTCTGATAGGAGGATATAATAAAGAAGAGTTAAGAGTATCTTCTTTGATTATTGTTATATTTCGGTTTAAGGCATCTATAAAGATGATGATAACGCTGGCTATAAATGCCATTTTTAATACCCCAAAAGCACCACCAAGTATCTTGTTTAAAATGCCTAGTGCAGCATAATCTGCAACTTTGGTAAGTATTTTTCCTGCTAAAGATACTAGTATAACAACTATAATAAATGTGAGAGCAAAAGCTACCAATTTAGTAGTGCCTTGTTGCCAATCTACATATTGCTCAAGATATTCCCCTGAGATATGTGAAAAATGAACTGCAATATATATACCTACTACTAGTGCAACCAAAGAGGCTAAAGAAGAAAAGAATCCTTTGCTAAATCCTTTTATGAGTCCCCATAGTAAGAAAATACCTAGAATAATATCAATATAGTTCATTGAATAATGATTAAATAATAAGATTCAAATATAATTCTTTCTAGTCATACGCACGTGTTCTATTTTATTTTGTCGATTGTAAGAGGTTTTTTGAATTTTAGAAGTAATTGTATAGTGTGGTATATTGTTAAAAATAATTATATATATTTAACATTAAATATATATAATATATACAATGAGGAAAATAATTGATATTGATAAGAATCTAGTTCCAAAACTCAAGTTGATAGCAGCAATAGAAGGGATTAGCGTAAAAAAAACGATGGAGAATGCTATTGGTTGGTATATTGAACAAAAGCAAAATGAACAATTAAATGCAATGTCTTTGGATCAAAAGGAAGATTTAGGGTTGTTGCTTTTAATGCAAAAAGCAGACGCAACATTAACTATTGATGAGGATGAGTTGTTTAATTCCTAAAGTAGTATAAAATGGTATTGAAAGCTTCTATACAGTTCAAATTGGATTTAAAGGCAATTAAAGACGTTTCTTTACACGAAAAGATTAAAGAGGTGTTATTGTCTATAAAAGTTGCCAAAAGTATTAATGAAGTATCTTTTTTAAGGAAAATAAGAGGTAATGATAATGCGTATAAGATGAGTGTTGGATTTTATTATTTAGTAGGCATTATGACATCAGAAAAAGAACTAACACTGATGCGGTTATTACATCGTGATGAGATAATGCATATTATAAAGAATGATTAAAATATTTTGAACTTAAAAATAAATTCTAAAAACAGCATTAGGGGTAATACCCAATGATTTTTGTTGCAACTTTTCTAGTTCTAAATCTCCCGTTGTTATATTGTCATCTAATCGATAACTTACAGCAATAGGTACTTGACGATTGTATATGTTTTGTATAGAAGCGCCTAACTGACCTCTCCAGCTACCAGACGTACTAATATTAAATCTATAAATGGCAGATATGTCCATTCTATGATATTCAGGTAAGCGTTTTGCATTGGCATTCTCAAAAACGATTTCTTCATTGATAAGGTTAGCATCTGTAAAGGGAGCACCAGATCGCCATAACCATCCTAAAGAAAATTCCCAATTATTAATTGTATAGGTGTTAGAAATCCTAAAATTATGAGTGATATCATTATTTCCAGAGAATGAGCCTCTCTGTATTTCGGGAAACGTATACTTTACATCATTAAAAGTATATCCAACCCAAGTTCTAAAATTTTTCAATTTCTTTTTTAATAAAACATCTACGCCTAGAATTTCACTTTCTCCTGTAGATAATTCACTATTGATGGTGTTAAATCCACTAGTAATAGATGTCAACCCATCAATGTTTTTATAATATCCGTCAATTTCAAAGTTCCAACCTTTTTTAGAAAATAAAATTCCTCCAGAGAATTGAGTACTCTCTAATACAGGAATGTTTTCATTGGCATGTATCCAAAGATTATTCTCTAATCGAAGCTGAGTATCTTCAAATTCTACCAATTGACTTATAGGTTGATATCGAAGCTCGCCTGTTGCTTTTATTCTAAGAAAGCGGGTGATAGGATATTCTATATTTGCTCTAGGTTCTATATAAACCTTATCCACCACAGAATATGAGGATGATCTAATCCCTAAGTTGATAAAGCTTTTGTTTTTTGGAGAAAACTTATAGTTGGCATAAAGTGTATTTGCTTTGTTTTTTACATTGTCAGATTCATCTATTGGGTTTTCAAATTCACCTTCTCTTGTAACGGTATAAACAACATCTGTACTAGAGAACTGATACCCTAACATAAATGAGTTTTTAGAATCTAGATCGTATGTAATATTAAAATCAGCACCAATGTCTTTTACTGTATTTTTTCTAACAGATCGTTCTTCTATCTCTAATTCTTGTCTTTCTGTAAATAAATAGTCAGAATCAAACTTAGAATAATATGCTTTTAAGTGATGATGCAAGTTATTCATTTTGGTTCCTTGCCAAGAAATACTACCTCCTTCATTCTTAATTTCTAAGTCATCAGTGATGAGATCTTCTTCATTATTAACTTCGAATGTAAGATTATTGTCTGTAAGGATACCGCTAATTAGTATTTTATCATTATCAGAGGCATCAATAATAAGTTTGGCGCTGGTATCGTAAAAAAAGAAGTTATTTTTTGCAATACTTTCTTCATCTTCCTCCTCTTCATCTTCTTCTGTAGGAATTTGATTTGGATTCTCTGCTATTTTTGTGTTTTGAAATACTTTTTCTGAAAGAGCTTTGTAAGTAGGGGTCTCAAAACTATCAGTATATGATCGTCTTCCAGAAAGAACGAGTCCAAGGGCTTTTCCAACAGGAACTTTTATAAACATATCTGCATGAGTACCATTAATTCCAGCACCACCATTAAATTTTTCAGGGACTTCTTCTTCACTAGAAATATCAATAACACCAGATACTCGGTCCCCATATTTTGGGTCAGCACCTCCTTTGAATATTTTAGCGCTTTTAATTACATTGGGATTAAAAGCAGAAAACATTCCAAAAAAATGTCCAGTATTATACATTTTTATGTTATCCCAAAGAACTAGGTTTTGATCAGGAGATCCTCCACGAATTTGTATACCAGAAGCAGTTTCATCGGGGCTATTTATTCCTGGAATAAGTTGAACACTCTGTAAGATATCAGGTTCACTTTGCCCAGGTAATATACCAAGTTCATCATTAGAAATTGTAAGAGACCCATCGATATTTTTGTCGATTCCTGTAGTAATATACTCTACAATAAGTACCTCTCCCAAAGAAGTACTCTCAGTAAGTAGGGGAATTCTAGGGCAGGTTGATGTGGTAAAAGAAGCAGCGTCTAGTATCTTGGTTTTATATCCTACGTATTGTATAGAGATAGATTCATTCTTGCCAATCATTCCTAATTGAAAAAAACCATCATCATTAGTAATAGTTCCTGTTTTGGTACTTTCAATAGTTATTGTAGCATAGGGTAGAGGAGAATTGGTGGATGCATCGAATAAGTACCCGCAAACTTCAATTTGATTGTTTTCTGGACTTACAATTACCTGCCTATCGGATATTTTTTTAAAATTAAGATGAGTCAATGTTTTTAAAGTAATCAAAATCTCATCCAAAGGAGTGTCTTTTATTACTAGAGTGATGATTTTATTTTTTACTGTCTCATTGCTAAACGAAAAAATAAGATCGTATGATTCTGACAACTCATTAAGGACTTGTTGTAAAGGGGTTTCTTTATAATTTTTAATGATTTGTGCTTGTAAAGAAAAAGTACAAAAAAGTAATAATAGTAAAATTTTCTTCATAGTATATTAGTGGCTTTAGGGGGCTTCTAAAACTTTGAGATTCTTGGATTATTGCCTAAAAGCATGTGTTTTTAACTTATTGGGTAGAGAGTGAAATATTGGAACCGTTTACAACATAGCCAACTCCCATAGGTACAAGAACAGATTCTAGTGCAATAGTGAGGTCTTGATAGTTAAATCCTCCTGTGAATAATTGCTTTTGATCAATTTGATTTCGTTTGAAAACGACTTTGTATTGTCTCTCTAATTCATCCAATACATTTTTTAGAGGAACACTATTAAAAATACTTTCTCCTTTTTTCCACATAGGCTCATCTCCAGAAACAGTTTCCTCGATAAGTTGATTGTTTTTTAAGAAAACACCTTCTCCTTTTTGTAAAACCTTTTGTTGATTATCATGAGTAGATACTTTTACTTTTCCTTCATAACAATCTACAATAAATTCATTTGTTCTGTCCTTTATGTTAAATTGAGTTCCTAATACTTCAATTTTACCCAATTTTGTAGTGACTGTAAAAGTGGCTCCAGAGGAGACTTTAAAATGGGCTTCTCCCAGCAAATTTATTTTTCTGTTGCTAGACCAAAAAAAGCGTTGATGTGTTAGTGTAGAAGAGGCATTAAGATCAACAGCACTACCATCAGGCAAGACTACTGCCAATTGTTCTCCTTGATTAGTTGTATAGGTTACTTTATTAAAGAAGATGCCAATAATCAAAATAATAGAGGCAGCAGCTGCAATAGTATATACAACAGGTTTTAGATTAATAACTTTTGCTTCTTTGGGCCGGTAAATTTTACCTAAGGTGGTTGCTAGAGATGGCTGTACATCAAAAGGCGGTGCTTTGAAATAAGTTAAACCATCTACAATTTTTTTATATTCTTTATACTCAGGAAGTTGTTTTAATTCCTCTAATTCCTCAGAACTAAGGTCATCATTTAACCACTTTGCTAAGTATGTATTTTCTTTATCGTTAAGCATAATTTCTACCTTAATATCAGAAGAATAACAGGTAAGATATAAAATACCCTACCAGATATTATATGTTTTTTACCAGTTTTCTTAATTGTTTTAATGCATTATGCATTCTTTTCTCTACTGCTTTTACAGAAATATCCAACATTTCGGCAATTTCATTATATGTTTTTTTGTCGATTCTATTGAGTAAAAAAACCTCTCTTTGGCCATCAGAAAGATCAGCAATTGCATTTTGTAACTTATCCATAAACTCTTTTTCTTCCATTACATAATCTGGAGATTCAATATTTTTATGTTTTTGAGGGATTTTTGAATATTCTAATCGAACTTTTTTATGAGCAACCTGATTAAGAAATAAATTGTTGGCTACAGTACATAAAAAACCTTTTGCTCTCTCTAGAATTACTTTTTTACAATTATCCCAAAGTTTTATAAATGCTTCTTGCATAACATCTTCTGCTTGGTCTCTGTCTCCACATTTATAGTAAATAAAATTTCTAACAGCCTCTGCATGTGTTTCGAATAATTCTGTGAAAACGGGTTGTTCACATACAGATTTTGAAGATTGCGACATATAAAAAGATTTTTTTTCTGATTTTGGGTAGGGTGAAATTATTTCTACTTGTTATTAATCCAAAAATAGCTGATTATGAATTTGAAACCAAATCTTAAAATCGCATTAATTATAATAACTATAATTGCACTAATTTCTATTGGGTTTAAAGCAAAGCCAATTCTTGGGAATTATGATGATTTTAATCCTGAAAAAGTCTATAAAATCACGTATAGATTTTTTTTTAAATCTGGTGACAAAAATACTACATTAAAAACATATATCCCCACTACCAATTCTAGGCAAAGAATATCTGGAGAGCAAATCAAAAATGATAGTTTGCTGTTTTTTACAAAGCAAAAAGAAAAACACCAGAATATAAGGGCCATCTGGGAGACCAATGATACAAATTCATATCATTCTATTGATTATGAGTTTATTTTTGAAGGAAAAGCTAAACACTATAAAATACCCAATACATTCAATAAATTATCAGAAGAATATGATGAATATCTCAAAGCTACCAATGATATTCAATCAAATGATTCAATAATCAATACATTGGCAAGTGGTCTAATCCAGAATACCAAAAATGATAGAGAAATCATAAAAAATATCTTTGATTATGTATATGAGATCCCTTCAGCACCAATCATTACATTAACAGATGCCTTGACAACAATCAAACAAAACAAAGCCTCTTGTAATGGAAAAAGTAGATTGTTTGTTGCCTTATGCAGAAATATGGGATACCCTGCCAGAGTAAAAGGCGGGATTATTGTAGAAAATGCAAATAAAAGAACATCGCATGCATGGGTAGAAGTATTGATTAATCAAACATGGGTTCCTTTTGATGGATTAAATAATCATTTTGCATTTATACCCGCTAATTATTTAGAATTATACCAAGGTGATAAGCCTTTGATAACCCATACAGCAGATATTCAATTCGATTATAGTTATCAGATAGATGAGGTAAATCACGTGTCTTTTCTAAAAATGAATTCAGAAGAGCTTCATAAACTACCTGGTTTCTCACTTTGGAACTTGGTAGATAAAAAAATTATACCAAAGGGAGCTCTTAACCTTCTATTGCTATTACCCATAGGAGGACTACTTGTTGCTTTTTTAAGAAATATAGTGGGATTGAAGACTTTTGGAGTGTTTCTGCCAGTATTGATCGCTTTTTCATTATCTCATACAGGATTTGTTTCTGGAATTGCAATTTTTGTGGGGCTTATTATGTTTATTGGATTGATCGCCTATCCTTTTGATAAGTTGCGATTGCTGTATACGCCAAAACTTGTTATATCATTAACCATCATGGTGTCTTTGATTGTAGTCGCTACTCATTTTGGAGTAAAAAATAATATAGAGTGGCTTACAAAACTCACTTTTTTTCCGATTATAATTTTAACCATTTCTGCTGAACGATTTTCTCGTTCTACGCTAGAGGATGGGTATATAAAAGCAATGGATAAATTGTTTCAAACACTAATTGCTACCTCAATTTCATACCTCATTTTATCCTGGACATGGTTGCCATCTGTATTGATTTTATTCCCAGAGATTGTTCTTTTGATAGTAGTACTAGCTACTTTCTTGGGTAGGTATATTGGGATTAGATGGATTGAGTTATTTCGATTTAAGCCATTATTTAATTCAGAAAATAAAAAATTAAATTTTTAGGTAGGGTATATACAAACTTACCTGTTTCTATAAAACAAAGAAAGAAAATAACTATTTAAAATATATAAATATGTTCTCGATAATTTTCAATAAGAAATCCATTGCAGCCTCCAGTGTGATCGGTTTGAATGAAAGAAACATAAAATTAATTTATCCTAATAATCCCAAGAAACACTACCCATTGGCAGATGATAAAGTGTTAACCAAAGAAATACTGCATCAAAACGATATTCCATGTGCAAAAACATATGCAGTGATAGAATACAATAGTGATATCAAAAAGGCATGGGAATCTTGTAAGCAATATAATGCAGTAGCTATAAAACCTGCAAATGGTTGTGGTGGTGGAGGTATTAAGATACTCAAGAAGAATAAAGAAGGAGACTGGATGAGTAGTGGAGAGGTGATAACAGATCGCCAAGTATTTCAGCATATGGCTTCTATCATTATGGGATTCTTTTCATTAGGCTCGCATGACAGAGTGTTAATTGAGGAATGTATAGAGCCACACCCTTTCTTTCATGAAATATACCCGCAGGGAGTACCTGATTTTAGAATTATCACTCTTAATAATACACCGTTAATGGGAATGTTGAGAATGCCAACAGATAGATCTGATGGCAAAGCCAATCTTCATCAAAACGGAGTTGGTATTGGTATTGATATGAAAGAAGGGAGGTTGCTAGAGGTTTATGATGGTAAAAAATACAGTAATCATCACCCAGATAGTACTTTTTTGGTTAATGGTGCCCCCATACCTTACTGGGAAGAAATTTTGGAAATATGTATTTCAACGGCAAAAGCATTTCCATTGAACTATCTGGGGATTGATATTGTAATTGACAAAAATAAAGGGCCGCAGATAATGGAAATCAATGTTCGTCCAGGATTAGGTATTCAATTGGTGAATAAAACAGGATTAAAAGAAGTGATAAAAGAAGCTATTTAAAAAACAACAAAAGAAGTAATTAAATAAACATTGTGAATATTTCAATAGGCATTGAAATGTATAGTTTACGTTGGATCAAATTAATAAAAAATAATAAATGAAGATAAGAAATATAATATCTATAGTGCTTGTGATGCTACTGTACTCTTTTAGTTTTTCGCAAAGTAAAAATACATTTAAGATTGGAACGCAAGCAGGATATGAATACAATTATTTCAAAAGCCCTAATGAGGTTAGAGTAGAAGGAAATGTACTAGTCAAAGAAGATCTGATTTCTAGTAGTTTCTATCAAGATATAGAAGCACATTATAAATACCGCTATAAGCAGAGAAAAAACAGGTTCAGATTATCAATAAATCCTTTCTCAAGGATATTTTATGAAAATGTTGATGATAGTTATTGGAGTTTGAATGCCGTTGCCAAATATGATTATAAATTCACTAGAAAAACAGCCTTTTTAGCAGAAGCTAGATTAAAAAGGATGAACCGAGAAGGGTTGGGAGGAAATCAAGATGTATTAATCAATCCTTTGGGATATACTAATTATGGAGCTACTCTAGGTTTTAAATTTCCACTCTTTAATGAAAATGAAACCACATTTGAAGGGTTTTATAATTTCAAAGATTTTGATGCTTTTGGCATTAGAGATTTACAATTTGATGAATATGGAGTTCAATTATCCAGTGTTCAATCTTTTGATATAAATAGATTAGAGCATAAATTAGGAGTAAGTGCCTTGGTGAAGAAACGTATGTATGATACGTTTAATGCTAGCGAAATCGATACAAACGGAGAGAGAGATTGGGATTATATAAAAGCAAATTTGTTTTATGAATTGCCCTTTAGCGAGCATTTTAAAATAAAACCCAATATTTTATATTATGCTAGAATTGATAACTCTGCAGGACGTTCAGGATTTAAACAATTTGGCCCTGGGTTGAATATGGCATATAAAAATAGAGGAACCAAAATAAGAACATCATTTTCTTATATCACAAGGAAATACGATGTTATTGAAGCTAGAAATACAGAAGAACGTATAGGTGAAAACCTGAAGTATAAATACGCGAATGTTCAAGCCAATTTTTCTCAAAAAATAGCAAACGACTTTTCAATAACGACAACATTGTACTCTAGAATAAGAAGTACAAACTATACTGACATAGATGCCAGATCTTTTAGAAATTATAGAAATCAATATGCTGGAGTAGGTATTTTATGGGAGTTGTAAGATTTCCCCCCTGATTTATTGTTAGTTTTCCTTGGTTAGGCGTTACTTTTTTAAGTAACGTCTAACCTTTTTTTACATAAAATTTATGTAAAAAGAATTGGTTGTAATGTTTTGTATGGCTGTTCATAATATAGTTTATCTTTGTTTCCATTGGGATAACATGTTCTGATAGATATAAATAATATTGTAGAAAGCTATTAAACTATAAGTATGGCCAGAGATGAGAAATTAAAAGAACGTTGGGAGGTTCTGGTAAAAAAACTTTCGGATCAATTTGCAGATGGAGAAGATTTGGATCTTGATGGGATTATATATTTGATTGGAGTTCAGGAGTTAGGTCAATTACATAGAGATTTTAAAAAAGACGAAAAATTAGATTTGATGCATATTGCAATTTGTCGTCTTCTAGAACCATATGGATATTATGAATTTGATTATTTTGACAATGAGGGGTGGCCTCATTATAAGGTCAAAGAGCAGTTGCCAAGCCTGAAAGCTGGAGAGCAATCTGTTTTGATGAAAGAAGCGATAGTAAGTTACTTTTTGTCAAGTAGATATATAGAATAACTATCTGTTAATGTGGTTTTAATAATGAACTCATCTTGACTTTTTATTTTTAACCGAAAATGAATTGAAATTTGATCAGATGAGGCACTTTTTGAAAGCCATAGCAACGCTACGGGTAAGAAAAGTAACGAAATATGAGTGAATTTCAGCCATTTTTTAGGAAATAGAAAAAGTCAAGATGAGTTCAATAATAGAATCAACACAAGAGTTGCTTGGTACATGATATAATTAAAGAGGTAAATAGAGCAAATCTCATAAATATAGACTGAAAACCTTCAGGAAATAAATATAGCGAGCTTGTTTTGTATGTGAATGTACTATTCCATTAACCTAAATTACTTAAATTTGCCGTTCTATTAAGAAAATTGCGATGATTGATAAGATAAAAGAGTATATAGAAGAAGTAGATGCATTCAAAGCCAAAACCAAAGAAGATGTAGAGGCTTTTAGGATTAAGTTTTCAGGTAAAAAAGGGTTAATTAATGAGTTTTTTTCAGAATTCAGAAATATAGCCAATGACCAGAAAAAAGAATTCGGGCAAGCTATAAACGCTCTTAAGATAGCTGCAGAAACTAAGGTCAAGAGTCTCAAAGATGAGTTAGAATCTAAAGACGAAGAAAAAGGCCTTTATGGTGATTTAACTAGACCGTCAGAACCTATTACTTTGGGGTCTAGACATCCTATTTCTTTAGTAAAAAATCAAATAATTGATATCTTTTCTCGTATAGGATTTAATGTAAGTGAAGGTCCAGAAGTAGAAGATGACTGGCATAATTTTACTGCACTAAATTTACCTGAATATCATCCTGCTAGAGATATGCAGGATACATTTTTTATTCAAACAAATCCTGATGTCCTATTGCGCACACATACCTCATCGGTACAAGTACGTTATATGGAAAACAATAAGCCGCCAATACGTACAATTTCTCCAGGAAGAGTATATCGTAATGAAGCGATTTCTGCGAGATCTCACTGCTTTTTTCATCAAGTAGAAGGACTGTATATAGATAAAGATGTTTCTTTTGCAGATCTCAAACAAACCTTGCAATATTTTACTACAGAAATGTTTGGTAAATCTAAGATCAGGCTACGGCCATCTTATTTTCCGTTTACAGAACCAAGTGCAGAAGTAGATGTATATTGGGGATTAGAAACAGAAACAGATTACAAAATGACAAAAGGCACAGGGTGGTTAGAAATTATGGGATGTGGTATGGTAGATCCTAATGTTCTTAAAAACTGTGATATTGATCCTGAAGAATATAGTGGTTTTGCCTTTGGAATGGGGATTGATCGTATTGCACTTTTGTTATATGGAGTATCTGATATTCGTATGCTTAGTGAAAATGATGTACGTTTCTTAGAGCAATTTAAAGCTTCACTATAATTTTTGTATGAAAAAAGATATTCATATACCTACCGTAGAAGAAGTTTACATTGCTATAATCAAAGAATGGGACGAAGAATTTTTGGCGCAGAACTGGAATTCATATATTATTAATGATAAGGATACTCCTATAGAGATGGTTTTGGTAGTAACAAAAGGGTATGATGAAGATAGAAAAACCTCATTGTTACGTCATGGTATCGGAACAGTTCCTGCTAAGTCTTCTGCCAAAATAGAAATGATTCAAGAGGCATTGTTAGGTATGAATAATGAATTTGTAGTTACATTTTTTGCAGACAGTAAATTGTATGATAAGAAATATTTGTTTAGGAAACATACTATAAATGAAAATGCTTTTCAAGATCTACCAGTAATGAACCAACGTGGAGTATTGGTAAAATAAGCTACATTTAATTTTGACCGAACGTACATTTTTTAATGTATCTCATTAATGCTCATTTATGAAAGGTTACTTCTTTTTTAAACTTTTCATTATACCTATATATGTTTAATTTCAATACTTTTCTTGTGTGCTTGAAAAAAATGCTGACATAAGAGTCTTGTTGTTAGTTTTTTAGTGTTTTCTGTAAATAATTTGGATGTAAAAAACATCGATTAAACGCAGTATTTTTCGATTAAATACATTTTAAGCAGTTAAATATTTGTTAATTACAAGTGTTTTTATGATTTTTGTATTGTAATCAGAAATGCAATATATGAAGAGACTATTACCCGTGTGTATACTATTGTTGACAGGGTTTGTGTTGATGATATTTTCTTGTAAAAGGATTGATCCTGATGCTTCTAGTGTCTTACTTATAGGGAAATGGAAACTAAAACAGCAGTTTAGTAGTGAAGGTAAGAATACGGATTTTGAGGAGTTCCCTCTTTCTTCTTGTGAGAAAATGACAACTTTAGAAATAGCAATAGATGGTAGTTTTGTAGAAAAAAGCTATTACGAAGATTTTGGTACAGGAGGAGAGTGTTTAAAAGATACTGAAGAAACTTTAGGTAATTGGAAAAAAGAACCAGATGGAACTATTAATTTTATTTATAGTCAAAAGAGTGTTTTGTTATTTACCAAATCAGACGTTGTTCTCAAAAATGGACATTTAGTGATTACCATAGCTTATGATGATCCAGATTTAGGACATGAAACTACTCTTCAGTTTATTTATACCAAAGTAGAAGAGTACGAATAGAGATTCTGAATAAAAGAGTCATTTGCCTTTTTTTTAATATAAAAAAGATGTGTTTTTAGCGTTCTTGTCTAAGGTTTTTTATCATCAAGTTTAAAAGCGTGTTTTTTAAATTCATTACCATTAATTATAATCGATAGTTGATGCAATCCTAAATGAAATTTTCTAGTAGTTATTATTTTAAATGACTGTTTTCTATAAATAGTTGTTATCGAATTTTTAGGATATGCTTTTTCACTTATTTTAAAAACTTTCTTAGATAAGTTTCCATTAGCTTTTTGATAATAAAGCCCATATTCTAGCCTTATCTTTGATGGTCGATTATCAGTATTATGTAATTCAAAAGTAAATTCCAATGTATTTCCGATCTGTACTATAGGAGTTAAAATTTTTAATTTTTTAATTTTAATCTTGTCATTAGCTCTAAAGCCAAACAAGGACATAATTTCTGGATTTCCTTGTTTCAAAAGCGTTCTACATCCATGCTTAACCAGCCAATCTATTTCTTTTGATTTGTCGATCCAATTTTTTGCAATATCGGTTACAACAGTAGGGTGATCTTTTGCAATATCATTTAGATTATTGGCAACACTTCTTCGTACCAATTCAGACTCGTCTTCTTTTAAATTTTTAAGAATAGGTAGGATTGGGGTAGGGTCTTTTTTTAAGAAAGGGAGTGCTATAGCCCAAGGTAAACGAGGTCTGCACCCCTCAGAAGATAATCTTCTTACCATATAGTGTGTATGCGTTGACCATTTTGTCATTTGTATGATACCTTTTTTGGGAAATTTGATAAGAAAAGGGCGAATGGCAAATTCACAACTGGTAAATTGTGTTATTTCTTCTATAGCTCGTATAGAAGTGTCATAATCATTAATTCCATAAAACTCGATAAAATCAGGAAAGAACATGTATTCCAAACTATTTTCCTTTATTCCTTCTTTTTGTAGTTGTTTGATTACGTTGAGCAACGTATCCACATTTTTTGAGTAATTAGGCTGTAAATGGCTTTGCAAAACGACTGTAATATGTCTCATGCGCTGTTTTAACTCTTTTTTCTCCCATTCGTTATCATAAATCTGTTTGATAAAAGAAGAGGTGTTAAAATAAGGAATCACTTTTTGAAGAACAGTTGTGAATTCTTCAAAAAATGCATGAGAGTAAATATGCTTGAGTAGTTCTGCCATAATGCTTTTTTAAATAACTATTAAAATTCGATCTAATAAAAGAGCAAAAATAAAATGCACTAGTGACAACAGTATGTCAGCTATATCAAAAAGAACAGTATTTGATAAATGTAAATTATGAAGATAAATAAAGTGTGCAGGCGTTTAGTGTAGTATATAATATTCCTTGTTATATAAGGTTTGTTATAAACTAATGACTCTATAGAATAAGGGCATAAAGATGTAAAAAGAAATTTTTAATGTTTCTTTTTTTTAGTAGTGCATTGTTTTTTTTGGTGTTGTTGTCTAAGAAGTTCTAGTGCCCATTTGTAATGTTGCCAAACCTCTTGTGTTACGCCATATTTACTTTTGTGATCCATCAATCGTTCATATAATTTTTCCTCTGTCATGACTATAGTTTTTTAGTTTATTCATTCATGTTTTGTCTCCTTTTGGGTATTAGTAGGTTTTAAATTTTCAAGTATGGTAATGAAATTACTTTGGTCTTCTTTACAAAATAAATGTTCTTCTTGATACGCCAACATATATTGGTACAACTCTTCTTTGGTCATAATATGATAATATCTTTAATAGCTAATATTAAATATATGCAATATAATGCACATTTCATATTGAAAATCAAATAATTGATAAAATATAGTGATTTAGCCTAATATTTCTAACAGGAAATTAGTCATTTTTGAGGATGGCTAAGGATGATAAATTCAAAGAAGCATTAGGCAATAGACTACGAAGTTTACGGCAAGACGCTGGGCTAACATTGGTGGAATTAGCCGAAAAATCCGGAGTAAGTTACCGAACAGTTTTTGATATTGAGAAAGCAAACACCAGACCTTCGGTTGAAGTAATCAGGTTGCTTTGTGGGGTACTAGAATATCCTCTTTCTGACTTTTTTAAATTCAAATATTAAGTAATCGTCACTAGTGCACTTTTTTTTTATTTTTTAGTGCAGTTTATTTTAACTATCAAATGTTTTAGGATTCTAAGGTAGGGTAAAAAACTAGATTGCCCCTACGGCTTTCCGTAGGGACTCTAAGAATTTTTTTTGTATGAGAGGGGTGCTATACGATGTAATCTTTATATTCTTTCTTGAGAACTACTGTTATTATTTGTAGATTGTTGTCTCAGGGTATCTATGGCCCAATGGTAATGTTGTAGTGTCTCTTGAGTAATACCGTGTTTACTTTTGTGTTTCATAAGTCTTTCGTATAATTTTTCCTCCGTCATCATAGTAGTTTTTTGTTTAAGTTTGCATATTCTTTTCTTTTATATCACTATCAGACTTTAAATTTTCTAACAATGTTATAAAATTGCTTTGATCGTTTTTTGTAAATAAATGTTCCTGTTGATAGGCTAACATATAATTGTATAATTCCTCTTTTGTCATCGTTCACAATGTATTAATGATGTTTGTACTTTTGATATAACATATCTACAATAAGCCCTAATATGTATGATTTGTTATATGCAAGCAGGGGTGATTTTTTTATTTTTTTTATTCAGAATATAATCTGTGTAAAAAAGTTTTTTCATAAATCTAAGTTACTAAGAAAATCGCAAAGTTGGTTACGGTAAACTAAGAGTCTTTTTAAGGTTTTTCTCTCATATTTTGACAATGAATAGCATTGCGTATTTAGTAAAAACAGCGCTTTTTTTAATGTATCTGTTAGATAATCAGTAGTGTAATAGATGATTTATTAAATAATGTGAAAGAAAAATGACATTTAGCTTTACAAAATGCTAAATGTCATTTGAAGAATAAAATCTCTCTTATTTTGTGAAATCTAGTGCAGTATCAATAGCAGCTAAGATGGTGCTTTGTTGAGACTAGTAACCGATTTTTTCTCGAACTCTAGCTAATACAGTATTTGCGACAGCAGTAGCTTTTTTTGCTCCAACAGCAAGAGCTTCGTCTATTTCATTAAGATTACTCATATAGTAATTGTAGCGTTCTCTCTCTGTAGCATATTTATCAATAAGTAGTTCAAAAAGAGCTTGTTTGGCGTGACCATATCCATAATTGCCTCCCAAGTAATTTTCGCGCATAGTTTTTTGTTGCTCTGTAGTTGCAATTAGTTTGTATAAAGCAAAAACATTACAGGTATCAGGGTTTTTAACACCTTCTAGAGGTATACTATCGGTTTCGATAGACATAATTTGTTTGCGTAATTTTTTGTCAGGCAAAAACAAATTGATAATATTTCCTTTAGATTTGCTCATTTTACTACCATCTGTTCCAGGAACATACATAGTTTCATTTTGTACTTGAGCTTCGGGTAATACAAATATTTCACCTACTAGATTATGTATTCTGGATGCCACATCCCTAGTCATTTCTAAATGTTGTAATTGGTCTTTTCCTACAGGAATAATCTCTGCATCATATAAAAGAATATCAGCAGCCATAAGCATAGGATATGTAAATAACCCAGAATTTACATCCTCTAGACGATCGGCCTTATCCTTAAAAGAATGTGCGAGTGTCAAACGTTGATACGGAAAAAAGCAGCTTAAATACCATGATAACTCTGTTACTTGAGGAATATCACTTTGTCTATAGAAAACAGTTTTTTCAATATCCAACCCAAAAGCTAACCATGCCGCAGCAGTAGAATAAGTGTTTTCTCGCAAAATAGTAGCCTCCTTAATCTGGGTAAGAGAGTGCATATTGGCAATAAATAAAAATGATTCGTTCTTGGGCTCATTAGCCATTTGAATTGCAGGGATGATTGCTCCTAATAGATTTCCTAAGTGTGGAGTGCCTGTACTCTGTATTCCTGTTAGAATTCTCGACATGGTAATTTTATAATTTGTTGGCAAAGGTAATTTTTTTGTTTACATAGCTCAAACCAATTGTGTATTTTTGAGAGATGCATATACTTAAAAAGATACTTATTCTATTATGGCGTATTTGGTTTTATATCCTTATGGGAGTTCCTATAATTATCATGTTTCCTCTATTGTTAGTATTTAGTTCAAGAGAAGAGTGGTATTCACAATTTTTTGTAGTTGCTAGATTTTGGGCAAAAATAGTATTGTATGGATCAGGATTTGTGCCAAGAGTTACTAAAGAAGTAGCACCCGATCGTAAGAAAAGTTATATGTTTGTAGCCAATCATACTTCTATGACAGACATCATGTTGATGTTGTATGCTGTCAAAAATCCCTTTGTCTTTGTGGGGAAAAAAGAACTGGCAAAGATTCCGATTTTTGGATTCTTTTATAAGCGCACATGTATATTGGTTGATCGTAGTAGTCAGCGTAGTAGAAAAGAAGTTTTTGATCGCGCACAAGCAAGACTACATACTGGCACTAGCATATGCATTTTTCCAGAAGGAGGCATACCTGATGATGAATCAGTAATTTTGGATGGGTTTAAGGATGGTGCTTTTAGATTGGCAATAGATCATCAGATTCCTATAGTGCCTTTGGTCTTTCTAGATAACAAAAAACGCTTTTCGTATACTTTTTTTAGTGGAAGCCCAGGGATTATGAGAGGTCGCGTATTAAAAGAAATTTCTACCAAAGGATTAACTCAAGATGATAAAAAAGAAGTAAAAGAAAATGTGCGTACACTTATTTTTAACGCTTTAAAAGAAGATTTGATATCATAAAAAAGTAAAGCCACCTCTCCCCAGAGATGGCTTTGTTCATCATTGCTTTTTGAATTGCAATAACTTTCCGAACCAACTAAAAATCGTTATGTTCTTTAAAATTTAATACTAACACCAGTATAAACACCAAAATAATAAGGCTTGAAATTGTTTGTGTTGGTATTAAATGTATTAAGCTGATATTTAAAAATAGGCTCGAGATTGATCTCTAGCTGCTTTGTTATTTTATAATCTATTCCTAATCCAATATTACCACTAAAACTTACTTCGTTAAGGTTATTGGCTTTGCCAATAGGAGTTTCAAAATCTCCAGCTTCTATTGAGATTTCATTGTCTTGTAAGAATAAAGTACTCATACCACCAATCATATTAATCCCAATTTTTTTGTTTACCAAAGCGTATTTCATTTCTAGTGGCACTTCGATATAGCCAATACTCTGATTAAGTAAGCCAATATTTTGAGTGGTATTGGTTGCGTTTCTTGTAACATCGGTAAATTCAGAGGTACCTACATTTCCAATATCAGAAACCAAAATTGCTTCTGATGAAGTGTTATAGTCAACACTTTCAAGATTTTGGTTTAAAGAAGCAGAAGGGGTAAAGCCAACATCTTCTGTGTGATAACTAAGGTCTACTTTGTTTACTCCTGATCGTATACTAAATCTTTTATTTATAGCATAGGCTACTTGTAGACCATAACTCATATTTACTTGTCCACTTTTGCTATTGTCTGCAAATTGAGAATCAATAGGTGATCCATTTCCTAAAGAGCTATAGTATACAGGAGCAATTGTAGGAGAGATATTCCATTTTCTTGTTGAGGTTGATTCCTCAACGATACCCTCTTTATTGTTTATTGCATCAAAAATCGATTTTTTATGGGCGTTAATGTCTTTATCCTTTTTGATATCTTCTGTTTTCTGATTACCCTTATCGCTTTCTGCTATACTTAGAGGGTCTGAAGTGTGTTTTTTGTAAGGTGTGTTGAGGAATGGTAGCTTTTTATTAGGGATTAAACTTTCGTTTTGTGGGTCAGAAATTGTGTTTTTTGCAATGTTATTCTTGCTTAAAATAGTGTCTGTTTTTTTGTGTAATAATGGTTGTTTCTTACTGTTGTTTACTGTTTTAGAGGATGCTTCCACGATTTGATTGTAAATAGCAGATGAAGAAGTAATAAGTTTATTCCTGTAATTCATAAGAGATTGCTCATCTGTAGCTTTTTTTGTAACCGCATTTTGATCAGAATCAGAAGATTTAATCGTGTAAGAATTTATAGTAGGATCATGACTTTGGTATTCATTTGTTGCTCCTTTGCTTGGAGTATTACTTTGTTCTTTTTTTGAATTTACGATATCATTCTTTTTGTGAACAGGTGAGTCATTGTGTAGATCTTGTTCTTTTTTTGTTTCATTTTTAGAATTGGCATTGGTAATTCTATTTTTTGGCTGTTGGCTATTATTTGCCATAAAAAAGCTACCACCAAATATAATGGCAACTAATGCTGCAACACCAGCAAATTTATACCAAAACGGGAGTAAGGCTCTTCTTTTTTTATTTTGATGAGCTTTTATTCTTTCCCATACTATTTCATCAGGAGTAACCTCAAAATCTTTAAGTTTTTCCTGAAATAAGCGGTCTATGTTTTTTTTATCATTCATCTTCATCCTTCAATTGATCGAACATAAAGTTCTTTGTTGGTTTGTAATTTTTCTTTCAAAATATTTCTTGCCCTAGCTAGGTTGGATTTTGATGTTCCTATAGATATATCAAGCATATTTGCAACTTCTTTGTGTGAGTATCCGTCTAGCACGTATAAGTTAAATACCAATCGATAACGATCAGGTAGTTGTTGTATTATTTTTAGTAGATAATCTAATGAGATTTGTTCTTCATCTACCTCTACTTCTACTTCTTCGATTTGTTCTTCATTGATAATATCAAAAACTCGTTGTTTTCGATATTTCTGTAATGCTGTATTGATTGTTATTCGTTTTATCCATCCTTCAAAAGAACCTTGGTTTTTATATTGGTTGATTTTATCAAAAATGGTAATAAAAGCATCTTGCAAGGTGTCTTCTGCACTAGAAGAATCATTAGAATATTTCAAACAAATCGAGAATAGTTTACTACTGTATAATCTATACAATTGCTCTTGCGCTTTGGCATTCTTTTTCTTACACTTATTTATAAGTTGGTCTAAGCCCACTAACAATTATTTTTTTTATTATTGATTATAATACAGGTACTTCTATGGTCAGAAATTGATTATCATCATTTTCATCCCGCCCTTGCCAAAACCTGAAAATATAAGAATCTTCTTCTCCTACAAGAAAATTAAAAGACTCAGAAACCAATTCTGTTTTTTCAGTACAATTCCCCTCGTCAATATAAACATTAATTGCGGTAACTGTACGTTCATTTCCTACGATAGAATATCTATAATCATAAAATGCATGACAATTAGATGGTCTTATGTATGTGGTAGTAATTTTCACGGTTTCTCCTCGGGTAAATTCATCAGGGATATCTACTTTTTCTATTGGTGTTAATTCATAGAAGAAAGTAGTTTCATTATCATCATCCAAACATCCAGTAAAGATGATAATAAGAAAAAACGCTAATACTGTTTTTAATTGTTTCATGTTTTGGGGTTTTGAAATCCTGATTAAATCTCTTTTGTAATATGTAGATGGTTTACTATAAATATGGTTGCTTCTAGGGTATAAAAAAATCCCGAAGTTTTTCGGGATTTTTTTATTTTATAGTAAAAAGATGTTTTTATTCTTTAGCAATTTTTATGGCTTCCTTGATTTTTTCTTCAAGTTCTTCCATCAGTTCGGGGTTATCATTCAGTAATGATTTTACAGCATCTCTACCTTGTCCAAGCTTAGTGTCTTGATAGCTAAACCAAGAACCACTTTTTTTGATGATCTCATAGTCAACACCAATATCAATAATTTCACCATTTTTAGAAATACCTTCTCCGTACATTATATCAAATTCAGCAGTTCTAAAAGGAGGAGCTACTTTGTTTTTTACAACCTTAACTCTGGTTTTGTTTCCTTTTACTTCACTGTTGCTGTCTTTTATCTGTGTAGAACGACGAATGTCTAAACGTACCGAAGCATAAAACTTCAAAGCATTACCCCCAGTAGTTGTTTCTGGGTTTCCAAACATTACTCCGATTTTTTCACGAAGTTGGTTGATAAATATTACGGTACAATTAGTTTTGCTGATAGAGCTAGTTAATTTTCGAAGTGCTTGAGACATTAATCTTGCATGAAGTCCCATTTTAGAATCTCCCATTTCGCCTTCAATTTCACTCTTAGGAGTTAAAGCGGCTACAGAGTCAACTACAATAATATCTATTGCTCCAGATCTAATTAGATTGTCTGCAATTTCTAGAGCTTGCTCACCATGATCAGGTTGAGAGATAATTAGATTATCTATATCTACACCTAGCTTTTCAGCATAAAAACGATCAAAAGCATGTTCAGCATCTATAAATGCGGCGATACCACCAGCTTTCTGTGCCTGTGCAATAGCATGTAGTGTAAGTGTTGTTTTACCAGAAGATTCAGGGCCGTAAATTTCAATAACCCTTCCTCTAGGGTATCCACCAACACCCATTGCCAAATCTAGGCCAAGAGATCCTGTAGAGATCACATCGACTTCTTGAACAGCACGATCCCCCATTTTCATTACAGTTCCTTTTCCGTAAGCTTTGTCTAATTTATCTAAGGTAAGCTTTAATGCTTTTAATTTTGCGTCTTTCTCTGTACTCATTTGTTGCTCAAATATATCGGGATTTGACATTGATAATAAACTTTTTGCTAAAATACTATTTCTTTTTATAGTTGTGACAGGGATTCTAAAATCGTTATTAACAACAAATCAGGAGTAGTTTTTGAATTAAAAAAAAGTAAAGCAGATTATTTTTTTAATTGTATAACGCAACCATTTTAATTTTTGGCATCTATTACTTAAAAGCAATTATGAACTTAATAATAAAAAGGAAGGTGTACAGATGAAATTCCTTAAGAAGGTCATAAATAATCTTGATGGCTATATGATTACCAAAATTAGTAGTTGTATGGTAGAAGGTGGCTAGCTTTCGTTATTATATTTTTTAATCGTTAAATTATTTAATAACGAATTAGCCCAAAAAATGCCTTGAAGCTTATTTCAAGGCATTTTTTATTTACGATAGCATCCTGTTTATGACCTTGCATATTATTGAACTATTTGTATTTTTGCAAAAAATAAATAATTTCTTTTTAACTTAAAACGTAAGTATAGCATGCAACTGTACAACAAATTAAGTGCAAAAGAAAGAGCAGCTCTTATTGATGAGGCCGGTGCTGACCGGCTTACGCTATCTTTCTATACATATGCACATATCGAAAACCCTCAGATTTTTAGAAACCACCTTTTTGTTCATTGGGACGAACTAGAAGTTCTAGGTAGGATTTATGTGGCCAAAGAAGGGATTAATGGTCAGTTATCTGTGCCAGCACCAAACTTTGAAGCCTTCAAGAAACATCTGGATAGTATTTCTTTTTTAGAAGGAATACGCCTTAATATTGCTAGAGAACAAGACACTAAATCTTTCTTAAAATTAAAAGTTAAAATACGTAATAAAATAGTAGCCGATGGGTTGAATGATGATACTTTTGATGTGACTGATAAAGGAGTACATGTCAATGCATCAAAATTTAATGAACTTATAGAGGATCCAGATACAGTGTTGGTAGATATGCGTAATCACTATGAGAGTGAGATAGGGCATTTTAAAGGAGCAGTTACACCAGACGTAGATACATTTAGAGATTCTCTAGATATCATAGAAGAAGATCTTAAAGATCATAAAGAAGATAAGAAATTAGTAATGTACTGCACAGGAGGAATACGTTGTGAAAAAGCAAGTGCATACTATAGACATAAAGGGTTTAAAAATGTGTTTCAATTAGAAGGAGGAATCATTGAATACGCAAGACAAGTAGAGGATCAAGGACTAGAAAATAAATTTTTAGGTAAAAATTTTGTTTTTGATCATAGAAGGGCAGAGCGTATATCAAATGATGTAATAGCTAATTGTCACCAGTGTGGAGCACCATGTGATACACATGTAAACTGTGCGAATGAAGCATGTCATCTGTTATTTATTCAGTGTAAGAAATGCGCAGCAAAATTTGAGAATTGTTGTTCTGCAGAATGTATGGAGGTAAATAGATTGCCAATAGAAGAACAAAAAGCATTAAGAAGAGGTAAAGGAAATAGTAATAAAATATTTAAAAAAGGCCGTTCTGAAGCGTTGAAATACAAAAAATAATTTTTGTAAAGTTAAAGATACTAGGTCAGATAGTTTTTTTTTATCCTGATTTCATAGTATCTTTAACGATTGATATACCAGAGATTGGATGTCTCTGGGTTTAGTAAGAACCGTATTTGTTGTAACTATAGTTGCAGACAAATTTCAATATATATAGAAAATATGGGGTGTAACAGTTGTTCCTCCGCAAAAGACGGGCAACCTAAGGGCTGTAATAATAACGGTACCTGTGGTACAGATGGTTGTAATAAATTGACAGTTTTTGATTGGTTATCAAATATGTCACTTCCTGGTGGATCACTACCATTTCCCTATGTCGAAATACGATTTAAAAACGGAAGAAAAAATTTCTTTAGGAATACAGAAAATATTTCTTTGAATATTGGTGATGTTGTAGCAACAGAGTCTTCTCCAGGTCATGATGTAGGAATTGTTACCCTAACAGGAGAACTGGTTCGTATTCAGATGAAGAAAAAGAAAGTAGATCAAGATAGCGAAGAAATCAAGAAAATCTACAGAAAAGCCTCTCAAAAAGATATTGATATATGGCAGAAGGCCAGAGGGCGTGAAGAAAGTATGAAGGTTCGTGCTCGTGAAATAGCAATACGATTAGAATTGCAAATGAAGATTTCTGATATTGAATTTCAAGGAGATGGATCAAAAGCTACTTTTTACTATACAGCAGAAGAACGAGTTGATTTTAGGCAATTGATCAAAGAATTTGCCCATGAGTTTAGTACTCGAATAGAAATGCGACAAGTAGGTTTTAGGCAAGAAGCAGCCAGATTGGGAGGAGTAGGGTCTTGTGGGCGAGAACTATGTTGTTCTACCTGGCTTACTGATTTTAGATCGGTAAATACAAGTGCGGCAAGATATCAGCAGTTATCTTTGAACCCGCAAAAACTGGCAGGTCAATGCGGGAAATTAAAATGTTGTCTTAATTATGAACTAGATGCATATATTGATGCGCTTAATAGTTTTCCTAAAACTGATGTAAAACTAAGAACCGAAAAGGGGACAGCTGTATGTCAGAAAATAGATATTTTTAAAGGATTTTTATGGTATGCTTATGAAGGAGAATGGATGAATTGGCATAAAATTTCTGTTGAAGATGCAAATGAAATAATAGCAGTAAATTCTAATAATGAGAAAGTTGCTGGATTAGAAGAGTTTGCTTCAGAATTGATAGAAGATACTAAAACAGATTTTGAAAACGTTGTAGGACAAGATAGTCTAACACGTTTTGATCAGCCTAAAAGAAATAAAAGAAGAAACCGTAATAAAAGAAAAACAAAGGGGAAAAGACCTTCAGAAAAGCAACAAGTAACGGTTTCAAGTAAAACAAAAGGAGGAAACCCTGAAAACAAAAAGTCAAACAAGTCAAGTAATCAAAGAAATAAAAAGCGTAGGTCCCGTAATAAAAACAATGATAAAGCTTAGGGTTTTTTTAATAACTTTTATTGTAATAAGTATATTATCATCCTGTGACAACAAACAGATTTTTGATACATATCAAACTGTGGATGATATCTGGAATAAGGATGAAAAAATAAACTTTACACTTCCTGTACTTGATAGCACACAAACCTATAATTTATTTATTAATGTACGTAATAATAATGCGTACAAATACAGTAATATATTTTTGATCAGCGAAATGAAATTTCCTAATGGTAAGGTTGTTACAGATACTTTAGAGTATGTCATGGCTACTCCAGAAGGAGAATGGTTGGGGAGTGGATTTTCTGATCTCAAAGAAAATAAACTGTGGTATAAAGAAAATATGAGGTTTATAGAAAAAGGAAATTATACCATATCATTGCAACATGCAATGAGAAAGAATGGAAAGGTTGATGGCGTCTCATCTCTTGAAGGGATTACTGATATTGGATTTAGAATTGAGAATGCTCAAATTCTTAAAAAGGATTAAATAGAAAACAAAAAAAGAGGAAGTATTTTAAAAGGTTAATATATACTTTTATTGACCTTTGAAGATAATAGATTAAATAGCTGAAGTATGGCAAAGGCAAAACCTAGATCAACAAAAAAAAGACCAAAAACCCCGATTAATAACACCTTAAAATACATAAAGTTATTTTGGATATTATTTGGGTCAGGAGTATTTTTTATAATCCTTGTATTCCTTTTGGCTAGTTGGGGAGTTTATGGAGAGATGCCTACATTTGATGAGTTAGAGAATCCACAAAATGACCTGGCAACACAGATTATTTCATCAGATGGAGTGCAAATAGGAACTTTTTTTAAAGAAAACCGAACTCCTGTAAGTTATGAGGAATTACCACAACATTTAGTAGAAGCATTAGTTGCAACAGAAGATGCGAGATATTATGAGCATTCTGGTATTGATGCTAGAGGAACACTAAGAGCATTTGTGTTTTTAGGGAGTAAAGGAGGAGCTAGTACTATATCACAGCAGTTAGCAAAACAATTGTTTACAGGGGGGTCAAAAAATAAATTAGAAAGATATCTGCAAAAAATCCAAGAATGGGTAATTGCTACACGATTAGAAAGACAATATACCAAGAAAGAAATCATAACAATGTATCTTAATAAATATGATTTTCTTAATCAGGCAATTGGTGTAAGTTCTGCTTCTAGAATCTACTTTGGGAAAAACCCTCAAGATCTTAAGAAAGAAGAGGCTGCTGTATTGGTTGGGATGTTAAAAAATTCATCACTATTCAATCCGCTTCGTAGACCAGAAAAGGTGAAAACAAGAAGAGATGTGGTGCTTAATCAAATGCAGAAATACGGATACCTTACTGAAAAAGAAAGAGATAGTTTAAAACAGTTGCCTTTGCAATTAGATTATTCTCCAGAAGGGCATAATGATGGTACAGCAACTTATTTTAGAGAATATGTGCGAAGTTGGATGTCTAAATGGGTAAAAGAAAACCCAAAAGGAGAAAATGAAGAAGGAGAGCAGGAGTATTTTGATATCTATAGAGATGGATTGAGAATTAATGTTACTATTGATTCTCGTATGCAAAGATATGCAGAAGAAGCGGTAGAAGAACATATGGCAAATCTTCAAAAGGAATTTGATAAACAAGAAGAGAAAAATAAGACAAGCCCTTTTAGAGATATAAGTCAGAAAGAAAAAAAGATGATTATAGATAGGGCATTAAGGAATTCTGCAAGAAGGAAAAAAATGCTCAAACAAGGAAAAAGTGAGGCAGAAATTGAAAAATCGTATGATGAGAAAGTAAAAATGAGTGTATTTAACTGGAGAGGAGAAATAGATACCATTATGACTCCAAGAGATTCAGTTTTGTATTATAAAAAGTTTTTGCGTTCTGGATTAATGTCTATGGAGCCTCAGACAGGTCATGTAAAAGCTTGGGTAGGAGGAGTGAATTATAAGCATTTCCAATACGACCATGTATATCAAGGTGCCCGTCAGGTAGGATCAACTTTTAAGCCATTTGTGTATGCTACTGCAATAGATCAATTAAAATTATCTCCTTGTGATACGATACCAAAATCTCAAATTACTATTTCAGCGGGATCTAATGGGGTAGTTGATAAAGATTGGACACCTAAAAATAGTGATGGCGATTATGCAGGATATATGAGTCTTAAAGAAGCATTGGCAAAATCTGTAAATACAATTTCTGCTCGTCTAATGGATAGAATAGGACCAGAACCTATTGTGAGATTGGTAAAGAAAATGGGAGTAGAGTCTGAAATTATAGAAGTAGCATCTATTGCATTAGGATCGGTAGATCTTAAATTATCTGAAATGGTAGGGGCATATAGCACTTTCGCAAATCAAGGGATTTATACAAAACCAGTAACAATTACTAGTATTGAAGATAAAAACGGTACTATTTTATATCAGTTCGTTCCAGAAACTCGCGATGTAATCAGTAAAGAAGCTGCTTATGTTACAATTAACTTAATGGAAGGAGTAACACAATCAGGTTCAGGGGTCCGTTTACGTACAGGACCATCTTCTAGGTATGATCTTAAAAATGTAGTTACTGGGCATCCATATAAGTTCAGGAATCCTATAGCAGGAAAAACAGGAACAACCCAGAATCAAAGTGATGGTTGGTTTATGGGTATTGTGCCAAACCTTTGTACAGGTGTGTGGGTAGGAGGAGATGATAGAGCAGTGCACTTTAGAACAACTACTTTTGGTCAAGGAGCAACTATGGCATTACCTGTTTGGGGATTATATATGCAAAAATGTTATGCAGACGAAACATTGAAAGTGTCTAAAGGAGCTTTCAAAAAACCAAAAGATTTATCTATTGAGGTAGATTGTAGAGCTTTCAAAAGAAATAATGCTCAAGATGAGAATATAGATGAGTTTAGCTTATAGAGGCCCACAATTTGTTTACACTTTTTAGATGCTTTTAAAAAAGATACTATAGACAAATAAGCACCATCTTTATCTTTTATCTATAACCGAGATATGGGTGAATTTTAGCTATTTTTTTAGGAAATAAAAAAAGCCAAGATGAGTTCCTTAAAAAGATGAAGGCAAGTACATTCTTAAAACTATGTTTTTCAAACGATATAGTACTATTTTTTTAGTATTTTTAATCCGAAAAATATAGAATATTATGATTCGTAAAACGGTACCTAGTGTTACCGAAGCTATGGTTGGTATCAAAAATGATATGACCTTTATGCTTGGGGGCTTTGGTTTATGTGGTATTCCTGAAAATGCCATTGCAGAACTTGTAAAATCAAACATTAATGGCCTTACCTGTATTTCTAATAATGCAGGAGTTGATGACTTTGGATTAGGGCTTTTACTTCAAAAAAAGCAGATCAAAAAAATGATATCTTCTTATGTGGGAGAGAATGATGAGTTTGAGCGACAAATGCTTAGTGGAGAATTGGATGTAGAACTTATTCCTCAAGGAACATTAGCAGAAAGATGTAGAGCAGCTCAAGGAGGTTTTCCTGCATTTTACACCCCAGCAGGTTATGGTACAGAAGTGGCCGAAGGAAAAGAAACCAGAGAATTTAATGGTAAAATGTACGTGTTGGAACATGCATTTCAGGCAGATTTTGCATTTGTAAAAGCTTGGAAAGGTGATGAAGCTGGAAATTTAATATTTAAAGGAACGGCAAGAAATTTTAATCCCTGCATGTGTGGGGGAGCAAAAATCACAGTTGCCGAAGTTGAAGAATTAGTACCCGCAGGAACCTTGGATCCTGATCAAATACATATTCCTGGAATATTCGTACAACGTATATTTAAAGGAGAACATTATGAAAAAAGAATAGAGCAACGTACTGTTCGTACAAAAGAATAGCTCTTATATATAAACCTAGAATACATAAATCATGGCAATATTACGATTAGGGGATGAATCCCCAAACTTTATAGCGCAAACTACAGAAGGCGAAATAGACTTTCATAATTGGTTAGGAGAAGGATGGGGAATTCTATTCTCACACCCTGCAGACTATACCCCAGTTTGTACTACAGAATTAGGAACTGTAGCAAAGTATAAAGATGAATTTAATAAACGCAATGTAAAAGTTGCAGCATTGAGTGTTGATGACCTAGAGTCTCATCATGGATGGATTAATGATATTAATGAGACGCAAAACACAACGGTTAATTTCCCAATCATTGCAGATAAGGATAGAAAAGTGTCTGAATTGTATGATATGATTCATCCCAATGCAGATAGTCAATTAACGGTACGTTCAGTTTTTATAATTGGACCAGATAAGAAGATTAAATTAATAATTACGTATCCTGCATCTACAGGTAGAAACTTTGATGAGTTAATACGTGTTATCGATTCACTACAATTGACAGCATATCAGAAAGTGGCAACACCTGCAAATTGGAAACAAGGAGAAGATTGTGTAATAGTACCTTCTGTGACCAATGAGGAAATAGCAAAACTATTTCCAAAAGGACATCAGGAAATAAAACCTTATTTAAGGATGACACCACAACCTGATCTCAATTAGATAAGATGAGATTAGAGTTTACATGTTCACAATGTAAGATTCAGAATAAATTTAAACCAGTAACGGCTACCAGAGTTGATTTACAGATGAAGATAGGTGATGAAGTAGCCGTAACTTGTAAGTATTGTAATAAAGAAGATAAAAAGCATA
Source organism: Aquimarina aquimarini (assembly GCF_900299535.1). GTDB lineage: Bacteria > Bacteroidota > Bacteroidia > Flavobacteriales > Flavobacteriaceae > Aquimarina > Aquimarina aquimarini. The sequence goes on along the minus strand of NZ_OMKE01000049.1, from coordinate 13,041 downwards.
TCAATAGGATAGATGCAGTGGTAGATAATAGAAAAATACTACTAGCATTTATAATAAGTGCAATAGTTATTATTGTTTTAATGAGTTTTTACGGCCTAATAGCATTTGCTATGATTGCAATACCTTTTGGAGTGTGGGTGCAAGAAGGTAAATCAACTCATTATTTTAATTCGTATAAGATCAGAAGAAAATAAATATGTTAGACAAAAGCGGAATAGCAAAGCGTATTGCAAAGGAACTACAAGATGGATTTTTTGTTAATTTAGGAATCGGAATACCTACTCTGGTGGCTAATTATATTCCTGAAGGGATCGAAGTTGAGTTTCAGAGTGAGAATGGTGTTTTAGGGATGGGCCCTTTTCCTTACGAAGGAGAAGAAGATGCAGATGTTATAAATGCAGGTAAACAAACCATAACCACTATGCCAGGGGCTTCTTTTTTTGATTCAGCAATGAGTTTTGCAATGATCAGAGGTCAGCATGTTGATTTAACTGTTTTAGGGGCTATGGAGGTTTCGGAGCAAGGGGATATAGCTAACTGGAAAATTCCTGGAAAAATGGTTAAAGGTATGGGGGGAGCAATGGATCTTGTGGCTAGTGCAGAGAATATCATTGTTGCTATGATGCATACCAATAAGGCTGGTAAATCTAAACTGCTTAAAAAATGCTCACTTCCGCTTACAGGAGTTGGGTGTGTAAAAAAAATTGTGACCAACCTTGGATTTTTAGAAGTAACAAGTAATGGATTCAAACTTTTAGAAAGAGCACCAGGGGTATCTGTAGAAGAAATTCAAAAAGCTACTGAAGGAAACTTAATTATTGAAGGTGATATTCCTGAAATGACTTTGTAAGGGTTTATTTCTAATTCTACGAATATAGCAACGAATAATAATTAATAAGCAACGAATAATAAATAAACAAAGACTTCGTTATTACTAACAAGGTCTTTGTTTTTTATTTTTGAAAGAAAAGTACTACACTTTTAAGCAATTTTCTATCCTGTTAAACCTTTGCTTTAAGGCTTAAAAACAGTAAAAAGAAAAATAAATGTTAAAATTTAGTGTATTTTGTCGATTCTTTATGTATTTTGACGTTGTTGTTGAAAATAATTTGCATATTAGTATCGAGATAAAAAATAATCCCCTAGATAAAAAAATTATTTTTTGAATTAAAAAGAAATTATTAACCCACACAAAGTTTCCCCGTATTATGAAAAAACGTATTAATCGCCTGCAGAAGTCAATCAAACCTACAATAGAATTGATTTCAAACTGTGTTTATGTGGCGAAGAAAGTATTTTTGTTGATGTGATTTTTGTTGTTAATTAATCGCAACCGTCCCCAAGTCGCGATGAATGAAACCTGTTATACTCTTAAGACTTAACAGGTTTTTTTTGTTTTAATTTATATTCCTTTAGGGATAGCATTAATAAGCTTTTTGGTATACTCTTTATTAGGACTGTTGTAGATGTTATCTGCATCTCCACGTTCTTCTATTTGCCCTTTATTCATGACTAATAGCTGATCAGACATATATTTTACCACCGCAAGATCATGTGAAATAAAAATGTAAGTAAATCCAAAATTATCTTTTAGCTCATTTAATAAGTTTAATACCTGTGCTTGTACAGATATATCCAATGCACTTACAGATTCATCACATATAATGAGTTTTGGTTGTAACGCAATAGTTCTTGCGATACCTATTCGTTGGCGTTGCCCTCCGCTAAATTCATGAGGATAGCGATCAAAATGTTCCTCAGACAGGCTTACCCTATTTAATAATTCAATTACTTTCTGCTTTCTTTCTATGTTATTGGTATATAGATTATGGGCCTGCATGGGTTCCATAATAGCATTTCCTACTGTAAGTCTAGGATTTAGAGAAGCAAAAGGATCTTGAAATATCAACTGAATTTCTTTTCTCAGGTTTCTTATAGCAGAAGGAGGTAGCTGTGTGATATCTTGCCCTCTGTAAATAATTTGACCACTATTGGCCTTGTCCAATTGCAAAATAGTGTTTCCTAAGGTAGATTTCCCACAACCTGATTCACCAACAAGCCCCAAAGTTTCCCCCTCATAAAGTTTAAAACTTACATCATTTACCGCTGTAAACTCAGTTTTTTTGAATAACCCAGCCTTAGAGAAATAACTTTTTTTAACATTTATGACTTCTAGTAAAGGTGGTTGACTGTATAGGTGTTGATGATGTTTTTCTCGCATTTCTTTGGTGATAATCTTTTTTGTTTGATTATTCTCATTAAGAAAATCAGCAATAGTGGGTAGTTTTTTCAAACGCACCTTCAAAGGAGGGCGGGCATTTATCAGAGCTTTGGTATATTCTTTTTCTGGGGTATGAAATATTGTATCTACCGCACCGTATTCTATCATTTTACCTTGGTACATTACTAAAACTTGATCAGCAATTTCAGAAACCAGCGATAAATCATGAGATATAAAAAGAATACTCATGTTATATTCTTTCTGTAAATTTTTTAATAAGCTTATGATTTCTTTTTGTACCGTTACATCCAATGCTGTGGTAGGTTCATCTGCAATAAGTAATTTGGGCTTACAGGCAATAGCCATGGCAATCACGATGCGTTGTTTTTGGCCACCACTTAATTGGTGAGGATAAGAGGAATATGCCCGATGGGGATCAGGAAGTTTTACTTTTTCAAATAAAGAAAGAACCTCTTCTTTTATTTTGATGGCAGAGAGAGAAGTATGCTGACGCAAAATTTCGGCAACTTGTTTGCCACATTTCATAGATGGATTTAGAGAACTCATGGGTTCTTGAAAAATCATAGCGATCTCATTTCCGCGAATTGATCGATATTTTTTTTCTGTAAGATTGGTTAATGAGATGTTGTTATAAACAATATCTCCTTTGGTAATCTTTGAGATTTTAGAAGGAAGTAAGCCAAGGATGGCTAATGATGCTACTGATTTTCCACTCCCAGATTCACCTACAACGCCTAATATTTCATTTTTATGTATATCAAAAGAAAGATCGTATAATACCTGATTTTCCTTTTTATTAGAAGAAAAAGAAACACAAAGATGTTGTACAGAAAGTAGTGTAGTATTGTCCATAATCAAAAAGCTAGGTAAATTTAGGAAATTCAACGGTTTTCAGGATTTCTTTTTGTAACTATTTTGGTGCGATATTTGCTATATTTACTCGTCAAAGCATATTATGAAGCTATTAAAACTTTCTCTTCGTACACGAATTTTTATATCAATGACAATATTGGTGTTAATTGCTTCAATATTGATTGCTGCGGTTACCATCTATCAATATAAAGAAGATGCAGAAGAATATCATCAAGGGAGATTAGAGCGAAAAGAACAGCGAATACAAATTGCAATCAATAATGTTCTTAAAAGTACAACCTACCCTGTAAATGAAGAGAATATCACTTCTATTTTTAGAGAAAGAGGAAGGATTTATCAAATATCAGAAGAGCACTCACTTCCCGTTAATATTTACGATTTATCAGGACAATTACTGATCAAATCAGAAGGTAATTTTATTGAAGATACGATTGGAAAAAAATTGAATCCAATAATTATAGATACGCTTGCTTCCTTATACGATAAGCGATATTTGATAAAGTCAGAAAAAAATGACGAAAAATTCTTGTCATCATACACTTATATAACAGATAGTAGAGCAAAACCATTAGCTATACTTAATTTACCTTACCTAGAAGATGATCACTTAATTACAAGAGAATTGCTGGAGTTTCTAAAGCACTTGGGGCAAGTATATTTGTTGATGCTTTTAGTAGCGGTAGTATTGGCATATTTTCTTTCAAGGTATATAACGAGATCCTTAAAAGCAATATCAGAAACTATAGATCAGACACGATTAGATAAACGTAATAAACGTATACAAATAGGAGATGCTGGAGAAGAAATACATACATTGGTCAATGCGTATAATAGTATGATTGATGAGCTAGAAGAAAGTGCAGTAATGCTGGCTAAGAGCGAACGGGAAGCAGCTTGGAGAGAAATGGCAAAACAGGTGGCACATGAGATCAAAAATCCGTTAACTCCCATGCGATTAACTGTGCAAAGTTTTCAGCGCAAATTTGATCCCCAAGATCCAGATATCCATCAAAAACTTCAGGAGTATAGTGATACTTTGATTCAGCAAATTGATACAATGAGCTCTATTGCTTCTGCGTTTTCTAATTTTGCGCAAATGCCTGCTCAAAAAAATGAAACCCTTGATGTGGTAAAGATTGTAGGATTAGCATTAGATATTTTTAATGAAGATTATATTATTTTTCCTTCAGAAAAAGAAAAAATCATAGCCAAGTTTGATAGAACCCAGCTTATACGGGTCGTTACGAATCTTGTAAAGAATGGTATACAGGCAATTCCAGAAGGGCAGGTGCCAAAAATAATCGTCGATGTGTTTTTAGAAAATGACGAGGTGGTAATTATGGTTAGTGATAATGGAATAGGAATAAGTGAAGAAAATAAGAGAAAAGTTTTTGAACCTAAATTTACTACTAAGACCAGTGGTATGGGACTTGGGTTGGGAATGGTGAAAAATATTGTGGAAACTTATAATGGAAGTATTACATTTACATCACAACAAGAAAAAGGAACTGTTTTCAAGGTTAAATTCCCAAAAGAATTATAAACCATATAACAATAAGAAGAAATGTTATTAGGTTTGTAAAAAGACTTACATCAATATAAAGAATACTTAAAACAAACAACAAAAACTATAATGTACACTAATATTCTAACATCACAGAACAAAGGAGTTACTACTATAACGATTAATCGTGAGTCAAAACTTAATGCCCTTAATAAAGATACTATTCAAGAATTGCATGCAGCGGTTAGAGTTGCAGACTTGGATGCCGATACCAAAGTTATTATCCTTACAGGAAGTGGAGAAAAAGCTTTTGTAGCTGGAGCAGATATCAGTGAGTTTGCTGATTTTTCTGTGTCAGAAGGAGGGAAACTAGCCGAGAAAGGACAAGAATTACTTTTTGATTTTATAGCAAACCTTTCTACACCTGTAATAGCGGCAGTAAATGGTTTTGCATTAGGAGGAGGACTAGAACTTGCTATGGCAGCACATTTTAGAATTGCGAGCGATAATGCAAAAATGGGATTACCAGAGGTTTCTTTGGGGGTGATTCCTGGATATGGTGGAACACAACGATTGCCACAATTAGTGGGCAAAGGAAGAGCGATGGAGATGATTATGACGGCAGGAATGATTGACGCTAATCAAGCATTACAGTACGGGTTGGTAAATTATGTAACGCCACAAGAAGAGTTAATACCTTTGGCAGAGAAACTAGCTGGGAAAATTATGAGAAACTCTTCTGTAGCAATTAGTGCAGCAATCAAATCAGTGAATTCTGGTTATGAAGATGGTGTGAATGGATATAAAGTGGAGGTAGCACAGTTTGGAAACTGTTTTGGTACTCAAGACTTCAAAGAAGGAACAACAGCGTTTTTAGAAAAACGAAAAGCGGATTTTCCTGGTAAATAAAAATAAGCTAAAAGAAGAATCAAAAGGATTGCTTCCTTTTGATTCTTCTTTTAGGCTGTAAAAAATAAGTACATTTGTAAATAGCTAACTGTTTGCTTAGTTTTGTAATGTTGGTAATATTTAATGGCAAGAAAAAAGAAATATAAAGAAGAAGAGGTAATAGAAAAGGCAATGTATCTTTTTTGGAAAAAGGGATATGAGTCTACTTCAGTACGTATGTTGGAGAAAGAGATGGGGATAAATCAATTTTCTGTATATGCAAGCTTTGGAAATAAACAAGGTGTTTTTTTAGAAAGCTTAAAATGCTATAAAAAGAAAATACAAACTGAGCTTTTGGATGTTTTGGATTCGGCCAAGGGAATAGAAAGTGTGAAACAGTATTTTTATAATTTTTTAAATTTTTCCAAAGATCAAGAAGGAAATAAAGGGTGTCTTGTAACCAATACAATTAATGAATTAGAAGATGGTGTAGACACATTAATTGCTGATGAGGTTTTTAAATTTGCAGCAAACGTTCGAGAGAATTTTTATAATAAGCTACGGCAAGAAGAAAGGATTAGTGAAAAAGAAGTAGAAGAGAAAGCAAATTATTTAATAATTTCATTACAAGGATTATCGGTTGCTTCAAAAGTGTTTAAAGAGAAAGAACTGTTTGATTATATAGAAGGAGTTTTCAAGAATGTATAGGTTTTTTGGAGTAAACACACTAATCAAAAACTAAGAAAGTAATTATAAGTATGCTTTTTTTACTTATAAAAATTCATTTCATCAATATATTTCCATACTTCAAAAGGAAGCATAGGTCTTACATTTTTATTGATAGCAATATTCTTGCGAATAAATGTTGAAGAAATCTCCATTATAGGGGCATTAACTCTATGTATTTTTGGATGATTGTTAAACTGAGTCTCTATAATTCCATCAGAAATTCTAGGGTATACATAAATGTTATGACGCTCTAAAATAGTCTCATAGTTTTTCCATTTATGAAAGCTTTTTAAGTTGTCTTCTCCCATAATCAGATGAAATTCCTTTGTCGGATATTTTTCCTGTAGATGTGCAAGGGTGTAGACAGTATAGTTGGGTTGCGATAGTTTAAACTCGATATCGCTGGGTTTTAATTTAGGGTAGGACTCAGTTGCTAGGTATACCATCTCATATCGATGATGATTGTCTAGTAAAGAGCTTTTCTTTTTATGAGGATTATGAGGAGTTACGACCATCCAGAGCTCATCAAGATCAGAATGTTCTGCCATGTGATTAGCAATCGTTAAGTGACCAATATGAATAGGGTTAAAGGTACCAAAGTATAATCCAATTTTTTTCATCAAAAAGCATAGTTTTGATTTGATAGCATATAGAAATTTCTATATGCTATCAAATTTTTAGTATTACAAAAGAAACTTTTTTACCAATTGATATACTTCATCTTTCGCTTTTTCAAGAGTATCATTGGTTACGATAGCATCAAATTGTGGAGCAGTAGCCATTTCTGTAGAAGCTTTGGCAACTCTCATATTAATTTTATCTTCGGATTCAGTTTTACGTTTTTTTAAACGGATTTTTAATTCTTCAATACTAGGTGGTTTAATAAAAATAGCCAATGTCTGATCAGGATATATTTTTTTGATATCTAATCCACCAACTACATCTATGTCAAAAATAACATGCTTGCCATTGTTCCAAAGACGCTGTACCTCGGTTTTTAGAGTGCCATAGAAATTATCTCGATAGACTTCTTCCCATTCCAAAAATTCATCGGCTTTAATTTTATCCTTAAATTCTCGTAATGATAAAAAATAGTAATCTTTTCCGTGCACTTCTGCTCCTCTAGGTTCTCGAGATGCGGCAGAGATAGAAAATCCAAGATTCAATTCTTCTTGGTTAAGCAAGTATTTAACTAAAGTAGTTTTTCCACTTCCAGACGGAGCTGAAAGCACAATAAGTTTACCTTGGTTCATTTACAACACATTTAGTAATTGTTCTTTAATTTTTTCGAGCTCATCTTTCATTTGAACTACCAATTGTTGCATAGGCGCATAATTAGATTTACTACCAATAGTATTAATCTCACGACCTATTTCTTGAGTGATAAATCCAAGTTTTTTACCATTAGAATCAGAAGAATTCAAAGTAGTTGTAAAATATTCTAAATGATTTGCTAATCGAACTTTTTCCTCGGTAATATCAAATTTTTCTAAGTAGTAAATCAGCTCTTGTTCAAAACGATTTTGATCTACTTCTTCTTTTAGATCAGAAACAGCTTTATGCAGTCGTTCTCTTACAATTTCAATACGTTCAGGGTCTATTTGAATCACTTTTTCAAGTAATTCACCGATATTGGTAATACGTAGATTGAAATCTTTTTCAAGCGCTTTCCCCTCGTCAGTTCTATAGTTTTCAATTTCTGATAAAGCAATGGTAAGCTCTTTTTTTATGGCATCAAACTCTTCTTTGTTGATTTGTTCACGTTCGGTTTTTAGAGCATCTGGCATGCGTACTGCCATTTTTAATAACTCGGTAGTGTCACCTCGATGTACATTAGATAGTTGCCTGATGTACTCTTTTACAATAGCTTCATTGACCTTGTTGGATGTTTCTTCACCTGTTGCTTCTACATATAAACCAAAATCAACCTTACCTCGTACCAATTTTTTTGCAATGGTATTTCGCATTTCAAGTTCCTTTTCACGGTATTGTGAAGGAATTCTTGCGTTGAGATCTAGGTTTTTACTATTAAGAGATTTAACCTCAATTGTGATTTTCTTTGTAGGTAGCTGTAGGATAGACTTCCCAAAGCCTGTCATAGATTTGATCATAAAATTATGCTAAAAGTTGCACGAAGATAAGGAAAACTGCTGACCTAGATAATAATAAGAATGATTTAGACAAGGTGTAGTGGTTTTCAGATTTATTTTATTTGAATATGCATACAAGTTTTGTCAATATACTTTCCTGCTTCAAGGAAGAACTTTGGAATAGAACCATTAATTTTGAACCCCATTTTTTTATACAAAGCTATGCCTGTTAAATTAGAAGCGTATACTTCTAGCCAGATCACTGATAAAGAGGATTTTTCTTTAGACCACTCCAGTACATTTTGAATCAATAGTGTTCCGATGCCTTGATTATGCCATTTGGTGTGTATTCCCATCCCTATCATAGCTGTATGTTGCATTTTCTTTCGCCAGCTGGCTGTAAGGTCAATATTGCCAATAAGTTCTCCGTTATATTCTGCTACAAGTAATAAGCTATTTGGATGTTTATGAAAATTTTGGATGTGTTCTGTCTCTTCTTCAGTAGTGTTAGCGTATTCATAATCAAATAAGGGGATTGTATTTGATAAGGAAATATACTCAAGTTTTAAAGCTAATAGTTGTTCAGCATCTTGCGCTACTGCTTCTCTTATGAGTATAGAGTAGTTTAATTTGGTTTTATATCTTTTAGAAAGAAAATCCAATGTTATTTAAGCATTAGGGTTTTTATCTCGTATTCTTTTATAAAGTTTGATTCCCATCATTAATAATATAGATAGCGATATGATACCTACAACTCCATAAATCCAATTGACAGCATCACGCACAATAACCAAAAAGATAACAGCAAATAAGATAATGGTGGACCCTTCGTTCCACATTCGCATTTGCCCTGATGACCATTTTATAATATTGTTTTGAAGTTGCTGGTATATGTGATGACACTTTAGGTGATATGCGATCAAAAGTATAACAAACCCAAGTTTTACATGCATCCAAGGTTGTTGTAGCCAAGCTGGCATTAAGATGAGTAACCAGATAGCAAATAAAGTAGCTAGTATAGCAGAAGGCCAAGTAATAATAAACCAAAGACGTTTGGTCATAAGTTTAAGTTGTGTACCTAATATCTCTTTGTCTGGTGAAGGTTTTTGAGAGGCTTCTATTTGATATATAAATAATCTAGGGATATAAAATAATCCAGCAAACCATGTAATTACAAAGATAAGATGCAATGATTTTATGTAATTGTAATATTCGAGCATTATATATTTTTAAGAAATAATATAGGTATCCTTCAATAACATGCGATAACTACTGCTATTAAAAATCCAAAAATAAGAAATCTCATTTGTATATAGCAATACTGTCAAGATGAGTTCTATGATAAAACCAAATTAATCTAATTATCTACAAACAAATAATTAAGCTGTAGGGTATTGAATTCTGTATTAAAACTTTTGATCTCCTTAGAAATTAGAGTGTCAAGAAGAGTGAGTTGCTCGTTGATCATTTTGGTAAGTTCATTTTTTACAGCAATATCTTGTTCTGTAGGACCAAAATCCCCCATGCTTACTAGTGCATTGAGGTGTGCTAATTTATTGGTAAGTTTGATAGGGAAATTCAAGGGATCTTGATTGCTTTTATTTTTGGTTTGATAGAGTGCTTTCTCAATCTCTTCAAATTGTTCCTGTAACTCTGTTGCCTTTTTTACCAAATCAGTAGTTGTATCATTACCTTTGTATTGTGTAGTAAAGGATTTTAGCTGTGTGTTGATTTTTCTGATTTTCTTAATAGATTTATGGGCTTTGTCAACAGTCTTGTTGATATCAGTAACAAAATCAAATTGGGATTTCATTTGTGGGATTGTAGCTTCTGCCCTTGGGTCTGCAAGAATGGTGAAAGATTGCTTTGATATTTCTTTTTTGTTTATAGAAAGACTCACATTGTAGGTGCCAGGTACAGATTTTGGACCATCCAAGCTTGCCCACCAAAGGATCATGCCTTTTGGCTTTTCAGCTCCCTTGCCTTTCATATCCCAAGTAAAGATATTAGCTCCTTTTTTTACTTCTAATTGATTTTTTTTCTCTTTTGCTTTTGTGTTAAAAGATATAAGAGTATCATTTTTGGTGTTGAAATAAGTTAAGGAGATAGTGTCTTTTGTAGCATCATAATTTTTGAGATAAAAATATGTCATAACTCCTGCGGGGTGATTAGTTCCTTCTGTTTTAGAATTTTTGTTACTACGACCAGATAGTCTATAAGAGTCTTTAGGTTTGTACAAGATGTGATCTTGATTTTTTGAAATGTTATTTAACTGGTGTATAACAGTAAGATCATCAATAATCCAGAGGCTTCTTCCTTGTGTAGCAACGATAAGATTATTGTTTTTAATTGTTATGTCAGTGATTGGTACAATTGGTAAGTTTAATTGAAAAGATTTCCAGTTGTTTCCATTGTCAAAAGAGATATACATACCAGTTTCAGTACCCGCGTATAATATTCCTTTTTGCTTAGGATCTTCTCGTACTACTCTAGTAAAATGTTCATCTTTGATTCCATTAGTGATTTTGACCCAAGACTTTCCATAATCTGTAGTTTTATAGAGATATGGAGTAAAATCTCCAGACTTATATCTGGTGCCAGCTATATAGCATGTGCCTTTTGCAAATGCACTAGGTTCAATACTGTTGATCATCATCCATTCGGGCATTCCTTTTGGTGTTACATTATTCCATGATGCCCCTCCGTCTTGACTTATATGAACCAATCCATCGTCACTTCCTACCCAAAGTAATCCTTCTTTAAGAGGGCTTTCTGCGGCAGCAAAAATAGTGCAGTAATACTCTACAGAGGTATTATCCTGTGTGATAGGTCCTCCTGAAGATTTTTGTTTATCAGGATCATTACGAGTCAAATCTGGGCTAATAACTTTCCAACTTTGTCCTTCGTTTTCTGTAACATGAACATGATTAGAGAACGTATACAATCGATTAGGGTTGTGTTTGGAGAATAATATCGGGAAATTCCACTGAAATCTATACTTCATGTCTTCTGCACCATGTCCCATAGGATTATCTGGCCATACACTTATGGAGCGTACAGTTTCTGTTTTATGGTTTTTTCTGGTAAGGAAACCGTCATAACTTCCGCCGTAAACAATATCATTGTTTTTAGGGTCTACTGCAATATGGGCAGATTCTCCTCCAGCAGTTCTTTCCCAATCATGTTCAGAAATTGAAGAACCAGTACTTCGATGGTTAATACGGATAGTGGAATTATCTTGTTGCGCGGCATAAATCCTATAAGGAAAACTATTGTCTGTAGTTACTCTATAAAACTGAGAAGTAGGTTGATTGTGATAGGTACTCCATGTTTCACCACCATCATAGGTAATCTGTGCGCCTCCATCATCACCAATGATCATACGTTTGGGATTCTCGGGGGCAATCCAGAGGTCATGATGATCCCCATGAGGAGCATTATAACTACTAAAGTTTTTGCCACCATCTTTACTTTTGTGATAAGATACATTGACTACATAAACAATATCAATATCCTTTGGGTCAGCATAAATTCGAGTGTAGTACCATGCTCGTTGACGCAAACTTCTATCACTATTCAAAAGAGTCCATGTTTCACCACCATTATCACTGCGATATACACCTCCTTTTTCTTTATTTTCTACAATTGCCCATATACGTTCGCTATTTACAGGTGAAACGGTAATGCCAATAATTCCCAAAGTATCTGTGGCAAACCCTTTATTGGTTGAAATTTCTTTCCATGTTTCACCACTATCAGTGCTTTTCCATAATGCAGAACCTTTTCCTCCCGAGCTTAGACTATAAGGAGTTCTTCTGGCGTTCCATGTTGAAGCATATAGAATTCTAGAGTTATTAGGGTCGATAATTAGATCAACAGCACCTGCATCTTGATTAGCAAAAAGAACATTATTCCATGTTTTACCACCATCTTTACTTTTATAGAGTCCTCGTTCTTGTGTTGGCTTGTATATGTTTCCTAATACAGCAGCGTATACAATATCAGGATTGGTTGGGTGAATTGCAATTCTAGGGATATGTCTACTTTTTGGTAAGCCAGATTGTATCCATGTTTTTCCAGCATCTACACTTTTCCAGATACCATAACCAGATGATACATTTCCTCGAAGTGTTTTTTCACCACCTCCAACATAAATCACATTGGGGTCACTTTTGGATATAGTAATTGCACCAATAGACCCTCCAAAAAAGCCATCAGAAATATTTTGCCATGCACGTCCTCCATCAACTGTTTTCCAAACCCCACCACCTGTGGCACCAAAATAGAATAGATTAGGTTTTCCAGGGACTCCAGTTACGGCAGCACTTCGGCCACCTCTAAATGGGCCAATTAATCGATATTCAAGAGCATCATATAGTCCTTGATCGTAAATCTGAGAGTTGAGATTTGATATCGTAAGAAAAGCTAAAAGAAGAATAAGGAATGTTCTAGGTAGTTGTAAACGCATGTTTGTTAGTGTTTAATTTTAAAAAGCCTACGTTGCTAGGTAAGTAGCTAAAAAAATAGATTTGAGAAAACACTAAAGTCAGGAATTAAAAACTATTTCAAAAAAAATTCACGTAATTTTAACCTTATACATAAAAGAAAATTCAGAGATAATACGAGTTATGGATAAGAATTTCGTATAAAGAGTTTGAATTATTTTGTGTTAGATTAAGGCATAAAATTAAAGAATAGCCTTAGCTATTGTTGAA
>NZ_OMKE01000006.1 GCF_900299535.1 Aquimarina aquimarini | reverse complement strand
TACATCCCATACTAAAGCATCTGCATTTGTTGGGCTAGTTGCAGGGCTCTGACGAGTTATACTGCTGATACGCGGTGCGGTATTATCTACTACAAAAGTGTTATTGTTTGTTCCTGTTGGTGTTAAGTTAGTCAATGCATTCCCTGAAGCATCAGTAATGTCTTGTCCTCCAGAAAAGCTCAAGGTAATTGTGCTGTTTACCACTGCAAGGTTTCCGCCTGAAAGAGTTATGTCATATGTTGTTCCTGAACCAGTTGTGCTAATTGAGGCTCCTGTTGCTCCTGTAATATTAAAGTCAGTACTATTTAGATTTTGAACACTTTCACTAAATACAATTCTAAATATTAAAGCATCTGCATTTGTTGGGCTAGTGGCGGGACTCTGACGAGTTATGTTGCTGATACGAGGAGCATTAGTATCAATGACTAATGCTTTGTTAGCTCCTAAAGAATTTGGAGCTCCTGGGCTAGCTAACGTTAAAGATGCATTGTTACCTGTGCCGTTTTGAATGCTTGTGCCTGCAGTTAATGAGTTTGTAGCTACATAGTCTAAATCTGAACTTATGTCACCAGTTTGTACTGTATATGTGAATTGTAAAGAATTTGTTCCGCTACCAGTTCCGTTATAGTTTATTGTTCTATCCGTAGTACCAGTTTCTAAAGTTAATTGAGGTGTGCCTACAACCGTAACTATTTCATCAAAAGTAACAATTATTACTATGACATCACCAGTCTTATAGCTTCCATTTGCATTTGTAGAACTAATATTAGTTACATCAGGAGCTGAGGTTACATTTACTGTTCTAGTGTCATTAGCTGTACCTAAATTTGTATCTGTTGCGGTAACTGTAATTGTTCTATTTGATGTGCCTGGATTGGTTGAGGTACTTCTATATCGGATAGATTGTAATACCTCTTGTACGTTGGTATTTGTAGCATCAGCATCAAAAGTTATTGTGAGTGCAGTGCCGTTTGTAACGATTCCCCCACTGGTACTTAAGTCTCCAATATCTGTTCCGTTAGCAAGAATATTTGTTCCACTAATGGTTATTGCTGTACCATCCCCATCGGTATCAGAGATACTTAATTCGTCGGCGGCTTCAGCATTTGCTGTAATTTGTGCGATTAATGTGCCTCCATTCCAATCTGCATCCCCATCGGCATCACTAACGGTAGCAGTATTATCTAGTTGCTTGGCAGCTTCTGCCTCAGTGTATGATAGGTTTGAATTGTCTATAGCTATTGTTGGAGTGGTATTGTTAATTGCAGTTGTGATTACCATATCATCTATAGAAAATCCACCAAATAGGGGGACTGCTGGTGTAATTACGATCTCATCAATGTTGGAGAAAGAACCAGTTGAGGGAGAGGTGAAATCTATACTAATAGCAGAATTATGAGCTGGTGATGTTAGCATAAGAGTACCAACGGTTGCACCATCTCTTTTTGCAGTAAAGGTAAAATTTATAGTGCTTCCTCCTAGAGCTTGTTTATATGCAAAATCCATTGAGGTTATACCAATTTCTCCACCGCTATCTGTAGATAAAGTCCCAGAAGAAACAGAGTTTATTCCATTTCCTAACCATATTAAAACAGCATCAGAAAGACCACCTATAGGGTCTGAACCGCCTTCGTTTCCACTTGTAGCAAAGGCCAAAAAGATATTAGAGCTAGATGTGGCTGATATATCAAAATTATTTAGTAGTGAATTAACTGATTGATCTGCACTTGGGTTTGTAGCATTGGCAAGAACCGTTGTTGTGGAGCCAAACCCCATAGTGCCAGGAGTTTGCCCATGCAGTCGTTTGTTGCCTAAAAAAATGGCGAAGTAAACGAGTGAAATTAGTATGGGTTTGAAGTAATGATGGTTTATCATGTCAAATTGTTTGATTAATATTGATTTAGGGTTGTTTTAAAAAGTGTTTTTTTAGTAAAACTCTAATGAGGCCTCATTAGAGTTTTACTTTGCTATAACTTATTGAATTGTTTAACTAAAGAATTAATTTCTAGAAGGAAACACACCTTGTAGCGCAATAATATAATTTGTAGTTAAGTAAGGTTGCATATTATTATGTGGTTGATTGCCTCCGTTATTTAAAATTGTTAAGCCTGCATTTCCGCTAATTTCTTGACCATTAACTGGATTGTTGGCAGGTCCATATGCATTTACAGGTGTTGCGCCAAGACCAGAGCCAAAACTTGCTCCTGCAGGAACATCACCAGCTTGAGGTTTGTCACGTACTCCAGAATCAGCACTTAATTGAACATGCTGATCTGCACTAGGGTTATTTTGTGTTAAATGATTATGAGAAGGCATTTCAGTAATATTTAAAGTGTGTGTTTCTTGACCTGATCTAGAGCCAAGTCTACGGTCAGATAACCCAGGACCTCCACCTGCTCCTATTGGAGCTCTACCACGTAAATCAGGTAGGGCAAAAGTGGTTCTGCCATCTCCTCCATAAATAGTTCCTAAAATTGAAAATAAGGCTGAGTTTTGTGAAATCGGCAATAGTTGGCCTTCACAAAGTGCCCATCCTCTTGGTGCAAAATTTCCTCCAAATAATACGATTTGTCCTAAAAATGGATCCATAATTTTTGATTTTAAGATTAGTAGTTGTTTATATATTAGGTAATAAGGTGTTTTGTTTTTGAGCGGGTTGTAAAATGATGATTTTGTTGTACTCCTAAATAAAAATATTTCTGACCAGTTAGTACACCTGCATCAGAATGAATAATGTTTACTCGTAGCAATTTTTTGTCCTTACAGTATACAAATAGCCCTTCATGAGGGTGTACATGTACAATTTCACCAGGAGATTTATCAATGAGAGTGGCTGGATAATCTGCAGGAGAAACTTCTATTATTTTTATAGGAGCACCCTGATAATATGTTGTTGCTCCACCATATTTTGGATTACAAGCATTGATTAAGTTTTCAATTTCATCTGCTGTCTGTTCTTCCCAGTTAATCGATATTTCTATAGTGCTAGGTCGTTTATTGTATTTTTCTTTAGAGGATTGAGTTTTATAATTCTCTGGGTTTTGTATAAGCCCCAATGCTTTTTCTATAAGTTGAACTAGTGTAAAGTTCATTTTAGAGTTTACCATTCCCGCTGTTTCTCCTGGTATAATGGCAATAGGCTCTTCTATAAGAATTTTGCCAGTATCCCAGTTTTTATCCATTTGGTGTATAGTAATTGCTGTTTTGTTCTCTCCGTTTTTTATAGACCAAAATAAAGGGTCTGGTCCTCGGTTTTCTGGTAATTTTCCGAAATGGATGTTTAGAAATCCGTGCTTTGGAATAGAGAGCGCTTTTTCTGGAATTTTTAGTGAAAAACCATAAACGATGACTAGATCAGGGGATTTAGCTTGTAACCAATCCTTGAATTGATTTGAGATATTTTGACTACTGATAACAAAAGTCTCTATTTTTTCTTGTTGTATTAGGCTTAGGTAATCTTGATCAGATTGTTGATGAGGTACATGTTGTGTACAAACAGCTTGCAAATACTTATTTTGATATAAGTACTGATATAAAGATAAGCATACAGGGAAATTACCTATAAGTATAACTTTCATATTTGTTGTATTTTATCAGTTAGATTATCAACTATTTTGCACTACCAGAATCTATTCTAGTAACTTTCTTCTCAAAGAAAAAAGAAAACTAAAAATTATTCAATACGTAGAATTACTTGATTTTGACAAATATGTTAGCTAACAAAAGCTAGGTTTTTTTTTGATGAACTTTTTAGGGTAATTTTATTTTTTTGTTCATTTTCATAAGTAAAGACACTTTCTCTGCCATAAGATTCTTTAATTATTTTTGCTGGTGCAATAAATGATAAGATATCTATATTTAGTTTATTAGAGTCCATATTCTGGCTAAAGCTCTCAATCAAAGAGTTAAGCCCAAAGCTAATCCTTTCATTAAGGATATAATGCTTGATTTTTTGATTTTCTTTTATCAATAAAGCCAATTCTTTTGTCTTGAATCCTATCAGAGGGTTTTTGCTTAGTGGGATGGCAAAACAAAAGTTACTTAATTTAGTAATTTTTGTGCTATTATAAATATAGCCTTCTGTGTTTAGCGTATTAAGGAGTCTATTGTGTGCTACAATAACATCTTGTGATAAAAGCTTAACAGGAATATTTTCTATTTGATTTGATATTTTGTTAAAACCTTTTCCGATATCAAATATAGAAATAGGGCTAGTATCTGCTAGGACTGTTGAAGAAAATATGGGTGTAGCAACAGATGCTCCTAGTAATGTGCTAGTGGTTAGGAAGTTTCGTCTATTCATTAGAGGCGTAGGGTAAAGTTCGATAATAGGCTTATTAGGTTTTTTGGTATTCAGATTATCATAAATCTATCATAAATCTAGTTAAAAATTTTAATAAAAAACATACTTGTACATTTTTTCTCCTAAAAGAAGTTGTAGGGGTTTGATTTTTAAATAAATAGTGTTTTGGGTTACCTTGTGTTTAGAATTGGGTAATAAGATTAGCTTAAAAGATGATTGTGATGCTGTCATTCTAGGTTTTATGAGTAATCCATCACAACGCAATAATGGGTGCTCAGTATTCGATATTGATTGTCATCTTATGTTTTTGATGTTACAGTTTTACGGGGCTATGACCCTCGTCGCAATAGGCTCAGTTCTCTTTGTTGTTCTGGTTAAACCGCACAAGAGGTGATCCTTTATCGACATAGGAGTGGGGTGAATTTCGGTATTAGGTGTTCAGAATGCAGTGAAGATACAAATCTATACAGCTATAATAACTTATTTATTGGCCTTAAGACTACAAAAACTTAAAGAAAACCCTATGCCTTTTTATTTGTTTTTAGAAAAACTCTCAGTTTTATTATTCATTCCTGTTATACTGAGTAACAATAATACACATAGACAAAAGAAAAAGAACCAATTACTAATAAAAAAGCAATTGAATTTCTGTTGGTAGATTTATTCTGGACAGTAGTGAGCTTACGCAGGGAGGACAGAAAGTTTGCCTGGTAATGAGTGGTTGTCAATCGTTATTTTAGCAATTTGTCTTTTACAATCTTTAATAATTCATCTTTAGTCATAAACGTATTGAGTAAATCTTCTAAAGCACCTTCGTTAGTTACTTTGCTGAAAAAAACTTCATGATCTGTTCCAAATAAAGTTGGGTTTTCAGGATTTGGATCAGAAAGGCAGATATAAAAATTATCAGGAAAACTATAACTGTAAAAGAGTTGAATAAAGTCGGGTTTGGAGTTATTTGTGAACTCTATGATTTCTTTTAAGTCAACTTCATCGCTGTCAATAAAATCTTCATTCCATTCATTAAAATCATCGGTTCCTTCTTTAAAAGGAGTAAATAATTCTGCTTTCCAAAACATTTGCCCAAAACCTTCTTCTGTAAGAGTGTAATATTTTTCTATTATTTTATCGTAAAGTTCTTGCTCATTATTGATAAGCAACTCTTTATTATTCTCAATAAAATCCCCTATTCCGTAAATAGGTTCTTCTTCTTCTGCTTTTGCCCAAGGTGTGTCGGTTGGCTTTTGATATAGGACAGTATTAAATGTTATTGAGAGAATGTCGTCTAATAAAGAATTTCCTTTGATGTTTTCAATATTTCCTCCTAATTCTTTTATTCTACTCAAAATAGACTTTTTCATTCTCGCCTTTCTTTTAATTATAACTAATACATGAGCTATGTTCTGTTGTGGAATTGTCTGCTAGGACATTTTGATTAAGGACCAAAGTTAGCAATTGCGTGTGAATTTATAGGTTTTTTTATTAACGGTAGTTTATTTTAACTTTATTACCAAATATAAGAACTTATCATATTATTATCACATCAAGAAGCATGACAAATTTTATCATTACTGAACATGATTTCAAATTTTGAATCCCAAATTTGTCAATTTGATTGCTCCAACCTTAGTATAAAGGTATGTTGAGTGGTTGTTGGTCTATTGGTTGATAGTAAGAAAACTTTGATATTCGGTGTTAGATATTCAATAATTACTTTAGAACTTTACGGTTTTATATTTTGGTTCCTAGTCTGCGCTGAGAGGGCTAGGAGATTTGTTTAGTAATGAGTAGTTGGTATTGGATTTCTAATTAAAATTTAAGCAATGGGTGAGTCAACAGGACATAGCGTTGACCTATCGACACGCCATATGTTTCTTGGTGTAATACGTTATTTTCTGTTTTTGTATAGTTCGATAGCTTTTAAGAATTTGGTGCCACCAATCTCTGTTTGCTCATATATAGATCCATTTAATTCAGGATGATTTTTGTCAATCCAGCTTAAGAGTTCAGCTCTGTTTCTTCCCCAAGTCTTTTCATTAAAAATCACGTTCGTTCTTTCAATACTGATTATTTTATCGGTATCAAATCGGATAACTGCATTCCAAACAGTTGGTTCTTGATGAAGAAAATTTATTCTTTTATCTATTTTGGTAACCTTTGCTTTAACAATTTCGTTTTCTTGCTTAATTTCCAGGATTTTGTATGTTGGATCAAATACAGAATCCCATTTCATCCATTCTTCAATGTATTGATTTTGCGAAAATGTCTGTATATAATCATAATCAGTTTCTTTAGTCAGAAGGCTATCAGTCAATAAAATTTTCATAACAGTACTGTCAGAATTGTTAAGAGCCTTGTAATATTGCTTGGCAATTTCAAGTCTGTTAATTTCCTTTTCAGAAGTTTTACAGGATATAAATCCAATTGTCAGAAATAAAAAAACGATAATTTTATTCATTGGTGTTTTGTTTTGTGTATCTAGGAAGAATGGTTTTTATATCTAGTATAAAATAGTTGTTATCGATGTAAATAGCAATTTGAAGTGATTTACGAATCGAAGTGACGACTATTGAACTATCACTAGGCTACAGGATTAGTGGCTGGTTTCTGTTTATAATTTAAATTCGGTAATATTTTCTTTGGTGTCAAATATATGTGGATAATGTTCTTTTGCATTATTTATCATAAACTCTAAAGGTACATCTTCAAAATGGCCATAGTCATCAAGATATTCCATAAAAAGATTTCCTTTATTGTTAAACTCTTGTAAAAAAGAATTGTTTTCTCCGTCAAACTCTAAAGGAGAAACATTACATATTTTGCACATTGACTTGTTGAAAGCAGGAGATAATTTGAGCCATTTGTCATTTAAATAGACATTTACCATTCCGTGCGGTGTTAGTACATTTGTCCCAAATTTTTCTGTTAATCTTTCTACTCCGATATGATTTTTTACTTTTCCCAGATGAAGTCTTGAAGGTATATGTACAGCACGAAGGCAAGCAATCAAAAGGATAGATTTTTCTACGCAATGTCCTTTTGTTTTTTTTGCAATAGTACTTGCCTTAAAATTCTCTTTTGAAAAGCTTAGGTTATAAGGGTCGTATCTCCAAGAATCTCGAACTTTTAAATACAAACGTATGGTCTTTTCTTTTTGAGAGATAGCCTCCGTTTTAAATTCAGTTATAAGTTGTTGAATTTCGTCACTTTCATAATCAAAATAATATGTAGATGTTAAATAATCCATTTGAACTTTTTTTTCTGTTCTACTATTTTTTTTGTGCTTGTGGCTTTTTAAAATTAAACCTAATACCTTAGTGCAATAATCGAAGCTTGCTGATAGGTGACTATGATTTTATTATATAGTGTGCCCAGCATGGGATATCTTTTATTTGTCTAAGAATATTTACCTAAGATAAATAATTCATCTACACGATTAGTAGCTAGCTTCTATTTTATCGTTTAATTTTTTTCTTTCAGAACTGATCCATTCATTTTTTAAAATACTTAAAACAATACTATCCCTTCTTGTTCCGTCTGGTTTATACATATTACTTCTCAAAATTCCTTCTTCTTTACATCCTAAACTTTTGATAGCGTTTATACTTCTAGTGTTATTTTTATCAGCACGAAATTGAATCCTTTCCATTAGTAACTCTTCAAAAGCAAACTTAAACAATAAGTATTTGCAGTTTTTATTAAGCCCAGTACCTTGAAAACTTTTGCCATACCAAGTATATCCAATAGAGCAAGTTTTATGAACAGAATTAATATCATAAATTCTGGTGCTTCCAGCATAAGTTTGATTTTGTTTGTCAAAAACACTAAAAGCATAAGAAATTCCATTTTCCCTTTCAGTTATTACTTTTGTTATGTAGGTAGTTAACTTTTTTTCAGAATTAAGTTTGTTTAATGTGTAATTCCATAAGTCAGGTTCGTTAATGGCAATATTAGCTAGCTTACTGATATCTTCTATTACCAAAGGTTTTAATAATACTCTTGAATTCTCTAAATAATATTCTTTTTGTAAATTCATTATTTCCATTGTCTCATTAAGAAATTAGTCACGTTTTTGTAGCAAATGTTATCACATATTTCAGTGCCGAACTTTTCTTTAACTATAGTGCTTATTTCTTGATAACAGCTTGCATTCTCATGCTCTTTAAAGAAAAATGGTATTCTTGATTTGTCAGGATGATTTTTATGATAAAAATAATCTGCACCATAACATATCGCTTTTTGAGCACCAAATTCTATTCCGTATTCAATATGCTTTTGAAGCATTTTAGGTTTTTCGTTATGAACAAAAGCTCTCAAAAAATTAACACCGATTAATCCTTTTTTATTTATTATTTCTTGTGCAATTTCATTTGGTAGATTACGTGGATGGTCAAAAATAGATCTGTAATTTGAATGACTTGCAATAATTGAAACGTTTACATTTTGTTTTGTAATATAGTTTAAGATATCATGCGCTAGATTGTCACTTGTATGTGAAAAATCAATAGCGATATTTTTATTGTCTAGATAATCTATTAAGGCTTTTCCATCGTTTTTTAAACCAGTAGAAGTATAGTTTCCACCACCAAATCTATTTTCTGAATGATGTGTTAAACCTATGTAAAAAAGGTTACCAACATTGTTTCTGATTTTTTCAAGAGTATCAAAACCTTCTCTAAGTGTAGTGTTCTCATCACAAAAAGCTGATGCATTTTCGATAGCGGCCAACATTCCGATATTTTCACTGTTATTTAAGTTTTTTAGATGTCGTTTTTGTAAAGTATATAGTCGTTCTTCTTTTAAACTTAAATTATGAAAAATTTCACTTTGCTCAATACCTATTTTATGACTATTTGATTGTGTGGGTGCAAAAATAGCCATTACTTGTAATTTGACATTTCCTTCTTTAAGGTAAGGGATAGAGCAGCCTAAATCTATGTCGTCAATACTAGAATTAGGTTTTGTCAAATGAATTAATAAATCACAATGAATATCTATTATTGTTTTTTTCATATAGTTTGGTTTGCTATTAACGGTTGGTTATGAATAGTACAGGGTAGAAAAGCTATGGATTTTCATGTCGATTTTGCAAATAGATTATTTTTAACTAATCACCTAATCTGCTATATATAGTTTTGTAACACGTTAATTTTTAAATTCAGTTTTATTTTTAATCACAAACGCAATTAATAATTCGGTCAAGTCATCTTGATATTCATAAAATTCCGAATCGCATTTGTTCCAGTTTTCTTCAGCTTTTTCTTTAATCTGCGCCAATTTGTTTTGCCTTTCGTTTCTGTCTTTTGGAACCATTCCGTTTTTAAATTCAGAATTAGCTTTTTTTATAATTTCCGCTGTTTTTTTCGCGCCAATTTCTAAAAGAGCATTTGACGTTTCTTGACTAAAAGCCCCACTTGAGTTGAAATAGAATTGATTAAATCCTCCATTATTTATTTCATATTCTAAATTTTCTACGAAAAGAAAAGTTTGTTGCACAGGATTCAGTTTCTCAATTTTTTCACCATATCCAGACTTTTTATTCAGATAAGAGTTAATTTCCATAACAATTATATCTCGTCTTTGAATTTTTAATATTTTTTCCAAATCAAATTTCGTTTGGGCATTTGTATTGGTAGAGAGTAATGAAGATATAAATAATAGCAGTTTTTTCAAAGTATCGATAATGTGTTAGAAGGTGTTTTTAAAACTTCACTTGCTTTTCAGTGCAGCGAGTATTATTGTTATTGAAATTCCAATAGTAGAACTAATAATATTTTTAATCAATAATTCCGTTTTATCCATTCCATAAAATAAGTTGCTAATTTTCTTTTTGTTCATTAATAATATAATTAGAAGTAAAAGTAAAAATTCAACTAGATTTATTGCTAGACTTTGATTGTCCGTTAATTCAGAAAAAGTTAATGAAAAAGTCAGGTTTGTAATCAAAAAATAAAAATACATTTGAATTAATACCCATCCCATTTTTCCATTAACAAAGATTCCGATTAAAGGAATTAGTAAAATTATAGTAGGTACGTAAAAATACATTCCTTTTAAAGCTTTTAAATAGTTTCTTAATCCACTTCCAGTTTCCGAAACAAAATTCCAATAAACTGAGGTTTCAATATTTCCGTGGATTAGCCTAAAAATAAATAAGGATAAGATCAACAGCTTTACTGTCAAAATCAGATAATTATTTCTTATATATTTTGAAATCAATTTCATAATGTGCTGTAACGTTAGACAGTCTGATGTTTGATAAAATGTAGTAGCCTGCATATAGAGGCTATTGATATTTTAGTCTTTGTTGTTACCAATTTTCACTTATTTATCTCTGAAATATTGTAAGATGAACCGCATCCCCGTTTTGTAATTAGAATAAAAATACTGTTATTTTTTATAAGATTTGTTACAGGGAACTATTTTAAAAAATTTATTAATAGGTATAAATAATTAGCCTCCCGTTATGTATTTTGATGTTCTTGAGTTCTAGAATCTATTAATTTAGACTCTATCTTTTAGTTAATTAGAGTATAGGGTGCTGGTGAAAAACTTCGGTATCCAGTGTTTGTTATTCGGTATTCCTTTAATTTTTACATTTAGTAATGAGAAAACCTCAGAATTTGGTATTCATAAAAATATCTTTTTGATTTACTTGAGGTACATACATTTTTTGTCGTAATCAATAACTGCTTTTCCTTTTTTTAAAATATCTGCACCGATGATGCCGTCTACTGGTTCTGCCTGATGGTTTATTAATGCAGTGTTAACATGAGTAAGATCGAATAATACGAGAGGAATCTTTTTTCTAGACCACTTTCCTATCTGAATTGTGTTTTTCTTTGATAATTGTGTGAGCATGTCTGTTGCACCAGCTCCTGCTGCTTTTACATCACTATCTTGAGTAAATAATGAAAATTTTTCTACTGCTTCAAATCCCACACACGAGTTGGATGCTCCTGTGTCTACAATAAAATTGCCTTCGATACCATTTAGTACTGCTTTGACTTCAAAATGACTTGTCTTGGTAACAACCAATCTGATTCTATTGTATTCTTTTTGAACTAAAAATTTACGGAGTGTACTCATGTTTTGTTTTGAAGAAACTTTGGTAAAAATAGTATAATTAATATGAATAAAACAATACCGATTATATACCACAGATAGTTTGGTGGGTTATCGGGGTTTATTTTACCATAATATACAAATGAAGCCCAGTGATAGGGGGATTTTTTTATGTTTGAGATGCCTTCTGCATCTAGGTATTCTAGTTTTGCCCGATGTAGTGCTGTTGATGTGGAAATAGAAGAATTTAGATTTTTATAAAAATTATCCATTAATACAGAGGTGGTTTTATCATTTACTTTCCATAGCGAAAAAAGTAAGTTTTCTACTCCTGCATATTGAAACCCTCTAGCGATACTGATAGGACCTTCGCCCTTTGCTATTTTACCAACACCTGTGTCACAAGCGCTCAATACAATGAGATCTGTGTCTAATTGTAATGCATAAAGTTGGTTAACCAGTACATTTTGATCTCTAAATTGTATAGATGCAGGTTTAGAAAAATCTCCTGAGGCGGCATGTGTAGATAAGTGAATAATGGAATGATCTTTTGTTTTTTCAAGAAAATGAGCGTAGGTAGCTTGTTCTTTTTCTAGAAACTCTCCGTTGTAGAGTTGTTTTAGTGATTTGCTTTCTGATAAAGAAAAAGATAATTCTAGGGGTGTATTCTCAAAGACGGGGAATATGCCTAGCACTGTTTTGTTTGGATTGTTTGTAGAAACAGATGTCAGATATTTATTTGCCGAAATAGCATAGCTTACTTTGATTGATTTTACTAAAAAAGGCATTTTAGCAAAATTTATAGTAGTCGTATTTTTTTGTAATAAGGATTCAAAAGGAACAAAAGACAAAGGTCCATCAGGAATGATGAGTAGTTTTTTTGTGTTTACGGGAATTTGTAATGCGCAGAACGTTTGATATGCATTTTTTGTAAACTCAGAGACCTTATTTGTAATGGTTGAAGCAGTATCAAAATAATGAATATACTTCTTAATGGTTTTCTTGAAAAGTGCTACGTTTTTTATTTTTTTGATGCTAAAAAAATCAGCGGCGATTTCAAATTGATACACATTTTTATCGCCATAAAAATATTCGATCAAAGTAGTATGGTCTTTTTTTAGTTTTTTTTGAAGAGCAACAACAGATAGCAGCTTTTTTGTAGCAAGTATATCAGGGTACTTATGATGTAAATTTTTTATGGTTTCCTGAAGGGCTATTGTTTTTATATTGTAAGATGTCTCCCATTTTTGAATATGAGAAATGTTTGCATCTCTTCCTTTTAGTTTTTCTTTTATAAGTAGGGTTTTATAATATATAAGCTCTTTATAAAGAAGAGTTTTTGCTGTTACCAAAGAGTCATTTTTATAATTTGATAGTACTTTTTTTGATAACATTGCCTTACTTGCTATAGAGGCTTTGGTATTCTCTGCGGCTTGTAATGCTTGCCAGCCATATTTTTCTTCTTTTGTATATTGATATAAAGAAAAGAGAAGATCTATATATGTTTCTGTTCTGTTACGATTTTGGCCATGTTGAATAATTCTGGTATCCTGTAATGGGTAGAGGGCGTTGAGTTTATAATTTACTAGAAAAGCCAAGTCAATGGCTATTATTGCTTTGAGTGGTTGTTTTGTTTGTTGGTATATATGTGCCTGTATGTCTAGAGTTTGTAGTAATACCTTGTCTGCAATGAGTTGCTCTGCATCAGGTAGTTTATTTTTTTTTGTGTATCGCGGTAGGAGAGCGGTGTAAATGTCATAGATGTTTTTCTGTGCCTCTGTAAATTTGGATTGAGATAATAGTAGGTCAATATAGACCAATTGCCATTTAGCAATATCTCTTGGTGTGGTGGTAGTGTCTTTTTGTAATTGCAATTTTGCTTTGAGAATATAATCTCTGGCTTTCAGAAAATTGTTTTTTTCTAGGGCAGTAGCAGCAAGTATTTGGTATGCATTTACTTGATTGCTGTCTATAGCAATTACTTTTTTTGCGTAGCTTTTGGCTTTGTTATAATTGCCAGTATTAAGATAGTTTGTAGCTATATTGGTGAGTAAATTAAGGTTTTTAGGATCGATAGTAAGACCTTTATTGAGTAACTCAATTGATTTTGAATATGTTGCTAGATTGTTGTAAACTATAGAAAGATTGGTGATTGCAGAGAGTATCTTGGGGATGTTTTCTGATTGTTCTGCTAGATATAAGTAATTTTTGATAGTGATTTCTGCTTTAGGTAAATCTCCTGTTCTTATGTAGATGTTGCCAAGAGGTTGTAAACAGTTTTCTATGATATCATAATTTGTTACGTTTCTTTTGTGATAGGTTGTCCAGGCTTTTTCATAATGAAAAATAGCATTCTGGGTGTTGCCAAATTTGTTGTGGTAATATCCGAGGTTACAATGAGTGATAACCCAAGCCACAAATTCTGTTTGAGTAGTGAGCTGGTTTTCTTTTGCTAAAATTTTTGAACTCAGCTCTAGAAGAGTAGTGTTTGTTGGCTCTTGCAAAAAATGATCCAGTTGATCGTACAGAAATTTAGAGGTTGTGGTCTCTTTTTGAGCGACTAATGTGTGGGAACTACCAATTACAAAAATAGATAGCCAGAGGTAGGTTTTAAAATTTCCAAATCCCATAGCACTGAATTTGAGAAGTTGGGGAGTCGAAATTATATACATATCGAATTCCTAGACTGGGGCCAAGTCTTACGGTTCCAAAATTGAGCCCTACAAAAATACCTGTTTGCAGATTGGTAAAATCCTCTTTGATCTCTTTTGCTTCTTGAGTATCTATATCTTGATTTCTGATGATTTCCACCCCAGGACCATTTCTAAATACCATAAAGCCTTCTCCTGTTGTGTTTTGGGTGTTTTTACTTGTGATATCAGCTTTTAACTGTATGCCTGCGCCCATTGCAAAAAAGGTATTGATATTATATCGGTATGAGGCAGGAATCGCATAGATAGAAATATTATTATAAGAATTAGACTCAGAATATCTAATTAAGTTCTCTGTACCATTTGCCTGAATGGTGCTAGTCTCAAAATTTCGCAATTGATCATACGATGATGCCGATGCCATTAATTCTGCTTGATAATATCCTCTGTATGATTTGAAAGGGGATATTGTGGCGCCAACAAAATATTCTTTTTGATTATCGAGTGTGGGTATTATTATATACCCAGCTTTTGTGCCTATAGAGATACCTGGCATAAAACGTGTTGTCGCATAATTGGTGATAATAGGGTCATTTTTATCAAAATAGATCGCAGTACGGCTCTTGGTCTTTTTTTTATGAAATTTTTTACCAAATTTCATAGAGTAGCGCACATATCCCTTGGTAGAGTCTATCTCTGATACATTTTTTTGTTGGCTCCCAGGAAGATAGATTCTATTGAATTGAAAAATAATTTTATCCTTTTTTAGGATCGTATCCAGACAACTATAGTTGACTTCTTTTTCTTTTGGGCAAATGGGGCATTCAGGATACATGCCTTCGATTTGTAGGGTAGATTTATCAAACATTTCGGGAGTATCTACTTCTAGTTTTATAGTGTTGGCTGGTCCCTCACCATTATTTTGAAAGCGAACTCTGAATTTTAAACGTTTGAATCGTACAAGTCTATAGTTCATCAACCAACCGTTGGAGGACATTTTGTTTGGATCATGAGAGGTAACAATCTCCATTTCTGTATCCTTTACGGTATGATTGTCATAATTGACATCAGGTACATAGATACTTCGTAAAGTAACAATAGCACTGGTGTCTTTTATCATTTCTGGAGTGGTTTTTAGAGTTCTGAAAATAGTACGCTCTTCATTGGGCTTCATGTTATCAAATGATATTACTTGATAATTGCGGTATAGTGCTTTAGATTCTTCTAGAGTAAGTGGCAGGTTCTTTCTTTTGGTAGTGTCTTGTGCAAATAATGTTCTGTTATGTAAGATGCTGTTTAAAGAAGAGGCCAATAAGGTATGGTCATCATTCTCTGAACGTGTTTGTGATATGGCCTGCATAGGAATAATACGCTCATTATGATGCATTCTGGTATCTTCTATGGTAAAATTATCATTCTTGAATTGAGTATCATTATAAAAAAGGTATAATTTTCCGTTAGAAACATAATTATTGGTGTTTTTATAACTAGTGATAAATACCATTTCCTGATCTGGAATAGGCTCTCGATTTCGTTTTAAGATTAAATTCTCTTCTTCTTCAAAAGGAGAATTTGGTGCAATAGAAGCTTCATCATTATCAGTTGTTATAGTTACAGATTTGGGACGACTTGCAGGAGGTTTGCCATTGTCATAATTATTAGTTGCCCAAAGTCTGGTAGTATAAGTTCCAGATGAGGTGTATTGATGCTCGGGATTTTCTTTGAAACTATAGTTCCCGTCTCCGTATTCCCAAAAATAGGTGTAAAATGCTTTTGGAGCCCCTGCAATCTGATTTAAAGGAGGCATTTTGGCGGTGTATTTTACTTGAGGGCCATTAATCTCATAAGATATAGGAGCAACTCTAGGTATGGTGTCATTTGTGAGGATTTGGGCAAAACTCAAACAAGGTAGAAATATACTGCAATACAAGACTATAAGTTCTCTCATAATTCGTGATTAGTGGTTACTAAATATAAGTAAAAAGATAAATTATCAATCTGATGAAAAATATTCCGGAAGAATAACCTCCTGGAATATGAGCTGAAATTTGCTGTAACCCCCATTACCTAATTAGCATATTTCAGATTTTACCTTTTATACTATTATATCAATAGCTTTGATCTTTTGTTACCCCGTTATCATAAAACTTTTATAAATTAGAGACTTCTATAAATTACTTATGGCAAATACCAAGATACATGCTGATCAGAAATATATTGAAGCTCTTTTGAGAAATGACCCTCTTGTGTTGACTGAGATGTATAAAAAATTTGCACCAAAAGTTATTGGGTACATAAAAAAGAATAGCGGTGATGAGTCTGTAGCTCAGGATATAATTCAAGAAGTTTTGATTACAATTTATAAGCAAGCAAAAGAAAAAGGGTTACAGCTTACCTGTCCGTTTGATGCTTATTTCTTTTTACTTTGTAAGCGTAGATGGCTAAATGAACTAAAAAAAAATACAGATACTTTGGTAACAATTAATGAAGAGATTGTATCTATAAGTGATGAGAGTATTCATTTTGTAGAAGAGACAGAGATTTTTAATGCTAAACATAAGCTTTATAGTGAGATGTTTGATGAATTAGGAAAAGCATGTAAAGAGTTGTTGAAAGCAAGTTTTACTATAAAATCAATGGAGGAGGTAGCTTCAAAATTGGGGCAATCTTATGGATATGTTCGTAAAAAGAAATCCTTGTGTATTGGCAAGTTGACGCAGCTTATTCAAAGCTCTCCTAAGTTCAATCAAATAAAGAAATTGTTATGACCCAAGAAGAGAAATATGAGTTGTTTGATCGGTATTGTAGCAAAGAACTTTCTAGTGCTCAAGAAGAAATACTAATTAAAATGGTTAAAGAGGATGATGCTCTTGCAAAAGAGTTTGCGCTTTATCAAGAATTAAATTCTCATCTTGAAGCACGTTTTGTTTCGGAACAAGAAAAAGAAACGTTAGAAAATAATTTAAAAGAAATTGGGAATTCTTATTTTACTAAGAAACGCATTTCAAAAGAAACCAAGGTGATAAAAATACCTGTATGGGCATATGGCGCTGTAGCAAGTATAGTGCTAATTTTTGGAGTGTACTTTTTTAATCAAAGTGATCCTGTTTATAGTGATTATGCAAATGTTCCTGAGTTGTCAATTTCAGAACGAGGGAGTACAGAAGAAGATGGTAAAAAGGCTGAACACGCATTTAATTCAGAAGACTATGTTAAGGCTGAAGAATATCTGTTAGTGCTGTTGTCAAAAGATAAAGAGAATACAGCATATCAGTTTTATTATGGGATATCACTATTAGAGCAAGGTAAATATTCAAGAGCAACTCAGGCCTTTGAAGGGATATATAAAAACAATTCTTCGTATAAATACAAAGCATTATGGTTTGAAGCATTAAACCAGTTGAAACAAAAAAAATATGATCAATGTGTTGTATTGCTTAAAGGTATACCTAAAGATGCTGAAGATTATAATCAAGCCCAAAAACTAATACATAAATTGAAATAATCATTTTTAATCAATAAAATAGTATTCATGTTTTTTGTGATTAAATGGGTATATCTTGTAATTTTTAATTGATTGTAACTACTAAATTCTCATAGATAATAAAATAATGTATATGAGAATCGAGAATAAAATAAAGTATATAGAAAAAGAACAAATTCAATTTTTGCATTTTCCACATGAGGATGTGCTAAAAAATAAGAAAGATAAGCATGATAGGTGTAGGAAATTAAAAAGAGCAATGAGATTGGGTAATCTCGAACATTTAAAAGTAAAAATAACTTTTGCAGATGATAAGGGCCTCAAAAAAGTCGAGACTACAGTTTGGGGTATTACAGAAAAGTCTGTACTTCTTAAGCAATCTATGATTATTCCTCTAGAAAGAATAATTAGTATAAATTGAGTAAATAGTTCAATATAGGACATAACATATTTTGTTTGTGAAAAAATATAATACATGCACACAAAATTTAATATTTTTGCGGCATGATACTTACCGATACTCACACCCATATTTATAGTGATGCCTTTGATGAAGATCAGGCGGAAATGATGCAACGCGCAATAGATAATGGAGTACAACGTTTTTTTGTTCCTGCAATTGATTCTGCATATACCCAGTCTATGTATGCTATAGAATCAAAATATCCTGAGAATGTTTTTTTGATGATGGGGTTGCATCCTACACATGTAAAAGAAAATTATAAAGAAGAACTACTACATGTAGAAGAAGAATTAGAAAAACGTTTTGATGTAAAATCTGATAAAAAGTTTTATGCAATAGGGGAGATAGGTATTGATCTATATTGGGATACTACCTCATTAGAAATACAAAAAGAAGCTTTTTTGCATCAGATTCGATTAGCAAAAAAATATAAATTACCTATTGTAATACATTGTCGAGAAGCTTTTGATGAGGTTTTTGAAGTGTTGGAGTCAGAAAAGGGAGATGATTTGTTTGGGATTTTTCATTGTTTTACAGGAACTATAGAAGATGCTCATCGAGCTATAGGATATAATATGAAATTAGGTATAGGAGGTGTTGTTACTTTTAAGAATGGTAAGATAAATACCTTTTTAGATCAAATTTCACTAGATCATATTGTATTAGAAACAGATGCTCCATATCTTGCGCCTACACCATATAGAGGTAAACGTAATGAGAGCTCGTATCTAATTAATGTTCTCGAAAAACTTGTTGATATCTATCAAAAACCAATAGAAGAATTGGCTGCAATTACAACTCGTAATTCTAAAAATGTATTTGGGGTGTAAGTAAACTCAATGTGATTTAAATTTCGTTCATTTGCTGTATGGATATTTCACCAAACATACTACTTATATATACTGGGGGTACCATTGGGATGGTAAAGGATTTTAAAACTGGAGCCTTGGTTGCGTTTGATTTTGATGAACTGTTATTAAATATTCCAGAACTCAGACAATTGGATTGTAGTATAGATACAATTAGTTTTGAAAAACCTATTGATTCTTCAGATATGAATGTAGATCAATGGAGAGAGCTGGGGGGTATTATTAATGATGCCTATAATGACTATGATGGGTTTGTTGTTTTACATGGTAGTGATACTATGTCATATACAGCATCTGCAATTAGTTTTATGTTTGAGAATCTGGCAAAACCTATCATTTTTACAGGATCTCAATTGCCTATTGGAGACCTTAGAACAGATGCAAAAGAAAACCTGATAACTGCAGTGCAAATATCAGCATTACAAAAAAAAGGAAAACCAGTAATTACAGAAGTAGGTCTTTATTTTGAGTATAAATTGCTGAGAGCTAATAGAACCACAAAGGTAAATGCAGAACATTTTGAGGCATTTCAATCCCTTAATTATCCGTTTTTAGTAGAATCTGGAGTTCATCTAAAAATTAATAACACATATTTATTGCCTGTCAATAGACGAAAAAAAATGGTGTATCATACCCATTTTAATAACAATATTATTATTGTTAAGATGTTTCCTGGGATAAATGAGCATATTTTGAAGAGTATTTTTTCGTTAGAAACGATTGAAGGAGTCATTTTAGAAACATATGGGGCAGGTAATACAACCACAAAAAAGTGGTTTATTACTATGATTTCTGATCTTGTAAAAAAGAATATTCCTGTGATTAATGTAACTCAATGTATAGGAGGAAGTGTCGAAATGGGGAAATATGACACCAGTGTTGGTCTCAAAAAGGTGGGAGTTATCTCAGGAAAAGACATAACCACAGAGGCAGCTGTGGCAAAATTGATGTATTTGTTGGGTGAAAATTTACCGCTTAAGGTGCTCAAAACCATCTATGAAACTTCTATTCGAGGTGAAATCTCAGAAAATTAACGCCTCAAATTTCACACTTTAACATTTTTTTTGTTATTTGCCCATCCTTATTTTATAGGGAAAACTTAGAGAGGTGGCCGAGTGGTCGAAGGCGCACGCCTGGAAAGTGTGTATACGTCAAAAGCGTATCGAGGGTTCGAATCCCTTCCTCTCTGCATTATTATCAAATTTTTAATAGAATATATATTATTTTTATATCTTTAACCCTTTAACTAATTAAAATTAAGAATCAGCGCAATGAAAAGATTATTTTCTATTCTGGCAATCGCAGCAGTAATGACTTTTGGAAACTTACAAGCATCTACTGCACCTGCCCAGTTATTAACGGCAAATGTGCAATTATTAATTGCTCCTATAACTAATACAACAACAGCTCAAGAAGAAACGGTATCAGAGAAACCTTCTGAAGAAATATCATTTCATCAGAATCTCAAAAAACGTTTTATTCAAGGGGGACCTGTATTTATGGGTATCGTACTTATATGTTTGATTTTGGGTCTTGCGATCGCAATCGAAAGAATTATCTTTTTAAATCTTTCTACAACAAATACTAAGAAACTACAACAAAATGTAGAGGATGCTCTAAGTAGTGGTGGTGTTGAAGCGGCAAAAGAAGTTTGTAGAAATACAAAGGGACCTGTTGCATCAATATATTATCAAGGTCTTGAAAGAGCAGACGAAAGTATAGACGCAGCAGAAAAAGCAGTTGTGGCATACGGTGGTGTTCAAATGGGACAATTAGAGAAAAACGTATCATGGGTATCATTATTTATCGCTCTAGCTCCAATGCTTGGATTTATGGGTACGGTAATCGGGATGATTACAGCATTTGATAAAATTGAAGCAGCAGATGATATGCAGCCATCTCTTGTAGCAGGAGGTATTAAAGTTGCACTTCTTACAACTGTATTTGGTCTTATTGTTGCAATTATACTTCAAATATTTTATAACTATATCGTGGCTAAAATCGATAGAATTGTAAACGACATGGAAGATGCTTCTATTGCTTTAATCGATATTCTTGTAGATTACAAGAGAAAGAAATAATCGATGTCTAAAAAAATCTGAATTATAAGATTTTTTAGTTTACACTTTTATGTAATTCAAGGATTCGTGTAATGTGCGATCCAAATAAAAAAATAGTCACATGAAAATTTCAAAAATATTATCATATGTCGTAATGGCTATAGGTATTTTAGGAGCAGTTTTATTGTTCCTGATGAGTAATAGCTTTGACGATATTATGGAAAAATATGGTATTACAGAAACCAAAGACCTTGTTAGAGAAGGTGGTTCTGTAGAGATACTAAACGAAGCTACATCGCTAGTAACTCCATTATACACACTTACACTTGTTGTTTTTATAGGTATAGCAGTGGTTACATTGATTGCCGTTTTTTCTGCCTTAGCAAAAAATCCGTCTAGCCTTAAAAATACAGCAATAGGAATCGTAGCTTTCCTTGTTGTAGGACTTGTTGCTTATTTTATAGCAGAAGGAGTAGAAACACCATTAAGAGATGGAGAAATAATAACCGCAGGTGAATCCAAATGGGTAGGTGCTGGTTTATATACATTTTATTTCTTGGCTGCTACCGCAGTTGGATTAATGTTGTTCTCTGGAGTTAAAAAACTAATTAAGTAATAATATGGCAAGAAGAGCAGCACCAGAAGTAAATGCAGGATCTATGGCGGATATTGCCTTCTTACTTCTTATATTTTTCCTGGTTACTACCACTATCGAAACAGATACAGGTATTAGCCGTAAGCTTCCTCCGCCACAGGAGGAGGATGTAATTCCGCCAGTTCTTAAACAAAAGAATATTTTTGTTGTAGAGCTTAATAAGAATAACGATCTATTGGTAGAAGAATCTCCTATGGAGTTAAAAGATCTTCGAGAAGCTGCTATTAAGTTTTTGGATAACGGAGGTGGAGCAGGATCAGAGGCATGTAAGTACTGTCAAGGGTCTAGAGATCCTTCATCGTCTGATAATCCAACAAAAGCTGTAATTTCTTTAAATAACAACAGAGAAACTAATTATGCTACTTATATTGCAGTTCAGAATGAGCTGGTAGCAGCGTATACTACGTTGCGTAATAGAGAAGCACAACGTATTTACGGAAAAACTTTCGAACAAATGGAGAAAGATTTTGATGACGTAAATTTCTCTGGAAGCAAGACTAAGCTTAAAGAAGATATTAAGAAAATACAAGCTTTGTTCCCTGAAAAACTTTCAGAAGCAGAACCAAAAAAATAATAACATAAAAACAGAATTCTTATGTCTAAGTTTAAAAAGAAAAAGAGTGGTGAGTTACCTCCCGTTTCTACGGCGTCGTTACCAGATATTGTATTTATGTTATTGTTTTTCTTCATGGTTGCAACAGTAATGCGTAAGAATACATTAATGATAGATAACAAATTACCAGTTGCAGATCAAATAGAAAAATTAGATAAGAAAAACTTGGTAATGTATATTTATGCTGGTAAGCCTAGCTCAAGATACCGCTCTAGTGCAGGTAATCAGGCTAGAATACAGCTTAATGATAAGTTCGCTGATGTAAGTGAAGTCAAAGCGTTTGTTTTGGCTGAAAGAGCCGCTAGAAGAGAAGAGGAAATACCTTTTCTTATTACAGCCCTAAAAATAGATGGTAAAACTAATATGGGTCTAGTTGGTGATATTAAAAAAGAATTAAGAGAAGTTCAGGCATTAAAAATTAATTATACTACCAAGTCTGGTAGTGCTACTGATAACTTCAAATAATTTAATACCAGTATAGAAAATATCAAAATAGGATATTGTAAATCCTGTTCCTTTGTGGAGCAGGATTTTTTTTGTTTATCAAACAAACTTCCTCTAAGCTTGTAAAGACCTTGAATTTCTATATAATCTTAGGAGTATTAAAATCCCATTTAGTGTGTATAAAACCTAAAAATGGCATAACAATTGTTAAAATTTATAATACTAACTGTGATGTAATACCTCTTTTTGACTTTGGAATAGCAACTACATGCAATTTTTTTAGCACAATTGCCAAAACCAAAAGATGGTATGCTGTTCTATAGTATCAATATCTAGCCTTCCAAAAGTGATATTAAATACATAGATAAAATAGTTTCAATATATTTTCTTTCTACCTATTTCTTGTCACATGAATTCACAGTTTGCTGATTCTGTAAGTGAATTATTAATTAAATATATTTATTATGACAAGAAGATTAGCAC
Source organism: Aquimarina aquimarini (assembly GCF_900299535.1). Classification (GTDB taxonomy): domain Bacteria; phylum Bacteroidota; class Bacteroidia; order Flavobacteriales; family Flavobacteriaceae; genus Aquimarina; species Aquimarina aquimarini. The sequence goes on along the minus strand of NZ_OMKE01000006.1, from coordinate 138,791 downwards.
CAAGTGTAAATGCAGGATCTATGGCAGATATTGCATTTTTATTACTCATCTTTTTTTTAGTTACTACAACTATAGAAACAGATCATGGTATTAGTAGAAAACTTCCACCTCTTATAGATGATGCTGAAAAGACTATTGTTAAAGAGAAGAATATTTTTAGGGTTGAACTAAATCAACATAATGAATTGTTGGTTGAAGGCGCTATAATGGATATAGGGGCACTGAAAAGGGCTGCTATAGCATTTTTGGATAATGGAGCTGGAGTAGGAGATTGGCAATGTAATTATTGTAAAGGCAATAAAGATGATCAATCCTCTGATCATCCTGATAAAGCGATAATATCCTTAGTAAATAATAGAGAAACTAATTATGGAACGTATGTAACTGTACAGAATGAACTGGTTGGCGCCTATACAGAGCTTCGTGATCGAGAAGCAAAACGATTATACGGTGTTTCTTTTAAAGAGATGAAAAACCTACTGAAAGATGCCAGTCATTCTAATCAGGTTTTGTTAAAGGAAAGGATCAAAAAAATTAAATCTATGTATCCTGAAAAGCTTTCAGAGGCAGAGCCAGTTCGTAATTATTAATCTAAATAGTTGTTATTATGTCAAAATTCAAAAATAAAAAACACACACAGTTGCCAGAAATTTCAACAGCATCATTACCTGATATTGTGTTTATGTTGTTGTTTTTCTTTATGGTGGCTACTGTTATGAGAAAAAATGTTCTTATAGTTGAAAATAAACTACCTCAGGCAGATCAAATTGAAAAATTAGATAACAAAAATCTAATTATGAATGTGTATGCTGGTAAGCCTAGTTCGAGATATAAAAATATTGGTTCAGAGGCTAGAATTCAATTGAATGATAAATTTGCAGATTTAAAGGATATAAAAGCGTTTATATTGGCAGAGAGAGCTGCAAAAAGGGATGCCTTGCATCCTTTTATGATTACTTCATTAAAAGTTGATGAAGATACTAGAATGGGGTTGGTGGGTGATATTAAAAAGGAATTGAAAAAAGTGAATGCACTCAAAATTAATTATGCAACCAAAAAAGGTAGTGTTGGTAATCATATCCCGAAGAAATAGTGAAAAACTGATCTGTTCAGTTATAAGTGTTGAGCCCTGCTTTTGTTGAGCAGGGTTTTTCTAATTTTGACTTGTTTTTATGAAGTTTTTCTTATTTCTGAATAAATAGATTTATTTTAGTAACCATATATGAAGAGTTTATTTTTATTTGTTTGTTTTTATTTGTTTGTGTTTCTTGGGTCGGCACAAGAAAACCTCTTGAATTCTACTGAGCCAGTGGCAGTAGATTCTCTGTATCGAGAAGATCAATTTTATGTTGGTGTAACGGTAAATTTATTACTCAATAAACCAAAGGATGTCAATCAGTCTGGATTTTCGGGAGGAATGCATTTAGGTTTTATTAGAGATATGCCTATCAATAAAAAGCGTAATGTTGCAATAGGGCTTGGTTTAGGATATTCTTTGAATGTATATAATCAGGATTTATTTATTGGTGAAGAAGAAGGAGAAGGAGGTAGTATATTTAGTACTCTAGATGGGATTGATTATAATACAAATAGATTTACTACTCACTTGATAGAAGCTCCTTTTGAACTTAGATGGCGTACTTCTACACCACAAACACATAAGTTTTATAGGATTTACACAGGAATTAAATTGGGATATATGAGTTCTTTTAATTCTAATTTTAGACAACGTGGTAATCAGGTAAAGCAAACAAAGGTTGATGAGCTGAATAGGTGGAGAGTGGGGACGACTTTTACTTTTGGATGGAATACCTTTAATTTTCATTTTTATTATAGCTTAAATCCATTGTTTAATAACAATGCAACGATTCAAGGGGAGCCCGTGGGATTGAATACCGTAAAAATAGGGCTGATGTTTTATATCTTGTAAGCTTATAACCAAAAATTGATTAGTGTAAGTTGTGGGATAACCCCGATCAAAAGGCCTAAAATAAGCTCTAGATTACTATGTGCTTTATAGTGTAATCTTGAAGAAGCAACCAATCCATTGGCAATCATCAATACGGCAATTAATATAGTTAAATTAAGCCCAAAGTGAATACTTATTGCTATTGTAAACATAGTGATCCCGCTAATACCAATCATATGTAGACTTGCTTTGATATTAAACAATGTCATAAAGATGGCGCTTAAAGATGAGAGTAGAATCCCTAAAAAGAAAAAATATAATTCAGGATAGTGATATACATCGATCACCATTTTTATCACTATAATCAGTAGGATTGATTGTAGTAATAGTGGTATTTTTCGTTGCTTTACAGTTTCTAAGTGTATAGAGGTTATGGTGCCAAGGTTTCTGAGTAAAAAGAATAATACTATAGGTATTAGAATAGTAAGGACAACGAGCCCAAAAATTTTGGCACGTATAATTTCGTCAGGGATGAATCTAGGGGCGGTATAAAAATAAATTATCGCACCGATAAGAGGCATCAATAGTGGGTGTAAAACATAAGAAGCACTTCGTAGAAAAAAATTCATTAAATTTTCTTTCGTAACCTGGCAACAGGAATATCTAATTGTTCTCTGTATTTGGCTACAGTTCTTCTGGCTATAGGATATCCTTTTTCTTTTAGAATTTTGGCAAGTTTCTCATCTGTGAGTGGTTTTTTCTTGTCTTCTTCACCTATAGTTATTTCCAGTATTTTCTTTATTTCTCGTGTAGAGACTTCTTCACCCTGATCATTGGTCATTGATTCAGAAAAGAATTCTTTGATAAGCTTTGTTCCGTAAGGGGTATCAACATACTTACTGTTTGCTACTCTAGAAACGGTACTTACATCCATGCCAATCTCGTCTGCAATGTCTTTTAGGATCATTGGTTTGAGGTTTCGTTCATCTCCACTAAGAAAATAACTTTTTTGATAGTGCATTATTGCACTCATGGTCACAAAAAGTGTTTGTTGTCTTTGTTTTACTGCCTCAATAAACCATTTTGCAGCATCAAGCTTTTGTTTGATAAATAAAACAGCATCTTTTTGAGACTTAGATTTCTCTTTACTGGCTTTGTATCCCTGAAGCATATTGTTGTACTCTCTAGATACGTGAAGCTCAGGTGCATTTCGCCCATTTAATGTTAGCTCTAGTTCGCCATCTATGATTCTAATTGTAAAATCAGGAACCACATGTTCTATCATACGGTTATTACCCGCATAGGCACCTCCTGGTTTAGGGTTTAGGTGCTCAATTTCATCAATAGCCTCTTTTAATTGGTCTTTGGTAACATCAAATTTTAATAAAAGCTTGTCGTAGTGTTTTTTGCTAAAATGATCAAAGGCTTTTTTTAATATCTCTGATGCTAATTTTATAGGAATCGTGATTTCTTTTCTGTCTAATTGAATCCAAAGGCACTCTTGTAAATTACGGGCACCTACACCAGCAGGATCTAGTTGATGTACTATTTGTAAAATACTTTCTATTTTATCTTCTGTAGTATATACATTTTGAGTAAATGCCAGATCATCGAGAATATCAGATAAGGATCTTCTTATATATCCACTTTCATCTACACTACCTACAAGAAATTCTGCGATTTCTCTTTCTTCTTCGTTAAGTCGATAGGTGTTTAATTGATTGACCAAGTGTTGGTGAAATGAAGTACCTGATGCATAAGGTACACTTTTTTCTTCATCATCACTACTGTAGTTGTTAGAGCTTAATCGATAACTTGGGATTTCATCATCACTTAGATATTCATCAACATTGATTTCGGTTTCTATTTTTTCTGTGCCGTAATCTTCTTCCTCAGTATTTTCATTGCTAAATGTATCTTCAAATTCATCTGCTTTGTCTTTGCCACTATCAAGTGCAGGGTTTTCTTCCATTTCCTGTTTTAGTCGTTGTTCAAATGCTTGCGTAGGCAATTGAATCAATTTCATCAACTGAATTTGTTGTGGAGAAAGTTTTTGAGAAAGCTTAAAATTTAGTTGTTGTTTTAGCATAAAAAATATCAATGTTCTTCTACTCACAAAAATAAACAAAAAACACTGTTTTTAGAGAAGTATAAGATGGTTAGTTTATTAAAAAAAATGCTGTAAAACCATAGTGTACTATGATTTTGCCTTTCGGTTTAATCAATAAACGGGCCAAAAGTAATTATAATATGTATAAAGGTAGTTTTTTGATTTTAAAAAAACTATAAAAAGAGTAGTGTTATGACTTATATGTATAACGAAGTGGTTTAAACTTTTTTCAATTCGCTGTAAAAATGCTCTTTTTCACTCAGTTTTTGTCTTTTTCTTATTCCGTAGCCCTGCTATGAAGTGTAAAAAACACTTCAATTGATCAAAAAATAACTATTTTTCGCCAGAATCAAAAAAGGTTAAATCACTTCAATTTGTATAAAGTGAACAAACATTTTATGGAACAAATAACTTGCTTTTAATAGCATAGATAACTAGGCCAGTTCTGTTTTTTAGATTTAGTTTTTCAAAAATAGAATCCCTATAGCCTTCTATTGTTTTTGGACTCAAACACATATCGCTGGCGATTTCTTTATATGTTTTTTCTGTACAGGCATGCTTTATAAATTCTATTTCACGGTCTTTGAGTACTACCGTGTTCTCTTCTTTTTGATTGAGAGATCCTATTAATAATTTGGTAACATTTTTGGTGTGATAAAAACCTGTTTCCTGCACTTGTATCAAGGCGTTTTCTAAAATGCTTTTCTCAGTATCTTTTAGTAAATATCCTTTTGCGCCTGCTCTTAGCATTTTTAAGATAGTACTTTCTTCTTCCTCTACAGATAGAGCCAGTACTTTGACTTGTGGGAACTCTTTGTTTAATATTGTGGTGGTCTCAATCCCATTCATAATAGGCATATTGATATCCATAAGAACAATATCAGGAATGTTTTTTGGATCTTTGAATCGAGTTAGTAATTCTTTTCCGTTTTTGCAGATATATAGAATTTTGAATTTAGCAAATGCATTTACAAGCCCCGATAATGCCTGAGATAGTAAAATATGATCTTCTACGATTACAACTGAGTATTTCATGCTGTTATTTTTTTCTGTGATATCAGATTTTGTAATGAATAATTGATTCGTTTTTTTGCTCAAAAATATATATTGAGTAAAGATATGTTATACAATTTCACTATCTGATATAATTAAGCTTTCTTTTTTATAAGGATAGGTTAATTTTATAGTCGTTCCTTTTCCTTTTTTTGAAGTTAGCGCTACCTCTGCATTAATTAGCTTGCCTCTGTTTTTCATATTGCCTAATCCTATTCCTTGCTTGCTCGTGCAATTGGTATGATCAAAACCTACACCATCATCTTTGGCATGAATTACCAATTGATCCTGGGTATAATGTACATCAACATCCAGATTTGATGCTTTAGAATGTTTGATCGTATTGGTAAAGAATTCTTGTAATATTCTAAAAATAATAATTTCTGCTTTGTTGTCTAGTTCCTCTATTTCCTCATTACTAGTAATGGTCGCTTTTATGAATTGCATTCTATTAAATCTCTCTATTTCTAGTGTTATAGCTTCAGTAAGGCTTAAGTTTTTTATGGCATCTGGGTTGATTAATTTTGATAAAGAGCGTAATTCTGTAAGACTTTTGCTAATAGTCTCGGTAACTTCAGTTAATTTTTCAGGGTCGTCTTGAGCAATATTAACTTGTATTTTGGCCAGCGTGAGTAGCTGGCCAATATTATCATGTAACTCCCAGCTGATATTACGCAGGGTCTCTTCTCTAATCTCTATTTGTGTCTCTGCAATTGCAGTCTCAAACTTTTTTTCAGCTTCTTTTTGTTGTAACAATAAGCTATTCTTCCTTTTTTGAAAAATAGTAAACAATGTAATCAATAAAATAATGATCACTACAAGAACGATGCTTGCCACTAATATTGCTGTTTGTTGTTGCCCCATATAAAGCCTATGATAAAACAAATATTCATTACAATGGTTAAGATACAAAGAACCAAGAATTCGATTGGTACATCAACTAATTGTTTAGCGTAACTCCTCACAATTTTATATGGAATATTGCCAGAGTAGTATATTAATACCCCAGTACTTATCCAAAACAATAAATTTTTATTTACATATAATACTTTTTCCGAATTTAAAATATCAATATAATAAAATATAACGCTTATTACTAAGAAACTAGCTCCAATAATATATGGTGTTCTAGAATATTCAATTAAGTAATTTTGAAAAAAACCATTAACAAGAAAGGCCAAAATATAAATACAGATAAATAATAGTATGGCTTTTTTGTGTTTTTTGTTTGTGACGTAGTTCCTGAAAAGAAACATTAAATAGCTGAAAACTATTAAATAATAAGTATTGTATAGGATTTCAACCCTGTAGTTATTGTTTCTTAAAAGAAATCCAGATAAATCATTAAGAGCTATGTACCAGAGTACAATCAAAAAATATTTTAAAAAAGTATTTTTGTACTTATAAAAATAAATTGAGCCAATTACCGAGGTTATTAATTGAAATATAATTATGAATGTTCTTAAATCAGATAAAAAGCTCATTTTATTGTATATATTGTTACTGAATATTAGGGGGGTAACCTCCTACTTCATTTCCTATTGTACTATATGCTCCTCCATAAGCGCTACTGCTAAATGAAAAGAAACTCGCGGTATTAATTTTTCCTTTTGGTGAGTTGCTATTTTGATACGGTTGTTGGCCTCGCTCTAGTTCATCTTCTAGATATAATATTTCTGGTTTGCCATCATTATTTCTATCTACAAAGGTAAACCCACGATGTATATTTGAGCCATCTATAAGTGTAGTAGGTGTTATAAAAAACGTATTTCTTCTAGGGTCGGGAATAGGCTTTCCATCATCAAATCTTTTTTTATCAGGATAGTTTCCTAGATATAAGCGATACCCTGTAATTTTAATAGAGTCAGGCGTTATTCTATTTATATAGGAGATATAATCATCCAGAAATTTTTTGTCTAAATGAAAAGAGCGTGAAGGCACAAATTTTTCATTAGGTTTTCTTTTGGATGGACATAAGCTGTCTAATGTACTGTCTTTTTTGCCTTCAAAGACTTTAATGATACAAGCGCGATTTTCTGTATATGTTTGATAAAGTTCAACAGCGTCTTTGTAAGAGATAATTTCTTTAGGTACTTCTTCTTCTTTAGTCGGCTCACTTTTAGTGTTACAATTACTAAGTGACAGCGTAAGTAAGACTGTCAAAAGAATGATAATAGGGTATCCGAATAGGTTGGTTTTTTTGTACATTTTTTTAAGCTTTTAAGATGTTTGTAAAGAGAAACACTTGTTAAAAGATAATTGATTATATCTTCAGCTTTGGATTAAAGCGTTTTTACAATTACTCTATTTGTCAGTATTTTCCTCAAATAAAAGTACTGTTATTCTGTAGCTTAAAAAAAAGAATGCCTCATTTTATTGGATAGATTCGTGTGTAAAGTGTTGAAAACAAGTAGTTTTTTGCTGTTTAGCGTTTTTTCAGTTGATTGAGAGGCTTGGAAAAAAAGGGGTTTTTACCCCTTTTCAAAAAAGGGATTTGACTCTTTTGTATGTAAAGAGGGATTTAGAATAAATACTTTGTAGGAGATTTATTTCAAGATGTTACGGGTAGAATGAGCTCCATCTTAATATCGCTTCGTAGATAAGGAGGGGTGTCTTCTAGTTTAATTTCTTTAAACCCATGCTTTTTGTAGATGTATATGGCATTTTCTAAAACTCGATTAGAGTAAAGAACTAGTTTTTTCCAATTTTGATGTATAGAAAAATCAATACAATACTGCACCAATTGTTGGCCTATCTTTTTACCTTGAAATTTTGGAGATACTGCCATTTTTCCTAATTCATAAACTCCATCTTCAATTTTGATTAATGAAAATGTACCAGCAATTTCATTATCTGCTTTAGCAAAAAAAATATAACCACCTTGATTGATAATTGTTTCCTCACATCTTTCTAATAAATCGATATCATGTGGTTCTACTACAAAATGTTTTTCTAACCATTCAACATTAAGGCTAGCAAACTCTTTGGCATATTTGGATTCAAAAGGTATAATCGTTGTTTTCATCTGTTTTAAAATGTTATGCATTATATTTTTCAAGAATTCTTTGACTTAAAGATTTTTTGTTTAATTGATCTTCTATAAATGTAAGGCGGTGTGTCAAACTTGTAGCACTACCTTCGGTAAGCCATTTTAATTGTTCATCAATGATACACCACAGAGGTTTCATTTTTTGATGGATTTCTTTTCCTTTTACAGAAAGTCTAAAGAGTTTTTTTCGTTTATCGGCTTTATCAGTTTTATAGGTAACCAATTTTTTGTCGATCAATTTATTTAATGCTTGTGTGATTGCAGGTTGTGTATATTGCAATGCTTCTTGAATATCTGTGGTAGTAGCTAGTTTCGTGTCAATTATTACTTTAAAAATTGGAAATAGATAAGGATCAAAATCTATATTTAGAGAGTCGTATGTGATTTGTGTTTCCCTCATCATCAAATCACTAAGTCTCTTTAGTCTGGAGCCTAAGCCTAATTCACCATATTGACGTAATTTATCATTCATAAGCAGTTATATAAGTACTTATGTAAAAGTATGAAAAAATATTAATTAAATCTATATTTTAATAAGTAACGATATTAGAGTAAAGAGTGAACTCTAGTTTTTAGAGCATGATGAAGATGTTATTTTTTTAGGGCTTTTTAATATGCCAATCTCCAGTTTCAAAACTGATACGGTGTAGCAATAGTTCAAAATTTAAAACCTCGTGGTCTTTTTTTAGCTGTTGCCTATCAATGATATAATCAACAATTTTACTGTAATCTATATGGTTAAGATTATTAAAAAGTACTGAATACTTTAACCAATGAAACACCACATTGTCTGGTTTCGATTTTTCTTGAAGCATAAAATAAATACGATCATTTCTTGTATCTTCAATTAATTCTAACCTAAAATTAGTACTGTCATCAGAATGATTTTCTACATACTCAATATTAAAATATCTATTACAAATAATTCGCTCTTGATAATCAAAAACGACAATAGCAGGGTTGTATAATTCGTTCTTTATACATTCTCTACTTAAACTTAGAAAGCTTAACAACATACACTCATAAGAACTGATATGTTTTTTATAGGTAGTAGCATCCAGCATTATAGAAAATTAGGATTAATATACGGGGTTACTATTTTTTCTATATCTGTGGGATATTCCATTTTTTTAGTTTGAAATTATACGTTTAATCTACAAATTTACGATAGCAGGGGGATAGCATATGCATATTATAAATAAAAGTAATGCCTACTATTTCTTATGAAACTTAATCACTTTCATAACTACCATTTAATTTCTCAAAATTGAGAATTTTTGTTAAATTATCTTTAATTTCATAATATATATTTATTTCATCATAATATAAAGTATTGTATTCATTGTAATAATTATTCAAAATAGTTATGTGAAATTTATTTAATCCTGTAAAAGTAATACCTATAAAATCATGTATAGGCTCTAAATCCATGCTCTCTTTTTCAATTTCTTTAAAACCTTCGTTTACATTAGTTTCTATTCTTTCTGATATATCAAAATTAAATAACCTATTGCCGTATAACTGTAAGGGTATTGAATTAAGGTTATTGACTTCTATATTACGTATGAATTTTTTGATATGCTTTTCGAAAACTTGAAAATCTTTAGGTATTTCAACTAAATCTTTTGTTTTGAAATCGGTTAATATTTTTTTTATAATCTCTGTTAACTTTTTTTCTTTAGATTTAATTAAGTTTAAATTATAAGTTTCATAATCGTTTAAACTTATTTTTTGATGTTGTATCTGATTCTGATTGGTGAAATTAAAATATTTATAAAAGTAATCTCTAAGGAATTTACTGTCAAAATGATAATTTTCTTTTGCATATATAAGATTTCTAATTAGCCTAGAATCTTGTCGAGTTAAGTTGTTGAGTTGATATTTTTTTAATTTTGATTTAGACAACTGAAATAACAAAAAAGTGTCTACATCATAGAAAATAGTTTTTTCAATATCTCTTACATTAACATTTACCTCATGAATATTTTTAAAAAATATTAAAGGTAAATCATAATTAACTAACGCATTGTTTTCTTTAATTAAACATTCTTTACCAACCCACATTAAGTTACTAAGATTGGATAAGCTTTTGAGTTTCTCATTCCATTTAATAACTAATCTATTTATACGTTCGACATTATCAAAACCTTGTAAATCTAAAATCTTAGGATTATTATAAACTTCTACTCTATCAAGTATTATATTCTTATTTTTAGATAAAAATGCCAAATTTTCTAAATTGGTATTTCCAGTAACAGTAATATTATTTATTTTTAGTGGTTTAAAACTTATAAACTGTTTTAAACTCTCATTTCTTACAATGTTAACTGATGTTAATTCTTTCAGTTTTTTTAATCCTGAAACGTTAACAATACTATCATTTAAATTAAAATTTAACCAACCAATTTTATTAAGACTATTGAGGTTTATATCCTTTAAATATCTGTTTAAATTTATAGTTAGTCTTTTATCAATATACTTAAGTTTTGGAAACCCGTTAATAATAGTCAATTTAGAACCTAAAATAGTAAGCCCTCCATTTTCAATCTTTGTTAGATTTTTAAAAGATAAAGAGTTTAATTTACTTGAACGTAACTCAATGTCTCCATCAATATTTGTTATAAGAGGGAACGATATTTTTTTAATACTCCAAGAGGAAATGTATATTCCTCCACACTTATTAATCTTACTCAATGCAGATATATCTTCTAGTTTTTTATTGTTAGAAATCTCAATACCTGATTTAATTTCACCGTGAATATTGTGCAGTCCCTTTAAATCAATTAATAAGGGGTTTTCTTTTATTGTTATTGAATGTACTTCTTTTAAATTTTCTAATCCTTGTAAATTATTTAATTCCTTATTGTTTTTAATAACTAATCCGACCCTAACTTTAGTTAAGTTTTTCAGTAATTGTACGTTATTTAAATCAGTATTTTCAATATAAACACTCCTATCGCAAACCGTATAATTCTCATTATGAAATTTTATAAAATCTTTAGGATATAAATAATCTTTCCATATTTTTTCTTGAGAAAAGAGTGATAAACTATTTAAAAAGAAAGTGAAAAATAACAATCTTAATGTATTATTTACACTAAAGCCCATAATCCATATTCTCAATTTTAATACCATCTACAGGTATTTCTATAATCTTTTCCTTTTTTCGATCTGCTCGCCAAGCTTTATAAATTTTCTTGTAAAATTGCTGATCATCACCTTCATATTTTGCGATTGTGATAATTTCATCATCATATTTGCCCTTAAAGTAACTAGAATTAAGGAAAAGATTAGCGTTGTCACTCATTAGCAAAGCTTTCAACTTTTCATTTTTAAAATCTACTAAATCTAAAATTTTAAAAGTAGTGCTATTTCCATTGTTATTGGTACTATAATTATATACTTTAACAAAGACTAAATAGGCTAATTTCTCTTTATTATAAAGTTTATTGATTGCGTACCCATTTTCGTTGTTTCTTAAATAACCTATAGGAAAAATACCCGATGATGATAAATTTTTAAATTCTGCAATTTCATCTATTGACTTATATTTTTGACCAATTAATCCATTTTGGAGTTCTTTACCCTTTTCCTCTACTTGCTCAAAAGTGTTTTTTGAGTGATTCTGAAGTGGTAAAGAGGCGTTACTAGCTTTATTTTCTTTACATGAAATAAAGAGTAAAGCAATTATTATGGCTAATCTAATTCTAATCATTTTTAACTTATTTTTTACCATTCTCTACTTGGGGTAATACCATCCTGTTTTTTACTAGTTTTTACACCTGACTCATCAACCTTACAACAAACTAATGAAATGAATGAAACAATTATTAAAATTTTAATTTTCATAACTCACCATCTATATTAATTAGGTGTTTCCATTCTTACTAATCTGAATTGATTATTTTTTTTAACTGCATAAAAAGTTACATCCAATATATCATCAAAATAAGTGATACAATAATATTTTACTTTTTTTATTTCATCGTTACAGTCTTTGAAATAATTAGCTTTTTCTATTTTATTAAACAATTCACTACCTGTTATAATCTCTTTATAGTTATTGTAACTATCTATTAATTCTCCTCCAGATTTATGTTCAAAAGGAAATGATATACAGTTTTCTATATAGTTAATGTCATTGTTTTTAATCGCAACTTTTAATTGCTTCAAAAATTCTTGAATAGTCAATTCAATCTTTAATGAATTGTCTTGATGTGTTTTAACTACATTTTCTGACTGACTATTTACCTTAGTTGCAGCTTTAGTAGTCTCATCATTTTTTGCTTCGGATTTAGTAGCTTGTTTACAAGCAATTAAAGTCAAAAATAAAATTAATATACTAAGTAGTTTTTTCATTCTTACCATTAGATTTTACAGCTTTTCCAGCTAGTTCGTTATTTAATTTTTTCATATCGACAACCTCTGGCTGTTTACTACTTGTTTCAGGGTAATCTATAGGTAAAAAGAATCCATTAAACTTTTGCTCTACCCTTACACCTTTTTGGGTAAAAGTATGGTTAACTTTATTAGTATAATATCTGGAGTATTTAAGTCTATCTCCCTGATTACCTCCTAAACAAATTAAATCACCATTACTATCAATACCATATAAAAAAGTAACATGACCATGGGAATTAGATTTCCCAGTACTTTTCACATAATTTGTAAGTAGTACTATACAACCATAAACAGGTTCCTCGATGCGTTTAAACAACTTTCCTTCATTCCATAAGATACTTTGTGAACCAGCAGATTTAGCATTTTTTTGTCCAGATTCATTTAAACACCAATTTACAAAAGACGAACACCATGCTGTTGAACCTGTTGCTTTAGGCTTACCTACATAAGTATGATATTTGTTAGCCATTTCGGATGTTGGACTTAGCGTTTCTTTAATAAATTTAGCTGTTTTCGCTTCTTGTAAAGCAAATTCCATCCACGGCGCTCTACCTCCCGTAATCATTTTCATATGCTCTACGAAAGCGATTGGGTGTAGGTGATAAATATTATTACTATCGCTAGGAAACTGCCTTTTATCTCGATCTTTCTCTAGTTCGTCAAACTCTTTACCTAGTAGTATTTCTTTTGCACTTGTTCCTTTAGGGAATATCCTGTGTGCTGGGTTGTATTTACTATCTATATAGGCTTGCCTGCGCTGTTGCATTGGTACAATTTCGCCATTTTTTATGTCTTGCCAAAAACAAAGATGCTTTATTTTATCTTTAAACATTTCGATCTTAGCATCTCGTTGCTGTTCCAACTTTTGTTTTAGGTCATTACCCTTATCATCTGTGCCTTTGGCTTCATTAATCCCTTTTTTATGCACCTCTATTAGTTCTTGTTCAAAATCACTGATATTAGCCCAAGTGTTCCATTCGCTTTGATGTTTACAGATCAGTTTGCTTAGTATGTCTATGGTATCTTTGGTACTTACAGCCTGTTGCAGCTCATAATTAGAGAGTTCTTTATCGCCATCGCTATCGGCTAACTCCCATATTTTTTTGATAAAATCATGGGGTTCGCTTTTTTCTACATATTCGCCAAACATATAAAAATACTGGTTGCCTGTATCTTCTAATATCTCCCAACCATAATCTGCCCAATGGTAAGGGTTCTTTTTGGTTAGATCACTTTTTTTAACCCACCCTTGCTCATTGTCTTTGGTTTTTATAAGCCACCATTCTGTATTGGCACTATCTTTTGTAGTGGCTTTTTTTCTAATCTTTGCGGTTTTTTAGCTTTACTATCGGCGGTGTCTGCTGTGGGTTGCTGTTCATACACAACGCTTATATCTTGTGATAATGTTACCCAATTGCCTACTTCGCCTATGACTTCACTGGTTTTTACCCAGTATTTTTTGCCTGATTGCGCTGTGCCGTAACCAACTTTTCGTACGGTACTAGAGGGCTTGCCAACCCAATACAGCAATACGTCTTTATTGGGTAATATGTTATTCATTTTAGCGTTTATTTCTTCAAATTTCCCATCTTTAATTGAGTAAGTGGTTTTGGTAGTTTTACGCCCTTTTACATATACTTTTATACTGCCTTCATGCCCTATGTCTGTACCATTTACAGCTTCACAAAAAACATCTTCAAACCCGATTTGGGTATAGTCGTCTTTAATCTGATAGATTTTTACTTTGGTATCGGCTTTTAAAAAATTGCAAGGTTTGCCCACCTGTAATAATTGCTCCTTGGCAACTTCATACGATGTGCGGTCATTGTCCTGTATATTATTGATAAACTCGTGTATGCCACTATCATCTGTAAAGACTTCTATATGCACGGTGGTATATCCTTTTGAGGCATTAGATTCATAACGACTAGGAACACCAATAATCTGCCCTGCTGTAATGGGTATATCTACATTCTGTACCTCATTAAATACTACATCGTCTTTGATCTGTTTAGTAAGAGGTTCACAATTGACAACCATAACATACTGTGTTCTGCCTTTGATTTTATACCAGTTTTTATCTTTGGTTTTTTCAACTTCAAGTGCTGTTTTTGCACATTCCATACCTATATATGTGCCATTGATAGTATTATAAAGCATTGTTCCTTTGGGGCTATCTGCAAACTTGTCTTTTTCGTTTGCGGTGTGTTTTACTATCCAGTTAGTATCACCTTTATGCTGTAGATAATTTTTATTAACGCAATATTTTGTTCCTTCATAGGTGCATACTTTATAGACCCCCTTATACCCTTTTGCGGTCTTAGTCCAATGATCTTCGGGAACGTCTTTTTCTTCGGTAAGCACACCTCCGCGGGGTATAAATTTATATTCTTCGGTACGACCATCAGATAAGTATTTATCTTTTACTTTAGGAGTGTACCGTCTTGCATTTGTACCTTTTGCAATCGTATTTGTTTTTACTTTTGTCGTATATTTTGCATAGAGATCTGGTATGCTTTTCCCTTTGTTTTTTATCATTTCTGCTTTGGGTTGCAGGTGCATATACAGGCTGTAAAATCGTAGTGATACCCCTTTTGGGGTTTTATAATGATGTTGTATGAGTATAAACCCGTTGGAGTATTTAATATCTTTATTATCTTTTTCATGTAGATACTTTTCGGGTATGCGATAGGCTATAATTCTACCGTCTGAAATAGCACTAACATTTGTTCCAAAATCTTCTATATGGATGCCACCATGCCACGTATTGTGCATACCAACAGGAAAGAAACCTGCACGATTTTGATGCCCGTAATGGCTAGCTATAGTGCGTTCTTTTTCTTCTTCGGTGGGGTTATCGCCATAAGAAGGCAATACAGGATAGTCAATTTTCATAAAACAGCAGATTTACATACTAAAATTAACATCAACCAGATAGCCGTGTTTTTTTAATTCTTGTTGTTTTGATTTTGCTTCTCTCGCTTTTTTAGAATTAGCAAGCGCATTAATTCTGTCTAGCATATTTCTTGCGGGTGTTGGTGGCATCAGTTCTATAGGCATCGTTACCAATTGAGAGGTTTTTACAGGCATAACCATATCTATAATAACATTGGGTTGTCCTGTAGTAATCACCCCGCCATGTGATGTCATGCAGCCTACATAGGCTATGGGTTTACCATTTACCAAAACTCCTGTTTCTCCCTGAATGATAATTGATATTGAACCATCGGCACATATACATTTATCACCCATACGTGCTACGGGTCTGTCATTTACAAAAACATTGGGAGAGCCTGAAATAATTGTACCACCTATATGGGGCGTAGTACCGCTATACATAGGGCAAGTGTGTTGATCGCCTACAGTTGCAACAAGTTTTTTCATTCTTTTGGTTTTAAAAGTGTTGGCACTGTAATGTAATAAGATTATGAATTACAGTATATTAATTTTTATATTTTTTTAGTTATCATTTTTGCCATAGGCGCATAAGTAGGTGTTTGATGATTTGGGCATAGGTAACGGGGTATTCTTGGAGCAAAAAAAGCTAATACAAACTCAACTATTGTGTTCTACTGTCTAGTAATTCTTAGTATCATCAATAAACTTTATAATTGCTACTTCAAACCCTTTTGAATGTAAAATAAGTATTCCATAATCGATTTTAATTACATATCCTTGTGGGATTAATTAGTTGTAAAACATAAAGATAAGAATTTATCGGCTTTTTAGACGTATTTGTTTTTAATTTTTAACAAGATTTTTGTTTCTATGGCATCTGATGAAGAGAAACAAAGGCATAAAGCGATTGGTAAGCGTATTAAAGAATTACGAATTAATGCGGGATATACGAGTTATAGCAATTTTGCTATTGAAAATAATCTTGAAAACAAAAGTGTTTGGCGTTGGGAAGAAGGTGTTAATTATAGAATTGATACTTTGTATATGATCGCCGAAATTCATGGAATTACCGTTTCTGAATTGTTAAAAGATATAAAATAATCCTTGTCCTTATGATGGGGGATTTTATAAAGCGATCTAATACCATTTCCAACTTAAATTTACTCAATAAACTGTGCCTTTTTGTCTAATATTTCAAAATAAAACACGACCATACCCTGTTCAATGTCATTAAGTTAAGTCCTTTTTTTACTGTGCTTTCAAACTTTATAACGAAGCACTAATGAATGAATCGAGTTAATAAATTCATCACTTTTCTAATCCTTTTTTTAAGACCTTCTGTATTCCTGCTAGATGATCACTAAATTGCATCATTTGGGCTAGTACTTGTGCCATTTCGTTTTTGTCTCCAAAGCCTTTTAATTTATTATTCTTGATAAAAGTTTCTTTGATAATTTCCCAACGAGTATGCTCTTCATTTGTAATGATTTGAGTCATTTCTTTATATTTGAGCAAGTTGGCTTCGGCTGCGCTGGTCAATGTTTGAGATTCATTTTCATAATGAGAGAGTAAAAGTGTTTGTAATTCTTTCTCATTCATTATAGGAACCACCTTAGAGACTAGCTTGCTCATATCTCTATAGGATCCTTGTAGTTTGAATGAAGGTTCTGTGCGATATGCATCCTCCATCGCGGCAGATTTTATATAGGTTTCGTTTACTTTGAGCACCGTGTCTCTTATTGTGACTACTTTTTTGAGTACAGAAATATAATCTTGTATTTCTTGTTTGGTATGATTTCCTTTGAGTTCAATGCCTTCTTGAGAACCTTTTTCAACAATCTCAATAAGCTGGTAGATGTCGTCAAAATATTTACTGCTTAATTGGTGCAGTACGGGATTAGAGGTCAGTGCATTCTCGATGAGGCTTAATTTGAAAAGATCAGCAGTATCACCAATTATGTCTCCCAGATTATAAATATCAGCACGATTGGCTAACATATCAGGGATCTGAAATTTATCACCACTTTCTGTATATGGATTTCCAGCCATGATTACGCAAAATCTTTTGCTACGTAGGTCATAGGTTTTTGGGTTACCATCATATACTCCTTCTATTTTTCTGGTTCCGTCTGCCAATGAAATGAATTTTTGCAAAAACTCTGGATTACAGTGTTGGATATCATCAAGATATAGCATCACATTGTTTCCCATCTCGAAAGCAAGATTGAGTTTTTTTAACTCTTCTCTAGTAGCAGCATTATTTGCAGACATTGGATCAACAGAAGTAACTTCATGACCAATTGCAGGCCCATTAATTTTCATAAATACTAATCCCAGTCTATTTGCCATATACTCCATAAGTGTAGTTTTACCATACCCAGGAGGAGATATTAGTAACAACATACCCATTCTATCGGTACGTTTATTCTCGCCCACACTACCTAGTTGTTTGGATAGGTTATCTCCAAATAAAGGAAGGTATACTTGGTCAATTAATTTGTTTCTTACAAACGAAGAGAGGACTTTGGGTTTGAATTCACTTAGCTTGAGGTCTTCTTTTAATTCCTCGGTTACTTTATGTTTTGCTTCTCGATAGGCATTAAAAGCAGGGACTTCTATTTTTGTATACTCTTTTAGTGTCGAAATAAAACTATGGTAATTAAAATCGAATACACCTTGATCAATGGTTTTGTGACTTCCTTTTAGGTCATCGATGGCTTGTGAAGGGGTAACATGGATGATTTCTGAGGTGGATTCGTCTTTAAATAGTAAGACAGAGACAACTTCATGAGCGTATTGAATCTGGGATGGATGATGCGTTTTTATGTAAGAAGTAACCCATTGTAAGGCAAGATTTATTCTATCATTCCAATTAGTGTTTCCATTGGTGCGCGTTTTGTTGTCTAATTGAAGAGCGTCTTTAAATTTGACAAATACTTTTTTCTTTTTGAGTGTAGCAATAAAAGTTTCAGAAAGTTCATTTGCAGTTTGACTAATACAAAAGGTGTGATTGTTTTGTAGTTCGTTAAACAGATAAGTTGCAATATTATTCGTGATCTCTTTTGTGTTGTTGGTTTCTTGAATCAGGTTTTTGAGTAGTTCTGAATCAAGGATTTCTGATTCTAGATGGGTGATTACTTTGTGATATTCATCACTATCAGGAAAAACGTCTAATACTTCTCCAGAAGCTTTAATTGTAGTGTTCCAATACGTTTGTTTATCGGGATTCTGACTGTACCAGAAATATTGTGCAAGAGCTCTGGTGTTTGGTGTGAATCGTAGTAACCCCAAATCGTGATCTAAGGTGATTAATACTTTAAGAATTTTGCAAGCATCAATATCATGAACTCCCTTTATATACCCCTCTGCATAATTTTTACTGCTTTCAGATTTTACAAGTTCTAGTAACTCTTTTTCGTTGAATGATGTAAGATCTCGGTTTGTTATTTCTGTTGTAGATTGTGATACATTAACAAGATTATCAGTCTGATTTGTGTTTTGGTTATAGGTGGTATAGATTTTATAAGCCAGGTAGCTCGCTCGATAAATGTATTGATTTTCTGAAATTAACTCTTGATCCCAGTATTTCTTTGATTTTAGTAAAACCTCATTGGTGATCTCTTTATAAAAATCGGTTCCTGTAAGGTGATATGCCAGCGTGTTATTTTTGTATATGATGGTTAAATCTAATGGTTGTTTATTTACACCAAATTTGTGTTTACCTAGTTTGATAATGTTTTCTCCATCTTCATAGAGATCTTGTTTGTCTTTTAGTTTTCGTGTAGCGTCTTCTTTGGCAACTTTTAAGGCAGTTTCAATGGCTTCTGCTTTGCCAGCATCATCTAATTCTTTTAATTGAGATATGATATCCCTCAATTTATTGATCATTAAATCTGATGCAAAATACCCGTTGATATCTAGTGCAGACGCAAAGCTGAGTGCTTTTTTTGTGACTCCTTTTAAGATTCTTTTTGCGGCATTTTCTAGTGCCACAGCCTTTTTGTTTCTGGCTTCTATTAGGCTATTTTTGCGAGCTTCAAAAGCATTATAAACTTCTTCTCGCTTTTCTATAATGAGTGTGATAAAATCTTCAAAATCGGCAAATCGCCCTTCTAGATCTTCTAATTGAATAGATATTTTGTTTAATAACTCATCAGTCTTTTCTGGTGTATTGGCAATATCAAGGTAATTGATAATACTTTGATCTACAAGTTTAATCTGTGCAGCAAATTCTGCGTTAGCTTCTTTGCTTCCTAGAGACTTGATTTTGTTTTTGATCCCTGCTTTAAGCTGATTGATGGTTGCAAAAATCAGAGAGATATTATCGATAATTTTTGTAGAATGTGAGGTGTCTTCTATCTGTAGGTTGGAAACAATGTCGATCAACATTTCTAGATCGGTAGCAATTTGAGTTACCTCTTCTTCTAGTTTTTTTGCATTGATTACTTTGTTGATTTTATCGAGTTCGATTTGTTTTTCATCTACTCGATCATGATAGGGGAGTAGTGATTTATCATCTAATAAAAACTGAACACATCGTTGTGATATTTTCTCTGATTGCTCTGCAATTTCTGTTTCTAAGGTTTCAATAAATTGCTTGTCTACATATCTAATATCATTAAGTCCTATTACTTCTCCTCTTAAGGTGCGTAATTGCGATAGAACAGATACAAAATCATCGATAGCACGAAAAGAGCTACTTTTTATTTTACCAAAAATATGTGTTGCTTTATCCTCAGTTTCTTTAGTAATAGTAGAAGCTGTTTTACGTAATTGAACTACTTTTTCAAATTCATCAATCGCGGCATTGGCGGCGCCATTAATTTCTTCTAGAGGAGTATCAAGTCTATATGTCTCTTCTTCTCTAATCCAATAATAACTGTCAATAATATCATTAGAAAATTTAGCGAGATCGTCATATAATCCGTCATAATTATCTTCTTTACTAAGCAGAGTGATCAGCGCATTACACTCTGCCATGGCTTTGACTATGTCTTTATTGCCAATTTTGTAAAGAAGGGTGTCGGTATGTTTTGATGGTAATACATCTCCTTTTATAAAAGGGGTTTGCCAAATTTGTATTACATGGTGTTTTGTTTGTTCATTTTCGGTTCTGAAATAGCATAATTCGCCATGTTCCAGAATTGTAAATCCATTACAGATAATAGGTGTTTTTACTTCTTGTTCTATGATATTATACGACATAAGGGTGTATAACCCCTTATTACTTTGATAAAATACATATAAGAAATCTTCTCCGTTGGGAGAACTTATTTTTTCCTGAAACTTAACATTGGATACCTCATTGGTAAATAGCTTAAAATCTCCAGATTGCAGATAATATCCGTTGGGATATATGATTCCCTGATCATCAGGGAGCAATATACAGGAATCTTTTATGCTGTCAATTTTTTTGACTTCCTGTATTTTATGGTTGTATACAAAATGACGGGGGTTTTCTTGAAAAGGTTTGATTTCTAACGCAATAAGATTTCCTAAGTCTGCAAAGCGATATTGTCCATCATCTAGTGTCTGATCTATGTGCTCTACAGCTTCATCAAGAATACCTTTACCTTGATCTGTGTTATCTTCTATTTTGATGGTTAAATCACCTCCTACAGTTTCAACAAAAACTTTATCAAGGATAGAGATATGAGGGTGTGTGCCGTAGCGGTGCATATCTCGGGTAACTTCTGTCCAATTAAACTCATGTTGTTTAGGAAACTTGAATTCATGCTCACTGCGATTATCTACATAGGTAAGTTGTCCTTCATTAATCAACCATTTAAAGGTTTTGATATCTGTGATACTATCACTGAGCTGAAATACCATATGCAAATAGTTGCCAACAATTGCAAATTTTGAAAATACGGTATTGCGATAATATTTATAGAGATTAGTGAATTCACCAATGAAGATAGTATCATTGATTAGGTCTAAAGGCTTTGCAACAAAATGATCATCGGTATAAGTATAGATACTAAATACATCTGCAAGTGTAATCTCGGTACGTAACCCAAAATGAACATTATATCCAAAAAGACAATATTGACCAATGGTAACAATATCTTGAGCTATACAGTTATGTTCTGTATTAATGCGGTTATTTGCAATTAACTTGGTTTCTACATTACCAAAAACATCTTTACGTGCGTCATTAAGTCGTATAAGGCGATTTTGGAGTTCTCCTTTATGTTTTTGCAAACGGTTTTGGATGATCTCATAAGTGCCCCCATCCAATTGAGTATGTTGATTGTTGTTTTCTTCTTGCATATGATGATACTCTAGTGTTTAATCAGAGTGATTTAATGAGCTAGTTTCTTTTTTTGAATAAGAAACAAATAGTACCTTTTTTGATAAGTAAAGACAAGAGTGTCTTTGCAAATAAGATTGATTTCTCTCCTTGAGTCAAGGAGAGAAATCAATGCTGTTTTATTTCAGTTTTTTATCAGACAACCCTAATCCTTTGGCAAGATTAATTAGGTTTGTAAACATGTTGTTTTCTGATGGATCGGTGGTCTTTTGCTTTAATTCTAATAAAAGATTGGCTATTGTAAGGTTTTTGATATCCTCTGAAGAGATTCCGTATTGAGTCGCAAATTCTTTAATTTTTTGCAATAGATTTCCTTTTACGTCATCACTACCTAATATTGCATCTTTTACATCTTGTATATTATCAGAATGTTTTACAAGTCTGTCGATTCCTTTTGCTTTTGTGATTTGACCTACAATTTGATCAAAGAACATGGTTTCTCCTCCTACAATATCAATATTTGCGGCTTTAAGAGCTTCTCCGATTACTTCTGCTTGTGCATCAGCAATTTCTTTTTGTATATTGATATGTGCAAGGTCTACTTGTAATTCTTTGTCTAGACGTAGTTTGAATTCTTCGTGCTCTTTACCTACACCATCTAATTTTTTCATGGCCTCGGCTTTTTCTTCGATTCCAACAGCTTCTGCAAGTGCAATTTCTTTGTTACCTTCTGCTTCTGCAAGCGCTTTTTCTTTAATTACATGTGCTTCTGCAACTCCTTCTTCTTTTACTGCTTCTGCTTTGGCAAGTGTTCCTGCGGCTTCTGCTTTGGCTGTCTTTTCTATAATGTTTGCTTCAACCAGTCCTTCTCGTTCTCTGGCATCTGCTTTGGCGTGCATAACTTGCGCTTCAGACATTCCTAGAGTGGCTTCTTCTTTGGCTTGTGCTTCTGCCAATGTTTTACGAGCCTCTGCTTCTTTTTCACTAGCTTCTTTTTGAGCTTGTGCTTCGATATTGATTTCTTCGGCTTTTTGCTTGGCAGCTTCTTTTTGAGCTTCTGCAGCTTTGATAGTGGTGATCAAAGCTTCTTGTGCATTGGCTTCGGCAATTGTAATTTTTACTTGTTTCTCTCGATCAGCAGTTTTAAAAGCTTCAATGTCTTTCATGTTTTCTTGCTCTTCAACGACCCCTTTTTCTAGTGTAACTCGATCCCGAATCACATCCTGAATATTTTTCTTCTCTACTTCAACTACTTTTTCTTTTTCGATTTGTGCTAATGTTACAATACGTTCACGTTCAGTAGCTTCTAGCATTCTGTCTTTTTCTACTCTTTCTGTTTCTACAGCATCTGTACGTTGTTTGTTTTTGGCTGCTACAATAACCTGGCGTTCCATGTTTTCTTCTGCTACTTTTACTTTTTCTTCAGTAGCAATACGAGCAGTTTCAGATTTTAACCGTTCTTCTTCGGCAACTTTTAAAATTTCTGCTTCTTCGCGAGATTTAATATTAGAGATTTCTCGTCTTTGTTGTTCTTCTTTTTCGGCTAATTGTTTGTCTAATTCAAGAATTGCTTCTCTTGCTTCTACATCTTGTTTACGAATTACTTTTTCTTCGTCACGTTTGATAAGGTTAGACTTGATATTTTGAGCTGCGGTGAGTTCTGTTATTTTTTTGATCCCTTCAGAATCAAGGATGTTATCAGGTTTTAAGACATTTAGTGATGTTTGTTCTAGATCATCAATAGCACAGTCATCCAGAATATAACCATTAAGGTCAGTTCCTATAATATTTATGATTTCATCTCTAAATTCTCTTCTGGCTTCATACAATTCAACAAATTCGAACTTTTTTCCAACTGTTTTTAGTGCTTCAGAGAATTTGGCATCAAAAAGACTACGTAGTGTGTCTATTTCTGATGCGCGGTTACAACCAATAGTTTGAGCAACATTAATAATATCTTCAACAGATTTATTCACTCGTACAAAGAAAGCTACTTTGATATCTGCTCTGATATTATCTTTACAAATTAACCCATTGACACCCGTTCGTTCGATTTCTATTTTTTTGATAGAAATATCCATGATTTCAATTTTATGCAATACAGGGATTACATATAATCCTTTGTCAAAAGCTACAGATGTACCCCCAAAACCAGTACGAACTAGAGATTCTCCTTGCGGAATTTTTCTGTAGAATATAGCGATTATTATAAAGTATAGTACGATGAGAAGTACTAAGGCTACCACCACTATGATGGCAATATTTGCAAGGTTGCTCATAAATATTAATTTAAAGGTTGAATGATATAAAGTTGTTTATTTTTTACTTGATTTATGATCTCTACAGGAGTATTGGCAGGAATTTCTATTCCGTTTTTAGATTTTACCATTACTTTGATGGGATCAGATTGAATTTTTATCTCTAATGTTGTTACTTTTTCTCCAGAAATAGGACTTTGTAAAATTCCTTGTCTGCCTAATAATTCTAGTGCATCCTCTCCTTTATTATTGAAATTGGTAAAGAATCTTTTGAAAGGAATTGTAAAAATTTTAGTCAGAAATAATGCTGGGATGATTCCTCCAAAGAAAAATACAAATCCAAAATCATTATTATAGCTATGTGTTATAGAGGTTCCTGCCATTGTGATTGCCCACCAGAATAATACAAAGAAAGAAAAAGTGAACATGAATGGAAGCCCTACAAAATTAAAATAAATCAAGAATACTTGAAAAAAATTCAATTTACCTCGGCGGCGAATTACATCTTCTTTTTTTACCTCTGTATTGGATATTTCAGGAATATCCAAATTACCTCTGGCGTCAAAATCTGAATCTATATCAACATCTGTATCGATATCTATATCTGCATCAAAGAAATCTAAATCCAGTCCTGTAAGTGTGGTCAAAAACCAATATACGATCAGTAATCCAAAGAGAACAGTCAATGGTAGATTGACTATTGAGATTGCTATGTCAAATAATTCTTTCAAGGGTTCATTTTTTTAGTATTAATTAGAAACTTTTATACGAGTTTTATCATAATCCTAATATGTCAAAAATAGATAATATTACCCGCTATAAGGTCACTGTATATAGTGATAACTATTCGTGAGTATCACATTGTTTTATGGGGTTTTGTTTATACAATCATTAGGCTATTTTGATAGACATAGAATCGATTTTTATCATTTCTTGTTGTTATCCTGAGTGTTAATGTCATTAGCCTAATATTTATTACCATTGGATAGTATATATTTTGTACTATTCTTTTTTTGAGGAGTCAATACCCAGTTGTTCTTTTAATTTGGCCAAATCAAGTTCTGCACTTGTTTTTGTAGTGTCTACAGCAGCATCAATTTCGTCGTCAATAGATTTTGAAGTGTTTGCGATGTCTCCATAAGCATCTGCTAATGCTTCTTCTTGATTGACCTTGTCTTTCATTCGTTCGAGCATAGAGACAGTGCTAGAACTATCTATTTCTGCCATTTGTTTATTTACATTTTTTGTAGCTGTAGATACTTTTACGCGTGCTTTTAATGTTTTGAGCTCATTTTCCCACTTACTAATATTCTGTTTAATCGTTTGTATATTTTTCTCTAATTGATTAACAGAAGTGTCAAATTTTTCTGATTCACCTTTGCTACGATTACTATGTTGCAAGTTTTCTTCTTTTTTTATGAGCGCTTCTTTGGCTAATCGATCTGCTTCTGCAGAGTCTATGTCTCCATTTTGAACTTTTTTTAGAATAAGCATTGCTTTTTGTTGGTAATCTTCTGCTTTCAGAACAAATTCTTCTGTATCATTTTTAGCTCTTATAGCCAATGCTTTTACTTGCGCCAATGCTTCAAGACTTTTTTCTAAATCTGTTTTCATATCCCGTATTCCTTGTTCAGTCATCTTTATGGGGTCTTCCATTTTATCAATTGCAGAATGTGCTTCGGCTTCTCCTATTTTAAATAATCGTTTAAAAAAGTTCATAGTATTTTAGTATTTTGAATAATTTATAATTTGGTCAGAATATTCACTTAGAAGTAAGCCTAGAGAGTTTAAGGAACCTTCTAATTCATTGAGATCTAAGTTTTCTATTCTTAGTGTGTCTCTAAAGATTACTTTCTCGCCAGACTCATCCAAAACAAAGGCCCCGTGTACAATGTCTCGATTTTTCTGAAGTAAATTTCTGTAGATAACTTCATTCTTATTTTTAATATTGAAAATATGTTGTTCCATAATTAGAATAGGAGGTGCAACACCTAGAATCATATTTTTGATTCCTTCATTTTCTTTACTAATCATAATAATGCCTTCGCTTATATTTTCATGAGTGATATTATAGTTGAGTTGTAGTAAATAATCTTTTACCAGTTGAAAATAATCTTGCATTTGGTGGTTTATTTTTTTGTGATAATTAGTAATTGTTTTAATGTTGTTTGGGGTATATCAATATTACAAAAAGCAGTATAGATTCTCTATATAGTTTATAGTTAAATTAACAAGGTAATACGCAATGACTATCATAGTAATGATGATTTTAAAGTTAATAACAAGATTGAGTTGCTAAAAATTTTAGTAATTATCTTTTTTATTATGATGGGGGCGGTGTGTAAAAAGTATTTCTACTAAAATTAGCATTTTTAAAAAGTATTAGCTAATATTGTTAGTGTAAAAGTACAATTATTTTTTATAATTGCAAATAAAATTAGCAAAAATGTCTTTTTTTGGAAAAAATATAAAGAAAATTAGAAGTGTAAAAGGGTTAAGCCAGCAAAGCTTTGCAGAGCTATTTGATTTAAAAAGAGGAACTCTGGGGGCATATGAGGAGGGGAGAAGTGAACCCAAAATAGAAACGCTAATTAAAGTAGCTAATTATTTTAGCATTGCAATTGATGATTTGCTAACAAGTGAGTTGACAGTAAATCAACTGTTGAAGTTCAAAGGTGATCTTACTACATATGCCGAGGATCTGAAAAGAGAGAAATTTGCCAGTATTCCTTGTATAACAGAAAATACAGCTCATGATTATATTGCTTTATATGATAAGGAAGGGTTTGTAAAAGAGTTGCCTACTTTACAATTACCTTTGAATGTTACTAAAGAATTTAGAGGATATACCGTGAGTAATCTCGAAATGACTTCACATGATAAAGGGTTTTATCCCAAGGATATTGTTGTTGGAGAAAAAGTGCCTTCTACGGTAATAAAAAAGTTAAATAATGGAACATTGGTTTTTGTAGTAGTAGAGGAGAAACTAATTTTTAGAAGACTTTATGTAGCAAAAGGAAATGTTATCCTAAGAGCTGATCACAAAAATATAGAAGATGAAAAATATGCACTCTCTGATATCAAAGAAATGTGGAGAGTACGATATGTTTTTTTTAGAAGAATACCTGATTTTGGAGATGATGTAGAAGACAAAATCTTGCTTATAGAACAAGAGTTGTTGAAAATGAAAAATCGATTGCCTGAGTAAATTGGCTGAAGAGAGTATATATTACGTATTCAGTTTCTTTAGTTTTTTGAGAAATAATTCTATCGTCAAAAAAACCCGTTTCATCTTTTTTTAATCCTGTTTCGACAGAATCTACTTTATAAAATAAAAGACCCATTATAGTTTTGTTTCTATAATTAAAGTGAAACAAATAAAGTAAAGATGGAACTCAAAAAAATAATTTTTCTTTCCCTAGTGCTATTAGGAATTACTTACAATTATGGGCAACACCGTATTACAGGGAAAATAGTAGACAACAATAATGCTTCTTTGGTTTTTGCCAATGCTATTTTATACGCAGATAAAACAAATACAGCAATTTTTGCTGTTGCTACCAATGAAGATGGGATTTATCTTTTTGAGAATGTAGAAACTGGACAATATCGTATTGAGGTTTCTATGATAGGATATAAAACGAAGGTTTCTAAGGTCTTTAAGTGTGATAAAAGTACAATGAATTTATCATTTGACTTCTCATTAGATTCAGAACAACTAGATGAGGTTGTTCTTACTTATAAAAAACCGATTATTAGACAAACTGCAGAAAAACTGATTGTAGATATCGAAAAATCAGAAATGATAAATACCAATCTACAAGATGTAATGAAAAAGATTCCTGGTGTAATTGTTACTAATGGAAAACTGAATTATGGAGGGCAAAAGAATATTCGTATACTAATTAATGGCAAAACCACAGATTTTATAGATATGGCTGCATTATTAAGGGAAATGCCAGTAGATAATATCGCAAGTGTAGAGCTAATCCAACAACCAGGAGCAGAATATGATGCCGAGGGATCTGGGCCTATTATTAATGTGATCTTAAAAAAGAATACCAAATTAGGAACGCATGGCAGTATAAAGAGTACGGTGGGATATGTAGAAGATGTTATGTATGGCACTAGTGCATCAATTGCTAGTTATAAGAATAAACTGAATTGGCAGGCCAGTGCAGGATATACAAAATCATCATGGAGAGAAGATTTAATAATCTCTCGTACGGTTTTGGATCAAACCTATGACCAAACATCTATTTCCCCCTATGATCCAGAAACATTTAGTGTACGAGGAGGGATTGATTATTATCTTACGAATCAACACACATTGGGAGTAAGTGTAAATAGGATTGACTCACAATCGGATCGTGTAACAGCCAACACAACTACTATTCTTGATGGCAGTACTGCAACCAGTCTGTTTACAGATAATAGTTTTGATAGAGATAGAAGCACTTTTACAGTGAGTCCGTATTATGAATATGATGATCAAAAAAATAAAATAACCTTGGATTTCAATTATATAGATTATGAGTATAATAACCAAAATAATTTATTCAAAGTAGGAGAGAGCTCTATAGTATATCGCAACCAGCGTTATTATCAAGAAGCAGCATATAAGATTTTTACATATAAGGGGGATTATAAGCGTACAGAAAATGATAATTTTGATTGGAGTGTTGGAGCAAAATATTCAAAAGTAGATTCGGATAGTGACCTACAATCATTTACTCAAAATGATCAAGGTGTTTTTGTAAATAATAATGACCAGACAAATCGATTTTTGATAGATGAAGATATTATAGCAGTCTACTCAAAATTGAATACTAAACTTGATAAATGGTCATTTTCAGGCGGTTTACGTTGGGAAGAAAGTGATACCAAAGGAATATCAGTAACCCAGAATGAAACGAGAACAAGAACAATTTCTAAACTATTTCCAAGCCTGAGTATTGGTAGAGAAATAACCCAAGAATTAGGAACATCAATTGCCTATAGCTATAGAATACAACGACCATCATATAATTCATTAAATTCTTTTGTATACTATTATGATCCATATACTTTTGAAGAAGGGAACCCTAATCTGAAACCTGCATTTACAAATAGTTTTAGATTTAATCTTACCTATGAGAATCAGCCGTTTTTTAGTGTAAATTATAAAGAAACAACAGATGCATTATTTGAAATTATCACTCAAAACGATACATCAGCAGAAACTTCTCGTTCAGTGATCAATCTTGCCGAAAATAAAAGTTTTGGTGCCAGTATTTTTGCACCATTAGATTTTATAAAAGGGTTAGACGGGTTTTCTGGGCTTATCGTAAATTATAATGAATATACATCAAAAAAATTAACTCCTGCATTGGATTTATCACAATGGAGTTTGACTTGGTATACCAGTGCAGAATATAAGTTGCCTTGGGGGGTTAATTCAGAAATATCTGGATATTATACAACAGGAGGATTAGAAGGGCAAATAGAGCATGAGTGGATGGCAGGTATTGATCTGGCAATAAGTAAGAAATTTATGAATGACCAATTAAAAGTAAGTCTAGAGTTTGAAGAAGTTTTGAATAGGAAATTCCTAGGAGCTGTTACTTATGATAATGTAAATGCAACTATTGAGAATGATTGGACTCGACAAAATATATATTTGCAATTACATTATAGCTTTGGTTCCAAATTTGGTAAAAATAAAAAGAGAAGTAATGTTTCTAAAGAAGAGCAAGAAAGGATAGATGATGATAATTAATCAATAGTTAAAAGAATATTATTACAAAAGAAATAAGATTTTATATGAATACAAAACTTAATAAAACGGATTGCATACTAATAGTAGCTTTTTATGTAATATCAGCGTTGATGAATTGTATTGACTATTATAAAAGAGATCATAGTTTAATAGAATATTTTGTAGATATCCCAACAGCTACTATTACATCTTTTTGCGTTGTTTTACTCTTTATGTATTGGTTAATACCCAATTATTTAATAAAAAAACTTAAATATGTACAATTCATAGTCTTTGCAGTTGTAGTACTCTGTTTTTTTGGAAGTATTGAATATATAGTAGGCTTTTGGTCTGGGGATAATCATTGGAGTAAGTTTCCTAGATGGCATAATCTAATCTTGATCAGTATATCTAACGCTTCAAGTGATTCAGGGCTTATTTTTGGAGTATTATTGACTAAAAAGTTTTATGAAAATCAAGTGCACTTTTTTAAGGTTCAAAAACAACAAAAAGAAAATGAACTAAAGTTGTTGAGGTCACAAATAGATCCGCATTTTTTATTCAATAACCTTAATACCCTCGATGCATTGATTGATAGAGATGCCATAAAAGCCAAAGAATATATCAATCGATTATCTTTGATATACCGATATTTGATTCTAACCAAAGATGCTGAGGTGATGGAGCTTTCAGAAGAAATTAATTTGGCAGAAAATTATATTTATTTAATGCAGACCAGATTTGGGAAAGGTTATAATTTTAGAATAGAGAAAAAAGTATCTCTTGATGATAAGTTTATCCCTACTGGAGCAATACAAACGTTATTAGAAAATGTAGTTAAACATAATAAAGCTGTTCATGATACTATTATAGATGTTGTTATCCAGATTGAAGAAAAATGGTTGACTGTAAGAAATGATAAGTACATGGGGTATTCAGAAGAAGAATCATTTGGCACTGGGTTAGAGAATTTGAGAACGCGTTATAAGTTATTGTCTGATACAAAAATACATATTACTAATACTACATCATTGTTTGAAGTTGCTATACCTATTATTAAACTAAGTGATGAATCCTAAGGCTATGAAAATACTGATTCTAGAAGATGAAATCCCTGCATATCAAAAGTTGATATCATATTTGGAAGCATATTTTGATAATGAAATTATTCATGATTGGGCTCGTTCTGTAATAGATGGAAAAACGTTTCTAGAAACTAATACTTATGATCTTTTACTATCTGATATTCAATTATTAGATGGATTATCGTTTGATATCTTTGATTCGGTAACTTTTGATTGCCCAATAATTTTTTGTTCGGCGCATGATGAGTATTTGTTTCAAGCTTTTAATACAAATGGGATCGCGTATATTTTGAAACCATACTCTCAAAACGATTTTGAAAAAACGTTACAAAAGTATCAATCACTTTTTAACCAAGGTTCTTATAAAAAGTTGGATCATTCTACAATCAATATTTTAAAATCAGCACTACAAGAAGAACAAGTGCAATACAAAAAACGGTTTGTAATCAAAAGAACTAATGGAATACAACTGTTGAATGTCTTAGATATAAGTATGATCGAGGCATCTGGTGATTTTTGTGTTGGAGTAGATGCTAACGGAAAAAAATACCCAATATCTCAAAAGATAGGAGTAATTACAGAACAATTAAGTCCAAAAAACTTTTTTAGAATTAATAGGAGTCAAATTATACATATTAAGTATATAGAAACTATTGAAAACCATTTCAAGAATAGATTGTTGATTAAAATGAAAGGAGTCAATGATAAAGTAATGACAAGCTCATCAAATACTTCAGATTTTAGGAAGTGGATAGAATAAACGTAAGTATATGATAGATAGATTATAGTGATTAATTTTTCTGCATCAATAAGTTTTGATTATCGCTTTATTGCGACAATCAATTTAAGATGTTGATTTTGTGTGGTATATGGTTGTATCTTTATAAAAAAGAGTATCCACGCAAAATAAATAATAATGACAAAGAAAAAATTAACGACTTCAGCAGGAGCCCCAATCTCAAATAACCAAAGATCTATTACGGCGGGACAAAGAGGTCCTGTCTTGATGCAAGATTATCAATTAATCGAGAAACTAGCTCACCAGAACAGAGAGCGTATTCCAGAACGTGTAGTCCATGCCAAAGGCTGGGGAGCTCAGGGAACATTTACAGTAACAAATGATATAACCAAGTATACCAGAGCCAAAATATTCTCTGAAGTAGGAAAACAAACTCCATTATTGTCTAGATTTTCTACGGTAGCTGGAGAGTTAGGTGCCGCCGATACAGAGAGAGATGTAAGAGGTTTTTCTTTAAAATTTTATACAGAAGAAGGTAATTGGGATTTGGTAGGTAATAATACCCCTATATTCTTTATTAGAGATGGATATAAATTTCCAGACTTTATCCGTACTCAAAAGAGACACCCTAAAACAAATTTAAGATCTAACGAAGCTATGTGGGATTTTTGGTCTCAGACTCCAGAAAGCTTACATCAGGTTACTATATTGATGAGTGATCGGGGGATTCCACAAACACCCATGCATATGAATGGATATGGTTCTCATACTTTTTCATTTTGGAATGCAGATGGAGAGCGATTTTGGGTGAAGTTTCATATGAAAACACAACAAGGGCATAAACACTATACCAATGAAGAAACAGCAACTATAATAGGGCAGACAAGAGAAAAATTTCAAGAAGAACTTTATGGAGCTATAGAGAGAGGAGATTTTCCTAAATGGAAAATGATGGTACAAATTATGCCAGAAGCTGATGCAGAAAAAACACCATATAACCCTTTTGATCTTACCAAGGTTTGGCCTCATGCTGATTACCCATTGATTGAAGTAGGAGAATTTGAGCTCAATAAAAACCCAGATAACTATTTTCAATATGTAGAAAATGCAGCATACTCACCATCTAATGTTGTACCTGGAATAGGTTTCTCTCCTGACAAGGTATTACAAGCCAGAATTTTTTCTTATGCAGATGCACATAGATATAGACTAGGGACACATTATGAAGCTTTACCAGCAAATGCATCATTGGCAGAGGTAAATCACTATCACAAGGATGGAGCTATGCGATTTTTTGATAATAACAATGCCAATCCTGATGCGTATTATGAGCCTAATACAAAAGGAGGACCTGTAGAAGACCCTAGTGTAGCAGAACCACCTATGAAAATTAGTGGAGATGTACTTAGGTATGAAGAAAATGATACTTTCGGAGAGTATAAGCAACCAGGTGATCTTTTTAGATTATTTAATGATGAACAAAAAGAGCGACTTTTTAATAATATTGCAGCAGCAATGGACGGTGTTTCTATGGAGATTGTGGAAAAACAACTAGCTCATTTTGATAAAGCGGATCCAGCATATGGAAAAGGTGTTCGTAAAGCGCTAAACATCAATGCACAAAATACATATTAAATTAACAATTTAGTTTTATTGGTTAGAGCTTGATTGGGGATCTTTGAAATTCAAAAAAAAGAACCCCAATCTGCTTGTATCATTTTGACTTTGGTAATCGTGCATATAGAAATTAAATTTATTAGCACTGTTTCAAAGTAATAATATCTATTCATTTTTTTAATAAATATATATATGGAAGACATTTTTAATGCTATTCGATCAGAAGAATTGAATGAAGTAGAGGCGATTTTGAATATGAACCCCGAAATAGTAAATTCAAAAGATACCAGAGGATCAACCCCTTTATTATTAGCATCATATTATGGACTTGAAGATATAACACAATCAATTTTGGAGTACTCTCCAGATATAGATGCACAAGATGGTTCAGGAAATACAGCACTTATGGGAGTATGTTTCAAAGGATATTACGATATAGTGAGGTTGTTGATTGCATCTGGAGCCAATGTAAATCAGAAAAATTATAATGGAGCGACTGCTTTAATTTTTGCGGCAACCTTTGGGCAGAAAAAAATCATTAAATTACTAGTAGAAAATGGTGCTGATATATCTGTAAAAGACAATCGTGGGTATACCGCAGAAATGCACGCCAAAAATCAAGGATTAAAATTTCAAGAACTTTTTTAAACATATCTAGTGGATAAGAACCAAGGTATAAAGAATATTAAGTCAGTAAATATAAGGTCTACTGATATCAAAAGAAGATTACTAATGTCCTCTTCGACTGTATTAGTTTTTGAAACTTTTTTGAGTGAAAGTATAAGAAATGAAGTATTGGTAATTAATACTAATATAGGAATGGAAGTATATTACTCTTCTGAAAATGATTACAGTCTCTTTATTAAAGAAAGTATGTTGTTATATACGCTTACTCAAATAAATCGCGATAAATTAAAGTTCAGAAATAATCTTACTAAAGAAGAGGTGTATCAAAGTTTTTGTGAAGCATTAATTACCTTTTCTTATTATCCTCAAATTTTCTTGGCTTATACAAAGAAGTTTATTCATATTCAAAAAACACACCAATCTAGCAGGTTTTTAATTCCAGCTCTCAATGGTTTTTTTGAAGAAGTTTTTAAGGAGTTAGATAAAACTGGCAAAATTCCTCACTATGAAAAAATAAAGAGAGCAAAAAGCAAAGGTCATAAACCTAGTAAAAGTGAAATAGCTATTAAAAAATTGATTTCTGAAGTTTTATTAAAAAAACATTCTAACTAATTAAATCCACCATAGCGTTTGTATAATTACAAATCTTCATTTTTAAATTTTCTAAAACTACACTTTTATATTTTCTCTTATTTATTATTAAGTTAAAGATTATATCAGTTATACTAAATTCAAAGTGTAAATAGTATTATTTTGAATCTAATATTTTATGATTGATAAGAACCTATAAAATGATGTTTGGATTCTAAATTGATGATTTGCCTATTTTATGAATTTGTTTAAAAAAAAAGCTGGATTATATTAAAAACTCGTTTTTTCATAAAAAGAACGAGCTTTTTTGTTGAAACTCTCAAAAATTACAAATATCAGTTAAGGTTTGAAGAAAAAAAATCATAAAAATGTATGATTTAGTCATTTTTTTAAAATGAAAACAGGGGAAAAAACCCCTATAATCCATTAACATTTGTAGTATTAAACCTTCATATTTAATGATTTAAATGTTAAAATTTAGTGAAAATAAAGCTGTTTGTCGTTGAAATACGCTGTGTTTCAGATGTTGCGTAAAAATATTACGTGTTTACCGTATTCGGATATTAAGTATCTGCCCCTACCTTTACATAGAATTAATTACCAATTTATTATTTAGTTCAATATTGAAGGTAAATACGTCAAAATGTTCATAATCTTCTACAGCCCCAAGAAGAATGTTTAACATGGTTTAAAAGAAAAGACCAAATTAATGTAAAGAAGTCTCTTTTTTTAAAATACCTAATACTTCAATGCCCAAGAAGTATGACCCAAAATAATATGAAGCGATGGCGAAAACTACTAAACCTACGTCCTATACCGTATCAAAATGTATAGATCCAATTAAAAAAATAGTTAATCAAACAATTAGTACAAACTTTATCAATCGGTTATCTGGTACAAAGGATAATAGCTATATAGATAAATTTATTGTAACCTGTAAAATAGTATTATTTATACTATCATTACCGTTGATTTTATCCTGTAGTACAGGAGATGAACTAAGTGCAGTCCCTGTAGAACCTATTTTTGTAGACAGCCCAGAAAGAATTGTAAAGATCAAAATCATTTATGTAGAATCTAATGAGTCTGGAAATAAGTCTTCTTATGATCTTAATGAGAAAGAATTTATGGATTACCTGAATGGGTATTACTTTCACAGATTAGGAATTGGCTTAGAATTAGAAAGCTCAATGAATATGGTAAATGAAGATTTATATGACCTTAGAGATAATGAAGGGTCAGAACCAAGAACCTTTTTTATGCAATCCAAAAAATCGTATGACCAAGATAAAATTAATATTTATATTATAAAACGATCTAATATAAGAGGTATTGCAGGGATCGGTAGAGATCAAAGAGTATTGTTAACAGATGAAAACTTGTTTACATCAACAACACCACACGAAATAGGTCATGCATTAGGATTATTTCATATTCATGAAACAGAAAATATTATGAACTCTCAAGAAAGAGATTCTAGACATCATTTTAATGCACATCAAGAAGAAAAAATAAAGAAAAGAATCGATCAAATTAATCTATTTGGTAAGATATCACATACTCATTAGTAACGATTATAATAGAAATAAACTAACCTCAAAACACAATAATTATTGTAAGAAAAATACTTAAAAAAATAGCTTATTAAATCACATCAATGTTTGGAAATATAAAAATCATTGATACATAGTAGAGAATAAAAATTAACCCACAGATTAGATTGATTAAGGAGTTAACTTTTGAATAGAATAATTTGTACCTCTTTTTTTAACAAGTACAAAATAGTAAAAAAACGTAGCCCTGAAACAATACTACTTGTTTCAGGGCTATTTTTTATAAAAATTATCTGGATTATACTAGAACTCTGCATTAAGAGGTGTTCTAGGATAAGGAATTACATCTCGAATATTGCTCATACCAGTTACAAATAATACTAGACGTTCAAAACCAAGTCCAAAACCACTATGAGTACATGTTCCAAAACGACGAGTATCTAGATACCACCATAGTTCTTCTTCTGGAATATTAAGGGCTGCCATTTTTTCTTTTAGAACATCCAAGCGTTCTTCACGTTGAGAACCACCAACGATTTCACCAATTCCTGGGAATAATATATCCATTGCTCTTACCGTTTTGCCATCCTCATTAAGCCTCATATAGAATGATTTGATGTCTGCAGGATAATCAAATAAAATTACAGGACATTTAAAGTGTTTTTCAACAAGAAATCTCTCATGCTCACTTTGTAAATCTGCACCCCACTCATTAATTGGAAATTTAAACTTTTTCTTCTTATTTGGTTTAGAATTTTTAAGTATCTCGATTGCCTCGGTATAGCTAACACGCTTAAAATTGTTTTCAAGAACAAACTTTAGTTTATCACGCAATGACATTTCAGCACGTTCTATTTGAGGTTTTTGTTTGTCCTCCTGTATCAAACGATTTTCTAGGAACTCAAGATCATCTTGACAGTTCTCTAGAACAAACTGAATAACATATTTTATAAAATCTTCGGCAAGATCCATATTGCCATCAAGATCACAAAAAGCGACCTCAGGTTCAACCATCCAAAATTCTGCAAGATGACGAGATGTATTAGAATTTTCTGCTCTAAACGTTGGCCCAAAAGTATATACCTGCCCTAGTCCCATTGCATAGGTTTCTCCTTCTAGCTGGCCCGAAACAGTAAGATTCGTTTCTTCTCCAAAAAAATCTTCTTTATAATCAATAGCGCCATTTTCATCTTTTGGGATATTGGTAAGATCAAGGTTTGTGACCTTAAAAGCTTCTCCAGCTCCCTCTGCATCACTCTTTGTAATTATAGGAGTATGTACATAGTAAAAATCGTTTTTCTGAAAATATTCATGGATTGCAAAAGATAACTTTGAACGCACTCGCATAATGGCCCCAAAAGTATTGGTACGTACTCTAAGGTGTGCTTGCTCTCTTAGCTTCTCTAGACTATGCCTTTTAGGAGATAATATCGTAAGCTTTAACTCTTCAGGATCTGAATCTCCTTCGATTTGAACATCAGATACTTGAATTTCTACACGTTGCCCTTTTCCTTGACTCTCTACAAGAGTACCTGTTATTACAATTGCAGCACCAACGGTTATCCTTTTCTGGATTGAAGCATCTATGGTAGTATCTTCTAAAACACACTGGATATTATTAATAGTTGATCCATCATTAATCGCAATAAAACGATCATTTCTGAAAGAACGAACCCAACCTTTTACGATGACAGGCTGTAATAGTTTATCACTTTGTAGTACCTCTATTACTTTAGTATGCTTCATTATATATTCTGTTTTCTAATATTATTTATGACCATATTTTGCACTCTTTAATGTATAAAAGAAGTACAAAATAAAAAATGTACAAATTTTGAGGTAGCAAAGATAATTTTTTTAATCTGATTGAAAGCATAATCTTAAAAACTCAAAATAATATGCTGTAAAATAGTATTGAAACTGATTTTAAAAGCAATAAATTTAAGAAGAGAAGTTTTGTAAATCTGACATCTTTTTAAACACCAATTCTACGCAAAAACCGTATCTGAATACATTTTTGCCTTAAAATCTTACGTTATTCATGTTTTTTTAAAAAAATAAGAGAAATAATAAGTGCTTGGCTAAGCGTGTAATATATTGTTTATCAGTGTATTGTGAATTTGTTGATAATTTTATTTACTTAAATAATGTTAAATTTCACGATATCTCCAAAAAAAGGGGATTTTTCCCCCCCACTAGGTATTTTAAAATATAGAAAGGGACAGTATCTTGCATATATGCAATTATGACGATTGTGTTTACGTTAAGTTTAGTTTAGTTCGATAGATTTTGGGGTAATCTATCTTACAGAAGTCCTGCTAATTTATAGTGGGACTTTTTTTGTATTAAAAACAAATAAATTTATTTGTATATAGAATAGTAAAGGAAGATAGCTTCAGAGCAAATTTGTAGAATACATGTGGGATTGGTTTTCTTAAGCGTATTGTGCCTTACAGGCTTTCAGAACTGAGTAGTTCTTGTTTTCTTTTTAGTACTGCATCAAATAATATCTCATCTTCATCTCCTCCAAGCCCCATAAATTTACTGCTCTTCCATAAGTAATAATCAGACATTTTTCCATTTTTATTTTTGAAAGTTACTTTTATATGCTTTGCACGACTTATGATTGGAAAACTAACGGTGTCAACTACAGAAATATTTTCAAGTTTTACAATCCATTCTTTTTTTCGGAAAGGTTTTTTGAAAATGACTTGATTATTACTTAAATCCAAATACCCTAGAAATGCATGAAAATAATACCAAATACAACTGATAATAAGTATTGGAATTAGAAGAATTAAAATAACATGAGAATTATCAATAGTTTTAAAAACTTGTGAGCCAATTCTAAATGCAATATATAGTAAACTGACACTTACAATTATTGAAAAATTAATTCCTAGTTTGGCTCGTGAGGAGTGTAGTTTAATTAAATTTTCTTCCATTCTTATTGTATATATTATTAAACCGATGTCTTTTGGCTAAAAAGGCATGGTTGTTAAAAGGAAGTAAATAGATACAATCCTTTTATATAGATAACATGTACACAATATAAGAATATTACCAATATATAAAAGCGATGATAAGATCACTCATTTGTAATATTATCCCCTTTCTTTTTGTTTTCTACTAATTCTTCGTCGTTAGGAATGATTTTTAAGGTGGGTTCTTTTAATGTTTTTTTGTTTGCAATACTTCGTTCTAACGAAAGCAATAGAGAAGGAAGCAATAAAAGATTAGCAAGCATAGCAAATAGTAAGGTAGTAGATACTAGACCACCCAATGCTTTGGTTCCTCCAAAACTAGATATCATGAATACAGAAAAACCAAAGAACAATACAGTTGAAGTGTAAAACATGCTCACTCCTGTTTCTCTTAGAGATGCAAGAACAGATTTTCTTATTCTCCAATGATTTGATTTTAATTCTTGTCTGTATTTTGCTAAAAAATGTATAGTATCATCGACAGAAATACCAAAGGCAATACTAAATACTAATATGGTTGATGGTTTTATAGGTACTCCCAAATACCCCATTAGACCTGCAGTCATAAGTAAGGGTAGTAAATTAGGGATAAGTGATATAACAATCATTTTCCAGGATCGAAACATCCAAGCCATAAAAAGGGCAATAAGAACAACTGCTAATCCTAAAGAAAGAGATAAATTCCATACCAGATATTTAGTTCCTTTTTGAAAAATTAATGCCTTACCAGTAAAAGAGACATCATATCTGTCTTTTGGAAATATCTTTTGTAATTGTGGTTCAAGAGTGGCCTCAATACGTTCCATCTCTTCTGTTCCTACATCTTTCATGAAAGTTGTGATTCTGGCATATTGTCCAGTAGAATCAACATAACTCTTCATTACTCCAGCTTTGGATTCAAAACTTTTTGCATAAGGCAGAATAAAATTTCGCTCTTGACTGGTTGGTATTTGGTAATATTTTGGATTACCATTGTAAAAAGCTTGTTTAGAATATTTAACCAAGTTAACAATAGAAATTGGTTTAGATAACTCAGGCATTTCTTCGAGTAGTTCCTGAAGCTTCTCCATACGTTTTAACGTTGAGAGTTTCAGAACTCCCTGTTTTCTTTTGGTATCGATGAGTATCTCTAATGGCATAACACCATCAAACTCTTCTTCAAAAAATTCAATATCCTTATAGAATCCTGCACTTTTAGGCATGTCTTCTAGTAAGCTTCCAGAAACCTTTATGGTATATATACCTATGATGCTTACAATCAAAATGATCACAGAAGAAAAATAGATCGTTACTCGTCTGGTTTTTACCATATTCTCCATCCAGTCCATTAGTCGCTCAATCCAACCTTTCCCCAGATGTTTTAAATGCCTTTCTTTGGGCTGAGGCATGTAGCTATATATAATAGTAATTACTAATAAGCAAAGGATGAATAAAGCAATGATGTTTAAAGAAGCAACAATACCAAATTCTTTAAGTAATTTACTCTCTGTCAAAGCAAAAGTAGCAAATCCAGATGCGGTAGTTACATTGGTCATTAATGTAGCATTACCTACCTTGGTAATTACACGTTGAAGTGACTTTGCTTTATTGCCATGTTTTTTTATCTCCTGTTGGTACTTATTGATCAAGAAAATACAATTGGGTATACCAATAACAATAACAAGAGGAGGTATGATTGCTGTAAGTACGGTTATCTCATATTCTAAAAGACCCAAAATACCAAATGCCCACATTACACCAATAATCACAGCAGTCATAGATATAAAAGTTGCTCTCAATGACCTAAAAAAGAAAAAGAAAATTAAAGAGGTAACCAATAAAGCTGCAAGGATAAAAACTTCGATCTCATCCATAATGTTTTGAGAATTCAAAGTCCTGATATAAGGCATACCCGATACTTTTACGTCTAAATCATACGCTTTTTCAAAAGCAATTACAGCGGGCTGTACGACGTTTTCGATGAACTTTTTTCTTTGTTTGGTATTTACAATATCCTTTTTGAGATAAATTGCACTCTGAATGGTTTGAGATTTTCTACTATAAACAAGTCCTTCATAAAAAGGCAACTTATTGAATAGTATCTCTTTGTATTCTGTGACCTGTTTTTGATCAAAAGAAGAATCATTGATAAAAGGAACGAGCTCAAATCTAGAAGGGTTATCTTCTTTTTTTAGAGTTTTAAGATCTGCAAGAGAAACTACAAGATCAATCTCTTCATATTTTTTGAATGAATTGTTAAAATCATTCCAGGCTTTTAATTTTTTAGGAGTAAAAAGAGTACTGTCTTTTACAGCCATAACAATTAAGTTTCCTTCTTCTCCAAATTTATTAAGAAACTCTTGATAGAGTAGATTTACTTCGTGATCGTCGGGTAACATATTGGCTTCAGAGTGAGAAAACCTCATGTTTTTCCACTGAAAACCTAAAAAAACTGTAATCCCTATAATTGCTAGAAATATGATTGCTCTATTACGTAGAATAATCCCAGCTAGTGCATTCCAAAACCCGAAACTGAATAATTTTGCCATTCTTTATTTTCCTAGTGCAAATGTAAGGATTGGAAGAGGATTATTTATAAATTTCAGAAAAGAAAATGATTTATTATATAAAGACTATAATTTTAAATAAAAAGTAAACTTACCAGAGATGTTATCTTCAAATTGAGGTAGGTGATATGCTCCATATCTGTAAGCAAAGCTCAGTCCAAAACCAGCGAAAAGTTTGTTGATTTCGAAGCCTGATTCTTGGTAACCATGTTGTAGAGAAGAGAAGTTTACACCTTGATGATTTGTTGGGTAATGAATATCTCCTATTGCATACCTAGTAATAAAGACAAGTTCTGGTTTGAACCAGCTCGTTATTTTTACAGGTTTTATCCTGTGTTTTATCTGTAATGTAGCTAATTTACTGCTAAAAAACTCACCAAAATACATCGTTTCAAAGGTTCTTCTTCCTGCTACAGAAAACCTTTGCAAGATAGTTTCTTTTGTAGGAGCATTAGGGTATGCGTGATACAAATGAGTAAGTGGGATGTCGCCATCAGCTATATCAGCTTCAAATAAGAAACTTGTTTTTGATTCGTTGATTCTGTTGATTATATATTCCGCTTTTAATCCTATTTTGTAATAAGAAAAATCACTGTCAAATACTCCTTTAAGCCCTTGTGTATATTGAGCTGTGATTTTGGGGTATCCGTCGTGAATTTCTTTATAGTGATTTGGAGTTTTTAAGAATTTACTGAATGGACTCCATCGCAATGCGATTGTAGCTTCTGCCAATTTATACGAAGAATACTGTTTGTCATCTTTTGTGAATTGATACCTTCCTGTTTGGTTAATATTGCTTACTGAGAATTGGGTTTCAGAAATTAATCGAGGTAATAGTTGTTGTTGTAAGATGGTGCTCCATGTTCTGTGTTTATAGTAAAAATCTATATTTACTAATCGCGGTTCAAATAGAGAATACACTCTTCTGTCTGTCAAGTATAGAAAACTACCTACTTCTTTGATATCATCAGTGTAATTTACATTTAGCCATGAACTTGTATTCTTATTTAGTAAAAAACCTCCACCAGCACCATATTTGGATTTTGAATCTTTAAAACCATAAACATAGTAGCCTTCTAGTCTAAATCGTTTTGAGAATTTGGAATTGGTAAGTCCTCCTAATCCTATACGAAGCCCTTCGTAATTGTTGTATTTTATAGGATAAGTGAGATCAAAATTAAAGAAGCTTATCGGGTAATATCCAATATTAAAACTTTGGATAACATTAATTTTTCGCTCTATGTTTTGTGCCTTTACAATGCTATCCACTACTTGAAATGAATTTAAGTCCTTTTCAGTGATTGCACTGGTTCGGTATTGATTCCAGAAACTTTCAGAGCGATTACTGGCCTTGGAGGCAATTTGAATAGCAGGCTGATTCTGTTTTACGTTCTGTTTGGTGTCAAGTTCAATGTCAAAAATATCTGTAGTAGAAATTAAAAAGTCATTAGCTCCAGAAAAATGTTTTTTATTACTTCCTATCCTTCCTACAGAAATTTGCCCACCAAATAAACTTACTTTTTGTCTCCCGTTGCCAGGCCTGATAGTAATTTCTTGTTGTGTAGGAAACCAGTTTTTGATCTCATCAAAATATTTAAAATTATGAGTGGCAGTAACATTGAGTTCTCCTCTTAATTCTATAATGGCTTTTTGAATGGCTAGTGTTTCCATATCAATATGTAACACACC
Organism: Aquimarina aquimarini; assembly: GCF_900299535.1. Lineage (GTDB taxonomy): Bacteria > Bacteroidota > Bacteroidia > Flavobacteriales > Flavobacteriaceae > Aquimarina > Aquimarina aquimarini. The sequence continues at coordinate 95,692 of NZ_OMKE01000006.1, read as the reverse complement.
TTCTAGGCTAGCAAAGTCTTTAGATTTTCGAGGCTGAAAAAGAATGATATAAGCAGGTTTTTTGGTTTTTGTGGTATCCAGAATTTTATAATAATAATTTCGATGCCCTCTTTTTGATAAAGGACTTATGTATTGATTATTAAAAATGGTGTAGTCTTCATCATACAAAGAGTTGGATTGTATTTTGATGCCTAAAATATTATATACAGGTTTTTGAAAACCAGTCATTCTAGTAGCTAAAACTGTTTCTTTTTCACTGTTATTTTTTTTGTATTGATGCAGGCTTACTTTTTCTGATAAAAAAGAATGCGCTTTGTTAAATAAATGTTCAATGTCAACTTTACTAGTATCTATTATATTTAATAGAGCTTGATTATCCTCAGTTATCTTTAATTTATTATAGGTTTTGTAACTATAACCTGATTGTAGTTTTTTTGGATTGTTTTTATTTTTTCTACGTATTGTTTTTGAAATGATATCAATTGCAGTATTCTCAAGAGAATTTAATTTTACTAAAGCAAGATTTTCTTCTTTTGGATTGAGTCTAATTTCAATTCTTTCAGAATTCTTTGTTGTGATAAGTATAGTTTCGTTTTGATACCCAAGATAGCTTACGGTAAGCTGAGTAGGGTATGTGTTACATCGTATAGAGAATTCACCTTTGACAGAGCTTAACGCATATGATGAATTATTCGTTTTTATTGTAGCAAAGGGAAGTGCTTGACCAGAGTTTTTATCAACTACAATACCATTAATATTAATTTGAGAAATTAAAATAAAGGGAGTAAGAAATAATAAACAAAAAAATTTGTTCTGCATTATACCAAATAGGTTCAAAAAAAACGAAGATACAAAAAAAGCGTTTCTAATAAGAAAACGCTTCATATTTCATGTTAGTATGAGAAAAATTAAACCGTCATGATTTCTTTTTCTTTAGCACTAAGCATTTCATCAATCTTTTTAATATATGTGTCTGTTAGATTTTGAATGTCTACTTCAGTATTTTTTGCTAAATCTTCAGACAATCCATCTTTTTCCAGTTTTTTTATTTCATTATTTGCATTTTTTCTATCATTACGCACTCCAACTTTTGAGTCTTCGGCTTCAGACTTAGCTTGTTTTACTAAATCTCTACGGCGTTCTTCTGTAAGAGGGGGAACACTGATAATTACACTTTCTCCATTGTTCATAGGATTAAAGCCTAAATTGGCAACCAATATGCCTTTTTCGATTTCAGTAATTAATGATTTTTCAAATGGTTGAATGGTAATTGTTCTAGCATCTGGTGTGCTGATATTACCTACCTGATTCAAAGGGGTAGAAGAGCCATAGTATTCTACCATTACGCCTCCTAGCATAGCAGGAGATGCCTTACCAGCTCTAATGTTAAGTAGTTTTTTTTCTAAATGTGCAATTGCTGCTTGCATTGCTTCTTTAGTAGAATCGATAATAAAATCTATTTCTTCATTCATTTTTTTTATTCTTTTCTTTTGATTAACCAAAAAATAAGCCCATATGATTAAAGGTTTACTTGTGTGCCAATAGCTTTTCCTTCAACTACTTTTAATAAGTTTCCTTCTTTGTTCATATCAAAAACTATTATAGGTAATTCGTTTTCCTGACTTAATGTAAACGCAGTAGTGTCCATTACTTTTAATCCTTTTCGTAATACATCATCAAACGATATAAAATCGAATTTTGTTGCGTCAGCATTTTTTTCAGGATCAGAAGTGTAAATTCCATCTACTCGAGTTCCTTTTAAAATTACATCAGCGTGGATTTCAATAGCTCTTAGTACTGCAGCTGAATCTGTAGTGAAATATGGGTTCCCTGTTCCTCCACCAAAAATTACAACTCTTCCTTTTTCAAGATGACGCATAGCTTTGCGACGAATAAAAGGTTCTGCAACCTCATTGATTTTTACAGCAGATTGTAGTCTGGTTGGGATTTCAGCGTCTTCTAAAGCACTTTGTAGGGCCAATCCGTTAATAACAGTTGCTAGCATGCCCATGTGATCTGCTTGAACTCTGTCCATTCCTTTACTGGCCCCTGCAACACCTCTAAAAATATTACCCCCTCCGATAACTACTGCAACTTGCACTCCTTTTTCGGTGATTTGTTTGATTTCATTAGCGTATTCCGCTAGTCTTTTAGGGTCAATTCCGTATTGACGTTCACCCATTAGGGCTTCGCCCGACAATTTTAGTAATATTCTTTTATATTTCATTGTGAGATTTAACTGTGATGCAAATATAATGATATTCTTAATTTAGAAAATAGTTTGAATTATAAAGGTGCGTTTTTATACTAGTCGTTTTGGAGTAAGATTTTTATGGTTTAAAGAAAAAGGGTGATTTTCCCCTGTAATAGGTGTTGATTGGTGTGGGATTATGTTATAGGTTTGTAACGAAGGAAAAACAGTAAATGTGGGGTGAGAAAATATCTTTGAAATAATGTAAACGCTTTTAATGTATTGATATCTTATCGTATTAATTCATGACTGACTAATTGGGGAATTAGTCTTTTATTTTGGGGGTAAGCTCTTGGAGAGATTCAAAAGCTTGTAAGTGTTTATTTAATAAAAGATATTTTCAAAATGAAGATGAAAAAAACCGCTTCTTGACAAAGAAGCGGTTTTTATTTTTTTCAGAAAAACTGAAAATATTGTTTTGGATTGTTGATTATCCTAAAGAAACTCTTTCAAAAGAAACTACAGATACATCACCAAGTGTTTTTACGTAATCTGCAACACTTTTCTTTTCATCTTTGATGAAATTTTGGTCAAGAAGACATTGTTCTTGATCCAAAGTTGTGTTGTCAGAAATAAATCTTTCAAGTTTTCCTGGAAGAATTCTGTCCCAGATTTGTTCAGGTTTCCCTTCAGCTTTAAGTTCAGCTTTAAGATTTTCTTCTGCTTTTGCAATTACATCGTCAGTCAATTGAGATCTTGAAATGAATTGAGGAATATTTTTTAATGTTTTTCCTAATCGACCAAGTTCAATGTTTTCTTTTTCGATAGCAGCGATTCTTGCTTGTGTTTCAGAGGCAACATATTCTGGGTCAAAATCTTTATAAGACAATGTAGTTGCTCCCATAGAAGCTACTTGCATAGAGATGTCTTTAGCAAGTGTTTCTGCATCGTCTATTTTTGTAGATAGACCTGTAAGAGCACCAATTTTATTACCATGAATATAGGATCCAACAAAAGGAGCTTCTAGTACTTTGAAATCACCAATTTCGATTTTTTCACCAATAACACCAGTTTGTTCAGTAAGTTTTTCCTGAACAGTCATACCATTAAAATCTGCAGCTAAAAGCTCTTCTTTAGAAGAAGTATTTAAGGCTACTTCAGCTAATTCTTTAGCTAGAGAAACAAAAGAATCGTTTTTTCCTACGAAATCAGTTTCACAGTTTAGAGAAACGATTATACCTTTGTTCTTAGCGTCATTAACTTTTGCGATAACAGCACCTTCAGAAGACTCTCTATCGGCTCTTTTGTCAGCAATTTTCTGTCCTTTTTCTCTAAGGATTTTTATAGCCTTGTCAAAATCCCCTTCAGCTTCAACAAGAGCTTTTTTGCAGTCCATCATTCCGGCACCTGTAGCCTTACGTAATTTACTTACCTCGGCCGCTGTAATATTTGCCATATCTTTAAAAATATTTAATGTGTAAAATGTATTGTTTATGTAAAAAACAAGTCGTTTAGCAATACTGCAAAAGTAAAGAACTAAACGACTTATTAATTTATGCTAAAGTTAAGTTTTGTTATAATAACAAAAATGTAACCTCGAATTTAATAGATTGGTATATCTATTTGTTTATTCTTCTTCTTGTTTAGCAGTGTCAGTCACTACAGGAGCTTCAGCTTTTGCCGCTACAGGAGTAGTTTCTTTAGCTGGAACTTCTTTAGCTGGAACTTCTTTGGCAGGAGCTTCTTTCTTTGGAGCTTCTTTCTTTGGAGCTTCTTTTGCTGCTTTTCTTTCGCTTAATCCTTCTATAACAGCATCACTTACATAAGTCATTACTTTGTCGATAGATTTTGAAGCATCATCATTTGCAGGGATTACATACTGTACCTGACGAGGGTCAGAGTTGGTATCTACCATTGCAAAAATAGGAATGTTTAATTTCTGAGCTTCTTTTACTGCGATGTGTTCGCGAGTAATATCTACAACAAAAAGGGCTCCTGGTAAGCGAGTCATATCAGAAATAGAACCTAAGTTCTTTTCTAATTTTGCTCTTAAACGATCTACTTGTAGACGTTCTTTTTTGGATAAAGTGTTGAAAGTACCATCTTTCTTCATTCTATCAATAGCAGCCATTTTTTTAACAGCTTTACGAATAGTAACAAAGTTAGTAAGCATTCCTCCAGGCCATCTTTCTGTGATATAAGGCTGGTTTGCTTTGCTTGCTTTTTCGGCTACAATTTCTTTAGCCTGTTTTTTGGTAGCAACAAAAAGTATTTTTCTTCCAGAGGCTGCTATTTTCTTTAAAGCTTCAGTAGCTTCGTCGATTTTTGCAGCAGTTTTGTATAGATTGATAATGTGAATCCCATTACGCTCCATATAGATATACGGTGCCATGTTTGGATCCCATCTTCTTGTAAGGTGGCCAAAGTGTACACCTGCATCAAGTAATTCTTTTACTTCGATATTGTTTGCCATTTTTGTAATAGTTTACGTTCTGTTGAATTAGCAATGTATAAGTGGCTATGTGTATAATACGACCTTGTACATTTAGATGCTAAACTAACCCTCTTACATATAGAGGTAACAACAAATACTGTTTTAATAAATTAACGTTTAGAGAACTGGAATTTCTTACGTGCTTTTTTCTGCCCGAATTTCTTACGTTCTACCATTCTTGGATCTCTGGTCAATAAACCTTCTGGTTTAAGGATTGTTCTGTTTTCTTCGTCTAGCTCGCATACAGCTCTAGAAATTGCTAAACGAACAGCTTCTGCCTGACCTGTGATTCCACCTCCGTATACGTTTACATTTACATCGTATTTATCTTCATTACTAGTTAAAGTAAGAGGTTGATTTACTTTGTATTGTAAAGTAGCGGTAGTAAAATAATCAGCAAGATCTTTTTTATTAACCGTAATTTTACCAGAACCATCCTTAAGATATACTCTAGCTACAGCCGTTTTTCTACGACCTATTTTGTGAATAACTTCCATTACTTAAATTCTTTTAAGTTAACAGTTTTAGGTTGCTGAGCTTCTTGATTGTGTTCTGCTCCTGCATGTACCTTTAAATTACGGAATAAAGCTGCTCCTAATTTGTTTTTAGGTAACATTCCTTTTACCGCTTTTTCGATTAAACGCTCTGGGTTTTTGTCATACAATTCCTGAGCAGTAAGACTTCTTTGCCCTCCTGGGTAGCCTGTGTGACGGATATACGATTTATCTGTCCACTTCTTTCCTGTTAAGTTGATTTTTTCGGCATTGGTAATGATAACATTATCACCGCAATCAACGTGTGGGGTAAAGCTTGGTTTGTGCTTACCTCTTAGTAGTATTGCAACTACAGAAGAAAGACGGCCTAAAGTCTGTCCTTCAGCATCTACGTGCAACCATTCTTTTGTAACGGTAGCTTTATTGGCAGATACTGTTTTGTAACTTAATGTGTCCACACTAATTTTTTTTACTAATTAAACATTCCTTTTCCTATATAAAATAGGGGTGCAAATGTACAATTATATATTTATATAGCAAACAGCAAGTTGATATTATTTTTGACTCATGATATATTGATTTTTAGATAGGTTATAAAAATTGTGTACTATTGTTTGTTTTTACATAAAAGATATCTTCAAAATCATGTTAATTTTTTACTAAAAAAAACAGAAAGTGTAACGAAGTAAAATAAATTCTATCATATTTAAAGATTCCAATCATTCAAAACCCCTTAATAACTATGAAAAGCTATACCTATATTTTGGTATTTTTTTTGTTTCAGATTACTGTCATTGCACAAGATTCTATCAGTGTTGTAAAAAAAAGAATTTATAAAACAGAACCTCTTCTAGGTGAAAAGAAACCTGTGATTGATGGATTAATCAATGAATCTGAATGGGATGTGGTTTCATGGGCAGAAAACTTTATTGAAAGTCAACCCGATGAGAATACTCCACCAAGTCAACAAACCAAATTTAAGATATTATATGATCAAAAATATTTGTATGTAGCGTATCGCTGTTATGATACAGCTCCTGAAAAAATTGAGAAAAGACTGTCTAGACGTGATGGCTTTGCAGGAGATCGTATTACTCTTATTTTAGATACATATCATGATAAAAGAACAGCTTTTTCTTTTACAATTACTGCGGCGGGTGTCAAAGGAGATGAGTTTGTAACGCAAAATGGTGATAACTGGGATGAAAGCTGGAACCCTATTTGGTATGCGGCTAGTAAAATTGATAGTGAAGGCTGGACTGCAGAAATAAAAATACCTTTGAGTCAAGTAAAATTTGGTAAAAGCAAAGAACAAATATGGGGATTACAAGTAAGTAGAATGATTTTTCGTAAAGATGAGCGATCCGTTTGGCAACGTGTTCCTAGAGATGCTCCTGGCTTTATTAGTGAGTTTGGGGAACTACATGGGTTAATTGATATAGAGTCTCAAAAACAGTTAGAGATTCAGCCATTTGCTGTAACACAGTTGGATACATATCCAGAAGAAGAAAATAACCCTTTTAGAGATGGAACAGATTTTAAGTTGAATGGGGGGCTAGATGCAAAAATAGGGATTACCAATGATCTTACATTGGATTTGACTGTGAATCCAGATTTTGGTCAAGTAGAGGCGGATCCTGCTGCAATTGCGTTAGATGGGTTTCAAGTGTTTTTTAGAGAGCAACGTCCGTTTTTTGTAGAGAATAAAAATATTTTTGATTACCGTTTTGCTAATGGAGTTGATAATCTTTTTTATTCACGTAGGATCGGTAGGAGTCCTCAAGGAACAGTAGGAGAAAATCCAATTAGTAGCTCTGATCCTGTAAATGATGAGTATATTGATTCTCCTGTTAATACAACTATTCTTGGAGCGGTAAAGTTTAGTGGGAAAACAAAAGATGGATGGTCAATAGGCTTGTTAGAGAGTGTTACAGCTAGAGAAGTCTCTAAGATAGAAGATGACGCGGGTAATAAAAGAGAGGCTGTTGTAGAGCCGTTGACAAATTATATTGTGGGTAGGTTGCAAAAAGATTTTAATAATCGTAATTCTTTTATCGGGGGTATATTTACTGCTACCAATAGAGATTTGGGTGATATATTGAATATAGATTATGATAATTCTGAGACTGATGAAACTTCAGAGTTAACGAATCTTAGAGAAAATAACCTTAATTTATTAAGGAAATCTGCTTATACAGGAGGTATAGATTTTAGGCATAACTGGAGAAACAGAAAGTATTTTATAGAAGGTAATTTGGTAACCAGTCATGTAAAAGGTTCTAAAGAAGCGATCAAAGATACGCAAGAGTCGTTAACACATCTTTTTCAGCGTGTAGATGCAAGTCATGTTGAATTAGATCCTGATCGTACATCACTTACAGGAACAGGTGGTAAGCTTGTTGGTGGGAAATCAGGAGGTGGAAACTGGAGGTATGAAGCGGGGGTTTTTTGGCGTTCTCCTGAATTGGAATTGAATGATATTGGTTTTTTGCGGCAAGCTGATGATATTAGGCAATTTGCAAATATTAGATACTTGTTTTTGAAACCAACAAAGTTTTATAGAGAGGCAAATATTAGAGCAAATCAATTTACGGCATTTGATTTTGAAGGAAATTATAATCGTATTGAATACTCTTTAGGAGGAGAGATTAATTATAAAAATAATTGGTGGACAGAAGCTAATTTTATACACAAACCTCGAATCTTTACAAATACTATTTTACGAGGAGGGCCTCGTTGGAGATTCTCTCAAGAGAATATAGGGGTATTGTTTTTTGGGTCTGATCGAAGAAAGAAGTTCAATTTTGTTATGGGACATGTGAATTCCTGGACACGACAGAATAATTTTTCCTTTAAGCGATATGTGTTGCGACTTAATTATCAGCCATTTAATTCATTAAGTGTATCTCTGAATCCTGAGTTTGAGCAGAATCCTAATAAAACACAATATGTTACTAAGGAGGATTTTAATGGGGTGTCTAGATATATAACAGCTAATATTGATCAGCAAACATTAAGTGCTAGTTTACGTTTGAATTATAGTATTAATCCTAATTTAACAATTCAATATTACGGACAGCCCTTTATATCTAGAGGAAGGTATAAAGATTTTAATTACGTTAATAATTCGATTGCTAATGATCTTAATGATAGGGTAACTTTATTTGATCAAAATCAGATTTCTTTTGCAGATGATACATACTCTGTAGACGAAGATAGAAATGGAGTGGTTGATTACACGTTTGATAATCCAGATTTTTCTTTCGTTCAATTTCGTTCTAATCTAGTGGTGCGCTGGGAATACATTCCTGGGTCTGAAATATTCTTGGTGTGGTCACAAGGAATTACAGGAGATGGGGATTCTTCTAATCACTTATTTAGAGGGTTAAACAATCAAATTCTCGACAAGCAGCCTGAGAATACGTTTTTGATCAAGGCAACTTATCGATTTGTATTGTAATTTCTTAAAAAGTTTATGTCTAATAACTGATTTTAAACGTATTTTGCGACTGTAATAAGATGTCGTAATATGAAGTTTTTTTATATAGTATTTAGTGTAGTTTTTGTAGTATCATGTACTACCTCAAAACCAAAAGAAAAGGTGGTGTTGATTGCTGAGCAATCTGATGAGGCTAGAGCAGATTCATTATCTTTCTTTTTAGATCATTATGAAAAGTTTTTTGCAACAAATTTTAATGTTTCTGAATGCCCTGGAGCGGCGATCGTGATAGTTAAAGATTCTACCGTAGTTTATAAAAAAGGTTTTGGAGTTAAAGAAATTCATACGCAGGATTCTGTTGATGTAAATACAGTTTTTAGGATAGCAAGTTTGTCAAAAGGAGTTACTGCTGTTTTATCAGGAAATTTGGTGGATAGGGGAGAGCTAAATTGGGATCAGAAGGTTAAAGAATCTGTGCATGCATTTAATTTGAAAGATAAAGAGCAGGCAGAGCGTATTCGCGTAAGTCATTTATTATCGCATACTTCTGGTTTGTATAAATATACATTTACAAAACTTATTCAAAAAGGATTATCTGTAGATCGAATTATAGGAAGCTTTAAAGGAAAAGGGGTTGTTGCTAGAGAAGGAGTTGATTATGGGTATCAGAATGCAGTGTTTTCTATTGTTGAAAAAGTAATGGAGAATCAAACAACAATACCATTCAATACACTTCTTAAAGAAAGAATATTTGATCCTGCAGGAATGCAGAATGCTTCTAGTACTTATGGGGCAATAAGTGCTAATAATAATGTAGCGTTGCCGCATTCGTATCATCATTATTCAAAAAAATATAAGCTTAGTAAGCTTCATAAGAATTACTATAATGTAGCAGCGGCTGGAGGAATCAATGCATCTATTTCTGATATGGGAGAATATCTCAAAGTATTGCTAGGGCATCGCGCTGATATTATTTCAGAAAAGAGCCTTGCCACTATTTTTAACCCTGTTATTTGTACAAGTACCAAAAGTACCTATGTTAATTTGTGGGATGGGGTTACCGATTCTTATTATGCTATGGGGTGGCGTATTTTGGACTATAGAGGACGTAGGGTAGTATATCATGGTGGGAATGTAAATCAGTATAAGACACAATTATTAATCGATCCAGAGAATGGTATTGGTATCTGTGTGTTATTTAATGCGCCAAACCCATTTAACGGGCCTGTGATCCCTACTTTTTTAAATTACTATGACTTTTATCTTGATACTTTAAAGAATAAAAGCTAAAACCCTGTTGATAGCTATCAACAGGGTCTTTAGTAAGCTACTTCCAAGTATTAAAATCTCACTTAATGAGTAAATAATACCATAATCAAATGGTTATTCTGCATTATTGTTAATTCCTTCAAGAACAATGGTGTTTACTTCTCCAGTAATAGTAAGGTCATTTCCTGTGTCGTTTGCAGCTCCTGCTACGTCAAAAGAAAACGAAAAAGTAAGATTGTGAGTGGTGCTATCAAAATTATAATCTGTAATATTGAAATTAGTTACATTAGAATTTGTGTCAGAGAAACCGTTAGAAAATCTAAAAAACTTATGGTTATCAGTAACAATTGCATAATCATTAATGTTTAGGTTGAACTCAAATCTTTGGGTAGTTTCTCCTGGATTGATAACTCTTAAAAAGATACGAGCAGTAGTTTCCTGAAATATATCATCAGGAGCGCTTAAAAATCTTCGTAGTGAGTATTCTGTAATACTGTCATTTACTATACTTACTGAGGAGAAGTTGAATAAATCACTTGCTTCAGTAGGTGTAAACTTGAACTCAGATTCATCTGTAAATGCGGTGTTATCAGGAGTAGTTCCAGATAAATTGATTTTGATACTCCCATATTTAACCAATTCGTCAAATCCAACTCCATTTTGTCCATCGGTTCCATTTTGTCCGTCTGCTCCATTAGTACCATCAACTCCATCAATTCCATTTTGACCTCTTTCTCCAGCAGGTCCAATTGCACCGTCTTCTCCTTCGCAACTACAAAAGAATGCTACTAATGCACATGTTGCTATTGTTTTTAGGTAATTTTTCATTTTTTGTTTGTTTATAATTAATAATTTGTATTGGTATGTTTTCTGATCATGCATTGATAGTATCGGTTTATTTTGCAATTGCTTTTGTATGATCATAATTACAGGGCAAAGATGAGGGAGAATGCGGGTCGAGAAAACACGATTTACCGTAAAAACACACCTCCTGTTTACAGGTAGATACTTGTATAAATAAGTATTCTGATATATAGTTAATTTGTAGTTATTCAGGGGGTTGAGACTGGAGAAAAAAGGGGGTAGGGTGATTTTTTGGTAAGTATAATTAAAATGTGTGATTACCTTTTTTAATTATTGTGAGAGTGTTTTTGGTGCTTTGAAGAGTAAAAAGCAATCCCCTATTGATGACTATCAATAGGGGGTTGGTAACATAATAATGAGTAAGTACTTTTTATATTGGGGTATTATTATTAATAGCTTCCAAAACAATAGTGTTTACTTCTCCAGAAACGGTAAGGTCATGTCCAGTGTCGTTTGAAGCGCTGGCTACGTCAAAAGAAAACGAAAAAGTAAGATTGTTAGTAGTTTCGTCAAAATTGTAATCTGTGATACTAACATTAGTTACATTGGGATTCGTGTCAGAAAAATTGTCGGAGATTCTAAAATACTTATGATCATCAGTGGTAACACCATAATTGTAAATGTCTAACTGAAATTCAAAACTTTGATTTGCTTCACCTGCATTGATGGTATTTAAGTTGATACGAGTGGTAGCTTCTTGGTATACGTCATCAGGAGCACTTAAGAATCTATAGAGTTCATATCGTGTAGTAGTTTCATTAATAACATTTTTAGAAGAAGCGTTATATAGGTCGCTACCTCCAGCAGGACTGAACTTAAATTCTGATGCATCAGTAAACGCAACGCCATCAGATCTGGTTCCTGATAAATTGATTTTTATACTTCCGTATTTCACCAATTCATCAAACCCAACTCCGTTTTGTCCATCGGTTCCATTTGTTCCATCAGTTCCATTTGTTCCGTCAGTTCCATTAATTCCATCTTGTCCTCTTTCTCCAGCAGGACCAATAGCACCATCTTCTCCTTCACAATTGACAAGGGTAATACTTAGGAAACAGATTAAAATGGTTTTTAAATAAAAATTTTTCATCTTTTTTTGTTTTTAAATTAATTGATATGGGTTGTTTGTATGTTAAAAAAACAGCGGCAAAAATACACTATGGTGTGAGTTCTGCAAGAGAGGTTTGTTTTTTTATGAATGTGTTATTTTATTTGATTAATGCTTGAGCAAATCGTTGATCAATGGTAGTTATGGATGTGATATAATTAGGAGTGAGTTGGTTTTTTTGAGTAAAATGAAATTCTTATTTAAAAAAAAATCTCACATACTATTTGAAGTATGTGAGATGTGTAAGAGAGCTGATTTTTTTAGAATCCTCTAATGTGCTTCAAGCCAGTCATTACCCAATCCAAGATCTACATCAAGAGGTACATCTAGGGCGTATGCATTTTCCATTTCATTTTTGATTAGGTTTTTAATACTTTCTAGTTCTGGTTTGAATACATCAAAAACCAATTCATCATGTACCTGTAGTAGCATTTTGGTTTTATAGTTGCCTTCTTTTAATTTTTTATGAATGTTAATCATTGCAATTTTTATAATATCCGCCGCACTACCTTGAATAGGAGCATTAACGGCATTTCGCTCTGCTGCACCACGTACAATTGCGTTGGCCGAGTTGATGTCTTTAAGATATCTACGCCTTCCTAGAACTGTTTGTACATATCCATTATCTCGGGCAAAATCAACTTGCTCACTCATATAGTTGCGTAGCTTAGGGTATGTTTTGTAGTAAGTTTCTATTAATTCCTTGGCTTCGCTACGAGAAAGGTTAGTTTGGTTACTTAATCCAAATGCAGAAACCCCATAAATAATTCCAAAATTGACTGTTTTAGCATTGCTACGTTGTTCTCTGGTTACATCTTCTATGGCTACATCAAATACTTTTGCGGCGGTAGAGGCATGAATATCTTCTCCGTTTTTGAAAGCTTCGATCATGGTTTCTTCTTTACTCAATGCAGCAATAATGCGTAATTCTATTTGAGAGTAATCTGCCGCTAACAAGGTGTATTCTTCGTTTTTGGGAACAAATGCTTTTCTTACCTGTCTTCCTCTTTCTGTACGAATAGGGATGTTTTGTAGGTTGGGGTTGTTGGAACTTAGTCTTCCCGTAGCGGCTACAGTTTGCATATAATCTGTATGTACTCGTCCTGTATTTTCATCAATCTGCAAAGGTAACGCGTCTATGTAAGTGCTTTTTAGTTTAGATAAACCACGAAAATCCAAAATGTTTTGGATAATCACATGGTCTTTAGCTAGGTAGGATAGCACATCTTCTGCGGTAGAATATTGTCCTGTTTTAGTCTTTTTGGGTTTGTCTACCAATTTCATTTTTTCAAATAAAATAACACCAAGTTGTTTGGGTGAAGCGATATTGAATTTTTCTCCCGCCTCTGTGTATATTTTATTTTCTAAGGTTTTGATATCGTTATCTAATTCTTCTGACAAGGATTGCAAAAATGCTTTGTCTAGATTGATGCCCTCGATTTCCATATCAGCTAAAACCCTTAGTAATGGGATTTCGATATCTTGAAATAGGGATAGTGTCTTAGCTTCATTGAGTTCAGGGGCAAAATGTTCTTTTAGTTGAAAAGTAATATCAGCATCTTCAACGGCATATTCAGTTTGCTTCTCAATAGGGACCTGTCTAAATGATAATTGATTTTTTCCTTTTTTACCAATTAGCTCCGTAATTGATACAGGGGTGTAATTAAGGTAGGTTTCTGCAAGTACATCCATATTGTGTCTCATATCTGGATTAATTAGATAATGAGCCAGCATGGTGTCAAATAAAGTTCCTTTTACATCTATATTATATTTAGCAAGAACTTTGATGTCGTATTTTAAGTTTTGACCAATTTTTGTAATATTTTCGTCCTCAAAGAAAGGTCGAAGTTGTTCGATTAGCTTTTGTGCGCTATTGCGATCTTCAGGAAATGATATATAGAAGCCTTTTCCAGACTCCCAAGAAAAAGAAATTCCTACTAGCTCAGCAGTAAGCGGATTAAGCCCAGTAGTTTCTGTGTCAAAACAAACCTCTTTCTGTTTTAGTAAGTTTTGCAAAAATAGTTTCATTGCCATCCCTGGAGCTATACTCTGATAGAAATGTTCTGTAGTAGCAATTGTTTTTCTAGAAGAAAATGTAGGCGTGTCAGAGGCTTCATTAGGCTCTCCAAATAAAGAGAATTGTCCTGCACCAGCTTGGGTTGCTTTCTTTTTAGAAGATGGTTGGTCTGTAGGTGTAGTGCTATCTTGATTAAAAATTTTAATAAATTGATCCGCAAGTCTTCTGAATTCTAGTTCTTCAAAAATCTCATGAACTTTTTGACTGTCGGGTTTGGTAAACTCATAATCATCTGCATTAAAGGTAACATCACAATCAATAATTATGGTTGCAAGTTTTTTAGAAAGAAGGCCTAACTCTGCATTTGCCTCTACTTTTTCTTTCATTTTTCCTTTTAATTGGTCTGTATTGGCAAGTAGCCCTTCCATAGAACCATAGGCAGCTATAAACTTTTTGGCGGTTTTATCACCAACTCCAGGTAAGCCTGGGATGTTGTCAACAGCATCTCCCATCATTCCCAAATAATCAATTACTTGTTCTGGTCGTTCTATCTCAAATCTTTTTTGAACTTCTGGTATCCCCCATATTTCAATTCCATTTCCCATTCTTGCAGGGCGATACATAAAAATATTTTCAGAAACTAACTGTGCGTAGTCCTTATCTGGAGTAACCATATAGGTTTTATACCCTTCTTTTTCTGCTTGTTTAGCAATTGTACCAATCAAGTCGTCGGCTTCTACACCCGCACGTTCTATAATAGGAATGTGCATAGCTTTTAGTATTTCTTGAATAATTGGCACGGCAATTCTAATCGCTTCTGGTGTTTCATCGCGATTAGCTTTGTATTCAGGAAAGATTTCTAATCGATCTCGACTCCCTTCTTTATCAAAAGCAACGGCCAGATGATCTGGTTTTTCTCTTTTGATAACATCAAATAAAGAGTTTACAAATCCTAATATAGCAGATGTATCCTGACCTTTAGAATTGATTCTTGGGTTTTTGATCAGTGCATAATATCCTCGAAAAATTAGAGCAAAAGCATCTAGAAGAAAAAGGCGTTTTTGTGACATGATGAGTTTAATTTTTAGAAATGCAATATAATAAGAAGACTATTTAAATTTGTACCAAAAACAAAAAAAGAAATGCCGTCAAAAACTGACGGCATTTCGCCCCAAAATAAAATTGATAACAATGTATCAACTGCTATAAATACGATAGTAATTTTTTATATATAAATTTGATTTCTTCTATGATTGGTAATAAGCCCTAAAAGTAATACGGAACGAAGTTACAAATAAATATTTTACTTCTGAAATAAAATATTAAGATTTATCTTAGATATCCTTATGATTTTAACGGTTTTAGTCAATAAAATTTATTTATCGTTAATTTTTACTTAAAAAACGGTGGAGAATTAAAAAGGAGAAATAGCTTTGTTGCAAATTGAATTTAGAATACACTATGCGTTGGTTACTCCCTATTATATTATATATATGTATTGAAGTTTATGCTTATCAAGCGATAAAAACGATCACCAAAAGCATGTGGGTGCAAATAGGGTATCTATTAGTGTCATTGCTTATCTTGGGATATGCGATTTATATATTTGCTAATTATGATCGTAGTGTTGGCCCCACCAAGTACACATTGAGAGCTAGTGGTTTGTTGTTATTGACCATAGTTCCTAAATTAGCTATGGTGTTATTTTTATTTGGAGAAGATGTCGTTAGGATTTGTGTTACAGGGTATAATTATTTGTCAACTACTTTTTTTGAAGGTAAGGTGAGTAAATATATGCCAGACCGCAGAAAATTTATTAGTCAATTGGCATTAGGGGTAGCTGCAATACCATTTGCAGGGCTATTACATGGTATTTTTAGAGGTAAATACAATTTTAAAGTATTGCATCATGTATTGTATTATGAAGATCTTCCTTCTGGTTTTGATGGATTTAGGTTGGCACAGATATCAGATATTCATTCAGGTAGTTTTGATGACGCTTCAAAGATTGAATATGCGGTTGATTTAATTAATGAGCAAGAAATGGATTTGTTACTATTTACAGGTGATATTGTGAATACTGTAGCTGACGAAATGGACGATTGGATCGATACTTTTAAGCGTGTTAAAACTCCGAAATATGGTAAGTATTCTGTTTTAGGTAATCATGATTATGGAGAGTATGTGACATGGAATACTAAGGAAGAAAAAGACGCGAATTTTGAAGCAATAAAAGATATTCATACTAAAATCGATTTTAATCTGTTACTTAATGACAGTATTTTTGTAGAAAAGGGAGAGGAGCGTATTGCTGTAATTGGAGTAGAAAATTGGGGACATAATTTTAAGAAAGCTGGTGATTTAAGGAAAGCATCAGAGAAAGTTGCAAAAAATGATTTTAAAATTTTGTTAAGCCATGATCCTTCACATTGGGAATACGAGGTAAAGAAACATAGTGATCATTATCACCTTACATTGAGTGGGCATACTCATGGGTTTCAGTTTGGAATTGAAATCCCAGGGGTTATAAGATGGAGTCCAGTGCAGTATGTGTATAAGCAATGGGCGGGTATG
The DNA here is from genome assembly GCF_900299535.1 of Aquimarina aquimarini. Lineage (GTDB taxonomy): Bacteria > Bacteroidota > Bacteroidia > Flavobacteriales > Flavobacteriaceae > Aquimarina > Aquimarina aquimarini. The sequence continues at coordinate 79,242 of NZ_OMKE01000006.1, read as the reverse complement.
TATAATGAGATGGGACGTTATCTGAATGTAAATCGAGGTTTTGGTTTTCATGCTTTTCCTGGGAGAGTAGGGATATGGCCAGAAATTACTATTATTGAATTGCGAAAAGGCACTAAACCTGTTTAATTCAGAGAAAGTGTTATATTTACAACTGTTTAGTGCTTACTAATAAGCCTCAAACATAAAAGTTTTTAAACATGTCTAAGTTTGGAGATCTGATTGGTATTGAAGTACCTGTTTTATTAGACTTTTTCACAGAATGGAATGAGCCTTCTTTGGCTATGCATCCTGTGTTAAAAGATGTAGCCGCTGCACTTGGTGACAAGGGAAGGGTTATAAAAATAGATGTAGATAAAAATGAAGAACTAGCTACAGCATTACGTATCAAAGGGCTTCCTACCTTAATGATCTATAAAAAAGGAGAAATGGTATGGAGACAAAGTGGAGAGCAGGATGCTAATACGCTCATAGGTCTTATGAAGGAGTATGTTTGAGTTTGATAGATTCAAAAGTATACCCTAATTCAGTAAAATATTCTAAGACTTTAGGTAACGCTTCTTTAAGATTCTTTGAAGCCTTTATGCTGTCATGAAAAACGATGATACTTCCTTCTTTTGCGTTCTTAATAACGTTTTGAGTGCAAATTTCAGGAGATATATTTTGTTTCCAATCTTTTGATAAAACATCCCATAATATAATCGAATACCCTAGTTTTTTTAATTCTTTCAATTTGGTTTGACTTATCTGCCCGTGAGGAGGTCTGAATAATAATTGTGGGTAATCTTTAGGGGTGTATTTTGAAATCATTTTTTGGCAATCAATAGTATTACAAATGTAAGTTTCGAGATTGTTCCTCCATGCTTTGAGGTGATTCATAGTATGGTTACCTATTGTATGACCTTCTGATACGATTTGTTGAAAGATACTAGGATGTTTTCTAATATTGTCACCAATACAAAAAAAAGTAGCCTTAGCGTTATAACGTTTTAATTGATTAAGAACAAACTCTGTAACATCAGGGATAGGGCCGTCATCAAAAGTAAGATATAATTTCTTTTTGTGATCACAAGGAATGTCCCATACGTAATCAGGGAACAGTCTTTTGAGGATTTTAGGAGTTTTTGTTGGGATCACCTGTATTTGATTGTATAAAAAAAGGAGGCTTGTTTTTAAGAGCCTCCTTTTAGTTGTTAATTTGGTATACTGTCTAAGGAGTCCAGAGGCTTTTCTTGGTCCTGAGATTCTTTAACTAACTCTTCTTCTTGTTTACGTAAAGTTTCTTCGTCACTATATTCTTCATCTGAAGAGTATAGTCTTTTAAATAGCCTGAGATATTTGTTAAACTCTTCTGCCTTTTCTTCGATCATTTCTCTGTCTTTACTAATGAGTAATAGATCAATGACACCACGATAACGTTCTACATTGGTTACAATTTCTTCAGCATAACGGTATTGATCTTTAAGCTCAAGACTACCAAAATAATTGAGTTGTTCTTGATATTTTTTGGCAAGTTTAGACCAAAGGTCACGAGCTTTTTGTTTTTCACCTACTTCATAGTATCCAGTGATATAAGGTTCTATCAAAGTGTAATACTCATAATATTCTATCGGCATTTTATCCATTGCCAAATCCAGAATTTCTTTGGCTTTATCTTTTTTACTTTCTTGAATTAAGGTTTCTACAAGCCTAGCTAGATTACTACGGTATGTAATCGCATTTTTTCTAGTTTCTGGATCATGGTATATATTTGGATCGTTACTATTACCCCAATCCCAACTAGTTACATTCTTATACATAAGATCTGTATCTATTCGACCCATTTCAAAAGGGTTTCGAGGGTTTACCTTGGTACGAATAGGGACTAGTTTAAAGGTGACCCCGTCTAGTTGTAAGTAGTCTTTCATCCATAAAAAATCATCGTCGCCATAGCTACCTCCTGTAAAATAAATAGGTCGTTCCCAGTTGTTGTTGGCAATAATATCTAACATTAAAAGGCGGTTTTTGAATAACAGATCCCCTTTTAAGTGAATGTCGATATAAGGAACAATAAGATGTGCATCTTTTTGAGCAACAATACCATTTTTTAATACAGCTTTTTTATCAACAGGGATTCGTATGTGTTTAGCTGGAAATGTATTTACCTTTTTACCACTTTGTAAATCTCCTTTAGTAACAGGGTTGTCACTCTGAATAAAACTCATCCAAGATTTTATGTCTAAGGTGTCGGGTATTTTAGGGTATTTCTTATAATAGATTGCATCATTGTTTCCGTATCTATAGAATTCGTGGGTTAACTGAGAAGGAATAGGTTTTCCTTTGTATGCAGCTCTTTTCATTTGGTCGATGTACCAATCTGTAGCAAAAAGACTTGTGTTTACGGTTCTAACATCTGTACGGTAGCCTTCGATCTCTTGTGCATACCATAGAGCAAATGTGTCATTATCTCCTATGGTAAATAGTATGGCATCTTCTTGACAGGACTGTAGATACATCTTTGCCATTGCCTGTGCAGTATATCGATTAGATCGATCGTGGTCATCCCAGTTTTGAGAGGCCAATAGAACAGGTACAGCTAGCAAGCATACTGTGGTAATTACTGGAGCAAGTATTTTAGGGTTTAGGTGTTTTTTGAATAAATCAAATAAAGCATATACTCCAATCCCAATCCAGATGGCAAATACATAAAAAGATCCTACGAGCGCATAGTCTCGTTCTCTTGGTTCAAAAGGCCTTTCGTTAAGATATACTTTTAGAGCCAATCCAGTAAATAAGAAAAAGACAAGTAGAACCCAGAATTTTTTCTTGTCATGTTGTAATAAAAACATAAAACCGATTAACCCAAGAAGTAATGGCAAGAAGTAATAAGTATTCCTTGCTTTGTTTTTAAGCACATCAGTAGGTAGGTTATCTTGAGAACCTAGTCTCATCTCATCAATAAAAGTAATACCGCTTAACCAGTTTCCTTCAAGATCAGTAAGCTTACCTTGGTTATCATCTTGTCTTCCTACAAAATTCCACATAAAATAACGCCAATACATATAGCCCATTTGGTAATCAAATAGATAGACGACATTGTCCCAAAAGGAAGGTTTCTCTACATCAATATAATTACCAAAAGATTGTAGAAATTTATTGTAATCGTCATTATCTAGTTTGCCTGAAGCATATTCTCTTTTAAATTGTGTAACAGCTTTAAGAAGCTCTTCTTCACTTTGGTATTCAGGTTTTATAGTGAATTTAATAGGCCCTGTAAACTCCATGTAGTTAGCAATGTGCTCTGTACTCCACATTCTTGGTAAAATAGCTTTATGAGCATCATCAAGATTTTGCCTTGCATTTTCCCAATCGTTTACAATAATGTATTTTCCTAATTTAAGGTCTTTTTCATATTTAGGTTTTGCGTCTCTATACGGATTATCTTTATCTAAATGAGCGTATATCTCTGTAAATTGTGGGCCATAAAAAAGATGAGTTTCAGGATATTGTTCAAGGTTGTAATATGCTAGAAGCTCTCGAGCATTGTTTGGGTTGTTTTCGTTTATTACAGTTCCTGCATTTGCACGAATAGGTAGCATAATCCAGCTAGAAAACCCAATAAGTATAAACATAATGCAAAGTAGCAAAGTGTTTACTTGCGTGTAGTTTTTTTCTCTAGTGTATTTTATACTGAAGTAGAAAACAGCAATTATTATAAGCCCTGCAATGATAGTTCCTGAGTTAAACGGCAAGCCGATAGTGTTTATAAAAAAGACTTCGGCAATACCAAAGAATTTTAATGTAGAGGGCAATAAAAGCTTGAATATAAATAGTAGTATGAGAACTACTGTAATATTAGCAATTATAAAATTTTTGACAGTAATCTCTTTATAGTTCTTGAAGTAATATAGTAATCCGATTGCAGGAATTGATAGTAGTCCCATAAAGTGAACACCAAAAGAGAGTCCAACAATAAAGGAGATCAATATCAACCATTTATTTCCCCTTGGAGTATGCATATCTCTTTCCCATAATAACCCTAGATAGAAAAGTACAGATAGAATACAGGTAGCCATGGCGTACACCTCTGCTTCAACAGCATTAAACCAAAAACTATCTGTAAATGTAAAAGCTAATGATCCAACAAGTCCACTACCTAAAATTGCAATCGCTTTTCCGCTGGTCAGTTCTTCTTCTTTTGTAGTTATCTTTTTTACAAGAATGGTTATTGACCAAAACATGAATAAAATAGTAAAAGCACTTGCAAAAGCAGATGTCATATTTACCATTAATGCAATTTGAGTTGGATCTGTTGCAAAAGAAGAAGCAAAAGCTCCTATCATTTGAAATAAAGGCGCTCCAGGAGGGTGGCCAACTTGTAATTTTGATGAAGTAGCAATATATTCTCCTGCATCCCAAAAACTAGCAGTAGGCTCTACAGTCATTCCGTAAACACATAATGCAATCGCAAAAACGATCCATCCTGTTATTTTATTCCACTTGGTAAAGTTGAATGTACTCATAAGAATTGTTAGGTTATATAACGTGTGGCGAATTTAGTAATAAAAATACTTTAACCTTGTTTTTTTTAGGAAACGCTTAACAGAAGTTTATATTTTAAAGCCTGTTATTTTGTTTTTGAAACCGTAGAAGTGAAATAAAATAAAATAAATTAAAAAAATGTTTGCAGAGATGAAAGAAAGTTTTAAATTTGCACCCGCAATCACTTATTGGTCTATGGTGTAACTGGCAACACGTCTGGTTTTGGTCCAGAAGAGTCTAGGTTCGAGCCCTAGTAGACCAACGGAAAAAGCCCTAAGTATTCAATCACTTAGGGCTTTCGTTTTTTTTGAACAACATTGGTCGATTTTCTTCTGTTGTGATACTAGTTTTCTATATAAAGATTTTTTACTGATTTAACATTGCAAAATGTTTGAAGAGTTTTTTAAGTGCTTCTGTAATTCCATAGTTAAATTGAAAAACCTGCTCTTATCTTGATCCATTCTTTGTCATGAATCGATACTTTTTTAACATTTGAGAATCACAACATTCACTAGTAACCCTCAAAAAAATGGTTACAGTTTGATTTTTTCAAGAAAAGCAAAGGCCGGTAAAAATAGCTTCTAGACATTTTAACTTTAGAATACTATTCTTCTTTTTTAGCTGAAGATTTCCAATGTTCTTTTTGAAATTTGGTATACCCAGCGAAACGTATTGCAAAGCTAAAATCTGCAAAAATATTATTTTTTAGAGAATCAGGAGGGAAAGGAGCAATAGTGCTTCTCGCATGACATTGGTAACATGTAGTATTTTGGATATAACTTTCCATCGTTGTATTTGCCACAATATTCGCTCCGCTAGTCATCGTTGCTGGAGCTATATTACGTGGACTAGTTACAGGGGTTGTTGGGTCGGCCATATATGCTTGTGCCCAAATTACGTCAACGAGTTCATAGTATTGGTACACAGATTTATTATACAAGGAATCAATGGCTTGTTGTATTTCTTTGTTGATTGGTTTTGCATTATTGGGATCAATTGGGTTTTGTCGAGTGATTTGGATCGGTACAGGAGGTGCATCTGTTAAGTAATATGGAGGAGGTGTATTTGCTTTACATGTTACCGTAACTGTTTTTCCGTTTTTTAAAGTCACAGTTGTATCTGTGCAATTCTCGTTATAAAAATTATAACTACTTGAGTCTGATGAGCCAGGAACATTGTCTACATGTTCAAAGGTAGCCCAAACCCATGTTGGCTGATTTTGTGTTTTATGCAAAATATGTAGCCCTACCAGTGCTACTGTTGTTACCCGATGCTTTGATGTATATGGATCTAGTACTGTTGCTTTTGATAGTTTATACCGGTTCCATTTTTTATTCCCTTGGTCTGTAACTTCCATCCATGCGGCCTTTAGTTCAATGGCACCTGTTGCCCCGTCAAAACCGTTTGTACCATATTCTCCTTGAGGAAAATTGATCGGAATTCCAGCCAAAATAGAATCGTGCTGTGTTGCGGCGTTGTAATACCCTTTTTCAACAACAAAATCATAGTAGTCCTTGTTCAACATAATCTCATACCATACATTGGTACGGTTTTGAGCACCTAACCAGTTGGGGGCATTACCAGGAAAAGCTTGGCTAATGTCTAATCCCTCTAAAGTATCTGAGGTGGTTGCCTTTTTTACGAAGGTTAAGAGTTTTGTGTTTTGTTTATTAAGAAGAGAACGTTGGGAATCAAATTTTTGGATGTATTCTTTAGAGATCATTGTTCCCCAGTTTGGTGGTTTGGTACCTTGGGCATTAAAAAGTACATCTTTGGGCATAAATGTTTCCCATTGCACGAAGGATTTGTCTCCTTGTTTGCCAAAGAAGTTACTCCCGTTTGTTGGCCAGTTTAAAGAAATGAAAGACTGCCATGCAAAACAGTTTGCTTTGGTCTGATCAAAAACTAATAAATCTCCAGGAACAGAATCGTTAAAATTGATAGTCAATCCATCTCCAACATTGTTTTTATAACAATTACATTGGGGGCTGGTGAATTTATTGAACAATACTTTTGTTTTTTCTACTTTACCCTTTGCGCAAGAATGCAAGATGATTCCTGTTACCCCAAGCAAAGTAAACAGTAATTTATATAGATGTTTCATGGTTTTGAAATATTAAAAAAGGGGGATGAATTTCCCCCTTTTAGATGATATGAGTATTAATTGATGGTAATCGTTACAACGATCTCACCAATATTATCTGCCAGACCTGCACCGTATTGATTGTTTAAGTCATCATTGATACATAGAGAAAGTTCTCCAGCTTCTCCACTTGGAGTTGTTGCATTATCCTCAATATTGAAAGGAGTACCATTTTCAATTTTTCCTATAAGAGCACCTTCATTGGCACCTGGTAATGTGTATCCCGATTTTGAAGGGATCTGATCAGGGTTTCCGCTGGCGTCGTACAAATTCCCACCATTACTATTTGGGTTTGCGGTCCATTCTCCGCTACTATATGTGATTTTTGCAGTTTTTCCTACAGGGATTGTAATCCCTGTATTTTGCCATCCTTGATACGAACAAACTGTTACTGGATTAACGACAAGTGATGCAGGAAAAGGGGTGCTTTCTGTTTGATCATGATTAATGATTTGTATAGATTTTACGCCTAGAGTTGCATTGTTGCCAATACTTACCTTAATGAAAATTGCGGTGTTATTACTTGGTTGACTGTTTCCGGGTACAGCGTAATAAACATCATTTTTTACATCTGTAATCTCAACAGAAATTGCTGGATCATTAAACGTGACCGTAGGATAAGTAGACTGTTTACCAGCAATTGCATTACATGTTGCTGTAGTAATAACCATTTCTGCTAGCGTGACACCTAAATTAATGGTTGGAGGAATGTAGGTAGAGTTACTCAACAAAGAAATAGGGTTTTTTACAGGGTTTGGAACTGAAGTATTATACATCGATTCAAATACATCCTTGTAAAATAATTGAAGCGGTTGAGCAAGTGGATTAGGCTTGTCTACTACGGCATTATATGAGGGCCCTTTCTCTCCTGCATATGCTGCTCCTATAATATGCATCTGAAAAGTACGTGCAATTTGGCTTCCCCACTCAATGTTTTCGGATCCAATTTTAACATCTCCTACAACATAATCAGAATCTTCAGGTGCTTCGAATACAGCATGTAGAATAAAATCTCCTGGAAGGCCATCTATAGAATTGGTTCCTCGAATTACTTTCCACCACGAAGAAGGATCAGAGTTATCTGGCGTTATGTAATTTGTGAAATTTGGTGTTTGAATGTATAATCCTGGAGGGTTTGCAAGGCTAACCATACTCGTGGTGTTGTCATTTACCAATAGGTTTACATTTCCTCCAATATTAGGGTCGCTGTTTCTGTTTTTTTGACCAAATTGAGCATCACACAATAAATCATTGAATTGACGTTGTGGCCAGAGTGTATTTCCAGTTGATCCTGATGGGTTATTACGCATAATCGTTGCTGCTGTAGCTAATCCGATTTCTGTTTGAAGTGTATTGGGGGTGCTTGTTAAGTGAATTGCTCCTCCATTGTTTGTATTTCCATCTGGTCCAGTATTATATTTATTTAATGGATTATAGGCAGGTTGAGAGGTTGAAGGGTCGATTACTCCTGGAAGACTCAATTCTTCAAGTGTAATAGTATTGTTTCCAGTTAGTTCTTTGTAAATGTTAAGTACTTTATTTGGATCAATTTTCCAAAGACTGTTCCAGTATTCTGGGTTCTCACATGTAAACTGAACTTTTGTGATTTTGTTTGTTGATGGATCCCGTGTTACAACCCATTCGCAATATTCGTCTTGCCAACCACGAGGGCCATAGGGAAAATAGGGAATCTTTTTTTGATCACTAGAATCACATGGGTTTTCTGCAATCTTTTGGCTCATGTTTCCTTTGTCTGCTAATTCATTAAGCTGACTGTCATTGAGGGATGGATAATTGTATGCCAATCGCCCAGGAAATGGTGACCATTGAATAGGGGCTGTAGTGTATTCTTTAGTGTCTTTTGTTGGGTTAAAATAATTGGTTGTTGGAGGAGTGTTTTCTGTATTCCAGGGGTTTCCTATCATACCTTGTTCTGTAAACCCATTCAAGTTTTGATTCCATAAAACATTTAATCTTTTTTGCTTATCTGGAGCGTTTGTAAAATCTTGAATTTCTGCAGGCGTTTTGAAAGTGACTGCTCCTGTTGTTGGATCTGGGTACGATTGTACCGCAAAAATCGAATCTTTTGTGCTCATAATTAATATTGGTTAAAATTGTTTAGTAATAAGTTATAAATAAAAGGTGATTAAAGCTAATATTGAGGCGGTTAAGTGTCTTGTGGATAGGGGTTTCAGGGGTTTTCCCTAGTATGTAAAGAGGGGTTACCATTGCTAACTTGTGTATTGTAAGAACGATTTATTAAACCAGAGATAAATATTCTTGATAGAATCTATTGTTGAAGATGATGGATTAGTAATATTGAATCTTTCTATGTGTTCCAGTCTTATGTATTTAGATATATTCGATGTGATCCTAGTAGCAACGAATATTATTACTCCATTATTTAGTTAGAAAAAATAGGATCAATAGGTCAGCCTATTTTAAATGGAAGCTTTCAAATCGACCCTGTTACTAGTGAATTGTGTTATAGTGGTCCCAATATTTTTGGTGGATACGCAGAAAACAAAGATGATCTTCAACCTTATGTCAAACCTAAGGTTTTGTCTACAGGAGATATAGCAAAGGTAGATGCAGAAGGGTTTTATTATATTACAGGACGTATAAAACGAATTATAAAATTAGCAGGTCTCCGTTATAATTTGGATGAAATAGAGCAATTATTAAAAAATGAATATCACCAAACTCCACTTGCCTGTACTAATATTAAGGATGAGAAACTAAAGGTGTTTTCGACTTCTACAGAAGTAACTTTAGAGAAACTACAAAAATTTGTGCAGTCTAAACTTAAAATTAGTCCCCGTATGGTTAAATTATCCATTATAGATGAGTTTCCTTTAACTCCTAATGGTAAAATAGACTATAGTAGATTAAACAAAATTCAGTCCCTTAAAATTCCTTAAACCTTTTTCTCTTTTTTAATGTGTGATGTACTTCTTAGGTTTGTTTTGATTCATAGATAAAGCTGTATTGTATGGTTTTGATGTATATAGCTAAAAAGAAGTTCTTTTTTTGTTAAAAAAATCTAATTCAATTGATATTCTTCGTTTGATATTGTATCAATCGAAGAATATCAATAAGTTTTTTTGATGAGTGTGCTAAGGTGAAATAAAAATACTTTTTTAAATGTTAAGTGTTGGCATATAGTTTATTGTGTTTATTATTTGGATTTTAAGATTTTTTAGGAAAATATTTTATTTTTAATTAATCTAAATAAAATTAGGATACAGTCTATTTGGACTTTAATTTTGTAAATATTGTTTTTTAACGCTAGGTAATGAGTTATCCACTTTGCGAAAAAAGAAACTGGTCCAAATGGAAAAAATGAAAAAACAGGTTCTCGATCTTAAATCTTTGGAAGGGTTTACCGCACTATATGATCTACATGGTCCTAAAATTCTAAGTTTTTTTATATATAACTTGAGAGGGAATAAGGAAATTGCAGAAGATTTACTTCAAGAGATATTTTCAAAATTATGGTTAAAAAGAAAGGCTATTGAGGTCAATGGACCTATTGAGAATTACTTATTGAGAGCAGCAAAAAATAAATTGATCGACTACTGGCGCAAACATGAAAAAGAAAAAGTACTTTTTTTCGATACCAAGTTTGAAAAACAGTCAAATCTATCTCCAGAGGATGATTTGATCTATACAAATACCAAAGACAGTATTTTTAACTTAGTCAAAAAACTACCAAGGATATCAAGAAACATTTTTTTTCTAAGCCGTCATAAATCACTTTCTAATAAAGAAATAGCCAATAAACTTAATCTTTCGGAAAGAGCTGTAGAATATCAAATCAGTAAAGCATTAAAACTACTTAGAAAAAATGTAGTCGTTCTTTTTTAAAAAAAAAAAAAACTTTTTTTGTGGTACTTGATTTGTTTTCGTCTACCTAATTAAATAACGGAAAAGTGATTTAAATTTAGGATGGAAATTTCGCAGGAATTACTAAAAAGATATGTAGCCAATAAATGTACCCCTTCAGAAAAAGAGCAGGTAAAAAAATGGTTGGATACTAATTATAATGAAGAAGAATTAGAATATGTTTTTTCATTTCACTTCAGTCGTGACAAAGTACTTAAAAAGATTTATAAAGATATAGATGAAGAGTATCCGATAAGTAATTCTATTCAGAAAGTTTTTTCTTCTTCGACTTGTCGAATGGTTACTAAAATTTCTATAGCCGCATGTTTGGCACTGGTCTTTTATTTTGCAGAAGATTTGTTTCCGAATTCTTTTGAGAAACAAAGAAATGAAGAAATAGCAAAAAATAATTTTCCTGAACAAGAATCAACGCTCTATGTCTCCACCATAAATGGTAAATCTCAAAAAGTTATTGTTGATAGATACGGTATAAACTTTGAAGGCTCAATTCGTCTGTTTAATGAAACTAAAAGAGAGCAGGTTGTAACCTGCAATGGGGTAGAAATGGTACTGCAATCCAATAAAGCAGTTTATCTTATGAGTTCACCATCCAAGGGGTTTTACGAGCTTAATAATCCATTAGCATTTGATAACTTTTCAGAAGATGAAATACCATCAAAATATTATAAGATATGTTTAAAAAGTTAAAAGTAAAATGAGTTTGTTTAGAAAGTCGTACATAATAATATTTTTATTCATCTTATCTAATGTTTATATAACTGATTGTTTTTCTCAATCTGGATCCATTAGTGGAAGAGTTAGTGATCAGAAGGGTGAACCTATAGAATATGCATCTATTGTTATAAATAAAAGTAAGGGTGTAATTACTGATTCTTTGGGATACTTTTCTTTCAACGACCTCGAGAAAGGAACGTATTATTTAGAAGCGAAACATTTGGGACATAAATCCTTACAAAAAACGGTTGATGTATCAAATGATACGAAGACAATCAATTTTGTGCTTGTCGAAGATCTAAGTACTCTAGATGAAGTCATCGTAAGATCTTTAGTTGAAACGGAGGAGCGGAAAGTTAAAAAAACTGGTTATAAGATTGACATTGTTAAAGCTGATATATACAAAGCTCAACCTTTTAGTCTTACTGATGTAATAAGAAAGACTCCAGGTATTCTGGTTAGAGAAAGTGGTGGCATGGGTTCAAGTTTTGAACTATACGTTAACGGTCTTTCGGGAAATAAGATAAGGTATTTCTTGGATGGTATACCTATGGAGAATTTTGGTTCTTCTTTGACTCTAAATAATTTCCCTATAAATCTTATAAAAAAAATGGAGGTATATAAAGGGGTTGTTCCTGTAGAATTAGGGTCAGATGCCTTGGGAGGAGCTATAAATATAAGCACGATTGATCTAAAAAAATCATTCTTAAACGGTTCTGTTTCTATGGGGTCCTTTGGCACTAAAAGAGCATCACTCAATGGTCAATATATAAATAAGAAAGGGCTTTTTGCCACTGCTTCAGGGTTTTATAATCATTCTGATAATAATTATCGAATGGATGATGTGAATGTCTATGAGCTTGATTTAGGAAATTTTGAAGAGACCATTTCCACTAGGAGATTTCACGATAGTTACAGGTCTTATATGTTTAACGGAAAAGCAGGTGTTAAAGGTAAAAAATATGCAGATGTGTTATATGTTGCTTACACAGGTAGTAAAAACAAAAAAGAATACCAACACCCAGAGACTAATGTTGAGACTGTATATGGAGATTTTCATTCCAAAGGAGAAACAAATCTATTTTCGCTTCACTACAAGAAGAAATGGAGAAAACTCGATTTAAAAGGTAATATATTAAAAGGTAGAGTTAAAAGAACAATTATAGATACTTCATCACTTAGATACAACTGGGCGGCAGAGTCTTTCCTCAGAAGCAGTGACTCGCCCGAAGGAGAGGTGTATAATAGAAAAAGGTTCTTTATAATCACAGACGATATTATAAGAAGTACTGTAACTTCTTCTTATCATATTAACAAGAAGAATTCTATAAATCTAAGCTTTGTTCAAAACCATCTGAAGAGAAAAGGTAAGGATAGGGTAGATGAATTCAATAATACGTTTCAGACCCCAAACTATGTAAATAAAATTTATGGGGGTGTTTCATACGACCACAAAAGCCAAAATGATAAACTCAGGGCATCAGTATTTGTAAAAAGATTTGTTTACAATGCAAAGATCGAAATTCAGGAACAACAAAATGGACGACTAACATCTACGGAGCCAAAAATAAACAAAACGGGGTATGGAGGGACACTCTCTTATAAGGTTGCTAAGAGTACTTTTTTAAAGACTTCTTTTGAGAAAGCATATAGATTGCCTAATGATTACGAAATTCTGGGAGACGGGGCATTTATTACTTACAATCCAGACCTAGAATCTGAAAACAGCAACAATATCAATTTTGGAGCTTTGTATACCACAAGATTTAAGGACATGCGCCTGAAGGCAGAAGCAAATCTTTTTTTGAGATTTTCAGAGAATTTTATTCAACTAGGTGCAGTTGGAGGACCTTACAGTAGATATAATAATATCAATAACGTAAGATCTCAAGGTGTTGAAGCTAGTTTGAACTTTAAAATAAACCCACATTTTTCTGTTGATTTGAATGGTACTTATCAGAGAATTATAGAAAGAACAAAGACGGTTAATGATCTGCCTAATGAAAATTATAACAATGAAGTTCCTAATATTCCATACCTATTTGCAAATTCCAGATTAACAGTGCATCCTTTTGATGCCCAGAAAAAGAACAAATTATCCATTTATTTTGATAGTAGATATGTAAAGGATTTTTTCCTTTCCTGGAAAGGCTTAGGAGATGTAAGCACTAAGAATGTTATTCCTAAACAGTTTGTTAATGATATAACATTGGCATATTCCATAAAAAAGGATACTTACAATGTTTCACTTTCGTGTTTGAACATTTTTGATACTGAGGCTTATGATAATTTTAGGATACAAAAACCAGGACGGAGCTTTTTCGTAAAACTAATTTTTAATGTACTGAATTAAAGAAAACTAAAAACAATTAAAAAAAATATGAAATAATTAAAGATATAAACGGTAAAAAATCAGTGAATCATAAGTGGCCTGAATTTTAGAAGGTCTAATTACAATTAAAAATAAATAAAGATGAAAATAAACAGCAAATTTAGTGATAAAATAAAAACAAAAGCACTGTCAGTATTTCTAATGGCAGGGATATTATTGTCTTCATGTAGTGGGGATGACGATGCGCCAGTAGGCTCGAATCCTGATCCAGACTCAGAGAACAAATCTCGCCTAGTTATGCAGCTTTTTTTAAATCAAAGCAAACCAAGTCAAACCTATGTAATAAGTGTTGATGATATCGATGGGCTTATGTCTGGAACATTATCTGCAGAAGGAAAAGGTATAGAAGCGCCAAGTGGATATAGATTTGGTGTGCCAGTAGGGAACTCTTCGTTATTATCTTTTGGATATACCAGTAGTACCCTAAATTGTATTTCTTATGTAAATGATGGTGGTGAAGTTGTGGTCAGTGATAAGCCGTTTTTGTATGACGATGTTTTTCAGAGATTTACGGTTTCTGAAGATGAGAAAACGGTGTTGGCAATGGAGATACCACAAGGAGCTGGATTCCTACAGAGAGAAATATACTTTGTAGATGCGGAGGATGTGCGTGTAACAAAGAAAATAAAGACAGATGTATGGAAAGATGAGGTAGAAGGATTAGTGGCTATGCCCACAGGTCTTATGATAAGAGGTAACCACTTGTTTGTACCATATCAAGTTCATGATGCAGAAGGGAAGTGGCAAACGTTAAGACCAAATAAAGCTTATATGGCTGTTTATTCATATCCTAATATTGGAGAAACTCCATTAAAAATAATCGAGGATGATAGAACTTGTAATATTGGTGTAAATGCATCCATGTCTACGCTTATAAAAACCGAAAGTGATGATATCTATACCTTGTCTTGTGGAGCTAAAGGAGCAGGCTTTAATCCTGATCCAGCTACAAAACCTTCAGGAATATTGAAAATCAAAAACGGAGAAACGGATTTTGATGCAAATTATTTCTTTAATATTGAAGAAAAAGCACAAGGAAAACTATTTGGTCTTGCGTATCTAGGAAACAATAAGGCACTCGCTACAATTATTACCAACCCTGAAGTAGGAGATCTATGGTCTGCTTATAATACGGTATTCAATCAGAAACTTGCGATTGTAGATCTAGTTCAAGAAACAGTATCTGTTATAGACGGAATTCCTTTGTTTAGATCAGGTTATTTTGCAACAGGTTTATTTGTTGAGGATGGAAAAGCGTATCCTACTATAGTTGCAGAAAATGAGGTAGCTATTTATCAGATAGATATTGCTACAGGTACAGCTACTAAGGGAGCAACAGTAGAAGGTAGAGATATTCTAGGTCTAATGAGAATGGATGAAGGAACGAAGAAGAATAAAAAATAAGGAGTAACAATAGGTCGCCTAGAAATTACTTTCTAGGCGATTTTTTTGTTTTGTCAAAGATGCTGCAGAATGCTGTTTTATTGTTGGAAACAAAGGAGAGTAGTTAGGTTGAGGTGTACTGTTGGATAAGGTTTATTCTAGTAATATGCATTGTTCTACTTTAAATTTAATCCTCACATTAAATAAAGTATTTAGAATTTTATAAGTCTGTTTGCAAACAACAACAACAACAACAAGTGAATCATGTCGAAATACAAACTAATAATGAATAAAATGAAAATTTTTAAAAATAGTATTGGATCAGTCGTGTGCATTCTTTTGCTGATACTAACTTGTTGTGCACGGGAAAATAAACCGGTGATTAATGACTCTGTTTTTATAGAAGATTTAACAACAGCAGAACTTAATAAAAAAATAAAAGAAGGGTATTCCACTGTTTTAATTTATAGCGGAGGAACTGAGGCAACTGGACCGCATGTGGTACTAGGAAAACATAACTTCAAATTGAAATCTTATGCCCAAAGGGTTGCTAAAGGTGTAGGAAAGACTCTTGTTGTTCCAATAATACCTTTTGCTCCAAATCATATAAGCTTAAAAAAGTTCCCAGGAACAATATCTCTTGAAGAGCAAACCTTTTATAATGTCAATAAAGAAATAGCATTGAGTATGATATCGAGTGGTTTTACGCATATTATTTTAATGTGTGACCATTATAATAGTCAACAACCTCTTAGGCAATTGGCAGATACACTTGCCTCAAGCTATAGAAACCAAAAAGTAGATGTGTATTATGCAGGTAGCGGTTATGCAAAAGCAAGGGAGATAATTGAAGAGTCAATTAAAAAACGGAA
This sequence comes from Aquimarina aquimarini, assembly GCF_900299535.1. Taxonomy (GTDB): domain Bacteria; phylum Bacteroidota; class Bacteroidia; order Flavobacteriales; family Flavobacteriaceae; genus Aquimarina; species Aquimarina aquimarini. The sequence goes on along the minus strand of NZ_OMKE01000006.1, from coordinate 63,314 downwards.
CATAGCGGCAGGAGGACATGGTGGTCATTGGGATGTTTCTGAAATAATGTCTATCTCAAAAAAGCATGTTCGGCCAGATTTGTTTGACATAGGTGATACAATTAAGGGAGGAAATGCACAACTTGATCATCGAGGAGTCTCAGGTGACCCTAGAAAAGCCAATACAAAAGATGGACGACAATATGCAGATTTAAGGGTTAAATTGTATATAGAAGAAATTAAAAACCACATAAAAGCTTTTAGGAAGGAGGAATAAAAGTTTATATAAAAGCAGGAGTTCTTCATCTTATTAAAATAGTGTGGTTGAATGTGGTAAAACCAAGTCTTACCCTATACCACAGATACTATTTGTTGGCCAATGATAATATACATTACGAATTTGAATACGTTTATTTAGTGTAGGATGATCTATCTGTTTTTGCCTTTTCTTGTTGTATATATTGGCTGATAAAATACAAGTTTGCATAATTTTGGGTTTTAAGTGATAGGTCAATTAACTCATGTCTAATATGTCCTATGTTTTTGAATTTACTAAACTAGAAAAACCCTTTACATTGGAACTACAAAATCAAACAAGTATAAAGACCTTTGATTACTTTAGAGTTAATAGCCAAGTAGAAGTATTTTTATAAAGCTAACAACAAAGTTTTAACTTAAATAATTATGTAATTTTGAACTCTATAAAAATAAGAGGGGATGATTAAATTTTTAAGTGTAATATCCATATTAGTGCTGCTATTCAATGGTTGTGGCAAAGGTAATTCGAGTAAGCCAAATTCAGGAAACCCTGAGGTTGAATCAGCTCATGTTTTAGCTTATCGAATGGAAACACCTGAAGGAAGAGTTTATTATATGGAAGTTCATGAAGAGATACCATCTAAGAGTAAGGTGTCTGAAGCAATCGAATTGGGGTTAAACAATAGAATTTATTCCTATAATGAGCACCCTTATACTTGGAGTCGTGATGATACAACTATAACCAAATGGAGTGTAGACAAGGTTACCTTGGAAGTGTCAAAGAACGGAGTTATTAATTTTGCACATTTAGGTATTTCAGGAGATGTTGCGCCTCCCGTTTTTCTATCAGATACGCAGGCTTTTTTTTCTAAGCTTGCTGAAGGAGTGATCGTGGAGTGGAACCCTTCTAGTATGAAGATCACAAAAGTTCACAATGTAGATGCACTCCCTGATGTTGGTGTACAAATCGATTGGTATAAAGATTGGTTCAAATACCCTCTTTCAAATGGAAAAATTTTAATGTCTATTGAATTTGGAACACCTGTTGCCTGTTGTTTGGACTATGTGAAACCAGGTGCAATGGTAGCAATTTTTGACCCAGCTACTAGTGCTATCGAATATAGTAAGGACGACCGATTATATTCAAACGGACTTGATATTCTCTCAGATGAGGAAGGCACAAAGTATTTAGCTCCTGGAAGAAGAAATGCTTTTGTAGCTCCTTACTTTAAGGAAAATGATTCAAGCCTGCCAAATCCTTTTGCTTTACTAAAACTCAATGATGATGGAACGTTTGATTCAGATTTTTATGTTGATCTGTCCAATGTCCTTCCAATTACATTTTATGCTTCTAGTACCTTTATGTTAGATAATAAGCTTGTTTTTACTTATGTAGATGCTAAGGAGTATAACCACCCAGACTCATATGATCAGAGGTGGTCGATTTATGGAGGAGGAGATTTTAAGACAGTAGTACTGGATCTGAAAACACTGAAAGTAACCCCATTCACAGGATTTGATGTAGATTATGATTATACTCAATTTAATAATACAATTGATGGGGCAAAATATTTCTTTGCTGGTTACACTGATTCAGCATTAGACACAGAGTTTTCATTTTTCCTTAGACAAGATGGGTTTGATGATTTTAAAGTTGTTTCTTCTCACAAGGGGGGGACAATGCAACATATAGCAAAACTTTGGTAGCAATTTTACTTAGAAACAAATGAGCAGGAGTCTGTAATTTCTGGTTAGTCTTAAAAAAACTTCGATTATATCTTAAATGTTAATACTGGGCGTTTTGCATGATTCACAACATCTTCTCCAAGACTTCCGTTTATAAAGTGTGATATTCCTTTTCTTCCATGGGTACTGATGCCAATCATGCCAGCATTAATTGAATTGGCAAAGTTGAGGATTCCTTTTTCTACAGTAATATCGTTGTATATATTTAAGGTATGGTTTTGTATGGAGAGAGAAGAGGTCATTTTGTTCATTTTTTCTTCAGTCTCATGTGTGGTCTTAAAGCCGTTTGCTGTGTTGATCCATACAAGGTGAAGCTTTGCGTTGATAGATTTTGAAAACTCATAAGCAGCTTGCAGACAAGGTTTGTCTTCATCATCAAAATTTGTAGCATATACAAAATCGTTGATTTCAAAAATATCACAATCCTCTTTAATTACTAAGACTGGTTTTTTTGATGTACGAACTATTTTTTCAGCATTAGAACCTATGAATAATTCTTCAAAACCAGTAGAGCCATGAGAGCCCATGATAATGATATCAACATTGTTTTTGGTGCTAGAGTTGATAATACCATGCATTACATCTTCAAAACTTACTGTTTCTATAACTTCGATATCTTGCAGATAATCTTGTTGGAGCACTTCTTCAAATTTTTTATGAGCTTGTTTCATAAAAAATACAGCTTCTGGTGCAGGAGCAGGTGAGCCAGATGACATCAAGTCAGTTAAGTGAATCGGAAGTTCTAATATATGTAGCAAAAAGATTTTAGAATCATTTCTTTTTGCAATTTGGGCAGCAACTTTCAGAGCACTTTCTGCTTGTCTTGAGAAATCGGTAGGTACAAGTATATTTTTTATCATGATATAACTTTTTTGTAAGGTGTGTATGTTTGCCGTTTTTGTGAATTTAGAATCTCAATCTTGTCTAGATCGAAGCTTAAAGAAAAAGAGACTATACTATGGTATCTTAAATTTACGAATAAATTCATTCTCAGCGATATTTTGTATCTAAGATATTATTACTATCTTTGCACCGTTGAAATTAAAAAACCAGGATGAGGGGACGAGAAGTCCCCTCTTTTTATCTATTTATGCCATTAAAGGACAAAGTTCAGAATTTATTAGATGAGGCGCTTCAAGAGAATCCGTCTTTATTCTTAATTGAAAGTAAGATTAACTCAGGTAATAGTATTGAGATTATTATTGATGGTGATGAGGGTGTTACTGTAGAAAATTGTATTGCTATAAGTAGAGCAATAGAGCATAATTTGGATAGAGAAGAAGAGGATTTTTCTCTTCAAGTAATGTCAGCAGGGGTTTCAGAAGGGATTAAGCATGTTCGCCAGTACAAGAAGAACATTGGTAGAAAGCTGAAAGTGAAAACAACTGAGCAAACTATAGAAGGAGAACTTGTTTCGGCAACAGAAGATGTAATTGAGTTAACTTGGAAAGCAAGAGAACCAAAACCTGTTGGTAAAGGTAAGGTAACAGTTACTAAGGAAGCGGCTATAGCTTATAAAGATATTGTAGAAGCAAAAGTTATGATAACATTTTAATAATAATATATTGATATGGAAAATATCGCATTAATAGAATCATTTTCAGAATTCAAGGATGATAAATTTATAGATCGTGTTACATTGATGTCGATCTTGGAAGATGTGTTTAGAAATGCTCTTAAGAAGAAGTTTGGTAGTGATGATAATTTCGATATTATTATAAATCCTGATAAAGGAGATTTAGAGATATGGAGAAACCGTATCGTTGTTGCAGATGGAGAAGTTGAGGATGATAATCAAGAAATATCAATAACAGCAGCTAGAAGAATAGAACCTGATTTTGAGGTAGGAGAAGATGTGTCAGAAGAAGTGAAGCTTATTGATTTGGGGAGACGTTCTATATTGGCATTGAGGCAGAATTTGATTTCTAGAATTCACGAACATGATAATACCAATATTTATAAGCAGTTTAAGGAGTTAGAAGGAGAAATATATACGGCAGAAGTACATCATATTCGACATAGAGCGATAATTATGTTGGATGATGAAGGAAATGAGATTATCTTGCCAAAAGATAGACAGATCCCTTCAGACTTTTTTAGAAAAGGAGAGAATGTAAGAGGAGTTATTGAATCTGTAGAGCTTAAAGGTAATAAGCCATCTATAATTATGTCAAGAACATCTCCTTTGTTTTTAGAAAAACTATTTGAATCTGAAATACCTGAAGTATTTGATGGGTTAATCAGTGTTAAGAAAGTAGTGAGGATACCAGGAGAGAAAGCAAAAGTAGCGGTAGATTCATATGATGATAGAATAGATCCAGTTGGAGCGTGTGTGGGTATGAAAGGATCACGTATACATGGTATAGTGAGAGAACTAGGTAATGAAAATATTGATGTTATTAATTATACTAATAATTTACAATTATTTATTACAAGGGCGCTAAGTCCTGCAAAAGTTACTTCTATAAAAATTAATGAAGAGACTAGCCGAGCAGAAGTTATGTTGAGACCAGAAGAGGTTTCAAAAGCGATAGGGCGAGGTGGTCATAATATAAGATTAGCGGGTCAACTTACAGGTTTTGAGATAGATGTGTTTAGAGAGGGTGTTGAGGAAGATGTAGAATTAACAGAGTTCTCTGATGAAATAGATTCGTGGATTATAGAAGAATTTTCTAAGATAGGATTAGATACTGCTAAGAGTATTTTGGAACAGGATATTAGTGATTTAGTAAAGCGAACTGATCTTGAAGAAGAGACAGTAGGCGAAGTGATTAGAATTTTAAAATCTGAATTTGAAGATTAATAATCACAATTAATTATATTTGAGCATTAAATAATAAGGCGTTTATGGCTGAAGCAGGAACAATGAGACTAAATAAAGTATTACGCGAATTCAATATCTCGCTAGATCGAGCTGTTGACTTTTTGAATTCAAAAGGTCACGAGATTGATGCGCGTCCTACTACAAAAATTTCTTCAGAAATTTATAAGCTCTTGTTTGATGAATTTCAAACAGATAAGAGTAAAAAGGTGGCTTCAAAAGAAGTTGGAGAAGAAAAGAAGAAAGAGAAAGAAGCATTGCGAGTGCAAATCGAACATGAGCAGGAAGAAAGACGTAAGCGTGCTGAGGCTCGTGAAGTTGTGAAAGCTAAGGCTAAATTAAACGGACCTAAACAGGTAGGTAAAATAGAATTAGGGGGTAAAAAGAGTGAAGAGGTTGAAGAGCCTAAAAAAGAAGAAGTGAAAGAAACTTCTTCTGCTAAAGAAACTCCTAAGAAAGAAGAAGTTAAAAGTTCTGAACCTGAGATGATTTCAAATAGGCCAAAAAAGCAAGGTTTGAAAATAACAAAACAGGCACCTCCTGCGCCAAAAGAAGTGAAGAAAGAAAAACCTAAAGAGCCAGAGGTGAGCAAAAAGGAAAAGCCTAAAGAGCCAGAGGAACAACCTGTAGTTTCCTCAGAGCCAGAAAAAGTTAAGACGCAGTATAAAAAACTAGATGGTCCTAATTTTACAGGTCAAAAAATTGATTTAACTCAGTTTAAAAAGCCTGCTAAAAAGAAAGATGATAAATCAGATAAAAAATCTTCTGCTGGAGATGCTGCAAAGAAACGTCGTAGAAGAATAAGTAAAGATGGAAACCAAGGTTCAGGTGGCGGTAGACCTGGAGGCCAGTCTGGTGGAGGAAATCGAGGAGGCGGAAACCGTGGAGGTGGAAACCGTGGAAGAGGACCTGTAAAAGGAAAAAGACCTGCTGTTGTTAAAGAGGAGCCAAGTGAAGAAGAAGTACAAAAGCAAGTAAGAGAGACTCTTGAGAAATTACAAGGGAAATCTAATAAATCTAAAGCAGCAAAATATCGTAGAGATAAAAGAGATCAACACCGTCAAAAAGCTGAGGATGATGTAGCGCAGCAAGAACAAGAAAGTAAAGTGCTTAAGGTAACAGAATTTGTTACTGTGTCAGAAGTAGCAACGATGATGAGTATATCTACTACAGAAGTAATCTCAGCATGTATGTCTCTTGGGATTATGGTGACGATGAATCAGCGTTTGGATGCGGAGACATTGTCTATAGTAGCAGATGAGTTTGGGTATGAAGTGAATTTCGTAACAGCTGATATAGAAGAAGCTATAGAGGAGGTTGTTGATGCGCCAGAAGATTTAGAGAATAGAGCTCCAATAGTAACAGTGATGGGTCATGTTGATCATGGTAAAACATCGTTGCTGGATTATATTAGAAAAGAAAATGTAATTGCAGGAGAGAGTGGAGGAATAACTCAGCATATCGGAGCGTATGGGGTGCAGTTAGATAATGGACAAAAAATAGCCTTTTTAGATACACCAGGTCACGAAGCCTTTACAGCAATGCGTGCTCGTGGTGCTCAGGTAACGGATTTGGCGATTGTTGTGATTGCAGCAGATGATGATGTGATGCCACAGACTAAAGAAGCAATAAGTCATGCACAAGCAGCTGGAGTTCCAATTATATTTGCTATAAATAAAGTAGATAGGCCTGAAGCAAACCCTGAAAAGATAAAAGAAAAATTAGCTTCTATGAATTTATTGGTAGAAGATTGGGGAGGAAAAATTCAATCCCATGATATTTCTGCAAAAACAGGATTAGGAGTAAAAGAATTATTAGAAAAAGTGCTTCTTGAAGCGGAAATACTTGAGCTTAAAGCAAATCCAAATCGTTTGGCATCAGGAACAGTTGTAGAAGCGTTCTTGGACAAAGGAAGAGGGTATGTGTCTACAATATTAGTACAGACAGGTACACTGCGTATAGGAGATTACGTTCTTGCAGGTAAGAATAGTGGTAAGATAAAAGCAATGCATGATGAGAGAGGGAATAATGTAAAAGAAGCAGCGCCTTCTACACCAGTTTCTATTTTAGGACTTGATGGTGCGCCACAAGCAGGAGATAAGTTTAATGTATTAGAAGATGAGAGAGAGGCAAAAGATATAGCATCAAAACGAGCACAATTACATAGAGAGCAATCTGTTCGTACACAAAGACATATTACGCTTGATGAAATTGGACGTAGAATTGCGTTAGGGGACTTTAAAGAACTTAATATAATTCTAAAAGGAGATGTAGATGGTTCTGTAGAAGCGTTAACAGATTCATTCCAGAAATTATCTACAGAAGAAATTCATGTAAATATAATCCATAAAGCGGTAGGGGCAATAACAGAAAGTGATGTGTTATTAGCATCTGCATCTGATGCGATTATTATTGGATTTAATGTGAGGCCAGCTGGAAATGCAAGACAAGTTGCAGACAAGGAAGAAATAGACATCAGAACATATTCGATTATTTATGATGCTATTAATGATCTTAAAGATGCGATGGAAGGGATGTTGTCTCCAGTAATGAAAGAAGAAGTTACGGGTACAGCTGAAATTAGAGAGACATTTAAGATCTCTAAAGTTGGAACAATTGCTGGTTGTATGGTATTGACAGGTAAGATTTATCGTAATTCTGGAATCAGATTGATTAGAGAAGGAGTTGTAGTTTATACAGGAGAATTGGCTTCGCTTAAACGTTTTAAAGACGATGCAAAAGAGGTGGCTAAAGGATACGATTGTGGATTACAGGTGAAGAATTACAATGATATAAAAATAGGTGATGTGGTAGAATCATATCAAGAAGTAGCAGTGAAAAAGAAATTGTAATATTTCTTTTAACTATAAATTTAAAAAAGGCCAATAACGAAAGTTATTGGCCTTTTCGCTTTTTCTTAGGGTAGTATGATAAGATTGATTAGCTTTTGTGGTTTAAAAGAAGTGGTGCTAGACTGATTTCGTTTGAAGAAACTTTGTTGTTTAGAGTGTTTTCTTGATTTATAGAGATTAGAAAAATGCATTAAGAATAGGTTGTTTATTTCAAAACCTTAATATCTATATATTCTCTCTATTTTCTTTTTAAAAACCACTTTGTTTAATGGTTTTTGTGTTTATATAGTTGTTGTGAGTTCGGGAAACTAAGTGGTATTATTATGGGGTGTTCTTGTTTAATTTGGTGTCAAGAAACTGTGTTTTTTAAGTATTTTTTTGACTCGTAAAAAGAAAAAGTATGAGGGTGTATTGTCTTTTGTTATAAAAACTGGTTTTTTTGGATAGGTTTTCTTTATTTCGTTTCAGAAAGAATCACTTGATTTGGCTATCTTTTTTAGGTAAAATTATACGAATTCATGGTTTTTGAGATATGTAAATAAGAGGGTGTTTCTGTTGAAGTAAACGGAATAAAAAAACTCCTGAAATTGCTTTCAGGAGTTTTTCTATATGTGGTATGTCTTATTACTTTTTTTCGGGTTTAAATATAAATGCGTTAGGGAATTTTGTGTGTGCTTCTTTTAAAGCTCTGTCAGCTTCTAGTCTTGTGCGATAATTCCCTATCCATACTTTATAATTAGGAGTCTCCCATTGGATAGATGAATCCCAGTCAGGAAAAGCTTCTTTAGATGCTCTTACAATTTCATTTGCCTTGTTTAAGCTTCCATAATATAGCTGGATTTTATAACGATCGCTAAACTCTCCGTCTTTTTCCATTTTTGACTTTATGTCAAGAAGCATTTTTATTTTGGGATCTTGGTTGATAGTGACAGAAGCTTCTGGTTGTGAATACGTGTTTGCTTGAACAAAAGTGTTTTGATTTGAGGTTTGATCTGTATCATCTTGAGCACTTAAAGTGCTGATAATTAAAAAGAAAAAACTAAATAAGGGTGTATAGTTCGAAGTGTTTAATATTCTCATTACAAATTGATTTAATGCAAAGGTAAAGTTTAATAGTTTAAAATTGTTATTTTGTTTTATTTAGAATTAATATAAATTAATAGTTAACGGTTCTCTAACATTTCTAAAATCGACTTATTGTAGTACTTTTGTCATCGAATTAAATGTGCCGGTTTTTATGTCTTTTTGTTAAAGATAAAAGAAAAAACCATACCAAAATTAAGACGATAATTCTACTTGAAAATATGAAACAGGTGAAACACCGAAATTCAGCCTCTAAAATCCTAATCCTAGGAACTGTTTTTTTATTTACTTTTTTTAATCCTGTGTACGCACAGGATGCACCAGCTGTTGATGCTGCTGTTGCAACTGAAGCTTCATCTGGAGGAGATGTAGCCAAAGGAGAAGAGTTGTTTAAATCACTTTGTGCAGCTTGTCATAAGCGATATAAGAAAATGACAGGTCCTGCGCTTTTTGGAGTTGCTGATAAGTATGAGAAAGAATGGATATATTCTTGGGTAAAGAATAGTGCTGCAATGATTGCCTCTGGTGATGCGCAGGCTATTGCTGTCTATGAGGAATATAACAAGACTGCAATGAATGCTTTTCCACAGTTGTCTAATGCTGATATAGATAATATAGTAGCATATGCAATGGTGCCAAAAGCTGATCCGCCAACACCGCCACCAGGAACAGGTTCTGAAGTTTCAGAGAGTAACGGTTCTGGTATTTCTGTTAATGTGATGTTAGCAATACTAGCGTTGGTGTTCTTGATGCTTGTAGTAGTGTTGTTTTTGGTAAACAAAACACTAAGGAATTTTGCAGAAGCAAACAATGTAGTATTGCCGCAGTCAGAAGGAAAAACTCCAATATGGAAAGCTTTTATAGAGAATCAATTCTTGGTGCTTGTTACAGTAGTCTTATTAATGCTGGCTAGTGGGTACTATGTGTATGGATACTTTATGCAGGTAGGAGTTGATCAAGGATATCAACCAGTTCAGCCAATACATTATTCGCATAAAATACATGCAGGAGATAATGAGATAGAATGTAAGTACTGTCACTCTTCTGCTAGAGTAAGTAAAACATCGGGGATTCCATCTCTAAATGTATGTATGAACTGTCATAAATCTATAAGTGAAGTGGCAGAGGCTACCGCAACAGCAGAGCATTCAAAAGAATTTTATGATGGAGAAATCCAGAAGTTATATAAAGCAGTTGGATGGGATGCAGATTCGCAATCATATACAGGTAAAACAGAACCCGTAAAATGGATTAGAATTCATAACCTGCCAGACTTTGCATACTTTAATCACTCTCAGCACGTAACTGTGGCAGGAGTAGAGTGTCAAAAATGTCACGGTCCTGTAGAAGAGATGGAAGTTATGTATCAATTTGCTCCACTTACAATGGGATGGTGTGTTAATTGTCATAGGGAAACCAATGTAAAAGTTGCAGACAATAAATATTACGAGAAAATTCATAAAGAACTTTCTAAGAAATATGGTGTAGATCAGTTGACAGCTGCTCAGATGGGTGGTTTGGAATGTGGTAAGTGCCATTATTAATAATAAAAAAATTGTTTCCGTAATTGGAAGAATAGTAAGAAGCTAATATCAATTATATATGTCATCAAACAAGAAATACTGGAAAAGTGTTGAAGAGCTAAACGAAAATAGCTCTATTGTTGAGACGCTACAACAAAATGAATTCGTAAAGGAAATCCCTACGGATGAGTTTTTAGGTGATAAAACATCGTTAGAGAATTCTTCGACATCACGTCGTGATTTTCTTAAATATGTAGGTTTTAGTACAGCAGCTGCTTCGTTGGCAGCATGCGAAGGTCCCGTTAAAAAATCGATACCATATGTGGTTCAGCCGGACAGAATTGTTCCTGGTGTGGCAAACTATTATGCTACTACAATTGCAGATGGGTATGACTTTGCTAGTGTCTTAATAAAAACTAGAGAAGGTAGACCAATAAAAATAGAAAAAAACAATCTAGCTAAAACTAATTCTGATGCCAATGCAAGAGTACACGCTTCTGTATTGTCATTATATGATAGTACAAGGCTTCAAGGTCCAAAAAAGGGAAATGAAGATATTAGCTGGGATGCTTTAGATAAAGAAGTAAGTGCTAAGTTGAATAACTTAGGAGGTAAAGAACTTGTGTTGTTAACACAAACATATGCTAGTCCTTCTACTGCAAAACTGATTTCTGAATTCAAAGCAAAACATCAGAACGTAAGACATGTGGTGTATGATGCGATTTCCAATGATGAAGCGTTGGATGCGTATCAATTAATGTATGGTAAAAGAGCGCTTGCGGATTATGATTTTTCAAAAGTAGATACGATTGTAAGTATAGCTGCAGACTTTTTAGGAGATTGGCAAGGTGGAGGATACGATGGTGGTTATGCACAAGGTCGTATTCCTAAGAATGGAAAAATGTCTAGGCATGTCCAGTTTGAGGCAAATATGTCTTTGACTGGTGCTAATGCAGATAAAAGAGTACAAGCTACTCCGTCACAGCAAAAGCAAGTACTAGCAGCATTGTATAAATATGTTACTGGTTCAGGAGGCTCCAAAGGAGGTTTGGATTCAGGATTGGATGCTCAGGTTGTAAAAGCGGCAAAGCAAATACAGAAAGCTGGAAGTAATGCAGTAGTAGTTAGTGGAATTCAGGATGTTGATGCCCAGTTGTTGGTTTTAGAAATTAATAAAGCAATACATAGTAAGGCATTTAATGAGAAAACCCCTCGTACAATACGTCAGGGTAATGCTAAAGGAGTAGCGCAATTAATAAAAAGTATGAATGCAGGGCGAGTTGGTGCCTTGTTAGTTGCTGGAGTTAATCCAGTATATTCATTACCAAATACAGAAGAGTTTAAGACAGGTCTTCAAAAAGTAGATGTCTCAGTTGCATTTAGTATGCATAATGATGCAACAGCAGAGTTGTGTAACTATATAGCGACGACACCTCATTATTTAGAATCATGGGGAGATGTCGAATTAAAGGAAGGTAGCTATAGCTTGATGCAACCTACAATTAGACCATTGTTTGATACAAGACAATTTCAGGAAACATTGTTAAAATGGAATGGGAATACAGCTACGTATCATGAGTATATAAAAGATGCATGGACTGGGATTTTAGGAGGTACTTCTTGGAATCAAGCTTTGCATGATGGGGTGTTAGAGAAACCAGCTCTTGCAAAACAAGAATTGGTAGATGCAATAGCGATGCCTGAAGGAGATGTTGTAGAGGAAGCTTCGGTAAAATCTACAAGTCCTGATGTGGCTTCAGCAGCAAGAAGATTATCTACTGCAAAATCAGCTGAATTTGAGCTTACATTATATACAAAAACTGCTTTAGGAGACGGTCAACAAGCAAATAACCCTTGGTTGCAAGAGTTGCCAGATCCAATTTCTAGAGCATCATGGGATAATTATTTAACTGTTTCTAAAGCAGATGCAGATGCATTAGGGTTGACAAATGAAAATGTTGCTAATGGAGCTTTAAATGGTAGTTATGCAAAAATAACCGTAGGTAAATCTGAGCTTATTGTTCCTGTACTTATACAGCCAGGACAAGCAAAAGGCTCTGTAGGATTAGCCTTAGGTTACGGTAAAATAAAAGGAGTTAAAGAAGATATGAAAGTTGGGGTAAATGCATATCCTTTATATCAAAACTTTAACGACGTTCAAAGTGTTTCTATTGCAGCAGTAGGAGGAGTTCATGAATTTGCGTGTGTGCAGTTGCATAATACGTTAATGGGGCGTGGAGATATTGTAAAAGAAACTACATTAGAAGTATTTAATACAAAAGATAAGCATTACTGGAACGCAATTCCTGAAGTAAGTAAAAATCATATAGAGTTTGAGGTTACTTCACCAGAGGTAGATCTTTGGGATGAATTTGATCCATCAATAGGACATCACTTTAATCTTTCTATTGATTTGAATGCTTGTACTGGATGTGGAGCATGTGTTATTGCTTGTCATGCAGAAAATAATGTGCCTGTAGTTGGTAAATCAGAAGTGCGTAGATCTAGAGATATGCACTGGTTACGTATTGACCGTTATTACTCTTCAGAAGAGAGCTTTGATGGTGATAATCAAAAGAAAGATGATATTGCAGGGTTAGGAAGTTCGTTGTCTGAGTTTGGTGAGATGGAAAATCCATCAGATAACCCTCAGGTAGTATTCCAACCAGTAATGTGTCAACATTGTGATCATGCACCTTGTGAAACTGTATGTCCTGTGGCAGCAACATCACATGGTAGACAAGGGCAAAACCATATGGCATATAACCGATGTGTAGGTACAAGATATTGTGCAAACAACTGTCCGTATAAAGTGCGTAGATTCAACTGGTTCTTGTATAATAACAATGACGAGTTTGACTATTACATGAATAATGACTTGGGTAGAATGGTCCTTAATCCTGATGTAACTGTTCGTTCTAGAGGAGTTATGGAGAAGTGTTCTTTCTGTATCCAGTCTACACAAGCAATTATCTTAAAAGCAAAACGTGAAGGAAGAATGGTAGAAGCAGGAGAGTTTAATGATTCTTGTGCTTGTTCAGCAGCTTGTTCATCAGGAGCAATGCGTTTTGGAGATGTAAATGAAGAAGGTAGTAAAATTGCAGAGCTAGTAAAAGATGACAGAGCGTATCATTTATTAGAGCATGTAGGAGTAAAACCAAACGTAGTATATCAGACTAAAGTAAGAAATACTACAGAAGCCTAATTAACTAAAATAAAGAATCAATTCAATTATAAAGGATTATGTCTCATTACGAAGCACCTATAAGAAAACCTTTAGTAACCGGTGATAAAACATATCATGATGTAACATTAGATGTTGTAGCAGCGGTAGAAGGAAAAGCAAATAAGTCTTGGTGGATTGTGTTTTCAATCTCACTTATTGCGTTCCTTTGGGGTATGGGTTGTATAATATATACAGTCTCTACAGGTATTGGAACCTGGGGATTAAATAAAACAGTTGGATGGGCCTGGGATATCACCAACTTTGTATGGTGGGTAGGTATTGGTCACGCTGGAACCCTTATTTCTGCGGTACTATTATTATTCCGTCAGAAATGGAGAATGGCAATTAACCGTTCTGCAGAAGCAATGACGATCTTTGCCGTAGTTCAAGCAGGATTATTCCCGATTATACATATGGGACGTCCTTGGTTGGCGTACTGGGTATTGCCTATACCAAATCAATTTGGATCATTATGGGTGAACTTTAACTCTCCATTACTTTGGGATGTATTTGCGATATCAACGTATTTATCGGTATCATTAGTTTTCTGGTGGACGGGTCTTTTACCTGATTTTGCAATGATTAGAGACCGTGCCATTACACCATTTAATAAAAAGATTTATAGTTTACTTTCTTTTGGATGGAGTGGAAGAGCAAAAGACTGGCAGCGTTTTGAAGAAGTCTCTTTGGTTCTTGCAGGTTTAGCAACACCACTTGTACTTTCTGTACATACGATTGTATCTTTTGACTTTGCTACTTCTGTAATTCCAGGATGGCATACCACGATATTTCCACCATATTTTGTTGCAGGAGCAGTATTTTCTGGATTTGCAATGGTAAACACCCTTCTTATTATTATGAGAAAGGTATCGAATCTAGAAAATTACATTACCATCTTGCATATAGAGTTGATGAATATTGTAATCATGATTACGGGGTCTATAGTTGGAGTAGCTTATATTACTGAGTTATTTGTAGCATGGTATTCTGGAGTAGAGTATGAGCAGTATGCATTCCTTAATAGAGCAACAGGACCTTACTGGTGGGCATATTGGGCGATGATGACATGTAATGTGTTCTCTCCACAGTTTATGTGGTTCCCAAAATTGAGAAGAAGTATTATGTTCTCTTTTATTATATCTATTGTAGTAAATATAGGGATGTGGTTTGAGCGTTTTGTGATTATCGTAACCTCATTACACAGAGATTATTTACCGTCTTCATGGACGATGTTTTCTCCAACCTTTGTAGATATAGGGATATTTATAGGTACGATAGGGTTCTTTTTTGTATTGTTCTTACTGTACGCAAGAAGTTTCCCTGTTATTGCTCAGGCAGAGGTGAAATCAATACTAAAATCTTCTGGTGAGAAATATAAGAGATTAAGAGATGCAGGAAAAGATCATAGAGATGAGCTTCCTAAGAGAGAGGTAAAAATAATTCGAGAAGATGTGACATCTTCAGAGGATGTAGATGTAGCAGTAGAAGCAAGTCAAGATGATATTAATAATTTATTAGGAAATCTTGGATCTTTTGACCCATCTACTCAAAAGGCAGATGATCTTAAGCAAGTAAATGGTATCGGCCCTGTAATGGAAAAGAAACTTAATGAGATCGGAATATTTACTTTTGATCAAGTAAGTAAAATGACCGCTACAGAGTATGATATATTAGATAGTATTACAGGATCTTTCCCTGGTAGAGCACAACGTGATGATTGGGCTGGTCAGGCACAACAACTAAAAAATAACTAAGAGTATGGCATCAAAAGTTATACATGCACTATATATTGATGACGATATCCTGATGGATGCCGTTAAGAAAGTTCGAACAGAACATTATCATATCGAAGAGGTTTATACCCCTTTTCCAGTCCACGGGCTAGATAAAGCAATGGGATTACCTCATACACGTTTGGCTATTACAGCCTTTTTATATGGTTGTGTCGGTTTGACTATAGCAACTGTAATGATGAATCATATCATGATAGAAGATTGGCCTCAGAATATTGGTGGAAAACCAAGTTTTAGCTACCTTGAGAATATGCCTTCTTTTGTGCCAATTATGTTTGAGCTTACCGTGTTTTTTGCGGCGCATTTAATGGTAATAACTTTTTATATGAGAAGTAAGTTATGGCCATTTAAGAAAGCAGAAAATCCTGATGTAAGAACTACAGATGATTATTTCTTGATGGAGGTTGATGCAGGGAGTCATGATGTAGATCATCTTATTAGTTTCTTGGGTGATACCGGAGCAGTAGAAATTAAAGTAATAGATAAGGAAGAAGATAACCATTAGTAATAATGAAGAATACTATAAAAATATTAGCAGCGGCAGTAGTGATGATTTGTGTTGTTTCTTGTCAAAACAAATCAAAACCTAATTATCAGTATATGCCTAATATGTATGAACCAGTAAGTTATGAAACTTATGGGGATTATAAGGTTTTTCCAGATAGTCAGGAAGCTATGTTGCCTGTAGAGGGATCTATTCCTAGAGGATGGATGCCATATGAATATGAAAATTCAAATAATGGATATCTTCAGGCTAAGGATAGTTTGAAAAACCCTATTCGTTATACCAAAGAAAATGAGGAAGCAGGTAAAGAATTATATGATATCTATTGTGCAATTTGCCATGGAGGAAAAGGTGATGGTAAAGGAACATTGGTAAAAAGAGAAAAAATTCTTGGAGTTCCTACTTATTCAGATGTAGGTAGAGCAATTACAGAAGGTAGTATTTATCATGTAATGTATTACGGGATTAATTCAATGGGATCTTATGCTTCTCAGACAAGCGAACATGAGCGTTGGCAAATTGTTCAATATGTGCAAAAATTAAAAGCTGATCTAGAAGGTAAAACACCTCGAATTGATACAGAGGTTGTAGAAGTGGTAGAAGTAGTTGTAGATGAAAAGCATGAAGAGCCAGCAAACGATCATCAAGAACCAGCAAAAGATCATAGTAACGCACATTAATAGTGCATTAGTAAAAAAGTTAAGAATAACGATATTATAAAGATATGTATACGCTATCAAATAGATTAAGATTATTTTCTATCATCCTTATGGTTGTAGGTCTAGTAGGTCTTGTTGTTGGATTTGCACAAAGGCCTGGATCTATACAGGAAGTAAAAGAAATGATGGCAGCGCACGACGCTCACGGCGGTGGTCATGGAGAATCACATGCAGAAAAAAGCGACCATGGAAAAGAAACTCATGGTGAAAAAGCACACGAAGAAGATGCTCATGGAGGAGATGCACATTATGAGCATGTTTTACATCAATTACAAAACAAGCCTTGGGCATCGTTATATGTAGCGGCATTTTTCTTTTTTATGATAGCCTTAGGTGTATTGGCATTTTATGCAATACAGTTTGCATCACAATCAGGTTGGTCCCCAGTACTCTTTAGAGTTATGGAAGCTATTACAGCATACCTAGTACCTGGTGGAATTGTGCTTTTTGTAATCTTGGCATTATCAGGATTTCATATCAACCATTTATTTGTTTGGGCAGATCCTAAAGTGGTAGAACACGATGCACTTCTTCAAGGTAAAGCAAGTTGGTTAAATGGCACATGGTTTATTATTCGAGCTACATTCTTTTTGGCAGGATGGATGTTATACCGTCATTTTGCAGTAAAATATTCAAGATTGCAGGATGAGGATTCAACAGGTAATAAATGGTATAAGAAAAGTTTTAAAATATCAGCAGCCTTTTTAGTGTTCTTTATTTATACAGAATCTATGGCATCATGGGATTGGATTATGAGTTTTGATCCACACTGGTTTAGTACGTTGTTTGGGTGGTATGTATTTGCAAGTTTATTTGTATCAGGAATTACCACAATAGCTTTGTTAACTATCTATTTAAAATCTAAAGGATATTTAGAATTTGTTAATAATAGCCATATTCATGATTTAGCTAAATTTATGTTTGGTATCAGTGTTTTTTGGACATATCTTTGGTTTTCACAATTTATGTTGATATGGTACTCAAATATTCCAGAAGAGGTAACGTACTTTATTACTCGTATAGAAGATTATAATTTACCATTTTTCGGAATGTTAGTGATGAACTTTATTTTCCCATTATTAGTGTTAATGAATAGTGATTTTAAACGTGTAAACTGGTTTGTTGTAATGGCTGGAATTGTTATTCTTTGTGGACATTATATTGATATTTTTAACATGATAATGCCTGCAACTGTTGGTAAATCTTGGTTTATAGGAATCAGCGAGATTAGTGCTGTGTTATTATTCCTTGGATTGTTCTTGTTTGTAGTGTTTAGAGCATTAACCAAAGCACCTTTGTTAGCTAAAGGAAACCCATATATAGAGGAAAGTAAGCATTTCCATTATTAATTTGAATTGTAAAAAAAGAAGATAGATAAAAATGACTGTATTCTTAACCATAGTAGTTATAGCGCTTTTTGGAATCACCTTATGGCAAATGTCAAAAATATTGAATTTGTCAAAAGTAAGTGGAGAAGATAACTCTCAAGTAGCAAATGATAAGGATAATAACTTACAAGGTAAGTTAATGCTTGTGTTTGTAGTGCTTTTTTATATATTGATGGCATATTGTTTTATTCAGTATAACTCATATTTTTTACCTGAATCAGCTTCAGAACATGGAGTAGATTATGATAGATTGATGCTGATATCAATGGTGTTGATTATGATTGTACAAATCCTTACTCAAGGGTTGTTGCACTTTTTTGCATACAAATACAGAGGTAAAAAAGAAAACAAAGCATTGTTCTTTGCAGATAATGATAAATTAGAATTTATTTGGACTATTATTCCAGTAATAGTACTTGCTGGATTAATTATATATGGATTATTTACTTGGACCGATATCATGAATATTGATGAGAATGAAGGAGATCCATTAATCGTAGAATTATATGCATATCAGTTTGACTGGCGTGCAAGATATGCTGGTGCAGATAATGAATTAGGTAAAGCTAATGTGCGTTTTATCGAAGGTATTAATACATTAGGATTGGATGTCTCTGATGGTTACGGAAAAGATGATAAAATAACAAATGAACTACACCTGCCTGTAAATAGAAAAGTAATTTTTAAGATGCGATCTCAAGATGTATTGCATTCTGCATACATGCCTTTCTTTAGAGCACAAATGAATGTTGTTCCAGGTATGATTACTGAATTTGCATATACACCAACTCTTACTTCTGAGGAGATGAGAAATAGTGAGTTTATGATAGAGAAAGTTGCTACTATCAACAAAATCAGAAAAGAGAAAAGTAAAAAATTGGTTAAAGCAGGAGACGAAGCTTTAGAAGAGTATACTTTTGATTATTATTTGCTGTGTAATAAAATATGTGGAGTATCACATTATAACATGCAAATGAAGATTATCGTAGAATCTGAAGAAGATTATGAAGCTTGGATAAAAGAGCAAACTACTTTTGGTGAGCAGTTATCAGCACAAGCAAGCAATTAAGAAAGATAATAATAATATATCATATTAAATATAGATAAGGATATGTCAGCAATAGCAAACGTACACGATCACGCAGAAGACCATGCTCACGATCACGGACATCATCATAAAGAAACATTTATTACCAAATATATCTTTAGTGAAGATCATAAAATGATCTCTAAGCAATATTTGATTACTGGTTTAATCATGGGAATCATTGGTATTGCAATGTCTCTATTGTTCAGAATGCAAATAGCATGGCCTGATCATAAATTTACGGCTTATGAAGTTTTATTAGGTAAGTTTGGTGAAGATGGAGTTATGGATCCAGGAATCTATTTAGCTTTAGTTACAATACATGGTACTATAATGGTATTCTTTGTATTAACTGCAGGGTTAAGTGGTACGTTTAGTAACCTTCTTATTCCGTTGCAAATTGGAGCACGTGATATGGCATCAGGATTCTTGAATATGGTGTCTTACTGGTTGTTCTTTTTGAGTAGTATAATCATGATTTTATCACTATTTGCAGAAGCTGGACCTGCATCAGCAGGATGGACAATCTATCCTCCTTTGAGTGCATTGCCACAAGCTATTGGTGGATCTGGTACAGGGATGACGTTGTGGTTGGTGTCTATGGCAATATTTATAGCCTCTTCTTTATTGGGTTCTTTAAATTATGTGGTAACAGTAATTAATTTACGAACCAAAGGAATGTCAATGACAAGAATGCCACTTACAATATGGGCTTTCTTTGTAACAGCTATTATAGGTGTGGTTTCGTTTCCAGTATTATTATCAGCAGCATTATTGTTGATTATGGATAGAAGTTTTGGTACCTCTTTTTATCTAAGTGATATTTATATACAAGGAGAAGTATTACATAATCAAGGAGGGTCTCCTGTACTTTTTGAACATTTATTTTGGTTCTTAGGACACCCAGAGGTATATATTGTATTACTACCAGCTTTAGGTATTACATCAGAAATTATTGCGACAAACTCACGTAAACCTATATTTGGATATCGTGCGATGGTTGCTTCAATATTAGCGATTGCATTTTTATCTACAATTGTATGGGGGCACCATATGTTTGTATCAGGAATGAATCCGTTTTTAGGCTCTGTATTTACGTTTACAACCTTATTGATTGCAATTCCTTCAGCTGTAAAATCATTTAATTATATAACCACACTGTGGAAAGGTAATTTACAATTTAACCCAGGAATGTTATTTTCTGTAGGGTTGGTATCTACCTTTATTACAGGAGGACTTACAGGAATTATCTTAGGAGATAGTACATTAGATATTAACGTACATGATACATATTTTGTAGTAGCGCATTTCCATTTAGTAATGGGTATATCTGCACTGTATGGATTATTTGCAGGAGTGTACCATTGGTTTCCTAAGATGTATGGTAAAATGATGAATAAAAACTTGGGGTATGCACATTTTTGGATAACAGCAATTGGAGCATATGGCGTGTTTTTCCCAATGCATTTTGTTGGAATGGCAGGATTGCCAAGACGTTATTATACCAATTCTAACTTCCCGTATTTTGATGATTTAGCAGATACAAACGTATTAATTACAGTATTTGCATTTATTGCAGCTTTTGCTCAATTGATATTCTTATATAACTTTATTATCTCTATATTTTACGGTAAAAAAGCAGAACAAAACCCTTGGAATTCTAATACACTTGAGTGGACTACTCCTGTAAAAGCTACACATGGTAACTGGCCTGGAGAACTCCCAATAGTACATAGATGGCCTTATGATTATAGTAAGACCAATGAGGATGGAGAGTATGTTATAGCTGGACAAGATTATGTACCACAAACTGTTCCTCTGCAAGAAGGAGAAGAAGAAATGCATCATTAAAAAAATAATAGACAGGATAACAGTACAAATATGAACTAGCTGTTAACCTTATAGAATAAAAACGCTCAGAAATTCAATTTCTGAGCGTTTTTTTGTTAGGATATGCGTGGTTTAGTAATATCTCAACAGATGCTTTACCATTTAGTGTTATAATCAAGCTATATCTTAATGTGTAATTGGTATTATAGGTAATCGATAAGGCTCAGGTTTTTCTAGTATCTTTGTATTGATTAAATATGATCTATACATACCTTTTATTCAATTCAACATATGAACGAAAACCTTGATCCAACAAACGACAATTTTTCTAATGAAGATCTGGATATAGAAAAAGCATTAAGGCCTCTCGCCTTTGATGATTTTGCTGGACAAGATCAAGTTCTCGAAAATCTGGAAATTTTTGTTAAGGCTGCGAATTTAAGAGAAGAAGCATTGGATCATACCTTATTCCATGGCCCTCCTGGTCTAGGTAAGACGACATTGGCGCATATTTTGGCAAATGAATTAGAGGTGGGTATCAAAGTTACATCAGGACCAGTTTTGGACAAACCTGGAGATTTAGCAGGTTTATTAACAAATCTAGATGATAGAGATGTTTTGTTTATTGATGAAATACATCGATTAAGCCCTATTGTAGAAGAATATCTATATTCTGCTATGGAGGATTATAAGATCGATATTATGATCGAGAGTGGTCCTAATGCACGTACAGTACAGATTAATCTTAACCCATTTACATTGGTAGGAGCAACAACCCGTTCGGGATTGTTAACAGCACCTATGAGAGCTCGTTTCGGGATACAATCACGATTACAATATTATACCACAGAATTATTATCTACCATAGTGCAACGTAGTGCGTATATCCTAAATGTTCCTATTTCTATGGAAGCAGCTATTGAGATAGCAGGTAGAAGTAGAGGAACACCAAGAATCGCAAATGCTTTATTACGTAGAGTAAGAGATTTTGCTCAAATTAAAGGAAATGGAAAGATCGATATAGAAATCTCTAAGTTTGGCCTCAAAGCATTGAATGTTGATGCACATGGTTTGGATGAGATGGATAATAAGATTTTGATGACGATGATAGATAAATTTAAAGGAGGCCCTGTAGGGTTAACTACAATAGCTACAGCGGTAAGTGAAAGCCCTGAAACTATAGAAGAAGTCTATGAGCCTTTTTTGATTCAACAAGGGTTTATCATGCGTACTCCCAGAGGTAGAGAAGTAACAGAAGCAGCCTACAAACATCTAGGAAGAGTAAAAGGAGGAATTCAGGGAGGTTTGTTTTAAGCAAATAATCTAATAAGTATATCATATGGGGTACAGAGAAATCCCAACAGTTTCTTTTTTTAAGGTAATTCAGAATGCAAGTCGTATTCTCAAAAATCCACTTCCTTTTCATCGAGAGAATTTTGAAAAATCAGGAGATATTTTCAAAGTCAAATTAGGGTTTGGAAAATCAGCAATTTTTATTCGAGATGCAGGTTTTGCTAAACATATGCTACAAAAACAGCACAGAAAATATACAAAGTCTGCATTACAAACAAAAGATTTGGCCAAATATATAGGAGAAGGCTTACTTACTTCTAGTGGTGAAAAATGGTTAAAGCAAAGACGTTTGATCCAACCAGCATTTCATAAACGAAAGTTGGAACTACTTATAGGAACAATCAAAGAAGTTATTGAGGAAGAAGTCTCTAGAATTACTACAGAAAAAAATACAGATATTTTTCCTGCAATGAGTGATTTGGCTTTTAGAGTGGTTGCAGAATCATTATTTGGATATACTGATACAGGAAATACGATAAGTAGATTGCAATATATAACAGAAAAGGCACAAGAATCTCTGATTAAAGAAATAAGACAGCCCTATAAAAAATGGTGGTTTCGCTTTAGCGGAAAGATAAAAAAGACTTTTCAGTTAACACAAGAGGCAAGAGATATTCTTACTGTTATTATAGAAGATAGAAGAAAATCAAATCAAAGCCACAATGATCTTTTGGATATGTTGTTAACAGCAAAATACGAAGATGGAAGCTCCATGGATAATGAGCAATTGATTGATGAAATTTTAATCTTGTTTATTGCAGGTCATGAGACAACATCAAATGCATTAACCTTTACATTGTTATTATTGGCATTGCACCCCTCGATTCAGGAAAAGGTATTTAATGAAGTCTCTATAACTGCAGAATACGAATCTATAATAGAAGAAATAGGACAATATCAATATACCAAACAATGTATTGAAGAAGCAATGAGGCTATACCCGCCAGCATATTTTTCTGATCGAGTCGCGATAGAAGATGATACCTATAATGATAGTAAACTACAAAAAGGCGATACGATTTTGATTTCGTTTTATGAAATTCATAGGCATCAACAATTTTGGGATAGCCCATCTACCTTTGATCCAGATAGATTTGGTCTCAATATAGATAAAAAACAATATTCAGATTGTTATTTTCCTTTTGGCGCAGGGCCCAGAATGTGTATTGGTAATAATTTTGCAATGTATGAAATGATTCTGGCGATAAGTACTTTGATAAAAAAATACCATATCACTACACATCTCAAAGAAATTGAAATTAAACCTTTGATTACTCTAAAGCCAGAGAATGCAATCATAAAACTTGTACCTAGATAGAAGGTCTATTGGTATCGAATCAGTTCTTTTTTGCAATAGTTATATACTATTTCTTTTAATCTTTATGTATTTGGTATTTTTACAAAAACGATGAAGTTTTTATTAATCAAACGATATGATACTTGTTTACAGAGATGAGATTTTATTGACAGTCATAATAGTAGTGCTATTGTTTTTTGTGTTGTTGATTACAAAACAGGTGATTAAGAAATTTTCAATTTTAAGAGCTATAAATCCAAATCGAAGAAAATTAATACGTAACCTTTCATATCTGTTTCATTATCTTATTGCAGGAATTGCTTTAGTTGTTGTTTGGGGAGTTAAGTTTGAAGAATTTAGTGTTTTTATATCTTCAATATTAGCTGTTATAGGAGTCGCTTTTTTTGCACAATGGTCAATTTTATCAAATCTTACGGCTAGTATTATTTTATTTTTTAGCCATCCAGTAAGAATAGGAGATCGAATACGAGTGTTGGATAAAGATTTTGACTGGACAGGAGAAGTTAAAGATATTACTGGTTTTTATCTATTTATGATTACAGATACAGGAGAAAATATAACATTACCAACTTCATTGGTTATCCAAAAAGGTATTCAGATAATGAGTAAACTTCCAGAAGGGCAAATTGATGATAAAGAAGAAGTATAATTGAATTTTAAATCCCAATATACCGAACTTATTAAAACAGAGGCAAAACGTTTAGGTTTTTTGTCTTGTGGTGTTTCTAAAGCAGCATTTCTAGAAGAAGAAGCGCCTAGATTAGAAAAGTGGCTCAATCAAAATATGAATGGGCAGATGTATTATATGGAGAATCATTTTGATAAGCGATTGGATCCAACTAAGTTGGTTGATGACTCAAAAAGTGTAATCTCATTACTGCTCAATTATTTTCCTTCAGAAATTCAAAAAGACCCAGATGCTCCAAAGATTTCTAAGTATGCCTATGGCACAGATTATCATTTTGTGATCAAAGATAAATTAAAGCACTTATTACATTTTATTCAAGAAGAAATAGGAGAAGTGCATGGTAGAGCCTTTGTTGATTCGGCACCAGTTTTAGACAAAGCATGGGCAGCAAAAAGTGGATTGGGGTGGATTGGCAAAAACAGTAATTTGCTTACGCAAAAAGTTGGCTCTTTTTATTTTATAGCCGAACTTATTATTGATCTGGATTTAGAATATGATACTCCTGTTACCGATCACTGTGGTACCTGCACAGCATGTATAGATGCTTGCCCTACGCAGGCTATAGTAGAACCTTATGTAGTTGATGGAAGTAAGTGTATTTCTTATTTTACTATAGAGCTTAAAGAAGAAATACCATCATCGTATAGAGGAAAATTTGATGATTGGATGTTTGGTTGTGATGTGTGCCAAGATGTATGCCCATGGAATCGATTTTCTAAGTCACATAACGAACCTCTCTTTGATCCAAAACCCGAACTATTGGAGATGTCAAAAAAAGATTGGGAAGAGATTACTCAAGAGGTATTCTCGAAAGTATTTCAGAAATCTGCAGTAAAGAGAACCAAGTTTTCTGGATTGAGTAGAAATATTAAATTCCTTAAATAACCATACCATTTTTTTAGAAAATTAATTCACTTAAATACAGGATATTACTTTTTATAGATCTATAGAGTTGTATAAGTGTTGTAAATCAGTAGTGTAAGATGATTTTTTGAAGATTCTTTTACATTAATTTTTGCATGTCAGACAGACTTGTACCTTTGTATGTATTCAATGAATGTTTTTATACCATTTCTCAATTGAGAAATGGTATTACATTTAATTTATATTCACAAATTTATCTTGATAGCGTATGAGTATCGAAAGTAAAAGAAGAGAGGCATTAGTATATCATGCTAAGCCTACCCCCGGAAAAATAAAAGTCGTTCCTACTAAAAAGTACGCGACCCAAAGAGACTTATCGTTAGCATATTCTCCTGGAGTAGCAGAACCCTGTTTAGCAATAGAGAAAGAAAAATCAGATGTATATAAATATACAGCAAAAGGAAATCTAGTTGCTGTAATATCAAATGGTACTGCCGTTTTAGGATTAGGAGACATAGGTCCTGAAGCCTCAAAACCAGTGATGGAAGGTAAAGGGCTTTTGTTTAAGATTTTTGCTGACATTGATGTGTTTGATATAGAAGTGGATACCAAAGATGTAGATGCTTTTATAGAAACGGTTAAAAATATTGCCCCCACATTTGGAGGAATTAATCTTGAAGATATCAAAGCCCCTGAAGCTTTTGAGATAGAAAGACGCTTAAAAGAAGAGTTGGATATTCCTGTAATGCACGATGACCAACATGGGACAGCCATAATTTCTGCGGCGGCATTATTGAATGCTGTAGAAATTGCAGAGAAAAAACTAGAAGAAGTTAAAATTGTAGTTAGTGGAGCAGGAGCAGCAGCAGTATCATGTACCAGATTATATAAAGCCTTTGGTGCAAAGTCAGAGAATATCGTAATGACCGATAGTAAAGGAGTGATCCGTAAAGATCGTGATAATCTTACCCCAGAAAAAGCTGAATTTGCTACATCAAGAGACTTGAATAGTTTAGAAGATGCTATGAAAGATGCAGATGTATTTATAGGTTTATCAATGGCCAATTTGGTGACGCCAGATATGTTGATATCGATGACAGATAATCCTATTGTTTTTGCAATGGCTAATCCAGATCCCGAAATAAAATATGACTTGGCGATAAAAACGCGTAAAGATGTTATTATGGCAACTGGTAGAAGTGATCATCCTAATCAGGTTAATAATGTATTAGGATTTCCATTTATTTTTAGAGGAGCACTAGATGTAAGAGCAACTGCAATTAATGAGGAAATGAAGATGGCAGCTGTAAAAGCATTGGCAGAATTAGCCAAAGAGCCAGTTCCTGAGCAGGTAAATATAGCGTATGGAGAAACACGTCTTAATTTTGGAAAAGAATATATAATACCTAAACCTTTTGATCCAAGATTGATGGCCAAAGTACCTCCTGCGGTAGCAAAAGCTGCAATAGAGAGCGGCGTGGCAACAGCACCTATTACTGACTGGGAGAAATATGAAAATGAGCTGTTGGAGCGAATGGGTAACGATAACAAATTAGTAAGATTATTGTTGGACAGAGCAAGAACAAACCCAAAACGAGTTGTTTTTGCAGAAGCAGATCACTTAGATGTGTTAAAAGCAGCTCAAACAGTAAAAGAAGAAGGTATTGCTTACCCTGTATTGTTAGGACGTAAAGATATTATCTTAGAATTAATGCAAGAGATTGATTTTGATCCTACCGATATCGAAATCATTGATCCCAAAGCAGATGAAGAGAGTGAGCGTAAAAATAAATATGCCAAAAAGTATTGGGAAGCCAATAAGCGTAAAGGAATTACACTGTATGATGCAGAAAAATTAATGCGAGAGCGTAATTATTTTGCAGCAATGATGGTCAATGAGAGAGATGCAGACGCGTTACTTTCAGGATATTCTAGAAGTTATCCAACCGTTGTTAAACCAATGTTAGATCTTATAGGCTTGGCAAAAGGCTCAACTAGAATTGCGACCATGAATGTAATGATGACAGAAAAAGGACCTTTGTTTATTAGTGATACATCGATCAATATTGACCCTTCTTCAAAAGAATTAGCTAAGATTGCACAAATGACGGCTAAAACTGTAGAGATGTTTGGAGTAAAACCTGTAATGGCAATGATTTCTTATGCTAATTTTGGATCATCAAAACATCCAGATGCGACAAAAGTACAAGATGCTGTAGCCTATTTACATAGGTATTATCCTAATCTAATTGTGGACGGAGGATTACAAATGAATTTTGCTTTAAATAGAAAAATGAGAAAGGATAAGTTTCCGTTTTCTAAGCTTAATGGGCAAAAAGTAAATACATTGGTATTTCCTAATTTGGATTCAGCAAACAGTAATTATAAATTATTAAGTGAGCTAAATAATGCAGAATCTATAGGTCCTATTATGATGGGAATGAATAGACCAGCTCATATTCTTCAACTAGGAGCAAGTGTAGAAGAGATAATCAATATGGCTGCAGTGGCTGTAATTGATGCTCAGGAGAAAGATAAAAGAGATACACCTCTAGCACCTTTGTCTTAAGTTGATAAAGTATTTGTTGTAAATAAGCTGAATAAAAAAATAAATGGAGATATTAATAATTACAGGGCCTCCTTATTCTGGTAAAGGAACGCAATGCGAACTTCTAAATAAACAATTAAATTTTAAACATATTTCTACAGGAGATAGGTGTCGACTTGAGAAGGAAAATGGGACAGGTATCGGAAAAATAATGTCTGAATATGAGGAGAAAGGAGATTTGGTTCCTGACTCGATTATGAAAGATCTTTTTAGTGAAATCCTAGACGAAAATAAATCAAATAGTGGGATAATATTAGATGGGTATCCAAGAACAAAAGCTCAAGTAGATGATTTACTTGAACTTGTGTGCTCAAAAAAAATGAAAATTGGAAAAGTACTCAATATTGATGTGCCAAAACCTGAACTTTTAATCAGAGCTAAAAAAAGAGCAGAGACTTCGAATAGGAAAGATGATAAAGATCCTAAAATTCATACAAAAAGAATCGAGGTGTTTGAAGAATCAACAAGACCTGCTGTTGAATATATGAAATCGAAAATCAAAGTTTTGACTTTTGACGGACTTGGAACAATTGAGGAAATAACTAAACGAATAAAAGCTAGTTTGTAGTTTTATATTCATGTATTTAACCTTGTAAATACTTTTAGGAAACAACACATTTTGACCTTCTTTATACATTAAAACTTACTTTTGAAGTAGTTTTGGTGTATAAAGAAGGTTTTATTCAAAAAGACCTTCCAGTCCACCAAAAAGACGCTCCGTTAGACTCGGATGTCTCAAAATTAGACTTTCACCTTCCAAAATTAGAGAAGAACCACCCAATTTTAGACAATCAAGTCCCAACGTTGGGACTCGTTACTCTAAAATTGAGCCTCCTAAGTCTAAATTTTCATCAAATTAACCCAACAGAAGGTAAAATCGCTCCATCATATGGTAGAAGAACCCCAACGTTGAGACATAAGGTCTCAAATTTGGAACATAATATCGTAATAAAGTATAATCCTCCAGTTGTTTGTTGTACATGCTGTTAAGAAGAAATAATAATAAAATATAGAAAATATGCTTTTGTTTAAGATAAAAATACCAAGGATATAGAAGTGTAACATTTTTAGAGAAGGCATTTTAGTAAGTGCTATATAGTAGAATTTTACTACATTTGGTTACTTAACATCAACTTACATACATGATCACACATATCAAGGGGAGGCTTGTAGAAAAAAATCCAACTGATGTCGTAATAGATTGTAATGGGGTAGGATATTTATTACATATCTCATTACATACATTTTCTTTGATTTCAGAAGAAGAAGTATTACAGCTATATACGCATTTACAGGTTAAAGAAGATTCCCATACCTTATTTGGTTTTGTAGAAAAATCTGAAAGAGAAATTTTCAGGCTTTTGATTTCAGTTTCTGGAATAGGAGCTAGTACCGCAAGAACAATGTTATCTTCATTACATCCCGATCAGGTAAAAGAAGCGATAGCTACCAATGATGTAGCTACCATTCAATCAATTAAAGGTATCGGGGCCAAAACAGCCCAGCGTGTTATCATTGATCTAAAAGATAAAATTCTTAAAGTGTATAATATCGACGAAGTTTCAGTGTCTCAAAGCAATACTAACAAAGATGAAGCGTTATCTGCTTTAGAAACTCTCGGATTTAATAGAAAGATTGCAGAAAAAGCTATTGATCGAGTTCTAAAAGTAACCCCCAAAGAAACAGTAGAAAATATTATTAAACAAGCACTGAAAAATTTATAAAGCATTGAGTTTGTCTAATCACTTTCGTTTTGATTTTTTTAGAATATTAGTATGTTTCACGATACTTTACGGTGGGGTTTTACACGGTCAAGAGAATGAAACTGTTCGAGATTCTACAAGTACCACCTTTTCTTGGGGGCAACTCTCATTGCCAGACCCAAATAGTATTGTAACCAAATATGAATATGACCCAATAACAAATAGGTATATTTATAGAGAGATGCTAGGTGATTTTAATGTAAGATATCCACTCTTTTTAACACCATCAGAATATGTAGCGATGGTAGAAGAAGAACAGCAAAGAGCTTATTTTAAAGAAAAGATGGAAGCTTTTAGTGGTAAAAAAGATGGAAGTGAAGAAAAAAGGAAGAATTTACTTCCTATTTTTTATGTCAATTCTAACTTTTTTGAATCTATTTTTGGAGGAAGTGAAATAGAGATTATACCACAAGGTTCTGTAGAAATGGATCTGGGATTATTATATACCAAGCAAGACAACCCCGCTTTTTCACCAAGAAACCGAAGTAATTTTACATTCGATTTTGATCAGAGAATAAGTTTAAGCTTATTAGGAAAAATTGGAACAAGGCTTAAGGTGACAGCAAATTACGATACAGAAGCCACTTTTGATTTTCAAGATCAATTAAAGTTAGAATACACCCCAACAGAAGACGATATCATTCAAAGTATAGAAGTAGGTAATGTGAGTATGCCTCTTAATAGTTCCTTGATACAAGGAGCACAAAGCTTGTTTGGAGTAAAGATGGGATTACAGTTTGGTAAGACAACAGTAACAGGAGTATACTCAGAACAGCGATCAGAAACAAGATCAGTTAATGTAGAAGGAGGCGGTACAGTAGAAGATTTTGAACTCTTTGCATCAAATTATGATGAGAATAGGCACTTCTTTTTATCACATTATTTTAGAGATACGTATAATGCTTCATTAAAAAACTATCCTTTTATTAATAATAGAGGAATTCAGATTACAAGAATAGAAGTGTGGGTAACCAATAGAGCAACAAGTGCTCAAACGCTTACAAATGCACGTAATATTGTGGCGCTTCAAGATATAGGAGAAGCTCCTAGTGCTGGTAATTTTACAATTCCAGCCTCTTTGTTTAATACAACAGACTCGAAAGCATTTCCTAAAAATGCAAATAATGACCTAGATCCAACAGAAATTGGACCTGGAGGTCCGATCACAGAAGCAATAAGACAAGTGTCTACTGTGCAGCAAGGTTTTATTGGTCCTATAGCAGGGTTTAATGAGGGGTTTGATTATGCAATCTTAGAAAATGCAAGAAAATTAAATGAGAGTGAATATACGATTAACCAAGAATTAGGATATATATCACTAAACCAACGATTGAATAATGATGAAGTTCTGGGGGTAGCATTTCAGTATACCGTAGGAGGAGAAGTTTTTCAAGTAGGTGAATTTGCAAATGGAGGAGTTGATGCTACTATAGGAGATACGACAGGAAATACAAATGTAGATGTAGGAGCAAGTCAGAGTTTGATTGTAAAAATGATTAAAAGTCCTATTACTAATGTGGATTTGCCAATTTGGGACTTGATGATGAAAAACATCTATAGTACAGGTGCATTTAGATTAGAACAAAGTGATTTTAGATTAAATATACTATATGTAGACCCTTCACCTGTAAATTATATTACTACAGCAGAAGGCTCTTCGGTACCATTGCCAGC
Source organism: Aquimarina aquimarini (assembly GCF_900299535.1). Lineage (GTDB taxonomy): Bacteria > Bacteroidota > Bacteroidia > Flavobacteriales > Flavobacteriaceae > Aquimarina > Aquimarina aquimarini. Next base: position 32,236 of record NZ_OMKE01000006.1, on the reverse strand, counting down.
AGATGTAGAACAAACAACCTTATTAAAGGTATTTAATCTTGATCGTCTTAACCCTAATGGAGATCCCGTACAAGGAGGAGATGGGTTTTTTGATTATGTCCATACCCCTCCCATTACAGTAGACTCACAAAACGGAAGAATTATATTTACCACAGTAGAGCCTTTTGGAGAACACCTTTTTGATAAACTAGATAATGGGCCAGCAGGGGCGAATTATACTGATCCAAGTACTTATAATGCCAATCAGGCAAAATATGTATTTCAAGACCTGTATAATCAAACCAAAGTTGTAGCAGAGCAAAGATCAGCAGATAAAAATAAGTTCCAGTTAAAAGGGCGTTATAAATCATCAGGACAAGATGGAATTCCTTTGGGAGCATTCAATGTGCCTCAAGGATCAGTAACCGTTACCGCAGGAGGTAGAGTACTGCAAGAAGGAGTTGATTATACAGTAAACTATCAATTGGGGAGAGTGAGTATTCTAGATGATGCGTTATTATCATCAAATACACCTATACAAGTCTCTACAGAGAATAATGCTGTGTTTGGTCAACAAACCAAAAGATTTACAGGAGTTAATATTGAGCATAAGTTTAGTGATGATTTTATAGTGGGTGGTACCTTTTTGAATCTTAATGAAAGACCAATAACTCAAAAGTCTAACTACAGTTTTGAGCCAATTAATAATACGATACTTGGATTTAATGTAGCCTATGCGACTGAAGTTCCTCTCTTGACCAGAATGGCTAATAAATTACCTAATATAGATACAGATGTGCCGTCTAATGTATCTATTAGAGCAGAAGGAGCATATCTTATTGCAGGAGCGCCTAAAGGAGCAGATTTTGATGGAAAAGTAACTACTTATATAGATGATTTTGAAGGAGCGCAAACAAGAATAGATGTGAGTTCACCTCTTTCTTGGGAGCTTTCTAGTATTCCTATAGGGTTTGGAGACCCTGATAACCCTACGAGTGACAATATGGTCGAAGGATTGAAGTCAGGGTATAGGCGAGCAAAACTAGCCTGGTATTCTATAGATCCTGTTTTTTATAGTAACGGACGACCAAGCGGGGTTACGGAACAGGATTTAGCATCTAATGCTACCAGAAGAGTATTTATTAGTGAGGTTTTTCCTGATACAGATATTGTACAAGGCCAATCACTAGCGTTGTTTACATTAGATTTAAATTATGATCCTACAACAAGAGGGCCTTATAACTTTAATCCAGCACATGCTCCTGGAGCTAACCCTGGTTCGCAACCTGATCCCAAAAATAATTTTGCAGGAATAACAAGGCAATTGACATCTACAAATTTTGAGCAGTCCAATGTTGAATTTGTAGAATTCTGGTTGATGGATCCTTTTGAATATGATGATATAGACAATCCAGGCGGAACTATTGTTATGAACCTTGGTAATATAAGTGAAGATGTATTGAGAGATGGTAGAAAACAATACGAGAATGGATTACCAGACGGAACAGGGCAAAATGAAAATGTCGTAGAGACAGAGTATGCAACAGTGCCAGCAAATCAATCTTTGATCTATGCTTTTGATTCAGAGGGGCAAGCAAGAGTTCAACAAGATGCAGGTTTTGATGGTCTAGGGGATGCAGATGAAAAACAAAAGTTTCCAGATTTCCAGTCGTTGGATGATCCTTCGGGAGATAATTATAGATACTTTCTTCAGGCAGATGGTGACGTTTTGCAAAGGTATGCTGATTATAATGGTACAGAAGGAAATTCACCTACTAGTGTGTCTAATACAGATAGAGGAAATACTACATTTCCTACAGCAGAAGATGTAAATAGGGATAATACAATGAATACTATTAATAGTTATTTTGAGTATGAGATTCCTGTTTTTAAAGGGATGGGTGTTGGTAATGACGGAGGAACAGGTTATATCTCTGATGTTAGAGATATACCAATAGAAGTTTCTGGACAAGAAATAAGAACCAAATGGGTGCGATTTAAAATACCTATCTACGACCCAGACAAGTCAATAAACATTAGTGACTTTAGATCTATACGATTTATGAGAATGTATCTTACTGATTTTTCTCAACCTGTTTTATTGCGATTTGCAAATATGGATTTGGTGCGAGGAGATTACAGAAGGTATGTTGTAGAAGGTAATCAAACCAATGACCCAACTAGTGGTATCAATGTATTTGGTGATAGCGAGGTGGTAGTAACTTCTGTAAGTGAAGAAGAAACTCCAAATTATAATACTCCACCAGGAGTTGTGAGAGAACAATTAAATAATAATAACAATATTATTAGAGAAGATGAACGTTCTCTTGCCCTTACTGTAAATGATCTTCAATCAGAAGATTCTCGTGGAGTATATAAGAATTTTAATGTTGATATGCGTCAATATGAAAATCTAGAATTGTTTTTGCATGCCGAGCCAATACCAAATGGAACGCTGAATGATGGAGACCTTACCGCTTTTGTAAGAATGGGTAATGATTTTACAAATAATTTTTATCAAGTAGAAATACCATTACAAGTCTCTGACCTCAATAATAGTAATAGGGATCATGTTTGGCCAGTTGCAAATAAACTTAATTTGGATTTGAGTTTATTACAAAAAATTAAATCTGCAGTTTTAGGGTCTTCAAATTTTGATGCTAATACTCTGGTGTTTTTTGATGCTAATGGAGAAAACCCTGATGCTAATCCATCTGCAAATCTGACTCCTGGAAGCGTAAGATTAGCAATCAAGGGTAATCCTAATTTTGGAGACATACGAGTGATGATGATAGGTGTCAAAAATGAGAGTACTACAAATCAATCTGGAACAGTTTGGTTTAATGAGATGCGTCTTAGTGATTTAAAAAATAGAGGGGGATGGGCTGCTGTAGGTAGTTTGGATGCTAATGTTGCAGATTTTGCAAACGTTAGTGCGTCAGGAAGGATCAGTACTATTGGATTTGGAGGTATAGAACAAGGACCAAATGAACGTAGTAGAGAGGATATTAAGCAATATGATTTGACTACCAATGTAAATTTAGGACAATTATTACCTAAAAAATGGGGGGTTCAAGTACCATTTAATTACAGTAGAGGAGAGGAATTGATTACCCCACAATTTGACCCTGAATTTCAAGATTTAGAACTTCAGGATCGCTTGGATAATATAACGGACCCTAGTGAAAAAGAACGAGTAGAAAAACAATCAACCGATTATACAAAAAGACAAAGTTTTAATGTGATAGGCTTGCGTAAGGAACGAACAGGAGATAAAAAACCGATGCCTTATGATGTAGAGAATTTTACATTTTCTGGAACCTATAATCAAACAGACCACCGTGATTTTGAAATAGAAAAATCATTAGATCAAACAGTAAGACTGGGAGGGACATATGATTTTAGTTTTCAGCCTAAAGAGATTGAACCATTTAAGAAGGTGAAATTCTTAGGAAAAAGTAAGTATTTTGATTTGATTAAAGATTTCAACGTAAACCTTCTCCCTACAAGTGTTTCTGTAAATTCTAATATTAATAGACGATATAATGAGCAAGTATTTAGAGATATTACATTAGATGAAGGAAGTATCTTACCAGTATTGTATCAACGTAATTTTCTGTATGATTGGCAATATGGTATAAATTATAATTTGACCAAGTCATTGAACTTTGCTTTTACATCTGCTAATAATCGTATTGTCAAAAACTTTATTGATGAAAATAATAATGTAGATAATACAATAGACATATGGAGTGGTTTCTTTGATATAGGAGACCCTAATACGCATAGTCAGCAATTACAGGTTAATTATGAAGTGCCTTTTAAGAAAGTGCCTGTATTAAAATTTATGAGAGCTACTTATTCATACAATGCAGATTTTCAATGGATAAAAGGTAGTGAAGCTTTGAAAACCTTAGAAGGGATTCCTGATTTAGGAAACTCTGTTCAGAATGCGAGTGTTCATACACTCAATGGATCGTTGGATATGAATACACTGTATAAATATGCAGGGTTGACCAAAATAAAACCAGGTAGAAAGAAGGGTAAAAACAAAGGATTAAAAGAGACCAAAGGAGTAGCAGGAGTACAACCCAAAAATAACGCTAAGAGTAAAAAGAAAAGAGGTAAAAGTAAATTAAGTGCAGGCGATAAAGCATATAATACACTTATTGGGCTGGTTACAGCGGTAAAAAAGGTAAATGTAAATTATCAACAAGATAACGGGATTTTTCTACCAGGATATCTTAGGGAACCTGGTTTTGTAGGTACATTAAAACCTACTTTAGGATTTACCTTTGGGAGTCAGTCAGATATTAGGCATCTTGCTGCACGTAACGGATGGCTTACTTTGTATGATGAGTTTAATCAACAATATCAAGAAGTTATAGGGAAACAACTTAATGTACAGGCTACCGTAGGATTACTCAAAGATCTTAAAATAGATATTAGTGCAACAAGAAATTCATCTGAGACATATACAGAAAATTATAATGTAAATACAGATGGTCAAGGGAATATAAATGTAGACGATCCATATGAATCTCTTACAGGAAATACCTTTGGTAATTTTACTATATCAACATTACTTATAAAAACAGCGTTTAAGAAAAGCGATATGTTCTCGTCAGAAGCTTTTGATAAGTTTAGAGAGAACAGGCTTACTGTAGCAAGGCGTTTGGCAATTGATAATAATAAAAACCCTAATGACACAGATCAAGATGGTTTTCCTATAGGATATGGTAAAACAAATCAGGCAGTACTATTACCAGCCTTTTTAGCAGCATATTCTGGAGGGGATGCAGAAAAGGTTCAAAAAGGAGCATTCAGAGATATTCCTTTGCCAAATTGGGATATAAAATATACAGGGTTGATGAGAGTGAAATGGTTTAAAAAACGTTTCAAAAGATTCTCTGTAGCTCATGGATATCGTGCTAATTATACAATCAATCAGTTTCAGACCAATCTAGAATATGGTAAAAACAGTGAGTTTGATGAAGGAGGTAACTTTAAGAATCCTTTGTTATTTGCTAATGTAAACTTAACAGAGCAGTTTAGTCCTCTTGTACGTTTGGATATGGAAATGAAAAACTCAATAAAAATTCTAGCTGAATGGAAAAAAGATCGAGCGTTATCATTGAGTTTTGATAATAATTTACTTACCGAAATACAAGGTAATGAATATATAATAGGACTTGGTTATAGGTTAAAGGACCTTACTTTTGCAACTAAGATTGGAGGAAGGAAGAAAGTACTGAAAAGTGATCTAAATTTTAGAGCAGATTTATCTCTACGACAGAATGAAACGTTAATCAGGTATCTTGACTTGGAGAACACCCAAATAACAGCAGGGCAAGATATCTATGGGATAAAGTTTACCGCAGATTATTCATTAAGTAAGAACTTGACAGCATTGTTCTTTTATGATCATACTTTTTCTGAGTATTCTATTTCTACAGCGTTCCCACAGACAACTATAAGAGGAGGATTTACATTGAGATATAATTTTGGTAACTAATTACCTTAAGTTTCTTTAGATTCAAAAAAAGAATACTCTTTATGGTTGTTGTATTATTATAGTGTTTGATGTTGGTTTAGATCACATATAAATAATGCTACTTTGTGATGATGTTTTGATCGGAATTTCTATCTAAAAAACAATAAATTTTAAATTCAAGGAGGTTTATTTTTTTAGAAGAAAAGCTAGATAATTGTTTTTTGATAATTTTTTATCATGTTTTTCTGTAATTTAATAAAATAGATTTATTTTCGTCCTCATAATATTAACAACTCATAAAATTTTTCGAATGAATATTCCTGCAGATTTAAAGTATACGAAAGATCATGAATGGATCAAAATTGACGGTGATGTAGCTACAATTGGAATTACTGATTTTGCACAAGGCGAATTAGGTGATATCGTGTATGTAGAAGTAGAAACAGTTGGTGAAGAACTAGAAGAACAAGAAGTTTTTGGAACAGTAGAAGCTGTAAAAACTGTATCTGATTTGTTTTTACCATTAAAAGGAGAAATTATAGAGTTTAATGAAGCTTTAGAAAGTGAGCCTGAATTGGTGAATAGTGATCCTTATGGAGCTGGATGGATGGTAAAAGTAAAAATATCTGATGTTTCTAAAGTAGCTGATCTATTACTATCTGCCGATGATTATACAGAAGTTATTGGGGCATAAATTTCTTTTGTGCCAACTTATTATCCTTACAATATTATTAACCTGGGTGTCACTGGCAAAGCTAGTAACCCCAGTTGATTTTAAAGTTGAAGGAAGTGATAAGATTGGACATTTTATTGCTTATGCTGTTTTTTGTGGAGCATGGTTTTTATTTTTGTTTTTTTCAGAAAAAGTAAATAAAAATTTAAAACAAAGTTTGTTGATAGCTTCAGTAATCTGTGTATTGTATGGTATGCTGATGGAATTGTTGCAAGCTTTTCTTACAACTTATCGTAGCCCTGAGTGGTATGATGTAGTTGCAAACACAAGTGGAACGGTTTTTGTTGCTCTTGTTATTGTGATGTTTAGAGCTACAATAAGAAAATATAAACGAAATAAGCAGAAGATCAATTAGATAAAACTTTTTTTGATCAAAAAAAAACGAAGATAAAAGTTAAAAAAATATTTTTTTGATTTACATTTTTGTCTTTAGTTGGAAATTACAAAAGAATTTAGCTATTTTAGCAATCCTATAACGATTATAAATATGGAACCAAAGAAAAATCCAAAAGCAGATTTAACTAAAAAAAGTATCTTATTCCTTCAATTAGGACTTATTTTAGTACTTTTTATAACATGGCAAGGAATAGAGTGGAAAACCTATGAGAGAACAGCCATAGATATTGGTCAGGTTAATCTTGATGAATTGGAAGAAGAAGACGTGCCAATTACTCAGACTCTGAATACGCCACCACCTCCACCGCCACCGCCACCTGCTCCAGAGGTTATAGATGTAGTTGAGGATGAAGCAGAAGTAGAAGAAACGATTATTGATGATACCGAAACAGATCTGAAAGAAGAAATTGTTGAAGTTGAAGAGATAGAAGATACTGAAGAAGAAGAAGTGATCGCAGATGTTCCGTTTGCAGTTATTGAAAATGTACCAGTATTTCCTGGTTGTGAAGGCGCAGGAAATAATAATGCCAAGAAAAAATGTATGAGTGATAAGGTTAAGAAGTTTGTTAACCGTAAATTTAATACAGATATTGGTAGTGAGCTTGGTCTTTCTGGTGTAAATAGAATTTATGTGCAGTTTAAGATAGATAGAAGTGGTAATATTGTTGGTGTTAAAGCACGTGCTCCACACCCAAGATTACAAAAAGAAGCACAGAGAGTGGTAAAGTTATTACCTAAAATGACTCCAGGGAAGCAAAGAGGAAAAGCAGTAGGAGTATTGTACTCTTTACCTATAGTTTTCCAAGTGCAGGACTAGATAAAAAATATTTCTTATATATGAGAATCCCGTCACAATTATGTAGACGGGATTCTTTTTTTTGGTATGCTTGTTGATTTAGATTTTAATTGTAACGTTAAAACTAAATAGTATGAGTAACAAGCATGATGCTAATGTACGAAAAAGTGCATTGGTAAACTTTCAGATCGGACTTATAGCAAGTCTATTATTTACCTATGTAATGTTTGAAGTGTATACTGCTACGCCAATTGTAGTAAGTAATGAACAAAATCTTATTATTGATGAACCTATTGCTGATTGGAGTGGGGTTTATAAGGTTTATGAGGCTCCTAAGTCAGCAGAGGTTGTTGAGAGGCGATCAAAGCCAGTAGCAGACCCAGAGAAGTTTACGGTAATAGATGATCATAAGAAGATAAGTGAGGTAAGGAAAGAGTTTGTAAATGATCCTGTAAGTTCAGATCCAATAGATCCCAGTTCTATTGTAGATGTAGAGCCAGATGGTATTGATGAACCAGAAGTGTTGCCATTTGTAGCTGTAGAGTATGTTCCAGTTTTTCCAGGTTGTGAAGAACTAAAAACAAACTCAGAAAGAGCTTCTTGTTTTTCTGATAAGATTAAAAGGATGGTTTCCAAAAAATTCAATACAGACTTAGGTGAAGATTTAGGTTTAAAAGGGTTGCAACGTATTTATGTCCAATTTGAGGTGTATAAAGACGGAACAATAAAAAATATTATGGCTAGAGCTCCGCACCCTTCACTAGAGAAAGAAGCTAAAAGAGTGGTTGCAAAATTTCCTAAAATGACTCCAGGTATGCAGAGAGATAGGGCGGTAACAGTTAGGTATCAGCTGCCAATTGTTTTTAAAGTACAAAATTAAAATTATAAAACCTGCTGTGTGAATCAGCAGGTTTTTTTGTGATACCAGTTCTTCTTTGGGGCATTTAAGTGCGGTCATAAGTTTTTTGCTTTAGAAAAAAGTAAAGTGTATGCCGAACTACTTTTGAGATAAAGTCTTAACTATTCTTCTTTTTTGGTTAAGCTAGTGTAAATAGTTTTTAGTATCTGTTCAGAACTGATAAAGCCATCACCATATCCTTTTGTGTCATAGTTGCTAGTGAGAGAAGTGTTTTTTATTATCGCCTCTTTAGTATTGCCAAGTTCTATTTCTTTTTGAATAGAATTAGTGATTTCTTTTAGCATTTGTAGAAATGTTCTAAGCTCCTTTTTGGTTGATAGCTTACCGTGTCCAGGAATAATTTTGGTGTCTTCATTGGCAATGAGTAAAGCTTTTTCTATTGCTTTTATGTATCCTTTGATGCTTCCGCCAGATTTTATGTCTATATATGGGTAACGGCCATTAAAATATGTGTCTCCCATGTGTAATACATTTCCGTTTGCAAAATAGATAAGGGCATCTCCATCTGTATGTGCATGATGCACGTGGAAAGCATTAATGTTTTCGTTTTTAAAATATAGTTGCAAGCCTTCATCAAAAGTGATTACAGGTAATGAAGAAGGAATAATGTTTCCTTTTTGCTGTTGTTGCTTTTTCATTCTTGATCTCACGTTTTTTTGAGCAAAAATTGTAGCGCCATTATTGGCCATATTCTCATTACCTCCAGTATGGTCACCATGAAAATGAGTGTTAATTACTGTGGTAACAGGTTGGTCGCTTATCGTTTTTAAACTAGAAAGGATCTGGTTGGATAATCTTGCAAATTGATCATCTATGATAAATAAGCCTTTTTCGTTTTTGAAGATGGCAATGTTACCACCTTGTCCAGTAAGCATATAAATGTTTTTGGATATTGAATCAATAATGATGGTTTGACTTTGTTTTTGTGCTATAGAGGTAAGGGATAAAAATATTACCCCAAGAAACAGTAAATTTTTCATATGAAAACATGTTTAAGTTCTTCTTGTATCTTTTTGTCGTGGATTAAATAAAAAAATTACTTTCTATACTAGTTTGATTATCAAAATGTTCTGCGGATTGAGTCTGTAGATATGTTGTCTTGAGTACGCGTAGTTGTTAAAAGGTGAATTATAAGTAGTTATAAGTTGTCTAAAATGCTTTTAAGGTATATCTTTGCACCACTTTTAAAAAATGCTATTTTAGAAAACGTGCAAAACTTGAGCGTGACCCAAATAAATACTTCAAAAATATCTGTAGTTCAGGATTTTAAGGAAATTACAAAAATGCGCTTGGCCTTAAGTGTTGTTTTTTCTTCTGTTGCGGGATATTTACTAGGAGTTGATACTGTTTCTTGGAGTACCCTTATTCTTCTGGCTATAGGGGGATATTTTATGGTAGGAGCATCCAATGCTTTTAATCAGATTATAGAACGAGATTTAGATAAATTGATGGATAGGACTAGAAATAGACCAATACCATCTGGTAGAATGACGGTAAATACAGCATTTGCTATTGCAACTATTTTTACTATTGCTGGAATATCAGTGCTCTATTCAATAAACCCTAAAACAGCAATGTTTGGGGCGATCTCTATATTTTTATATGTTAGTTTATACACACCATTAAAGACAAAAACACCATTATCTGTTTTTGTAGGAGCAATCCCAGGAGCAATCCCTTTTATGTTAGGGTGGGTAGCAGCAACCAATGATTTTGGGATAGAGCCAGGGACATTATTTATGGTTCAGTTTTTTTGGCAATTCCCTCATTTTTGGGCTATTGGATGGTTCTTGTATGATGATTATGAAAAAGGAGGCTTTTTTATGCTTCCTACAGGAAAAAGAGATAAAGGAACAGCGGTACAAGTTATTATTTATACGGCATGGACAGTGGTAACATCGTTAATACCTGTATTTGGAGTTACAGGAAAACTTTATATCACACCAGTTTCGGGAGTGATTATTTTGCTGCTAGGCTTTGTTTTACTAAAATCTGCCATTAATTTATATAAAATTAGAGATGCAAAGACAGCAAAACGATTAATGTTGATGAGTGTCTTGTATATTACATTGTTGCAGGTTATTTATGTAGCAGATAAATTTATTAGAATATGGATTTAACACAAGGGACAATACAAGAAAAAGTTGATAGAGCAAAAAAGACAATGATGTGGTTTGCTATGATTAGTATGGCAATGGTTTTTGCAGGACTTACTAGTGCTTATGTGGTAAGTAAAAGCAGAAAGGATTGGGCAACAGATCTTGTGTTTCCTAATGCTTTTATATATAGTATTATAGTGATCATAGCAAGTAGTATTACATTTCATTATGTCAAAAAAGCTATAGAAAATAATAACCGTAAGTTGGCTTCTCTTCTATTGTTGTCTACACTAGCTTTAGGAATTGTGTTTGTGTTTTTGCAGTTCGAAGGTTTTGGAGACATCATACGACAAGGGTATCACTTTACAGGGCCTACCTCTAATATTGTTTCTACATTTATGTTTGTAATTGTGGTAACTCATTTGGCACATATAATAGGTGGGATTATTGTGCTTTTAATTGTAATTTATAATCATTTTAAACAAAAGTATAAAACAGGTAAGACTTTAGGGTTAGAGCTAGGTGCAATGTATTGGCATTTTGTTGATTTCCTGTGGGTTTATCTATTTTTGTTCTTGTATTTTGTGAAATGATCTTTTTATATCGATGTAATGCTATAAAAGAGATTGTTTTGAAGAATAACATTTGCAGCAATTAAAAAATAAAATTGAGCAGATGAAATGATAAAATTGATTATTTTTGTGGAAAATTTAACAACACCAAATTCTTTATATGGAAACAGCTGTTACTAAAACAGGTACTGAAGATAAAATCTGGGGAGGAGGCAATGAGCCACTCAAGGTAAGTTATGGTAAGATGATGATGTGGTTTTTTATCCTTTCGGATGCACTTACATTTTCGGGTTTTCTTGCCGCATATGGATTTTCAAGATTTAAATTTATAAACTCTTGGCCAATAGCTGATGAGGTTTTTAATCACTTTCCGTTTTTACATGGAGTAGATGCGCCAATGTACTATGTAGCATTGATGACTTTTATTCTTATATTTTCATCTGTAACAATGGTATTAGCAGTAGATGCTGGTCATCATATGAAGCAGAAAAAAGTAATCCTTTATATGTTCTTAACGATTATAGGAGGATTTATTTTTGTGGGATCACAAGCATGGGAGTGGAAGAATTTTATAAAAGGTGAATATGGAGCACTAGAGACCAAAGGTGGGCAAATATTGCAATTTGTAGATACAGATGGTCATAGAGTAGCGCTAAAAGATATTGCCATAGTAAATACCCATAATGAAAGAGTTCAGCATGAGAATAAAAATGGTGTTTGGTATGATAAGGAAAAAGTACTTCCTGCGTTTAGCGTTGAAGAAATAAAAGCTGGTTTTTCTAAAAATAAGGATTTGTTGTTGAGAACTCAAATACTTACAGAAAAGGGAGCAAAAACTATTTTGACAAGAGAAGAATCTTTAAAGAGGTTGAATGGAGATGTGATAGGAATTGTAGAAGGAGCCAATATGGTGCATAACGAATATGGGAATCCACTATTTGCCAATTTCTTTTTCTTTATTACTGGTTTTCATGGTTTCCACGTATTTTCAGGAGTAATTATTAATATCATCATTTTTATAAATGTAATTCTAGGAACATATGAGAAAAGAAAGAATTACGAGATGGTAGAAAAGGTTGGTTTATACTGGCACTTTGTAGATTTGGTATGGGTATTTGTATTTACATTCTTTTACCTTGTTTAATAAAAATATAGTAGATATAAAATGGCACACGATATAGCGCATCACGAATCGAATACAGGAAAAATATGGAAAGTATTTATACTGTTATCTGTTGTTACAATAGTAGAAGTTATTTTAGGTATTATAAAACCTGCATTTTTGATAGACACTACTTTTATTAGTATGAAACTATTAAACTGGATTTTTATAATTCTTACAATTTATAAAGCATATTATATTACTTGGTCATTTATGCACATGGATGGAGAGACAAAAGGCTTAAGAAGGTCAGTTGTTTGGACAGGTATTTTCTTAATCTGTTATTTGATATTTATTCTATTGACAGAAGGAGATTATGTGTATGAAGTTTTTAGAGCTGGTTATAAAAGCTGGGACTTTTAATTGCTGATATGATATAAGTTAAAAGCATTGTAAAAAGACGGTTTTTTGAACCGTCTTTTTTATTTTTGTACCATTGTTCTGAACTAGTTCTTGTTGAGTGTAATTCAGAGATAATTTCAAATTTTTTGTTTGTCAAATGAAAAAAATTCTTGTCTTAGGAATCTTATTTATATTACCGTTAGTAGCTTATTTGTTTTTTGCTTCTGGGGTACATAATTTTGCAAAACTCCCTATACTTACCAAATCAATAGGAGATCTTAAAAGTTTTGAAAGCTTACATGCTAAAGAGGTTAGTTTTGATGATAAAATTACTGTTTTAGGCTTTTTAGGAAAAGATATTTATAATAAGCAAGGGAATGCATTTAATCTAAATCAGAAGATTTATAAAAAAAACCATGAATTTAGAGACTTCCAATTTGTAATGGTTTTACCATATGGTAGTGAAGAAGAAGCAAAGGAGTTACTGGATGAATTAGGGAATATAGCAGATGTTTCTGGTTGGAATTTTCTTTTTGGAACTCCTGAGAGTGTAAATAGCTTATTTAAGAGCCTTAAGGCTCCACACGAATTAGATGCTAACCTAGCGACGCAATATGTCTACATAATAGATAAAAATAAAGGATTACGAGGTAGAGATGGTACTCTTAAAGAAGGAGAAGAAATGGTGTATGGATATGATGCCAGTTCGGTAGCCGATTTATCAAATGTAATGGTTGATGATGTAAAAGTGGTTCTTGCCGAATATCGCCTTGCATTAAAGAAGTATAAGGCAGATCGTAAAGGGAAATAAATTTTGAGAACACTACTTCATTAAACTAATAAAGAAAACAATGAAAAAGTATTCATACGTTGGTATATCGTTTATCATATTGATTTTTGGTATAATTTTCATTCCCAAAATTGTAGATAGGGTAAAAGGATCTTCTATTGTGAAAAATGATAGAATGAGCGCTGGTAATCCTATAGCTAATGAGAAGTTGGGGTATATCAAGATTAATGATGCATTAAAAAAAATACCTGAATTTGCTTTTTTGGATCAGGATAGTACGTTGATAACCAACCATGATTATAAGGGAAAAGTATATGTGGTTGAGTTTTTCTTTACTAGTTGTCCTACAATATGCCCAAGGATGAATAAAAACTTAGTCTATCTTCAGAATAAGTTAAAGGACCATGATAAATTTGGGATAGCTTCCTTTACGATTAATCCTAAAATCGATACTCCAAGAAGACTTAAACAGTATGCAGAGAACTATAAGGTAACAGACCCTGATTGGCATTTTCTTACTGGTGATAGAGAAGATATTTATGAGTTGGCTAATACTGGGTTTAATATCTATGCAGCAGAAAACCCTGATGTGCCTGGAGGATTTGAACATAATGGCTACTTTGCATTGATAGATCAACAAGGGTATATAAGATCTAGATATGACGCCTCGGGGAATCCTTTGATATATTATAGAGGGACCATAGGAGTGGATGAGAAAGAAGATGAAAATGGAGAAGAAGAGCAGATTACAATCTTATTAGAGGATATAAAGAAATTATTAAAAGAAAATGAGTAACCTTTCAGCAGTAGAGAAAAAATATAATAAGTGGATTGTAATACTATCGATAGTGATACCTCTTGCGGTAGCAATATTGTTTGGTGTCAATTTAAGAAGATTGGGTTTTGATGTAGAACCACTTACTTTTTTACCCCCTATTTATGCAACGATCAATGGCATAACAGCACTAGTATTAATAGCGGCTTTATGGGCAGTAAAAAATAAAAATATTGCATTGCATGAAAAACTTATGAAAACAGCAATCATATGTTCTGTGATGTTCTTGTTGATGTATATTGCATATCATATGACCAGTGATTCTACAAAGTTTGGAGGAGAAGGGATGATACGATATGTTTATTATTTTATATTGATAACCCATATTATATTATCGATTGCAGTGATCCCTTTTGTGTTAATTACTTATGTAAAAGCACTAGCTAAAAGATTTGACAAACACCGAAAAATAGCAAAAGTGACCTTTCCTATTTGGTTGTATGTAGCTATTACAGGTGTGGTTGTGTATTTTATGATATCGCCTTACTACGCTTGAAAAAAAAGGTAATGTCTTTGTAAAAAACGACATGTAGTATAAGAGGTGTTATAAAAACAAAAAGAATAGTACATATGCGAGTAAAAGTTTTTTGTGTCATAGTTTTGTTTTTACTGTGTGTTGTTCCTGCAGAGGCACAGTGCGCAATGTGTAGAGCCGTTTTGCAAAACGAAGAAGGGCAAGAAGCTGCAAAAGGTATTAATAATGGAATTGTGTATTTGATGATTATCCCTTATGTGTTAATAGGGGTTGTAGGGTATTTTATTTATCGAAATAAAAAGAAATCTACCAATTCGAAAAATAAATCTTTATAGGACTCTTAATTTTTTAACATTTCCCTAACAGAATTTAGTGTAACAAAAATGTAACCTTGATAGTCTTATCTAACATGACTACACTAACCTATCAAAAATCTTCAAGGGGAAATTAGAAGATGAACCAAATATAATAAGTGATCTTGTTAGTGAGTCTTAGTTTTATTAAGGTGTGATTTTATGCCTTGCAAATCTTAATCCGGTATTATGATTGAAATAAAAGACTTACATAAATCTTACCAAATGGGAAGCAATTCGCTTCATGTATTAAAAGGAATAGATTTTAATGTAAAAGAAGGGGAATTAGTAGCAATTATGGGATCATCTGGTTCAGGAAAATCTACATTACTGAATATTTTGGGAATGCTTGATGAAGCCGATAGCGGAACCTATTTTTTGGATAACGTTCCTATCGAAGGATTAAACGAAACCAAGGCAGCACAATATCGTAATCAGTTTTTAGGATTTGTTTTTCAATCTTTCAATTTAATTAATTACAAAACAGCTTTAGAAAATGTGGCTTTGCCATTGTATTATCAACGCAAAAAACGCAAAGAAAGAATTGATAAAGCATTGGAGTATTTGGGTAAAGTAGGTTTGGCAGAATGGGCAACGCATTTACCAAGTGAACTCTCTGGTGGGCAAAAACAACGTGTTGCTATAGCTAGAGCACTGGCAGCTGATCCAAAAGTATTATTGGCAGATGAACCTACAGGAGCATTGGATAGTAAAACATCTTATGAAGTAATGGATATTATACAAACCATCAACGATGAAGGTAAAACAATACTGGTAGTCACTCATGAACCTGATATTGCAGATATGTGCAAAAGAATTGTACATCTCAAAGATGGTGTTATTGTAGAAGATAAAAAAGTAGAACAAATAAGAGCTTCACAATATGTTCGATAGAGATAGGTGGAGTGAAATATTTGAAGCAATAGGAAAAAATAAGCTACGTACGTTTCTTTCTGGATTTACAGTAGCATTAGGGATTTTGATCTTTACTATATTATTAGGATTAGGTAATGGCCTTCTTAATAGTTTTTTAAGCAGTTTTGTTGATGATGCTCAAAATATCATATTTGTTCGTAGTGGGAATACATCTAAGGCTTACAAAGGTTTTCAAGAAAACAGGAAAATTCAGTTTAAAAACGAAGACTTAGAATTTATAAAAGATAATTACCCTGGTCAAGTGGAATTTGTAACTCCTAGAGTGTATAGAGGAGGTACAGCTAGATATGGAAAAGAATCAGGGACATACAATATAAGGGCAGTCAACCCAGATCATCAATATCTTGAGAAAACTATAATGATGAAAGGTAGATATCTCAATCAGGCAGATATTAAAGACCGTACAAAGAATATTGTTATAGGAAGACTTATAGAAAAAGATCTGTTTAAGAAAGAAGATGCTCTGGGGAAAATGTTGGATATAGATGGAATACCCTATAAGATAATAGGTGTTTTTCAAGATAGTGGAGGAGATAATGAAGAACGTTTGATTTATATGTCCTATAAAACGGTGCAATTACTCTATGGTAATAATGATCATGTAAGTCAGATAAACTTATCCTATAATATGGCAATGAGTACAGAGCAAGCCATTGCATTTTCAAAAAAAATAGAAGAAGATTTCAAAGAAAGATTAAAGGTAGCACCAGAAGATCAAAGCGGTGTTAGAGTACAAAGCTTTGCAGAAGACATCAAAGAGACGATGGTGATTCTAGGAGGGATTTATATGATCATATTTGTGATTGGTATAGGTACCCTGATTTCAGGAGTAATTGGGATAGGCAATATTATGACTTTTAGTGTAAAAGAACGTACCAAGGAATTAGGAATCAGAAAAGCATTAGGAGCATCACCAAGATCAATTATAGCAATGGTATTACAAGAATCTGTCTTAATAACATCAATAGCTGGATATCTAGGATTAATCTTGGGGATTTTGGTGTTAAAACTAATAGGAAATAATCTTGAGAAGTTTTTTATTCTTAATCCTAAAGTTGATACAGGGGTGATCATGGTTGCAACAATGGTGTTGATCTTTTTCGGACTTTTGGCGGGATATATCCCAGCAAGAAGAGCAGCACGAATAAAACCAATAATTGCTTTGAGAGATGAATAGTAGAAAACCAATAGGTAGATAAATATTGCGTAAGTAATGTTGTTTATCAATTATGAACCCATAGATATAACATGATGAAATTTATATTTGAGAGAGATACTTGGCAAGAGATTTATGGCGCGATTCGCAAAAATAAGATCAGAACGATAATTACAGTTATTGGGGTGACTTGGGGGGTGTTTTTATTTGTATTCCTTTTAGGAATGGCAAAAGGCCTTGATAATAGCTTTAGAAGTCAGTTTAATGACTTTGCAACCAATACAATGTTTCTTTGGGGGCAACAAACCAGTATGCCTAATGAAGGATTCAAAAGAGGGCGCAGAATGCAACTTACATTAGATGATGTCGAGGCATTAAAATCAAAAGTAACAGCTATAGAGTATATCACCCCACGTAATGTTACAGGACAATGGGGAACACCACCTGGTCAATTTGTAAAAGGATCTAAATCTGGTGCTTTTAAAATATTTGGAGATTATCCAACGATAGATAAGGTATCAAAGAAAAAAATATTTGACGGGGGAAGATTTATTAATGAAGAAGATATAAAGTACGAGCGTAAGGTTTGTGTTATAGGTGAAGATATCTATAAACAGTTTTATGAAAAAGATGAAGACCCAATAGGAGGATATGTTAAGGTAAACGGGATTTATTTTAAAGTAATAGGAGTGTACAAGCCCACACAAACTGGATTTGAAGGAAATGATTCTATTTTTTTACCATTCACTACATTTCAGAAAATTTTTAATCAGGGAAAAGATATATCCTGGATGGTTATTACAGCCAAAGCAGATAGAAATATTGTAGATACAGAAAAAACTATAAAAACATTGCTCAAAAGAATGCATAATGTACATGCAGAAGATACACAAGCTTTTGGAAGTTTTAATTTGGGTGAAGAGGTAGCAAAGGTAAATGGTTTTTTATCAGGGATGAGATTGATTACCTATATTGTCGGTATTGCCACTCTTATTGCAGGTGTAATTGCAATAGGTAATGTTCTTTTGATTACTGTAAAAGAGCGTACAAGAGAAATAGGAGTACGTAGAGCACTAGGAGCAACTCCTGCAGAAGTTAGAGGACAGATCATGTTGGAGTCAATCATGCTCACCTTTGTAGCAGGATTGTTAGGTTTTATTTTTGGAACTTTATTGCTTTGGGGAATTAATACTGCAATAGGTAATAATGACGATATACCTATTTTAAATCCAACAGTAGATTTCTTTGCAGCAACAGGAGCACTATTAGCCATTGTATTATTAGGGACCTTAATAGGTCTTATTCCTGCACAAAAAGCCGTAAGTATTAAGCCAATAGAAGCATTAAGAGAAGAATAAATTAATAATTTAGAATAATTAAATCAATCAGAAATCAGATGAAAAAGTTTTTTAAAATCCTGTTAGTAGTGTTATTAGTAGTTGCGCTTGGTTTTTCAGGAAAATACTTAATCGATTCTAATAGTAAATCACCAATTGTATTTACTACCGAAAAAGCATTTAGAACATCGATTGAAGAAAAAACCGTTGCAACAGGAAAAGTAGTTCCAGAAGATGAAGTACAGATCAAACCTCAGATTTCAGGAATTATAGAAAAAATTTATGTCGAAGAAGGAGCTTCCATAAAAACGGGAGATCTAATAGCAAAAGTAAAAGTGGTGCCCAATGAGCAATCATTAAACAGTGCCAGAGGTCGAGTAAAAAACTCCCAAATCGTTTTGGATAATGCCAAAATTGAATATGATAGAAATAAAGCACTTTTTGATAAAGGGGTTATTTCTAGTCAGGATTTTAATAATATAAATTTACAATACAATCAAGCAAAGCAGGATTTGTCTAATTCAAGAAGTGATCTTCAAATTATACGAGTAGGGTCTGCAGGAGGCTCCTCTATGGCAAACACCAATATTCGAGCAACTGTATCAGGAACTATCCTAGAGATACCAGTAAAAGAAGGAGATCAGGTAATCGAAAGTAATAATTTTAATGATGGGACAACCATTGCTACTATAGCAGATTTAAATAAAATGATTTTTGAAGGAAAAGTAGATGAGGCAGAGGTAAATAAATTAAAAATAGATATGCCACTCAATGTGAGTCTAGGAGCAATAAGAGATAAAGAATTTGATGCAAAACTAAAATTTATTGCACCCAAGGGAAGTGAAGAACAAGGGGCTGTTCAATTTAAAATTGAAGGAGAGGTATTTCTAGATGAATCATATTTTATTAGAGCAGGATATAGTGCAAATGCCTCAATAGTATTAGATACAAAGCAAGATGTTTTAGCTATAAAAGAAGCATTGTTACAATTCGATAAAGAAACAGAAGATCCTTATGTAGAGATAGAAACAGGAGATCAAGAGTTTGAAAGAAGAGACTTAGAGATAGGACTTTCTGATGGAATTAATGTTGAAATCTTATCAGGAATAACTGAAAAAGAAAATATTAAAGTCTGGAATAAAACAGAACCTATCAAAAAGGAAAGTAAAGAAAGTCAAGACTAAAATAATTTTCTAATAATCTGTAACAACATCAGTCAATCATATACCAATACCATAGTATGAAAGTAATAGTAAGAGATTTAAGCAGGTTGTCATTATATAAAGAAGCTTTAAATTCTAAACT
Organism: Aquimarina aquimarini; assembly: GCF_900299535.1. GTDB lineage: Bacteria > Bacteroidota > Bacteroidia > Flavobacteriales > Flavobacteriaceae > Aquimarina > Aquimarina aquimarini. The sequence continues at coordinate 12,557 of NZ_OMKE01000006.1, read as the reverse complement.
TATGAAAAGTAAGATTTTAATTTTGTGTATCGCATTTTTTGGAATTACAAGTATGCAAGCACAAGAAAAGAAATGGACACTAAGAGAGTGTGTAGAATATGCATTAGAAAACAATATTTCTATAAAGCAATCTGCACTAGATATAGAGGCTTCAAAGATTGATCAGCTAGATGCAATGGGTAATTTTTTGCCCTCATTAAATGCGAATGTATCAAATTTTTGGAGTTCAGGTTTAACTCCAGACCCAATTACAAATGAAAATAAGACACAAACATTTAGAAGTTCAAATTATGGAGTGTCTATGGGGGTAACATTATTTAGTGGTTTAAGGAATATAAAAACCTTTCAAAGAGCAAAGCTAAATCAATTACTAAGCCAGTATAATCTTGGTAAGACCAAAGATGATATAGTACTGTTTATAGCAAATAGTTATTTGCAAGTGTTGTTGAATAAAGAATCACTAAAAGTGATAGAGAAGCAACATGAGATTACTTTAGAGCAACTACAACGTACCAAAGATTTAGTAGATGCTGGAGTATTGCCGCAAGGAGACTTATTAGAGATTGAAGCTACCTCTGCAGATGAGTTAACAAGAATCGTACAAGCAGAGAATGCTGTACAAATAGCATTAATAGGATTAGCACAACGATTACTGATCAAAAATTATGCAGATTTTGATATTGCTGAACAAGAATATTTGGTTCCTGCATCAGAAATATTAAATAAGCCTATAGATCAAGTAATTGCAAAAGCTAGAGAGTCTAGGTATGAAGTGCAGATAGCAGAGCAGAATAAATTGATTGCAGAAAAAAATCTTGAAATATCTAGAGGGGCATATTACCCAACATTAAATGGTACGTTTAATTATAATACCAGAGAATCAGGAGCAAAGCCTTTTGCTAGAGTTTTAGATGCAAACAATCCTGTATTGACACAAAATATTGGGGTAGTAGAAGGAACTGGGCAAAATGTAATTAGTCAAACACCAAATTTTCTTCTTGCAGAACAAAATGCAGCACCATTTATAGATCAGTTGTATACCAATGATGGTATTTCTTATGGCTTGTCACTCTCAGTACCTATTTTTAATGGGTTTACAGTAAGAAGTTCTGTTAAACGAAGTAAAGTAAATGTAAAACGTACTGAGTTTCAATTGGAGCAAGCAGAGCTAGACCTAGATAGTAATGTATATCAAGCTTATTTAGATGCAAAAGGGGCGGCAGAGGCCTACGAAGCTGCACAGGTGTCTGTAAAAGCACAAGAAAGAGCATATGAGTACGCAAAAGATCGTTATGATGTAGGATTGACCAATGCATTTGATTTTAGTCAATCAAAATTTAGATTAGAAAATGCACAAAGTCAAGAAGTGCGTAATAAATTTGATTACATTTTTAAACTAAAAGTATTGGAACTTTATTTTGGAATAAAGATCGCTGATATAAAATTATAAAGTATAGTTTTCTGATTCTTGAGTAAGGATAGGTAATTATATGAATACAATAGAACCAACATTGAATTAGATTATGAGTACAAAGAAATTACTTTTTGTTTTAGGTGCAGTAGTCCTGCTAATGATCCTTCTGGTATATGGAAAAAAATCAGGTTGGTTCGGTAAAAGTGGAAATTACAAGGAAGTTTCTGTTGCAAAAATTGAGAAAATAGCTATTACAGAAACTGTTTCTGCTACAGGAAAAATACAGCCAGAAGTAGAAGTGAAACTTTCTTCAGAAGTATCTGGGGAAATTATAGATTTACCTATAAAAGAAGGGCAACAAGTACAAAAAGGAGACTTATTGGTTCGTATTAATCCAGATATTATTCAATCAGGACTCAATCGATCACAAGCAACTCTAGAGAATATAAGAGCAGGGTTACGACAAGCAGAGGCAAGTTTAAAAGAGTCAGAATTAAATTATGAGCGTAATAAAGGTCTGTTTGAAAAAGGGGTGATATCTAAGGCAGAATGGGATAAAATTATATCTTCATATGAAGGAGCAAAGGCGGCCAAACAATCAGCGTATTATAATGTAAGAAGTGCACAAGCAACGGTAAATGAAGCCAAAGATAATTTGAGTAGAACCTCTATCTATGCTCCTATGACAGGTACAATATCTAAGCTATCTGTAGAGTTGGGAGAGCGAGTAGTAGGTACACAACAAATGGCAGGAACAGAAATTGTAAGGGTGGCAAACCTGAACAACATGGAGGTAGAGGTGGATGTGAATGAAAATGATATTGTTAAAGTAGAAATTAATGATGCTACGATTGTTGAGGTAGATGCATATCTTAAAAAGAAATTCAAAGGAATTGTTACAGAAATTGCAAATTCTGCAGAAAGTACCATGAGTGCCGATCAAGTAACTAATTTTAAAGTAAAAGTTAGAATTCTTGAAGAATCATATGCCGATCTTATTGAGGGTAAACCCGATAATTATTCTCCATTTCGACCTGGAATGACGGCTACCGTTGATGTTATCACAGAAAAAAGAGAAAATATCATTGGGGTTCCGATAAGTTCGATAGTAATCAAAAATGATACAACGGCTATAACAGAAACTACTGTTGAGAAAAAAATAACTTCAAATTCAGATGAAAAATTTGAATGTGTATTTATAAAAAATGGAGAAACTGCAAAGCTGAGGGTAATAAAAACAGGAATTCAAGATGACGGTAATATTGAGGTAGTAAGCGGTTTAAAAGTAGGAGAGTCTGTTATTACAGGGCCTTATAATATAGTTACCAAAATATTAAAATCAGGTGATAAAGTAACGATCTCTGATCCCAAAAAGCAGTAGAACTACATCTAGCATTGTATATTCTTTTTTATACTAAGACAGAATTAGTTCAAAAAAATAGTTTTTAATTAAGTTATCTTTGCTCAAAATATTTGATAGATGGCTTATATTCTTTGTATAGAAACTTCAACTACAAATTGCTCAGTGGCATTAGCCAAGGATGACAAAATAATTCAACTCAAAGAAGATTATAATAGTTCATATTCTCACGCAGAGCGATTACATAATTTTATAAACGACGTAATCAAAGGTGCTGGGATTGATATAAGTGATCTTTCTGCTATTTCTGTTAGCAAAGGACCTGGTTCTTATACAGGGCTAAGGATAGGTGTTTCTGCGGCAAAAGGATTGTGTTACGCATTGGATATTCCTTTGATTTCGATACCAACCTTAGAATCATTAGCCATACAGATAACAGAAGAAGGGGCTTATGTAGTTCCTATGATAGATGCTCGTAGGATGGAGGTGTATTCAGCAGTTTTTGAAAGTATGAGGTATGATGAGGTTCGAGAAACAAAGGCAGAGATCCTTACTGAGACTTCTTTTCAAACATATTTAAAGGATAAAAAAGTATATTTTATAGGTAACGGAGTAGATAAATTTTCAAAAATTTGTAACGATGTTAATGCTGTTTTTATACAAAACAAATTGCCATCTGCAAATGAGATGGCAATGTTAAGTTATCCTAAATTTTTGAGACAAGACTTTGAGGATGTTAGTTATTTCGACCCCTATTACTTAAAAGACTTTGTGACGGGGTAGCATCTGTGCTTTTTAAAGCATTATATCGTGCTACTAATCTAATAAGGTCTTCTTCTTTTTTTAGGCGAATACTTTCCTTTTTTAGATATGCTTTTAGCTCATCATGCTTATCGCTAAATGTAGCAAGCATCTCTTTCTTATTCATAGGTAACTCCATGATAATACCAGACTCTTCTAGATAGTAGGTGGTAATCATTCTAATAGATCCAGGCTCCGTAATTCCGTCTATAATACCTGTTTTTACTGGTGGATCTTTAATTTTTAGTGTAAAACGTTTATAAATGCGATATCTGTCTGATAACTCAACCAATACATAGTATCCTTTTCGGTCACTGTTTCTTTGGTTTTTGAAGTCACAATAGTAGAAATAATCGCCATCTATTCGTGCATGTACCGTGGGAGATTTAATAACTTCAAATAAATCTGATTTTGAATTATATTCTAAAGCATCAGAAAAAACATTGTATTTGAGTTTGGCATCAAAAGTTCCCGATTTTTCATCAATAACACTTGATTCTTTGTACCTGCTTTTCATATAAACACTGCCATTGTATTCATCATACATATGAATTCTAGAAGTAGGTGTCAATAAATTTCTGGGCAATTGGGCAAAAAGTGAAGATGAAATCACTAAACATAATAAAAGTAGTATTTTTCTCATAGTTTTCTTTATTTAGGTGTTAACAATTTAAAGAAATAACACAATTAATGCAAATAATATTGATTTTTGTTCAAATTATTACGAATTATTTAATAGCAATAAGAGGAATGATTCATTATTAGCAATAAAAAACACGTTTTAACATATATTTCACATAATTTCACTGAGGAAAAACCGTAAAAAAAGACATTTATTGTAGTGTAAATCGTTGCTAATATGTGATTTATGTTGTGTAATGGTTTTTTAAACTGTAAAATTCAATTAAATTTATTTAACAAATATTAAGTTTTAGTGTTATTTATAATGATCTAGCTATAAATGAAATAGCGATCTTAGAGATATAATTTGTTAAAATGTAAATAAAGATTAGATAAAATAAAAAAGTTAATTTAAGGGCAAGATATCGCTCAGCTCTTCAACAGGATATTTACAGGCGTTATTTACGCATAAATAGAATAGAGTTTTATTTTCAACAAATCTATTTTTGAGTAATATTTGGTCAGAATCAGATAAACTTCCTGCAATTAATTTATTAGGAATATACGTTTTGTTTAATTCCTTTAATTTGGTTTTGGCATCTTTGCCTATGATTACCAGTTCATAAAAATCAAAAGAAAAATTTAGCATAAGATCCAACCAATTTGAATATCCAGAGGCATAAGAACCAATTTGTGGTTTTATGTTGTGCAACATTCGCTTACTTATTTCTTTATAATCTGAGCGATCATAGTAATGTGATAATAAGAATAAATTTTTGGCCATAATAGAATTAGATGCAGGAATTACATTATCTGTATATTCAACAGTTCTAGTGATGAGTTTAGGGTCTTGATCAGAAGTGAAATAAAACAGATTTTTATCTTTATTAAAAAAATGTGTCAAGGTATATTCTGTAAGTTGATTGGATATGTTTAACCATGTTGTATCAAATGTATTTTGATAGAGAGTGATAAAAGCTTCAATTACAATTGCATAATCTTCTAGATAGCCATTGATAGTACTTTTTCCATTTTTGTAATTGTGAAATAATGAATTATCTTTTTTTAATTGCTTGTCTTTAATAAAATGTGCGTTATGAATTGCGGCTTCCAAAAACTTTTTCTCTCCAAATACCCGATACGCATCCAGATATCCTTTTAGCATCAGTGCATTCCATGAGGTTAGTGTTTTGTCATCTAATCTTGGTAGAGAACGTTTTTCTCGCGTATGTAGTAAGATTTTTTTCCATCTAAGTACTTTTTTTGCCAGCTCTTCATTATTAATGTTGTTGTCAAGGCAAAACTTGTGGTCACTATCTTTTCTAATCAACACATAATTTCCTTTTTCCCAAAAACCATAGGTGTTTATGTTGTAATACTCAGCAAAAAGAGAATAGTCGTCAAGTAGAAGTTTTTTTAGCTCTTCTTTGGTCCAGACATAAAATGCGCCTTCTTCCAATTCACCTTCAGGAGTCATGCTATCAGCATCTAGTGATGAGTAAAATGCCCCTTCTGTAGTAGTGAACTCTCTAGATATAAAATCTAATGTCTCGTATACTACATCTTTATACCATTGATCCTTTGTAACCAAGAAAGCATCAGAATATAGGCTGACCAGTTGTGCATTATCATATAACATTTTCTCAAAGTGAGGAACGTGCCATTTCTCATCAGTAGAATATCGTGCAAAACCTCCTCCTACGTGGTCATATACCCCTCCAAATGATATTTTGGTCAAGGTATTTTTTACAAAATCTAATAGTTTCTCATCTTTTGTCTGGTATGCATATCTCAAAAGAAAATGATAATTGTTGGGCATCATGAATTTAGGAACACGCTTTGTTCCTCCTTTTTGATGATCAAAAGTTGATTGCCATTTCTTTATTGAGGTAGCTATAAAATCATTGTCAAAATGAATTTCATCTGTATTGGTTTCGATAAGGTCAATAGCTTTGATTCCTTGCTCTAGTTTTGATGCATATTCTTCTAATTTGTCAGGTTGTTTTTGATATAAATTAGAAATTTGCTTTAGAGCATCTACCCAATTTGCTTTCGGAAAATATGTGCCTCCCCACACAGGTCTTCCGTCTGGTAAAGTGACAACATTGAGCGGCCAGCCACCACTACCAGTCATCATTTGTACCGCACTCATATACACTTGATCTACATCAGGGCGTTCTTCTCGATCCACCTTGATGTTTATATAGTTCGAATTCATAATTTCTGCAACTTTTGGATCTTCAAAACTCTCGTGCTCCATAACATGACACCAATGGCATGCGGCATACCCTATACTTACAATGATAAGTTTATTTTCTTTTTTAGCTTGTTCTAGTGTAGACTCGTTCCAAGGTTTCCAATTCACTGGGTTGTGAGCATGTTGTAATAGGTAAGGGCTAGTTTCATGAATCAAATCATTGGTATATGTATGTTGTTGCATAGAAGGCTTGTTTTGACTTGTGCATGTGATGAACAAGAGTATTAATAAGATGCTATAAGAATGTTTCACAGAAGTGTATTTATAAGCAATGTCTAAAAATATAAAAAGCATCCTGAATAATTCAGAATGCTTTTTATAAAATAGAAAATGAAGTAATTATTTTACCTCAAAAGAAATTTTTAGGTTTACTCTAAATTCTGCTACATCATTATCATTAACCACTACACTTTGTTCTGCTACATATGCAGATCTAATGTTTTTTACAGATTTACTAGCTTGCTTTATTGCATTTCTAGTTGCATCTTCCCAACTTGTTTCAGAGTTAGCCAGTACTTCAATAACTTTAATAATTGCCATTTTGTGAGTTTTTTAAGTTAAAAATCTAATAAAGAGACTCTAAGATACGATAAACCGATGCTTTATCTAAAAAATGAGATGCTTTATTTTATAGAGATTGTCGATGTAACTATGAATTTATCGATCAACTGTATGTCGATAGATAAAACCGATATTTTTCTCCTTTGTTTTTTTTCTTTTATAGTCAATAAATGTCAATTTTTTTCAAATAAGAATTTTGTAAGCTTACCCAGCTATAATTTGCTTAGATAAGGTAAACTGTTTATCCATTTATAGCTTCTACAGTAGAAACTTTGTCTTTCAACATCTCTTTAAGCATATTTTCTATTCCATTTTTCAACGTAAAAGTAGAAGAAGGACAACCGCTACAAGCTCCTTGTAAAACAACTTTTACAGCTTTACTTTCTGGGTCATACGAATCAAATAGTATGTTTCCCCCATCACTAGCTACTGCAGGTTTTATATATTCATCAATAATACTTATTATATCTTTTGAGATATCATCCAGGTTTTCAAAATCAGTATGAACCTGATTTTCTACTTCTTTTTTGGTTGCAGTGGCATTGGCAGATAAAACTTCTTTACCTTGTTCTAGGTAATTGCGTAGAAATTCTCTGATTTCTAAAGTAATATCATTCCAATCGGCCATGTCATATTTGCCTATAGAGATATAGTTTTCATCAATATAAACTTCTTTTACAAATGGGAAATGAAATAATTCTTTTACAAGAGGTGATTCACTGGCATCATCTATGTTTTTGAATTCATGTCCAGCAGTTACCAATTTTTTATTAGCAACAAATTTTAATACGGCAGGATTTGGGGTACTTTCTGCATAGATAGTAATCGGAACTTTTTTTGTAGACTTGGTTTCAGTCTCCAGAATAATTGGTTGTTCGCTATTTAGGTAGTTTTCTATTTGTTCTGCTACTTCTTCTTGCACATCTGACCATTCTACAATATCATACTTGTCTATAGCAACAAAGTTCTGGGCAATAAAAACTCTTTTTACAAATGGTAAATAGAATAATTGCTGAGCAAGAGGGGAGTTTTTTGCTTGATCTATATTTTCAAACTCATAACTCGTATGTTGTGTTAAAAAATAGTTTGCTTCGAATTTGACTATTCCAGGGTTCGAAGTAGCTTCTATTTTTACTTCAAATTTCTTTTCCATGTGTTTGTTTTTGGCAAATTTACTAAAAAGCAAAACGATATCTGAATCGTTTGCAGAATGCTCGTATTTTTTAACGAATACAATCAAGGGTATGCAAATCTATTGTTCTGTTAAAAATTTATATCTTTGGAGAGATTGAAATACAATAATTATTTTTAAAATAATAGTGGGATTCTAATTATTGAAACATTATTTTTAATAGCTTGAATTCACTAATTCTATTTAGCCCCAGTAAATAATAGTACCCAAATGAACTTAAAAAAAATCTATGTAGTAGTATTAGTACTAGTATCTCCATTTGTCTATTCTCAAGAAGGAATTCCAGTATATGCAGATTATCTTTCTGATAATTTGTATCTGGTTCATCCTGCTATGGCTGGAGCATCAAATGCTAATAAAGTAAGACTTACTGCCAGAAAACAATGGTTTGATGTAAGTAATGCACCTAATTTACAAACGTTGAATGTAAATTTTAGAGCAGGAGAAAAATCTGGTTTAGGTGGTATTTTGTACAGAGATGAGAATGGTCGATTCTCTCAAACAGGTATTTACCTTACCTATGCATATCATTTGTTATTTTCTAGAGATAGAACAGATTTGAATATGTTATCTTTTGGGCTTAGCGGAGGATTTATACAATCCAATGTTGATCTCAGAGGACTTGATGATGTATTTGATCCCGATCCTGTTATCTTAGATAGAGTGCAAAAAGATTCGTATTATAATATGGATGTTGGATTATCGTATAATTTTTTAGAATGGTATGCACATTTTACCGTAAAAAATATTTTGCCAACGACTCGAGATATTTTTGATAATAATACTCCAATACAAGAATCAAACAATCAGCGTAGGTATATCTTTTCTACGGGGTATTTATTTGGCATAAGAAACTCACCATTAAGTATAGAGCCATCGTTTATGTATCAAGCTACAGATCAAACCAAAGAAAGTACTGTAGATGCTAATGCAAAAGTGTATTATAATTTAGGAACAGCTACTCTATGGGGAGGATTATCGTATAGACGTAGTTTGGATGGAGCAGAATATTCTGAAGATGGAAGCTCAATAAAGAGTCAGCAATTACAATATGTAACCCCGTTTTTAGGAGTTAACTATAAGAAATGGCTAGTAGGATATACCTATAGCTATCAATCTAATTCTGTAGTGCTTAGTGATGGTGGTTTTCACCAGCTTACTTTAGGGTATGATTTTGGAAAACGTAAAGAAAGATGGAACTGTAATTGCCCAGCGGTTAATGCAAATAATTAGCCAACAAGTTTAGATACTATAATAACTATCATAAAAAGGATCGTCTGAAAAGTAATTTTTAGACGATTTTCTTTTTAACGATACCTCTTATACGATTTACACATAAAAATTTGTATGTAGTTTGTTTCTTTTGCACTATATCTGTGTTATAAAATTCAACAATAGCTAAGGCTATTCTTTAATTTTATGCCTTAATCTAGCACAAAATAATTCAAGCTCTTTATACGAAATTCTTATCCATAACTCGTATTACTATAAAGCATTTAAAATTAAAAAAAACACCGAAGATTTAAATCTTCGGTGTTTTAACATGTATAGATAATACTATACTATTATCAATTGTAGCTTAAATTCGGGTAGTTATAGAAAACTAGCTACCCGAATATAATTTTTAATGATTACTTTTTAAGAATTCTCTCTGTATACACTTTATCATCTATATATATTTTAAATATATATAGACCTTCTTTAAGGTTAGATAAATCTTGTATTATAGATTTTTGAGTTCTTTGGTACTTATGAGACCTTAGTAGTTTTCCAGTAAAATCGTATAACTTTATTTTTACTGATGAAGCATTCTCAGCCTTTATTGTAAGATTGATGATATCTTGTGTTGCTGTAGGGAATAGGGTGTATAATGCTGTTGCACTACAATCTCCTGTTTTTGTCCAAGCTTGTTGCCAAGATGAACCAGTACCTGGGGCAAATGCCCAAGCTGCTGTAGAAGAACACCAACCAGGGATATTACATGTATATTTTCCTCCTGCATTTTGTACTTCCTCATTTTGACTATAAGAAGTTCCTGCTACATATTGTGAGATGCCTGCACAGTTCCCTCCTCCAGTACCAGGAGGTGTAGTTACGGTTGCGGTATTACTAAAACCAGATTGATTGCCTGCAGCATCCTTAGCTTTTACTCTATAAGAATATGAGGTATTTGCTGTTAATCCAGTAGCTTGATATGTAGTGCTAGTTGCAGTAGCAATAACAGTATTTCCTTGGTAAACGTCATATCCTGTTACAGCTACATTATCAGTAGCAGCATTCCAAGAAAGATTTACTGTAGTTTGTGTAGCATTTGATGTGCTTAAACTTGTAGGAACAGAAGGTGCTTGTGTATCAGAAGCTCCACCACTACAATCTCCTGTTTTTGTCCAAGCTTGTTGCCAATAAGTACCAGTACCTGGAGCATACGCCCAAGCTGCAGAAGAAGAGCACCATCCTGAAGTTTTACATGAATATTTTGCTCCTTCATTTTGTACTTCTTCGTTTTGGCTATAGGAAGTTCCTGCTGCATATTGTGGTATTCCAGCACAGTTTCCTCCTCCAGTATCAGGAAGTGTAGTTGCAGTTGCAGTGTTGCTAAAACCGGATTGATTACCAGCAGCATCCTTGGCTTTTACTCTATAAGAATATGAGGTATTCGCTGTTAATCCAGTAGCTTGATATGTAGTACCAGTTGCAGTTGCAATCACGGTATTTCCTTGGTATATATCATATCCAGTCACAGCGACATTATCGGTAGCAGCGTTCCAAGAAAGGTTGATTGTAGTTTGCGTAGCATTTGATGTGGCTAAACTGGCTGGGGTAGAAGGGGGCTGTGTATCAGAACCTCCTCCTAGTGTAGTTACAGTTACAGTATTACTAAAACCAGATTGATTATTTGCAGCATCTTTAGCTTTTACTCTAAAAGGATATGAGGTATTTGCCGTTAATCCAGTTACTTGGTATGAAGTACCAGTTACAGTTGCAATAACAGTATCTCCTTGGTATACATCGTATCCAGTTACAGCTACATTATCAGTAGAAGCACTCCAAGAAAGATCGGCTGTAGTTTGGGTAGCATTTGATGCCCCTAAACCAGTAGGAGTAGAAGGCGCCTGTGTATCAGAACCTCCTCCATCAAAATGGATGTCACTAGCTGAGTAAAATGCTTCTGCACTATCAGATCGTTGCCAGATGCTATAAATAACATGTTTACCTGTTCTGGCAGGTAGCGTTACAGGGATATTAACAATTCTTTCGGGTCCGCTTGGAGGTGTTCGTACTAGAAGAACAAGACTGTCCCATGTTAATGGCTGATCAGGAGACCAGCTTTCTTTGGTGATATATACTTCATAATAAGCTGTTGCGTGAGGAGCATGGTTTGTCCAGGTAACTGTAAGTGGTCCAGGAGATACAAGTGTGGATACCCAATCAGGTCTAATTTGATCCATGCCTCCATATTTTTCAGGTCTACCACCACTAGCTAGATTTCCATCCATAATATATTGCCTGTGATTACCATTAGCATTTGCTTGGTTAATTTCATTCCAATCATATAATGCTTGAGTACCATGAGAGGCTACCGCGTCAATACAAGGAGGAGAATCTGGGCTTTCTGGGCCTTCTTGAAAACAATTCCAAACACGACTTGGTGGGTATGTTACTGTACCGTGGGGGAAAACAGAGAGAATTACTGCTAGAAATAAGGTCGTACAAATCAACTGTTGCCAGGAACAGCTACTTGTATTAAAAATTACTGAGTTTGTTGTTTTTTTAAACATGGTTTAATGGTATTTAAAAGTTATGTATTAATGAGTTAACTCATTAATAGACAAAATATTATAAAGAATGCTGTTTGGGTTTATATCTTGAAAGTAAATAAAATAAGAGTTGCAATGAATATTTCTAAGAGGTAAAACCCTCTGAAATTCCCTGATCAATTTGCAATAAATAAAGGCTATAAAAAAGGTTATACCAGTTATACTTTGAATTTAGCGTAAAAGAAAATCATCTTCATAAGACCCAAAAGTGCCTAATTTGCTAAAACCAGCCCCTTAATCTCCTATCAGTACAATACTTAAAAAGGGAACAACAGTTATCAATATTCCATATAAAATACCAAACATGGCACCTGGGAATTTAACGTGATATTTAAAAGAAGTATCTTCTGGCTCTCTACCAAACCATTTGACAAACAAATTCCACATTATCCTATACAGTATAGCCGCATATAGGGTAGTTAGCAAACTTAAATACATAATTTTTTTTTCTTCTATACTAGTGCTATACAAGTATATCCCAAATATGCCAATTACCCCTCCCCCTATGATAAATCCTAAATTATATTTTATGA
>NZ_OMKE01000037.1 GCF_900299535.1 Aquimarina aquimarini | reverse complement strand
GCAGACATGACAGAATATCTTAGGTTTTTTCTTGATTTTAGATTTTTAGAAAGCCCACATATTTCAATAATAGCCACAGAATTTTTAGAGAAAAAGGCATAGGTTATAAACTGCTGAGGCTATAGAAGATGGTACAAAATTACCTCCTGTACCAGAAGAATTGGGGGCGGTGGTGAATGATACCAGACCTTCATTTAGGCATGGACAAAGTGATGGTGGTCCAGGTATATGGAAAAAAGAAACAACCCCACAAAAAGGAGCAGAATATCAAGAGCATGTAACTAAAGCACCCAAGGATACAGAATATGTAGTAAAAACAGATATTATGCCTAGTGGTAAAAAGAAATTTGATGGCTATGACCCCGAAACCAATACATTAATAGATGCCAAAGATTGGGATGGATGGCCACCAGAAGGGCAAAGATAGGCAGCAGATAAAGTTGCTAGGGTAGCAAAAAAAGATGCTGAAATAGCCAAACAAGTTGGTGCAAATTTAGAATATCATGTACCTCCGCAACATAAGGCAGATCAGTTAAATAAAATTTTTAGAAAGAAAGAAATAGAAGGTATAAAAGTAGTAGTGACACCTAAATAAAATAGAATGAGAGAAAAAACAATTGTAATGATTCGGTTTAAATCAAGAAAATTAACCGTTCAAGAATATTTAGATTTTAGTAAAGTAGTATTACAAACACTACAACCTCTACATCCTATTTTTGAAAACTTATGTAGTTGGGGTCATAAAGCAAGTCACTGGACATTTCTAGATAAAAACTTAACCAATTTTGACACTATAGTATTTGAGCATATTAATGATACAGACTATACTTACATCAATAAAGATGAGAATGATAAAAAAATGCATTTAGATTCTTATGATTCTACAGGGTTTTTGAATAGCTATTCTAATACAAAAAAAGAGAAAGAAGGACAGGTTTCAGTTGATATTGCAGATGGTAAAGGAGAGGGAATAGGACATATTAATATAGAGTTTCCAAAAGTTGGTTATGATGAATTTTATACTGAATCTTTTTGTATACAGTTGTTAGAAACGTTAATCAAATTAACCAATGCAGAATATGCTAATGTTTTAACCCGTCCACTCCGATCAAATGTAGCGCAATTATACGGTAAATTTTGGATAGGATGGTTTACTTATTTCTCAAACAATGGAGTGTATAATCATCTGCCTAAAGTAAAGACCCTGCAACGGAGTATTATAAATGAAGGGACATTATTTTGGATTGATAGTACGCAACCTGATAACATGGATGCATACGAAATAGAGCAAGCTAAAGAAATCAAGAAAACCCTTGAAACTTCTCAACTGCTAGAAAATCATTATAGTTTTTCTTGATTTGTAAAAGAGCATTATAAAACCAGTACTTCGACCTTGGATACCATACTTCTTTTGAGCTTGCTTATAAGTCAACACTCCTTTCTCAACTTCCTGAACTACAGAAAGTTTAAAGCTCATTGAGTAATCCTTCTGGGTACGTTTTTTATATGTTCTTTTCATTACACTTGTGATTTTGTGTAACGCTATTTCAGGACGGGACAGAATAACAAATAAAAAAAGACTGCCTTTTCAGACAGCCTTTTTTGTTTAAATTTTTAATTCTAATAGGTACACCCACATTTACTTTGTCTACATCCAAAATCAAATCCTAAAGTAATCATATGCGATCCTGCCGCTGTAGTAGGCTGTAAAACTTCATTTACATTAATTTGATATCCATATGAGACATAAAAGTTTGATTTCTTAATTCCTACCATAGGAGAAATAGAAAGAGGTTTAAAATCCTGATCTACCAGAGATCTAAGACTCGCACCTATCCAATAGTAATCACCTCTATGCATTTTACGTACTTTTAGATTAAGATCTGCTGTAGAACGACCATCTCCTGCAAAATTTTGATATAATACAGAAGGTTCTATCTCTATATCACTAAATCTATGATAAAAGGTATATCCTGTATACAAATAATAATTCTGTATTTGTGACGGCTCTGTTGGATTAAAATCATCTATTTCTTTTTGTAATAAATTAACTGCATTTGCACTCAAAAAGAAACGTCCGATTCGATATAAAAGTCCAATATCAAAATTAGAATCATTGACATTTATACCTGCTAATCCTGGATTAAACGGATTATCGGGATCTCCATTGTTAAACCTTGAGGTATCAATACCAAACTGAGTAAACTTATAACTAATTCCAAATGAAAGATATTGGTTATTATACTCACTCAATGTAAGGTGATGCGCAAAGGATAGTTGAACTCCTTTTTGGGTAGTTGCTCCATTTTGATCATTAAACAAAATAGCTCCTATTCCTGAACGATCCGATATTCTACCATCGATAGATAAGGATTGTGTACCAGGAGAATCCTCAATACTAACCCATTGCTCAAAACCAGAAGCTCTGACCTGCCAACAGTCTCCGATACCCGCATATGCAGAGGATATCAAATATGGGTTATCTGCAATATACTGATTCTGTACAGGAGCTAAAAACTCCTGCGCAAAAGCACAATAACTTGCAAATAGGCTACATATGATTATATATTTCTTCATCTAACTTTAAAAATTACAGATCGTTAACTCTTCTATATTCTATGGTTCTATACTCAATTCTCATAACTCACTTATATGGTTATATATTATCTATATAGTGTAAAGTGACCTGTGAACTCTCTATTATCTATATCATTAAGGATTATAGTATACCAATAATCTCCAGAAGGAAGTTGTTTTCCTTGATATAGTCCATCCCATCCTTGTTGATCTCCTTTAAACTCTGCCAGCTTTCTTCCGTATCTATCAAATACCATTACTTCCATGTTTTCAAAGAAGAAAGGATCATCTGTATTTGGAGTAATCTGTCTAGGATACCATAAACGTTCTTCTGTTGAACTGTTAGGGCTATCTGGAGTAAAGTAATTAGGAATACGGATATTGATATATGTTAAGTTTTGTACTATGCGAATTTCACATCCATCTGCATCTATTACACGTAGTACATAATCTGCCGTTTCTCTAATTACAAAAATGTTTCCTTGTAGTTCTGTAAAATCTGATGATTGTAATTGGTTTACTGTCATTCCATCAGGTAAAATAGTAAATGAGAACGAATAGAAAGGATTATTCTCAAATCTTCTTCCTCCAGAAGCTACAATTTCATATTCATTAGGATCTTCAGGATTATTAGTCATTTCTGCTACTGGGATAGCTAAAGGAATATATTCTTCTATAACAATCCTACCCACATCAACTATACACCCACCTGAGTGTTCCATAGTACCTTCATATTCTCCTGGATTTACCTCAAATCTACCTTCAAGGTTAACATTCTGGGCAGGGTTAACTGTACCATTAACACCAGTAAGAGTATAAATAATATCTGTATCTATAGAATTTTCAAATGTCTCAAAGTCTACAAAATATCTAGGTCCTTGTATAATAACAGACGGATCATTTTCATCTCTTACAGGACATTCTAACCTTGGAACTAAAGTAGCATTCAACATTACACCAGCTGGAATATTTACTGGTAAATCAATTCTACAGTTATTTGCATCTCTTACATAGATAGTGGTAATACCTCCTGGTAAACCAGTATAAGTAAACATATCCTGTACAAAATCAGCATCATTATTGGTTATATTGGTCTCATAAGGAGCAGTACCTCCTGTAATAATAATAGTAACTTGCCCATCAGAATCACCAAAACATGTTTCTGGTGTTGGGTCTCCATCAGGACTTACCATCAATGGATTTGGTTCTAGAATTTCAATATCTCTAATTTCATTACACCCTAAAGCATCTTGAGCAATTACATTATACATTCCTGGTGCCAATTCATCAAATACAAATACACCATCTTCTGCTCCATCAGAGCCATCATTTAAAAACTCTCCATTGTCAATTGCAAAAGAATATGGAGGAGTACCTCCTATGGCTTCAATTCTAATTAAACCATTATCCAATCCTTCACAAGTTACATTCTCTGATGAAAATACTGGTTCAAACAATGGTGGATCAATAATAGTAAATGATTCACTATCAGAACAACTTCTATCTGTATTAACTGTATAGATATAATTTGCAGGAGCTAAGTTTCTAAACTCGCTATTAGATTGTATTATTGGTGTAAATGCTGTTCCATCTGTCAACACATTACCAACTGCACTAAGCGTATATGTATATGCTCCTGTACCTCCAGTAACATTGGCATTAATTATACCATTTGCAGCTCCATTACAATTTACAAATGCAAATCTAGTATCTAGTGTAATTTCTACATCAGGAATCGCAATTACTGGTAATGCTCCCGATGGTTGAGACTGACATCCATTGGCATCAATAACATAGAACTGATAATCACCTACTGGTAATGTAAATGTTCCTGTACCATTTCTTTGCAATTCCACAGGACTTAATGGATCTGCAATATTTAATACTACATATTCTGTGATCGCTACACTACTAGTACCAGTAACTGTAACATCCACTGTAGGATTAGGGTTACCCGTACAATCTACCAAAGTAGCACTAAAGTTAACTGTAACCTCAGCAGGTTCATTAATAACAGCTGGAGTAGTATTACTACAATTAAGGCTATCATAAACAGTAACGGTATATGTTCCTGGTGCTAATAAAGTAAACTGATTAGAATCTTGTCTAGCACCTTCTGTTTCTCCTGCTGGAGTAAGTGTATATTCAAAAGGCCCATCACTACCATTTGCAGTAACAGTAATTATACCATCTTGAGCTCCATAACAACTTACACTACTATCAGGTATTGCAGTAATGGCAACATCATTTGCTGGGGCATCTATTATTATAGTATCAGAATCAGAACAAGTAAATGTACCCATATCATCAATAGCAGTCACTAAGTATGTATTTGCAGCATACCCCTCAAAAACACCGTCTGTATTTGTCTCTATTATTGTTGCTGGAGTAGCTGGTAAAGCCAAGGTATAAGTAACTGTTCCTTGTGCACCCGTTACACTAGCTAAGAAAGAACCATCTGATCCAGGGCTACAAGTCTCGTCTAGATTACCAGGGTCTAAAACAATATTGAAATTATTTGTAGGACCAGAAATCGTAAAGTTGGCTGTACCTGTACAATTTGGTATGCCGTTCTGAGTAATATTTACTGTATAATTACCAATACCTAATCCAGGTTCTGTAGCACGAGGTATAACAAAATTGTCCTCTGTATTCACATCTAGATCAGTATTTTCTGTAGTTCCAGCGACAGCACTATCATATACAGTGCTACCAGATGCATCTACAATTGTATAATCAAATGCACCAGCATATCCTAGAATAAATAGTTCTCCTCTACCATCATCTGCACCAAAACAGGTTTCTCTACTTTCTTCTTCGGCACGAACTTCTATATTGTCAAATGCGTCTATACGATAATCTACCTCAACAAAACAACCTGTTGTTTGATCTGTAATTCTGAATATATATAGACCTACATCAGTAAGAGTAAATGTTGTATTCGTCGCATTGGTTTCTATAGCAGGTGTTCCTGGATTATCAGCAGTTCCAGCAGGCACATTATTTTGTGGTGCTACTGCAACAGGACCACTAACTACTTCAAAGTTAAATGGACCCGCTCCATCTGTTACACTTACTGTTACCTCTTCATCTACTAGACAAGTGATAGCGGTATCTTGCGTTACTGTAGGATCTTCCATAATTGGTAGATCTATTATGGCCTGTACGATTGCTACTAATGCACAACCTTTACTATCAGTAACATTAATATCATAGGTACCATTTTCATCGGCTGTAAATTCATACTGTACTCCAACAGCTACTGCATCTGCATCCGTAATATTTGTATCTGTAACTACTACACCTGATGGTGTTGTGTAGGTAATACTATATGCAGGAGTACCATCCTGAATGGTAACTGTTACGGTTGGGAAATTTTCATTAGTTCCCGTACACGTATAATTTCCAACATTAGCACTGGCTGTTACCTGAGTTGCGTTTGGCACATTGGCCGTAGCTTGCTCTTCACAAAGACTACTAGATCGGATAACTGTTACATAGTTTCCAACAGGAACATTCGTAAATACAGGATTATCAATTTGATCTGTTCCTACTTGAGCTCCTGGAACACCTCCTCCAGCATCTACAAATAATTGATATGTATATTGTTGTCCATCATCTGTAGTTGGATCAAGAGTAATAACTACTCTACCATCACTATCTCCTATACATGAAACTGCTTCTCCTACGGCTGTAATACTTGGTAGTACAGGTATAGGTAAAGAAACTGAATCATTTGCAGAACATCCTGAACCAGTTGCAGGAAGTACATTACTATCGGTAACAATTACAGTATAAGAACCAGCAGTAACGCTGTTAAATATATTTCCACCTGCACCTGTTTGTACAATTGGAGCAATTGGTGTTCCGCTACTATCTGTACCTGTTAGTGTAAAAATAAAGTTACCTGGGTTGGCAACAAAGTCCGAACCTCCTGTAACCGTCGCAGTAATCTGTCCATTAACACTTGTTCTACATTCTGGTGTTCCTGTAAACGTAGCACTAATGGTTAACTCTGGTACTATAGTAATTGTTTCATCAGTAGATACACAACCATTTTCATCATACACTCTTACGGTATATGTTCCTGGTGTAGTTACAGTAAAGTCATGAGTAGTTCCATTCACATTTCCTGCTACTTGACCACTACCCACAGCACCTATTTCAAAAGTTAACGCATTAGTAGCTGGAGCTATTACTGGTACATTACTAGTACCAACCACTCGTATGGTATAGCTATCATCAAACACACAAGAATCTGTCCAAGTTACTGAGTCTACTGTTGGGTCTCCTGTTCTAAACACAGTTTCATTAATAGAAACTGGTGTTGATGTACAAGAATTAGTATCAATAGCACTTATTATATATGTAGTTCCAGCGATTGTTGCTGGTAACAAGAATGTTTCAGTAGTATTAGCAGTAGTTGTTTCAAATAAGAATGGAGCAATACCATCATCATCTGCTCTATAGGTATAAGGCCCTGTTCCTCCAGTTACAGAAACTGTTACTCTAGCATCTTCATTACAATTAGCATTAATGTTCTCATCAATTGCTAATGTTAATAGTTCTGGTTGTGTAATCGTAAATGGATCTGTAGTAGTATCACAGAAAGGCGCAGCTAATGCTTCAACCTCTACTACATATGTACCTGCTGGCACTCCATTTGCAGGTAATCCTATACGAACTGGATTTGTAAATGGAGCAGTAATACTTCCTGAAGTAACTACTGCTGCTGTAGTTGTATTTACAACTCTAAAATCGAAATCTCCAGTATAATTTAATACAGTCAAATCAAGTTCACCTGTAGAGGCTCCATTACAATTTACTGGAGTAGCTTCTACCGCACTTGCCTCAATAGAATCAAATGGATCAACTCTATATGTTGGTGAATCTACAGGACAAGCTCCGTTAGCGTCTGTATCTGTTATGGTAAACTGGTAAGTTCCTACTGATGGTAACACAAAAGTTGCCACAGTTTGAACACCTGGAGCAGCTGTATCTCCTGTTCCTGCAACGATACCATTTTGAGCAGGTACAGCTCCACTAGTTTCTACAAAATTAAATGGTCCTACTCCGCCAGTTATAGTAACTGTAACTGTTTCACCATTATCACAGGAAATTTCTCCATTATTCGTTGCAGAAGTATCTCTAACCACTGTTGGGTCAGTAATTTCTGGGAAAACAGGTATGGTTTCTGTTGGCTGTACTGTAGGACAGTTGTTACTATCATATATTGTGAATATATAATCTCCAGGTATAACCGCAACGATCTGAATACCAGCTGCAGGATCAGTATCCAAAGTTGTAGGATCTACTGGAGATGCTACAACTGGAGTACCATCTACCGTATAAGAAATAGTATAGGTGGATCCTGTTCCACCAGAAATATTATCTATTGTAATAACAGGTACGTTTTCTGTTCCAGCAGGACATGAGTAATTTGTGGATGAAATTGTTGCTGATACCGCAGTTGGATCATTTATAATATAATCCTCTGTATCAAAACAAAATACATTTAATGATCCATTTGGTTTCGTAGCTCTAACTTCTACCGTATAAGTTCCATTATCCAAACTTGAGAATACTGGATCCGTTTGATAAGGAGTTGGAACCACTGCTGGTGTTGCAGAGGTTGAAGCTGTAATTCTATATTCATAAACCACCGTTGGATCTGAATCTGTAGAAGCTGGTGTTAATGCCGCAGTAACTACTCCATCAGTATTTCCTATACAGCTAACAAAAGTAGTTTCTGGAACTAATACGGGTTCTTCTGGAGCTTCTATACTTACTGGAGCAGTAAATGAACAGAAAGGAGTTGTTCCTCTACCGTCATCTGTTACTTCTACAATATAGCTTCCTGGAGCAACTCCTGTATATATTCCTGAAGCATCACCTGTTGTATTACCTGTAGCTGTACCTGTACTATCTTGTAGTTCATACGTCAACGTACCTTGTGCAGCTCCTGAAACAATAGTTGTTGCATCAATTACTCCATTAGCCGTATTACAATCAGGTGCAGTGGTAAATTCTGGACTTATTTGTAGTGGTATGTAAACCGTTACTGTATCTGTATTTGTACATCCAGATTCATCTGTAATTGTAATAGTATATGTTCCTGGTGCAGAAACAATGAATTGGTGGTTATTATTGTCAATACTACCAGCGACAGGAGTTCCTGCGCCTAATTGGTATGTCAATGTTCCTAGACCTGTTCCATCGATATCTATTACGTTTGTATTATCATAAGCACAATCATCTATAAACGAAGCTGTAACTGTTGGCAACGGATTAACAACAGTTGTCACCGTAATTGGCCCAAAACTACATCCGTTTGAATCGGCTGCCCATATATCTAAAGTTTGAACTGTATTTCCTAAGTCAATTACATTACTTGTTAAAGGATAAACTCCAGGATCTCCAGCACCCGTAGGTACTACTTCATATCTATATCCATCAGCAGGAGGTGTTGCAAATGGCGTTCCTCCGTTAGTATTCATAATCACTTGAGCATTAGTCCCACAACTATTTGCAGGTGTCTGGTTGGTAGCGATTGAAGTTAATGGCTCTGGAAGATCAATTGAGAAATCATATCTGGTCGGACATTGCGTACCATCAACTTCTTGTATAGCTACATAATATTCACCTGGTGGTAAATTATTAATAGTAACTGGAACATTAGGTATTGCAGGACCAGGTGTAGAGTTATCAGAACCTGTAAACGCGGCTCCAAGGCTTACGTTGGTGAAAGCATTAAATACTTCCCATGATATTTCTGTTACTGTAGCACCGTATGCAGAAACATCAAATGTAACACTTCCATCATCTAATGCTGGTGTTTCGTTACAACTTACATTGGTAACCACATCGTTTATTATAATAGGAGAAGACGGAGGGTTTTGAGCAGGAACCATTTCCTGATATAAACATCCTGTTGCATTATCTCTTACTTCTAATGTATACGTTCTATTAAAACTCAGACCTGTATAAGTATGATCTCGAATTGGAGTATTTGCATCTACTACTGTAGCTCCTCCAACACTATCGTCTAATGGTACAAAATCTCCTAATCCAGGTGAAGGCTCTCCTACAATACGAATATCAAATCCTGGAGGTGGGTTTGTTGGTGGTGTAACACCTGAACCACCCTGAACATCAATTTCGAATGTTACTCCCCCTGGACAAGTTGCAGAAACTGTAATGTTCTGAACCAGATCATTAGGAGGTGAGAAAATATTAAATGGTCCAAATGGAGCATTATCAGTACATCCATTTGCATCGGTAACAAAGATGAAGTATTGACCAAAATCTAATCCTTCAAAACGAACAGTTGTTCCTGTAGTTGTTGGGTTTGGCGTTGTAACTGCAGTAGTTGCTGGCACTAATGGCCTAACAGAGAAATTAGCAGCTGTAACTAAAGTATAAGTGTAGTTCGCTGTTCCTCCAGCAATCTCTAGATCTATCGCACCTAAATCGGTCACAGTACCTGAACCTCCACAGGTTACAGGAGTTTCTACTCTGCTTACTTCTTCAATTAATGCTGGTTGATTTACATTCACACTTCCTGGGTATAAACATCCTTTACTACTTCTAACCGTATAGTTATAAGTAGATGTATTTGTGGTTGGATCAGCATCACCTGCATCACCAGCTAGGTTAGGAAACGTAATTTGAGTGCCTGTAATGGTTACAAATCCTGCCCCATTGAAATCAATTTCATATGGTGTTTCAGTGCCTGTTACTGTAATTACAACAGTTCCTGTATCTCCAGAACAATCTAGATTAACATCTGGATCTGTCACTGTTGGTGCAACAGGGTCTGTAACATTAAATGGAAGTGTCGTAAACGTACATCCTCTTGCATCGGTAACTCTAAAAGTATAAGTTCCTGCTCCAGAAGTAGCTGTATAATTGGTAAATGGTGGAGTAGCTGCAGTTAAATGATTTGCAAAAGCTCCTCCATCAAAAGAAACATCAATAGTATAAGGTGCATATCCAGGGTTTGATGCTGGAATCGCTAAAGAGAATGTTGCATTTACTGGATTACCTAATGCATCACAAGTAATATCAGAAACTGGAGTTACCTGTAATTGAACTGGTTCCTCAACTGTTGGAACAGTTATAGAGGTAGGACATCCATTGGTGTCAAAAATAGTAATTATGTAATCTCCTGGCGCTGTCAAATTAGGTGAAGTTGTAAATGAAGGTCCAGGAACATTCGTATCTGGAATTACCACAACACCACCCAAAGTAACATTATAAGTATAAGGAGATGTCCCTGCATTAACAGCATCAATATCTACAGTAAAATTAATTGCTCCATCATCCAAACAAAAGTCTGAACTTGCAGCATCTAAAGTTGCTGTAAGTTGTGGCAATTGATTAATATCTAAAGTTTGTGTAGCCGAAATACAACTATTACTATCTGTTACAACAAGTTGATACCCTGTTCCATTAGGAACGTTCAAATATGGATCACTTGCAGGTCTGCTTGGTCCTACTAATGTTCCTCCTGAGTTACTTAACGTATACGTGTACCCTGTTCCACTACCTCCTCTAGGGTTACTTATCGTAACTGTATTGGTGTTGGTAACACAATCCTGAACCACTGTGTCAATATCAAAATTAACTACATCAGGTTGACCAATGGTAACTGTTGTGCTTACTTCACAAAGGGTTGCTTCATCGGTTACCCTTATTGTATAATTACCTGCGGGCAATATATCTCCTGTAGGAATAGTAACCGCTGTTTGATTCGTTGCTGTAATAGGTATAATTGCAGGTGTTCCACCTGTAATTTCATATTCATATGTTGCGGTTGCTGGAATGTCTATTCCAGATACTGTAAATGATAACTCTCCATCAAAACCTCCATTACATGTAGGTTCGTTAACTGGAGTTGCACTTACGCCGATTTGATCAATATCTTCTATTATAAAGTTTTCACTAAACACACAACCATCATCTGTTCTTGCTAAAAATCTGTAGGTTCCTGGAGCAAGATTATTAAATAAATTCGACGCTTGTGGCCCTACTGGTGCAGGTGAAGTGATTTCATATTCTATAACACTACCAGATCCTACTATTGTAGGTGTTACTGTAACGTTAGAAGTAATTGCAGTACATTGAACGGGAGTCGCTGCAAAACTAAGATCTGTTATTTCTGTTACAGCTTCTATAGTAACATTTGTAGCCACTGAACAGGTTTCTGGTGAACCTTGATTTGCTACATGTACGGTATATGTTGCATCTGTACTAATTGGGATATCTACTGGGAATGTCGTAATATTTGTATATCCAGCTGATGGATCCAAAGTATATGCCCAGCTTCCTGAACCTCCTATTACTCCCGAAATACGAATAATCGCATCGGTCGGAGCCACACAACTTAAATCTCTTTCTATATTAATTGTTGGAACAATTGGATTAGGATCTGTAAGTGTTGTTGTAAAATTAAACGTACAAGCTGGTGTACCACCAGAACCATCAGTAATGGTTATGGTGTGAGGGTTTGGAGTATCGCCAACATTATTAAAAGTTACTGTCGTATCTCCAGTAGGCCCTATTTGAGTAGTTAAATCTCCATCAAGAACATAAGTAAATGGCCCTTGCCCAACGGTTACTTCAACTTGAATGGTTCCATCTGGATTGGTAAGACCAGGACATGAAGGATTCGTAGGAGTTAATGTTGCCACTACTGCATCAAACGGTGTCACTGTAACTGTATTAGAGAACGCAGTACATCCAGCATCATCAGTTACTCCTATCAAATAATCTCCTGGAGTACTTGTCGCATGTGGTGATGTTATATTTGCTTGTACCAAAGTTGGCGTAGTTGCTGGAGGTACAGGTGGATTATATAAATCGTATTGTGTATACACAGTACTTCCTCCAGAAGCTGTAAACGTAATACTTGCTCCAGAATTACAATCTATATCTTTAGCAAGTGTTGCGGTTATAGTAAGCTCTGGGTTTATTGTGAAATTCTCTACACCTGATACACAATTGGTTTCTGTATTGGTTACTGTAATCGAATAGTTTCCTGCAATTAAGTTATCAATTTCAAAAGTATTTGCTGGAGCAGATACTGGAGGTGTTGTTGATAAAAATGTTACTGGAACATCGTTTGCTGTTACAGGACCTGTTAATGTATATTCAAATGGTCCTACAGCAGTTGTTGTTGGACTAGGTGTAATTGTTATCCATTGTGATGCAGGATCACTGTCTACACAAGCATCTCCTCCAGCTACCGCTGCAATGGTAGGCGAAGTAGATTGTATTACCTCGGCTGTAGTAGATATTTCGCAAGCATCTGAAGAATTACCATCTCTAACAAAGATAGTATATGTACCTGCTGCCAAGCCATTAAATTCATTATCGGTATTTGGATAATCAATTACTATTGTACTCGCGCTATCTACAAGTCGATATTGATGGCTTCCTCTTCCTCCATTTCCTGTCGCAGTTATAGTACCTGTATTAGCACCACAATCTGTAGGCGTAGCTGTAGCAGAAATAGTAAGTTCTGTTGGTGGACCTGTAATATCAACAGTAGTTGTATCTGTACAATTATTACTTGTTAGGCTAGTGTCTTCTACTGTAATGGTATATGTACCTACCGCTAATGGTGTAGCTGGGCTTTCAATTGTTACTGAACTTGTTACAGAGGTTCCAGTAGCGACCACTGTTGTTGCTGGTGATGGCCCTGTTATTCTATAATTGAATGAACTGCTGTTTGCTACATTAAATGTAAAAGCACCATCAGTACCATTAAAGCAAGTTACCGCACTGGTTTCTGTAGCGCTGGTAATATCTATTTCTGGTAATAAAGGTCTGTTGAATGATAACTCAGCATCACATTGATTATCACTTCTTACCGCCGTAATTGTATAATTAACATTTCTATCAAAAGTAAGTGTTTGAATACCAGCAGTAGTTGTTATATTAAATGTTGCAGGACCTGATGCAGGTGCTGGAGTAACTGTAAATGCAATTTGAACAGCATTACCTACATCTGCAGCAGACAACGCTGGAGAAGCAGAAATATCTCCTACAAAAGTTTGATTTGCACAATCAGAATCTCTCTCATTTGCCAATACCACATTATCAAGATCTAATAGAGCTGGTATAGCAACAGATTGAGGTACCGCACAATCTGGGGCACTTGGATCTCTTACATATATTGTATATGATGTTGCGGTTGTAACACCAGTAGCGTTTATTACCAGTGAAGTACCTACTAAAGTTGTAAAGGGTCCTGCTGGATTTGTAGCCCATTCATAGGTACCTGATACTCCTCCTTGAAAATTATCAATGGTAATCTGTGCTTCTGCATCTATACCTGTATTACAACTTAAAAATCTTGTTAATGCAGCATCAAAAGCAACAGCTGTCGCTCCATCAATATCATACGTTCCCATTTCTACAGGACAAATTGGACTGCCTGAAGGATCAGTTGTATTATTATGTGAAACTCTTACCGTGTATCCAGTAGCCACAGCAACACTAGGGAATGTTCTATCAATACTAGTACTTGTTATCGTTTGTACCACTGTTCCCGTACTATCTAATAATTCATAGATAAATGTTCTACCAGTAACAGCAGATGCTGGAGTAAGCTCTACTTGGATTCTTCCTAAGTCTGTAGGGCAAACAGGATCTGTAACTGTAATCGTTTGGATTGCAATAGGTACATAAGGTTCTGGGCCATTCACTCTTGCTTCAATAGTACAGCCTAGTCTTGTAGAAGTATCACTTACTTCAAAAATAAATTCGTCTGCTGCAGTTGCTGTTGTAGGAAGTGTAAATTCAAATCTATCTATTGGATCTCCAGAAGCTGGGCTCTGAAAAACTCCTCCTTGTTCTGCAAATTGATAAGGCCCTGTTGTTGCTCCTGGTTGACCGTGAGAAGTAACAATTACTTCTACTATGGCTCCTGTATCACAGGTTGGAGGAGCAATAATACGAGCTACTGCTGTAAAATCAGGCGCATCATTAATAGTTACTACTTCACTATGCAAACATTCTGGATCTGGATTACGATTAGATACCACTTCTATAGTATAGTTTCCTGGTTTTAAGCCAGTAAATAAATGGTCTCCATTATTGAGTTCACTATTACCTGTTACTATATCTATATTATCAGGCCCTCCCGTAATATGATATTCATATTGAGGAGCACCTCCTGTAACCTCAATGTTGATACTTCCTAAATCATTTCCATTGGTATTATCAACACATTCAGGATGAAAAGCATCTACATCGAATACTGGTTGAAAAGCTCGTACTGTGCCGTCTATCTCATAAATACAATTTGGGAAAGCTGTATCAACCGCATATACAGTAAATAAATAAGGGTTTACTTGAAAAGCAATTGGGAAAAGACCATCTGTGTTTGTAAATAATCCTAAATCTCCTGGTAAAGTAGGTGCTACAGCCGTTTGATCTCTAATCAAAAATCGTAAGGTTCCACCTGCTGTAAAATTATTTACCTGTACTGATCCATCATTATTACACTCCATATCCACAACATCAACTTGTGGTTGGTAATTGTTTTTATTAATATCGAAATAAAATACTTGTGTACATCCCCCTTCAAATTCTACAATTATTCTATACTCCCCAGGATCAGTAAATCCATAACTTGTAGTTTTTGGTGGAGTAGCTATTGTTGTCCAGTTTGCTAGGGCATCACATCCTCCTGTAATTGCAGGGCAATTATCACCTCTATCTAAACAGCTATTGTTTGTAAGTTCTTGCCAAGTAATATTAACAATATTATCAGGAGCAAATCCTGAATCAACAGTATATTGCTGGTTTCCGCATAAGTTTATTTTAGCCAAAGGAACATTACAACCTCCGCTAGAAACATCATAATAGGTTATAAAATTTTCTGTCGCTGCATCATCCTGTAATGGGTGTGCTATTATAGTAAAGTCTGTCACTACAAATTCTTCTGTAAGTGTCATACACACATTACCTAGACTATCTGGTGTGGTATCTCTCTTAATCACAGAATATGTTCCTGAAACTGCACCAGGTACAGTTACAGTATTTATAGTTGTAGTCGTTGAAAACCCTCCAGGTCCCGACCATACATACTCATCATATCCATCTCCTGCTACCAAAATTAGATCTCCACCACAAAAACTAACGTCTTGACTACATGCACCAACATTTGCTAAAAAGTTAGTCGCTAATCCATCTGTACTACCACAAGCTAAAAGAGCACTACTACTAGGGTCATCAGTAACCAGTGTATTAGACAAAATACCTCTATAAGTACCTCTGGCAACATTGGTTATTCTATCAGAACATGCATCTCTTAAGTCATCACAAGTAGCTACCAACTGTACAATAAAATCTATGGTAAGTTCTCCTGTACCTGGTGCTCCAGGTTCACTATGTGTGAGTAAATTAGGAGGAATAGAAAATTGTATGGTTTGTACACCTCCCGTTCCTATTCCAGAAGTTGTATAACTTATGGATGGAATAGAAGTTAAGTTTCCTGATGGATTCGTACTTACATTAATACCATCTACACTCAATAAATCCACATTTGCGGGTAATTCATCATCAATGATTACATTACCTAAGTAATCTTCATTACCAATATTTTCTACACGTAATCTATACACCAATTGATCTCCTAATCCAACTGAAGAATTATTAATAGGTGTGGATAGGTCACTAGGGTTGTACACTTCTTTAAGTATTCTAAGCTCTGGTATAATGTTCTCTACAGAAAACGCTAACAAAAATGACTGATAGGTATCACCTGCTGTAAACAATCGAAAATTTGCATTAGTAGCACCATTGGGTATAATACTATTACTATTATTAGCCAGATCAAAAATATCTGAATCAAAACCAAGTGTATTTCTAGATGCTGGATTACGATTCGTAGTATACGCTCCATCCACTGATATAGAACTATTAAAGAAATTCCCGTTTGGATTAACAGCATCTACAATTGGTACAAAAGTACCTCCTGCATTCTGAATTAATAAATTATCTCCTTGAATACCATTGTCTCCTTCTAATGAAGCAGAACCTAACCTTACATTTACAGGATTTGGTGCTGGCAATGTTGTAAATCCAGTAATTGGTAAATTTACAGGGGCAGCGCCTGATTGTATTTCTCTAAATCCATCATAAACAGATATAAATCTATTTACAGAAGCAGGACTTGGGTCTTGATAAACAACAACCAAGGTCCATCCTCCTGCTGCTCCAGAAACACCAGAGGTAACCCCTAATGTAGCTTTCATATCAGCAACTGTATAGGTACCATATCCATTATTTTGGACTATACTTGTAACATCTGCATAACATACATATGGTACATTATCTGTAGCATTAGCATTATTATTTGATACCGTATTACTATATCCATCATATATTACCCCTGGATGCGTATTTACAACAGTACCACTACTTAGTGTAATTGGTAATGTACCTACTTGAGGTTGAACTGTAGAATAAGTGACACTTCCTGGAGGACCAAAACCTAATCTAATATTTTGAAAATCTGCTGTTCCCAATTTACGTACGTCAGTTGCAGATAAATTAGTTGTATCTTCATTCCCTGTAGTAGAAAGCGTTGCATTCACTACATTGGTTTGAGCCTGAAGCTGTGTAATTAAGTTTCCACCACCAGTTATATCATCATTACCAATTGTAACAGATGGTATCGTTATTTGACTTCCTCCCCCCAAAAGTCTATGTAAATTACCACTAGAACTTACTATAACAACTCCTATAGCTCCAGCTGCCTGAGCATTTAACACTTTATTTCTATCAGAACAACCTCCTCCTGTTTGTACCACAGCAATATTACCTGCCAAAGCAGCACCATTGGTAATTCCACACCCACTAGTGGGTTGTGCTACAACCAAATTAGAAGAAGCTGGTCGTAATCTTATATCAGAGTTATCACTACTAAACTCATCATTTCTTACATTATATACCCCTGCAATAGTAGTATTGTTAATAGTAAGTACAGTACGTGTATTGGTACCACTACTAATATTAGTATTAGAATAATTATTAGGAAAATTTTGTCGTGCCAAATAATAATTTGCACTCCAATATAAACCCGCAGATACAATACTTGTACAGCCCACATTAGGATCTACCAAGTCAGCACTACTAGAACTAAATGTAGTATTGTCACCATCTATATCAATATATGCCGTATTACGATTAGTACCACCATTACTAGTTCCCATAATGTTATAAGCACTATTGGGGGGATTATTTGTTAATCCCAAAATAGCATTACCAGCCATTAATACATCTCCTCTTACTGTAGTATTTTCACGATGCTGAAAACCCTGTTGAGAAAACATCAACGTAGCATTAAAAAATAGAAATAAAACTAAAAATATTTGTTTATAGTTAGCTTTCTTCTCCAGGAGTTTTAAAATATTGTCTATAGATTCCATAGTCATCCATCTTTGGGGGTTATTGTACTTTTAGTATATAAAGATCTCCATCAT
The DNA here is from genome assembly GCF_900299535.1 of Aquimarina aquimarini. Taxonomy (GTDB): domain Bacteria; phylum Bacteroidota; class Bacteroidia; order Flavobacteriales; family Flavobacteriaceae; genus Aquimarina; species Aquimarina aquimarini. The sequence goes on along the minus strand of NZ_OMKE01000037.1, from coordinate 42,328 downwards.
ATGAGTTATTGACATTAGAGAATAAGCTTTGTTTCGCTTCGTCTATAGTGCCATATCTCTTCAGATACACATAAATGTAATTATCCTTCGGGTTTCTGAAATATTGCGGCTCCAGTCCCTGAGATCTTAATTTGGCCATTCCTCTTTCAAAATAATTTTCTCTTTTGAAAATATTTGTAATGAGATAATATCCATTTTCTATATTGTGTCCTCCAATAAAAGACAAACTCTCTGTCAAGACTGTATCATCTTTTACAGTATCTTTTATCAAACGTGTTTCTTGTAATAGTTTTTTATATGATTCTACTCTATTTTTGGCAATATGTAATATCCACATATCTCCAAAATATCTATTATCGATATTATTAAAATACTTTTCTGCAGCTTCATCTTTATCAGTATAGCTTTCTATAGCAACATATTGAAATTGATTTTCTGGATTAAGTATAATCTGAGAGTCATTAAACCCTAAATCTTTTAAGGTTCCTGTAAATTTATCTGCATAAGCTCCTCCTTTAAATACATTACCAATAAGGTAATATCCTTCTGGGTAACCAGGTATATATTTGGTAGCAAATTGAGCTTGCGGTCTAGATGTTTCAGCAAATTTCACAAATCTATTCTTTGCAGTAAGTCTTTTTGAACTTGCTGGATCAGATTCATTTTTAGCTTCTTCTGCATCTGTATCCATACTAACCAGAGATTCTAAAAGCTTACTAAATTCTCTCTTATCAACATTCATGCTTGTGTTTAATAATGAGTCTCGTCGTGCAAATATTTTATCTGTAATTCTACTACTATTATCTAATTCTTTCTTAATCTCATCTAACCCTTCTTCATTTTCTTCTGTATTAGCTGCAGCTGCTTGTCTCTGTCGCTCTTCTTCTGCTAATCGTGCAGCTTCAGCAGCAGCTTCTTGTCTTTGTCGCTCCTCTTCTGCCAATCGTGCAGCTTCAGCGGCTTCTTGTCTTTGTCGCTCCTCTTCTGCTAATCGTGCAGCTTCAGCGGCTTCTTGTCTTTGTCGCTCCTCTTCTGCCAATCGTGCAGCTTCAGCAGCAGCTTCTTGTCGTAGTCGCTCTTCCTCTGCTAATCGTGCGGCTTCAGCAGCAGCTTCTTGTCGTAGTCGCTCCTCTTCTGCTAATCGTGCGGCTTCAGCAGCAGCTTCTTGTCGTAGTCGCTCTTCCTCTGCTAATCGTGCGGCTTCAGCAGCAGCTTCTTGTCGTAGTCGCTCTTCCTCTGCCAATCGTGCGGCTTCGGCGGCTTCTTGTCGTAGTCGTTCCTCTTCTGCTAATCGTGCGGCTTCAGCAGCAGCTTCTTGTACTGCTACCTCACGCTCTAGTTTTCGCTGTGCCTCTAAACGTGCTGCTTCGGCGGCTGCCTCTTGTTGTATTCTTTCTTCCTCAGCCTGTTGTGCTGCTTCTTGTACTGCAACTTCACGTTCTAGTCGTCGCTGTGCCTCTAAACGCTCTGCTTCAGCGGCGGCTTCTTGTTGTACTCTTTCTTCCTCAGCCTGTTGTGCTGCTGCTCGCTCTGCAACCTCACGTTCTAATCGTTGTTGTGCTGCTAAACGCTCTGCTTCAGCGGCGGCTTCTTGTTGTATTCTTTCTTCCTCAGCCTGTTGTGCTGCTGCTCGTTCTGCAACCTCACGTTCCAGTCGTTGCTGTGATGCTACACGTTCTGCTTCAGCGGCTGCCTCTTGTTGTATTCTTTCTTCCTCAGCTTGTTGTGCTGCTGCTCGTTCTGCAACCTCACGTTCCAGTCGTTGCTGTGATGCTACACGTTCTGCTTCAGCCTTTTGCTCTGCTTCTTCACGCTCTATTTCTCGCTGTGCAGCTAGGCGTTCTTCTATTTCTTGCTGTGCTGCGGCTTCTGCCTCTCTCGCGGCTTCTTCAGCTGCTATTCTTTGTTCTGTGGCTCTTTGCTCTGTTGTCTCACGTTCTATTCGTTGTTGTGCGGCTAAACGCTCTGCTTCAGCTTTTTGCTCCGCCGTCTCGCGCTCTAATCGTTGTTGCGATGCTACACGTTCTGCTTCGGCTTGTTGTTGTGCCGTTTCACGCTCTAATCGTTGTTGCGATGCTATACGTTCTGCTTCAGCTTTTTGCTCTGCTTCTTCTCTTTCTAATCGCTGTCTTGATGCCAGACGTTCTTCTTCTCTTCTTTTATTAAGTAATTTTACTTCTTCCTCACGTTGCAATTCTAACTCTCTAGCCGCCTTAGCTTCTTTTTCTTTAGCTTCTGCAATAGATCTTTCGAGTTCACTCATTGCTTTTTGAGATTGACTCTTAGATTCTCCTTTTTCCTGTTGTAGCTCTCTTATTAATTTGTTTTGTTCTAAAATTTCCTTTTTAAGTCTTCTAATTTCAGAATCTCGCTCTTCATATGCTTTTTGAGTACTTGATTTTGATCTGCCTCTTCTTTTTCTTGGACGCTCTTTTTCAAAATTATAAGCCAAACTCACTTCATGAGTAGCTCCAAAATTACTGGTATCTCCAAGACCTGTTTCATATGTATAACCTACAGAAACATTTGAAGTAATATTACCTCCTATACCAACAGAAGCTCCATAAAAACTATTATAGCCTGCCTGTGCCCAACCTAATTCTGGTAAATCCACAATAACATTACCACCATATCTAAGATTAGAATCTGCACCAGTATCAGGTAACATGTTTGCATATACCATTCCTCGGATTGTCTTATCAGACCTTCTTTGTAAACTTGTTGTATACATAACGTGGCCCCTAAAGGCCATGTTATCAGTTAATAGTTCACTAGCTGTTAAATTATAAGCAACGAGATTGGATACGGACACTCCTACATCAAATTCTGCATAATTAAAATTTGCACCTGGAGTTAACTGAAAAACTGAACTTTTTTCATAATTAAGAATAACAGGATCACTCACTTCTACACCACTATTCAAAATAATACTTGTAGCTGCATCAATATTAGATTTTATACCGCTTTGTGAAAAACCGAGATTCATACCAAAAGTAAGGTTCATATCTCTGTCTATTTCTACATTGTAAGCAAAGTTTGCTATTCCTCCAAAATATCTATAAATCCCTTCATTTTGTTGATGCAAACCAATAGAAACACCAATTTGTTCATCAAAATTAGCTGTATAATTAATTAAATAAGTTTGTGGGTTATCATTAAAAGAAGCCCATTGTGTTTTGTTATAAACATTAATAGATTTTTTATTTTCTCGTACTAAAGAAAAAGTTGGGTTAAAATAAAATCTATTATATTTTACTAAGTTATGAGTAGGGATATCGGTAGGTAGTACACCATAAGTAGTAGTATTCTCATCTTGTCCTCTAAGAAGGTTAAAGGATATACATACAATTATTAAAAGTAATTTTTTGACCATAAAACTATCTCATTACCGTTATCGAACCTTTTCTGACCACGGAATTATTTTTTGTTATTATATAATAATAAAACGGTTCCTGACCAGATGATTTTGAATTTTCTTCGGGCCAGTTGTTTTGATAATTCGCTGATGTAAAATCAATCTGACCTCTCGAGTTATAAATTGTAATCTCGACATCTTGCTGATTGAATAATGAAGAAGGCAGTAACCAACTGTCATTGATACCATCACTATTTGGTGTTACTATATTGGGTATAATCTCTGATATTCCTGGTACATTACCAATATTTATTGTTGGTGTATCATAAGAGCATATTGAAGATGATATTCTTACAAAATAAACTCCTTCTTCTGTAACTTCTATTGTATTACCAGAAGCACCTGCTATTAATTCATTGGTATCATTTACAACTCTAAACCATTCATAAGTATAATTAGCATTCACAGGAACGGTTAAAGTAACCGATTCATTGATTGGGATTGTAAGTGAAGAGGCTACTATTTCTATATTAGAAGGTATTGTAGTTAATGTTAACTCGTTTGATACGATATCAGTAAATTCTCCAGTAATCAGATTCGCCATCAATGTATAGTTAGAATTCTCTTCAGAAGTTTCAATATCCAATGTGGTAGTAGTAATTCCCGTAGGTTGACCATCTTTATACCACTCAAAATTAAAAAATGAAATTTGATTTTCTGTAAGGGATATTTGTGGCGGAGCGCCACTACCGCTTTGTGTAAAACCAAACATGTCTTTAATTTCTAAAACTACATTGCTATCTTCACATGTAAAATCATCTGATAGTCCTATCTCAATTCCTATTGCAATAGGAGAATAAATATCTGTAGTAGATTCTAAAACACTAGAACAAGCATCATCTGCAACAATCTGAACTCTATATGTATCTGGGTTATTTATATCTATAGATATTGTGGGATCAGTTAAGGCCAATATACCTGTGAGAGGACTCGTATTTCTAAACCACTGAAAAGAACTAGTAGATGGAGAAACAGGTGCATCTGTTGTAACCTCTAGTGTAATCGTTTCTTGTGGTAACAAAATCATGTTTTCTAGCAAAGGGGTTGTAATTGAAGATCCATTATTAACCACAGTAACTGGCGAGGTTCTTATAGAACAATCTTCACTATATGTAACTTCCAGCGTATATACTCCTCCAAAATCATTATCGGGCAATTGATAATTAGAATCTATTGCACCTTCTATTTCAACATCATCTTTAAGCCATTGATACGTATTTCTAATATCTGTAACACTAGAGTTTAAAGTTTTTCCTACATCCTGTGGGCAAAAATTAACGCTTGGTTCTTCAAGAATTCTAACACCTGCAGGGTCAATTAACCGGATCGTAAAATTATTTGTTCTAGAAGATGGAAATTGTGGATTACATGCACCTAAATTAATTTGAGCATAATAGACAGCTTCCCCACTTCCATCTAAGTCATTTTGAGTAATATCAATACTAGGGCCTGTTTCACCAGCAATGAGGGTTCCAAACGGAAAACCACCTTTAAACCACTGGTACGTATATTGATCGGAATCAACAACACTGTTATCATCACCAACTTCTGTTATACGAATAGAAGCGGTATGAACAAAATTGACAACACCACAAAGAGCAACATTTTCAATGCGTAACTTCAAATCGTTTCTATAATAATAAATTGGTATTGGACTTGATAAGGCGCTTACAATAGTTGTTTCAGACGATATTATTCTTATTCTGTAGTTATCACCATTTGTATCTTCTGGAATCTGAACATTATCAAAACGAATTTCAGAATCCCCAAAACCTTCACCATTGGGACCCGTTACTCGAGCTAACTCTAATGGGCTACCAAAATTTCCTGTATCATCAGAAAGTTCTAAAATAAATTCATTGTTGCTAGGAAGAGCAGGTCCAGGGGACATATTGGCAACTACGCTAAAAAGACTAATCGGTTGGCTACAAACAGCGGACAATACTCCTCCAGATTCATTTACAAAATCTGGTGCGTCAATGATGCGTTGTGCTCGCATTTCCTGAAAGTTCAGAAACACCAACATTCCGATTAATAACGATAGGTTAAGTTTTTTTTTCATGATATCACACTTATAATTAAGGTGAATATGCAATATTAACTTCGCGATTTGGGGCGCTTGTTAATAATATTGTTAATATATTTTTTACCAAGTCATAAAATTATAAATTAAATATTTATAACAAACTAAAATTTATTTTTTTTTTGTAATATTTTTCTCACTTTTTATTAACCTTTTGAATTCAATCAAACATATTACACTCCTAAAAAGCTATCAATATACATAATTTTTTGTTAATCAAACCTTTGAGTACAGGTAAAAAATTATTTTATAGCTAAATAAAAGTTGCAAATATACTTCTCTTATTGTTAAAAAAACAAAAGTATTGTCAATTAAAAAGATGAAAAAATGTAATTTTTTTATGCTTTTCCTGTAACTACTAATTATTTACAGTTCTTTTTTTCTTCGATTAAGTGTAAAAAATAATGTTGAAATTAGATAAAATTCTATCTTATAATCATGCCTATTATAACTTCACTAGACATATAACTTTCTTTTTTATTTATTTAAAATGATTTTTTGTATACCAATCATTAACTGACATTTAAACACTAAAACGATATTTTCAAGTGCTTGTTTATGCATAAAAAAAGCCCCATTAGAAAAGAATATCTAATGAGGCTTATAAACTATTATAAAATGAAGATTACTCTTCTTTCTTTTCTTCTGTTTTTTCTACAGTTTCACCACCATTTAATTCTTTAAGAATTGCATCTGTAAGGTTTAATTCTTCTTTACCATAGAGTATATTACTGGTTTCTGTATCACCATAGATATAGGTATATCCATTCTTCTTGCCATACCCTTCTATAAAAGTCTTTACTTTACCTATGATTGAGTCTATTTCTACCTGACTTCCTTGTTGAATTTCTTGCATTCTGGCTTGCTGTTCTCTTTGTAATTCTTGTTGCTTAGCCATTAATTCTTGCTCTTTCTTCTGTCTATTGGATGCAGACATAGATTTCATAATATTCTGGTACCCTTGTACCTCTATTTGAAATTGCTTTGCTTTTTCTTCAAGTTCTGCTCGCACTTCATTATTACGCTTTGTCCACTTTTCTTGTGCAACTTTCATTTCTTTAAAATCAGAAACAACTTTGGTATTATTTACAAAACCAGTTTTTTCTGTTTGTTGATTACAAGAAGTTAAAATTAATAGCGCACTTGCAAGCCATACTATTTTTTTCATTTTTCAAAAATTTAGTTCAAAGCAAAAATATCAAAGTTAGATTGATGTTATCCAATATATCTAGCCAAAAAAACATGTATAAGAAAAAACAATCAATATTATATTTTTAATATACAAAAACTATTAAAAACAAATCAAATTAAAGCGTTTTAAGCACCTCAAAACAAAAAGACACTCAATTATACTAACCAAGTGTTAAAACAACAAAAAAGACCTTTTAAAAAGAGATTTAGTTGTTTTTAAGTATATAAATATGTGAAGAATATTCACCTGACTGTTTGGCTAAATAATTTGAACGTATTCCTAACCAAAATGCTCTTATAAAATTCATTTTACCTCGCTTATATTTCTCTGATAAAAGAGAGACATAAAATGAATCAAACTTCATAGGTTGTACCTCTACTAGATCTAAACCTTCTTCTTTAAAAAATTTTTGAATTGATGTTTTAGAGAAATGCCATAAATGCCTCGGTACATCATATGCTGCCCAAAACGATTTATAGTAATTTGCATCAAAAGATTTAAAATTAGGAACGGCAATAACAACAAATCCACCTGGCTTTATAGCTTTTTTGATTTTTTTGATTTGATCCTTCAAATCCGGAATATGTTCCAAAACATGCCACATTGTAATAACATCAAAATGATGAGATTCTAAGCCTATCATATCAGCGTGTAATGTGATTCCTTTTTGCTGTGCTAATTTTTTTGCTTGATCATTTGGTTCTACCCCTTCTACTTTCCAACCTTTTTGTTTTGCTACATTCAAAAAATCACCTGTTCCTGCTCCTATATCCAGAAGTCTACCTGGGTGATTATTTAGCTTATAGATAAGTTTAACTTTTTTGTTTAAAGAATATGTCTTTACTGTATGGTAAAGTTTTTCGAAAAAAGATCGTTTGGAATCTGTATGAGAAATATAATCTTCACTTTCATAATATTTACTTAATTCATTGTTATCTGGTTTTGGAGAAGTAATCAACATATCATACTCTTTGTCATAAAGTAATTGAAATTTTTCTCCTGAAACTGTATGATCTTTACATTCTATAAAAAGATCCAACGTCTTCTGCTTGTTCATATAGTAAATACTGTTGATTTAAAATAAAGGTTCTTTTTTTATATTGTTTTTGAGATGAATCAAAAAGGATCGTGTTTTGTCATAAAATAAAGAATGAGTAGATAAACAATTACCACCATTACTATCAAATATTTTAATTTTTACAAAAACTTCTAATTCTCCTACCATTTCTTCTGGTTCATCACCATAAACAACAAATGGTAAATAATTTGAAGTAACAGATCTATCTCCTTCAAAACTTATTATAACATTAAAATCCATTTCGAATTCATCAAATAGTTTTGCTTCAAAATTTTCTAATTTCTGACTATTTTTTAATTTAAACTGTTTTCGTAACGATCGTTTCACATCACCATAAGAAAACAGTGGTTTAAATAAAAATTGCTCATCATTAAACTCATCTTCTAATTCTATTCTAAAATTATCAACTTGTTTAACTCTATGAACAGGAATACATGAAAACAGAGAGAATAATATTAACAAGACACTAATTTTATTTATCATATTTCTATTTTATGATATTTATCTATTATTTATAATAGAATATTTAAATTCTTAGAAAATAACTATCATCCTATCCTGTTTAATTCAATCACATATTAATATTGTATTAACCTATCATCATTTTGATATTCTTGGATTACATATTCATCAATTCAATAGTTTTAATTTTAGTAAGAAATGTATCAGAAATAGTTTTTTGATTCTAAAACTATTCTTGATACAGAGTTTCTCTTCAAACTGACGCTTTTTATAATATTGTTTCAAAACACAAAACAGATCGTATTATATATTTAACAAATACTATTTCAAATTTTCTTTATACAAGAAAGCAGATTTATAAAAAAGTATACTTGTTATTAATATTGTACTTATATTTTTTACTTGTTTTTATATATAGAAGTAATTTAAACTTATTCAATTGGTCAAAAAACAACTATTTTTCGCCAGAATCAAAAAAGTTTAAATCACTTTATAAACTCGAATTAGAATTGCTAAAAAACATTCACAAAAAAATGTTCCACGTGGAACTTATTCTTTTGATCCATCAAATACTTCCACTTCTAAAAGTTTTCCTAATTCAATTGCTTTTTCTGAAATGTAGTTATAATCATTATTGATACCCACTGTATCATATTTATTATCTGCAAAAAAACGAACAACCCATCTTTTGTGTCTACTATGTGTTCCAGATTCTCGATCTATACTCAAAAATGAAGCGTGAAATATTGAAATATAATCAGGAAATAACACTTCTAACTTAGATTCCCAAATTAACTTACCAAAAAGATATGTCTGGGTTTTATTATCAAAAACTTTTGTGATTTTATAAACTTGAGAATATCCCTTTAATAATATTACAACACAAAGTATATAAATAGCTCCAATCCAAAATGAGCCTATCATATAAACAAAAAGACCAATAGCAGAAACTATTAATATACTCCAATTTAATTCTGTATAAATAGCTTTAGAATTATCTATAACCACATATTCCATTACCTACCCATATAAACTAAAAGTACAGAAATATCACTAGGAGAAACTCCACTGATTCTTGATGCTTGAGAAATAGTTGCTGGTCTTATTTTTTCCATCTTCTCCTTCGCCTCAAAAGACAATGATTTTAATTTTGAATAATCAAAATCTTTAGGGATTTTCAAATCTTCTAATCTATTTAATTTATCAGCATTATTTTTTTCTTTTTCTATATATCCTGAATATTTAACTTGTATTTCTGTTTGTTCTAAAACCTCTTTATCTAAATCATGATCTTTTATATATTTTGAAACTTTCTCAAAATCTTTAATATCATCTAAAGTAATTTGAGGTCGTGAAAATATCTTAAACAATTTTCCACTTTGATTAATTGGTGAAGAATTGTTTTTTTCTAAAACAGGATTTATTTCTTGAGGTGTAATACTAGTGTCTCTAAAAAACTGAACAAAGGCAGATGCCTTTTTTTCTTTTTCCTGCATCCTTCTCATTCTCTCATCAGACGCTAAACCTATAACATGCGATTTAGGTGTCAACCTAAAATCTGCATTATCCTGTCTAAGTAACGTTCTATACTCTGCTCTAGAAGTAAACATTCGATATGGTTCTTCTGTTCCTTTGGTTATCAAATCATCAATTAACACCCCTATATAAGCTTCACTCCTTTTCAAAATAAAAGACTCTTCTTCTTTCACTTTTAATGCAGCATTAATTCCTGCCATTAGTCCTTGCGAAGCTGCTTCTTCATATCCAGTAGTTCCATTAATTTGTCCAGCAAAATATAATCCAGAAACTAATTTTGTTTCTAATGTGTGTGTTAATTGTGTTGGAGGAAAATAGTCATACTCTATTGCATATCCAGGTCTAAAAAATTTAACTTCTTCAAAACCTGCTACAGATCTTAACGCTTTGAATTGAACATCCTCTGGTAAAGATGTAGAAAACCCATTTACATATACTTCTACTGTATTCCATCCTTCTGGTTCTACAAAAAGTTGATGCCTATCCTTATCAGCGAATCTATTTATTTTATCTTCTATAGACGGACAATATCTTGGACCTATACTTTTTATTCTACCATTAAACATTGGTGATCTATCAAAACCTTCTCTCAACAAATCATGTACTTCTGTAGAAGTATATGTCATATAACAAGATCTCTGTTCTATCAAAGGTTTTGTTATATCAGAATAACTAAATTTTTCTGGATTCTCATCTCCTGGTTGTTCAATCATTTTAGAATAATCTAAAGATCTACCATCTACCCTTGGGGGTGTTCCCGTTTTCATTCTACCAGCCTCAAAACCCAAATCAATTAACTGTTCTGTTATTCCAGTAGCAGATTTTTCTCCTGCTCTACCTCCACCAAATTGTTTCTCTCCAATATGAATTAATCCATTTAAAAAAGTACCATTAGTCAACACAACAGATTTTCCTTTTATTTCAATTCCAAGAGAGGTTCGCACTCCTTTTACCGCTCCATTTTCTATAATAAGTCCGCTTACCATTTCTTGATAAAAATCAAGATTTGGAGTTTGCTCTAACATCAACCTCCATTCTTCTGCAAATCGCATTCGATCACTTTGCACTCTTGGACTCCACATTGCAGGTCCTTTTGACTTATTCAACATTTTAAATTGTATTGCGGTCTTATCACTTATAATACCACTATACCCTCCTAATGCATCAATCTCTCTTACTATTTGTCCTTTTGCTATTCCTCCCATAGCTGGATTACAACTCATCTGAGCTATGTTTTGTAGATTCATTGTAATCAACAACGTGCTACATCCTAAATTAGCTGCTGCGGCTGCCGCTTCACTTCCTGCATGACCTCCTCCTACTACTATAACATCGTATTCTATTCCAAACATAATTTTACTACTATTGTTCCACGTGGAACATGATTTTTTTAAATCTATTTTTTAATATTATCACAATGTTCCACGTGGAACATTGTGATAATATTATACACAAAACTACTATTGTTCCACGTGGAACAATAGTAGTTTTTCATCTTCCTTTGCTGTCATTACATCTTGTTCATCTTCTGTCTTATCCTTGTATCCACAAAAATGTAACACCCCATGAATCAAAACACGCTTCATTTCATCCTGCATAGATACATTAAACTTCTTTGCATTATCCTCTACTCTTTCTACGGAAATAAAAATATCTCCATTAAGCTGATTACCCACTTTATTGTCAAAACTAATGATGTCTGTATATGTATCATGTTGTAAGAATTCTTGATTTATCTTAAGTAAATATTCATCATTACATAGGATAAAATTGATCTCTCCTTCTGATTTATTTTCAGATAAAATAACTCTGCTTATCCAAGAAGATAATACATCACTGTTACTTAACTCGAAATCTGTTTCGTAAAAAAAATTAATCATTGTCTTTATTAAAATACTCTTGTACTTTCTGTTTATAATTTTGCCGCAAAGGTAGTGTTTGTCTGTTTAATATTTCTGTAGTATTAAAATATTGTTTAGCCTTGTTAAGTTGAAGTACACCATTATTATTAAATTGAAATTGATTTGTTTTACTTTCTCTTTTTTCATCTTCTCCTTGTTCAAAAGTAGCGTCTTCCATTTTAAGTAATTCATGTTTTAAATCCAACATTTTACTTAAAGTGTTATTATTAAAACCTTTATTTAATAGTTCTTCTTCTACCTCCTTCATCTTTTTTAATAGGTTTCCACCTTGTTTATTTCCTATTCCTTCTTTTTTAATTTTGTCTTCAAGAGCATTTCTTAATTGTTGCTGTTGCTTATATATTTCATACAGTTCACCATTCATTTCTTCTTTTTGCATTTGAGATTCACCCTCCCCATTTTGACCTTCTCCTCCTTCTTTACCATCCTTTCCTTTTCCTTTTTTATCACCTTTCTTATTTCCATTCTTCCCTTCTCCTTCTTTACCTTTATCACCACTTTTCTTACCTTCTTTTTCACCTTCTTTCTTTCCTTTTTCTGTTCCTTCTCCCATCTTTTTATTAAGCTCTTCCTGCTTCTTGATAATATCTGGTAACTGAAAATCCTTACCCCCACTTTTACCTTTACTTCCTGAAGCGGACATACTGTTTTGCATCTGATCCAATGTTCTACTTAATAAATAAGCAAGATCATTTGATCCAGTAATTGTATATTGCTGATTGGCGGTACCATGTATAATTTGATTCTCTGCAAATGACTCCAAAGATTTATCGATATTAAATTCAATATCGGTTAATTTCTTTGTTACTATCTCAGTAATCTGTGGTGTTCTTAATGCTAATGCATATAAACTATCATCGATATGTATAAAGTTTTCTCTAAGTATACTTTGCTTTTTAAGTCTTGTCGAATATGCTGGACTATTCATGTCTATCTTTTTGAATTTCTTCATCAGCCCTTCTTGTTCTATAGAGAAATCAACAAGGTTATCCAGAATTTGTCTTAGCATTTGCATATCCTCTTGCTGCTGTTCTTCACCAGACATATTCATTTGCATTTTCATTCCTTTGCTCATTTGTTTCATTTTCTGAGCGGCACTTTTTTGGTTTTTCTTTGCTTCTGAATTCTTTTTTTTATCTAAATTATCACTTGCATTTTCTTGTTCTTGTTTTATAGCATTTTCATCCTCCTTCTTTTGATCCATAGACATAGGCTTCTTTAATTCCTTATTGTCTTTTTTAAGATCCTCCATTTCCTTTTGAAAATTTTCAAACTCTTTGTTTAATTTATCCTGTTCTTCTTTTGTGTTTTCTTCATCACTTTTATTAGATAATTCTTCTTGCTTCTTGGATAATTCTTCTAACTCATTTGATAATTTTTCGTGTTTCTCTATTACATAATACCTTTTGGTGAGTTCTAATAATTGTTCCAGATTCTTCTTTAAATTTTTATTTTCCTTTCCTAATTCTTCAAGCTTCTTGGTCAATTTCTCCTTATCAATCTTCTCTGCCAAACGCTCAATTTCTTTTAAAAGCTCTTCATTCTTTTTTAGCTTATTCTCGTTTCTTTCTAATCTTTCTTTTAATGCATTCTTAAAAGGCTCTTCATTTTTTTTATCAAATTGATCTAAATTTTCCTTTAGTTGTTTAGAAAAATTCTGCATCATTTTTTCCTGTTTCTTCTGTCTATTTAAAAAATCCTGAAGTTTCTTTTTATCATTATAGTCCAAGTTTTTCTTTTCTTTTTGTAGTTTACTTAAACTTTTCAATTCTGCTTCCTGCTTCTTAAATTTACTTATTGATTTATTTAAACCAGATATTGTTTCGCTTTGTTTTTCTAGTAACTTATTATCCTTTTCTTCTTTGGTTAATTGTCTAAAATTAAAAATTTGACTTTTTGTTTTCTTATAATTATGCAACACATCATTATCAAAAACCTCAAAATAAAATTCATAATTACCTCCTTCTTTTAAATCTAAATCTCCAGGAAATGAATAAATAAATTCATCAAATTCTGATGTGTTTATGTCTATATTTCTAAATTTTACTTCTGATAAATTATCAGTATCATAATAAGCAAGTCTTAATTTACTTAACCCATAATCATCACTAACTCTTCCAAAAAAATATATGGTTTGATTGTCTATAGAGTCAATCTTTGATTTTAAATTTAATTCAGGATATTGATCCTTTATCACATTAAGATTAAAAGATAAATTGTCATAATTTTTCACCCTCTGATTAGAGGTCGTTATCTCATAATCTAAATCTGAAAACACCCTCCTATCATATGAAAAATTATCACCGTTATCTTGTAAAGAAATGATTGAATCACTAGTTTTTAATTCTACCTTATTGGTGTTTCTAGTATAGACAATCCAATCAATTTTTGTGCCCTCTGGTATGGTTGCATTTCCTGAACTTTTAATTACAACATCTTTCTTTTTAGTATAGGAAGGATAATCAAGTTTCATTTCAAAATTCAATAAAGCTGGAACAGAAACTATAGATAACATTCGTGGAACAGAATTAATACCATTGGCATTCAAAACAAATTCTACAGATTGCTTAGGTTGAACAAAAGTATATTCAAACTCTCCCACACCAACATTTTGTAAAAAATATACTTCCTCATTATATTTGATTGTTGCATTATCAGGAATTATATCTCCTGCTAATTTTACTTTGAGTACAAAGTCTTTATTTTCTATTGCATTAAGGTCTTTATTAACAATATAAAACTGAAAAGGTGCAGGTGGTTCATAAGCGACCTCATAATTTACTACTCTTTTATAACTATCTGAAATCCAACTAGTTTTATTAAAAACAGCTAATAACATTAAAATTATAACCGGAATCGCCGCATATTTCAAATATGTGCTGTTTTTATTGAAATTAATGGCTAATTTGAAAGGAATCGGTTTGAGTTCACTTGATTTCTGTTCTATACTTGCCAATAATAAATCAGATGAAGAAGTATCATTACTCAACTGTAAAAGATTTAATAATTTATCATTTACTTCCTGAAAATGACTACCAATAATATCTGAAGCTTTCTCATAATTTATTCCTTTGGCTAGTTTAAATAGCTTTGCGATTGGTATAATTATAAATTTAATAAATAAGCCTAACTCAACTACTATAAACAACCAGAATAGAATTGTTCTTCCTATTCTACTCAGCCACAAGAAATTCTCTATCAACAAGGTTGCTAAAAAATAAAGTACTCCTATCGCAAAGAATAGTATAACTCCTTTTATTAATTCGTTTATATAATATTTTCTGATAAACTGTTCTAGCTTGTTTTTTATGAACTCAAAATTTTCCATATATCAAGTCTTCCTTTTTCATTAACCTCTAAATCTACAATTTTATTTGCAATGCGATTGTTATATTTATGATAATTCAAACCTCTATCCTACACGTTTTTACTTTACTTAAGTGCAATTAAATTTATACAATCTTATTTTATATGCTATAAACAATGTTTCACGTGAAAAAAATCTATCTCATTCTACCAACAAATTTTAGTATATCCTAGTAATTCATTTTAATAGCATTATTAAGATTGTATCTTTGCTACTTATTGACAAAACCTCAAGAAAAGTTTTAAAAAAAATAATCATGGCGAAAGATATTAGGGTACGATTTGCTCCTAGTCCAACCGGACCCTTACATATAGGGGGTGTAAGAACTGCATTGTTTAATTACCTTTTTGCAAAAAAAAACAATGGAACTTTTGTATTAAGAATAGAAGATACTGATCAAAACAGATATGTTCCTGGAGCAGAAGAATATGTTACGAATTCTTTAAACTGGTGTTCAATACCCTTTGACGAAGGACCTGGTAAAAATGAAAAATATGGCCCTTATAGACAAAGTGAGCGTAAGCATTTATATAAACAATATGCTTATCAATTAATAAAAGATGGGTTTGCTTATTATGCATTTGATACTTCTGAAGCTTTAGATACCCATAGAAAAGATCATGAAGCCAATGGAAAAACATTTATTTATAATTGGCACAACAGAGAAAAACTTACTAATTCTCTTTCTCTTTCTCAAGAAGAAGTTACTAAAAGATTAGATTCTGGAGTACCATTTGTTATACGTTTTAAATCTCCTCAAGATGAAACATTGCATTTAAATGATGAAATACGAGGTGATATAAAAATTGATACTAATACTCTAGATGACAAAATCTTATTTAAAAGCGATGGTATGCCTACCTATCATCTAGCAAATATTGTAGATGATCATTTAATGAAAATCACCCATGTAATCCGAGGTGAAGAATGGTTACCATCTATGGCATTACATGTATTATTATATCAAGCTTTTGATTGGGAAGCTCCTTCTTTTGCTCACCTACCTTTAATACTAAAACCTGTTGGTAAAGGTAAATTAGGTAAAAGAGATGGTATCAAAGGAGGTTTTCCTGTGTTCCCACTACAATGGACGGATCCTAAAACCAATGAAGTTGCATCTGGGTATAAAGAAGATGGATATCTTTCTGAAGCAGTTATCAACATGTTAGCTTTTCTAGGTTGGAATCCAGGAACCGAACAAGAATTATTTTCTCTTGAAGAACTAATTGCAGAATTTGATCTAAAACGTGTTAATAAAGCTGGAGCTAAATTTGATCCTGAAAAAACAAAATGGTTTCAACAACAACATTTACAGAGATTGAATACTGAAATATTATCTGAACAGTTTAAAAAAATACTATCAGAAAAAAGTATTTCTACATCCTTAGACATACCTACTATTATAAATACTGTAAAAGAACGTGCAATTTTTACCAATGATCTTTGGGATCTGAGTAATTTTTACTTTGTCTCCCCTACTCAATATGATGAAAAATCAGTAAAAAAAGCATGGAAAGAAGATACACCAGAATTGATGCATGAGCTAACAAGGATATTAAATGATATCAATGATTTCTCTGAAAACAACGTTTCAACAATTGTAAAAGGCTGGATAAAAGGTAAAGAAATAGGTTTTGGCAAAATAATGATGCCATTACGCATTGCACTAGTTGGCTCCTTACAAGGTCCCGATTTATTTCAAATTGCATCTATGATTGGTAAAAAAGAAACTATACAAAGAATAGAAAATGCAATAGAGATTAATTAAAAAATTCATTTTTATATTACTAAAGCATCTTTGTTTATAATAGTGTAACAAAGATGCTTTTTTAATTTTGTAACATACTACTTAAAAACAATACTAATTAGGTAACAATCCTAGCACAACATACATTAATAATTTATTAGTAAATTCATAACTCTAAATACAAAACAATGAGTATATATATTATTCCAATAGTAATTTTCGGGTTTATCATTTTGTTTTCAGGTATATTCACCGTTAAACAACAAACTTCTGTCATAGTAGAACGTTTTGGTAAGTTTTTAAGCATCAGAAACTCAGGCCTACATTTTAAAATTCCAGTATTCGATCGTATTGCTGGTCGTATAAATTTAAAAATTCAACAACTTGATGTTTTAGTAGAAACCAAAACCAAAGATGATGTATTTGTTCGTCTTAAAATATCAGTACAATTTCAGGTTATCAAAGAAAAAGTGTACGATGCTTTTTACAAATTAGAAAATCCTCATGATCAAATTACATCTTATGTATTTGATGTAGTACGTGCAGAAGTACCAAAAATGAAATTAGATGATGTTTTTGAGCGTAAAGATGATATCGCTATTGCAGTAAAACAAGAACTTAACGAGGCGATGATAAATTATGGGTATGATATTATCAAAACATTAGTAACAGATATTGATCCTGATTTACAGGTAAAAGAAGCCATGAACCGTATAAACGCTGCCGAAAGAGAAAAAGTAGCTGCAGAATATGAGGCAGAAGCTGAAAGAATTAAAATCGTAGCCAAAGCCCGTGCAGAAGCAGAGAGTAAAAGATTACAAGGACAAGGTATTGCAGATCAACGTAGAGAAATTGCCAGAGGTCTAGAAGAAAGTGTAGATGTTTTAAACAACGTTGGTATCAATTCGCAAGAAGCTTCTGCCCTAATTGTTGTAACACAACATTATGATACCTTGCAATCAATAGGTGAAGAAACAAACAGTAATCTTATTTTACTTCCAAATTCTCCACAAGCAGGAAGTGATATGTTAAATAATATGATTGCATCTTTTACAGCATCCAATCAAATCGGTGAAGAAATGAAAAGGCAAAATGCAAAAAAAGGAATTAGGAAAAAATCAGATAATGACTAATTGATATAATTTTATTCAAAAAATGCCAGCAAAGTTTTGCTGGCATTTTTTGTTCCACGTGATTTTCATGAACTGATGGAAATAAAATTCCTTTTTTTGAAAAAACTAAATATTAAATATCTTATTGGATCTTTTAAAAAATTACTATATAATCATATTATCTTTTTTTTAAAACCTCTTAAAACTCTTTATATCGATCCATTTTTAATAATTAAAAACAATAAAAAAAAATAAATTATAAATAAATCTTATGGTTTAAAAATTAGTTATCTTTATAAAAAAATAGCATGAAAAACTTTCTTTTTTTTCTTCTTCTCACTACAGGAACAATTTTTGGTCAAAATATAGAAACCCTAAAAGAATTTGCAATACGAGATGCAAAAGCAACTTCTCAAGCTTCGATCAATAGAAATATAAATACTATTCTGAAATATACTCATCCTGAAATTTCTAAAGCTTATGGAGAAAAACAACTAAAAGATACAATGGATGAAATTTTCCGAACAATGGATGCTCAAAAAATTAAAATCATCAGTTCTGAAATTGACGAAATAACAGATATAAAAAAAGAAAAAAAAGAATATCGTTGCTTGGTAAAAAATACTGTAAAAATGGATTTCAATGGGAGATTTATAACTCTTAAAAGTTCTTTATTTGGTTTTTATAATAAAAAGAAATCTCAATGGTATTTTGTAGAATCCAATAAATTACTTGATGATCCACAAACAAAAGAGCTTTTTCCAAATTTCAAAACTGATATAGAAATACCTCAAGATGAGCATATAGCAGATAATTAAACAAATTATATATTGGTACAAATAAAAAGGGAAGTTATAATAACTTCCCTTTTTATTTTGATCATATCCCATATTTGGAGGCAATTTTCTTTGCTTCCAATTCTAATAATTCGTTTTTATCATCTACTGCTTTGTTAATAAAATCTATTGCTGGTTCATCGGGTTGTAATCCTTTGTTTTCAAGAATTACATCTAGCGCAATTACAGTAGCAATTCTAGTTCCTACTTTTTTTACAGCAGTAGTATATAGAGGAATTAATTCCTCTATCTCTACTAATAAAGCAGCTTCTTGAATTCTCTTTTTAAGTACTTCTCTTTTGCTATCTGGTACATTCGTATACTTTTTCCCAGCTTTCTTTATTTCTTCTATTGCAGGTACTTTATTTTGCTGTTTATGGGGTTGCTTTTGCGTAGTACTCTTTTGAGTATTCTCAGGTTTCACTTTTGCCCAGGTATCACGCAAGCCAACTGTTTTATTAAATACTAATGCTTCTGATGTGCTATCTGTATCTACATTAAAGTATCCTAATCTCTGAAATTGAAATTGATCTAAATGATTTGCTTTTACAAGACATGGTTCTACATAACCTGTAATCACCTTAAGAGAATCAGGGTTTATAAACTGCATATAGTCTTTATCTTTATGACCATCTGGTGCTTCATCTATAAACAATCGATCATAAATTCTAATCTCTGCAGGAACCGCATGTGTAATAGATACCCAATGCAAGGTACCTTTTACATTACGTTTTGATTCATCTGTACCACTACCCGACTTACTCTTTGGGTCATAAGTACAATGAATCTCCGTAATATTTCCTGCTGCATCTTTTATTACATTCTCACCTTTGATAATATATGCATTTTTTAAACGCACTTCTTTACCTAGAGTTAATCTAAAGAATTTTTTACCAGCTTCTTCTTTAAAATCTTCTCTTTCTATATATAATTCTCCAGAAAAGGGTACTTTTCTAGAACCTGCATTCTCATCCTCAGGATTATTCTCAGCCTCTAACCATTCTTCTTCTCCTTCAGGATAATTGGTGATAACTAATTTTACGGGATCCAAAACAGCCATTACTCTAGATGCTTTTTTATTAAGATCTTCCCGTACACAAAATTCTAGTAGCGATACATCAATAACATTTTCTCGCTTTGCTACTCCTACAGTTTCAACAAATTTACGAATTGATGTAGGTGTATATCCTCGTCTTCTCAAAGCAGAAATGGTAGGCATTCTAGGATCATTCCACCCAGATACAATACCCTCTTCTACCAATTTGAGTAATTTGCGTTTACTCATGATGGTATAACTAAGATTAAGGCGGGCAAATTCTCTTTGCTTTGGTCTAATATTATCAGTATATATTTGATCCAAAAACCAATCATATAGTTTTCTGTGTGGCTTAAATTCTAAAGAACAAAGCGAATGTGAGATATTTTCTATATAATCACTCTCACCATGTGTCCAATCATACATTGGATAAATACACCAGTCATTTCCTGTTCTGTGATGTGTTTTTTTAAGAATTCTATACATAAGTGGGTCACGCATCAACATATTGGGATCTGCCATATCTATTTTGGCTCTCACCACATGCTCACCCTCATTAAACTCACCATCTTTCATTCTCATAAAAAGATCTAAATTCTCCTCAACAGAACGATCTCTATATGGGCTATTTGTTCCTGGTTCTGTTGTAGTTCCTTTTTGTAAAGCTATGGTATCTGCAGATTGTGAATCTACATATGCTTTATCCTCTTTTATCAATTGAACAGTCCAATCATATAACTGTTGAAAATAATCAGAAGAATAACATTCTCTATCCCATTGATATCCCAACCACGCAATATCTTCTTTTATTGCATCTACATATTCTTGTTCTTCTTTGGCAGGGTTTGTATCATCAAAACGTAGATTTACTGGTGCATTGTACCTAAGTCCAAGCCCAAAACTTATACCTATTGCCTTTGTATGCCCTATATGTAAATATCCATTTGGTTCTGGAGGAAAACGAAAACGTAAATTATTGGTATTCACACCTGCTTTCAGGTCTTCCTCGATAATGTGCTCTATAAAATTAAGCGGTTTTTTTTCTTCTGACATTTTAAAATCTAATAATACACAAAATTACAAATTCTAATGGTGCATAACTATCTTATAAAAGTCTTTAATTTTATTTATCACCTAATACTATATAAAATAGGGTTTCTTCAGATTTTATTAACAAAGATTATTTCTACATTTGTAAAAAAAATTGTGGGAATCATAAAATTAAAAAATATCAAGGTCTATGCATATCATGGATGCCTTGTAGAGGAAAAAAAAATAGGATCTGATTATAGAGTAGATCTCAAAATAAAGGCTGATTTATCAAAATCAGCAGTTTCTGATAAATTGGCTGAAACTGTTGATTACGTTCATCTTAATCATATTGTAAAAGAAGAAATGGCTATTCGTTCTAAATTATTAGAACATGCTGCAGAGCGAATTTTAGTCAGAATATTAGACGAAATACCATTGGTTGATAAAGCGGTTGTAAATGTTTCTAAAATTAACCCCCCTATTGGTGGAAATGTAGAAATGGTAACGATCACAAGGAGCAAAAAAAGGTAGTTTTTTACTATTAAAATTATAAGTTTTTTATTTTAATGTAAAATCATTAAAAAAGTAACTATAATTTTTTTACATTTGCGTTCCAATTGAAATTGGGTGTCGTGGCCGAGTGGCTAGGCAGTGGTCTGCAACACCATCTACAGCGGTTCGAATCCGCTCGACACCTCAAGAAAAAATCCTGTACAAATTGTACAGGATTTTTTTATTTGAATCTAGATTCTGGAGTTATTTTTTCAATCTCATCCTGTATTCGTTTTTCCATCGTGTCTGGTAAAACTCCTTTTAATATTAAGAAAATACCGAATACGATCATAACAATACTGATAACCCTTTTGATGATATACGTTCTTTTTGGTGTTAATTTTCTTTTTAATCTTTTTGCTAATAGCATTTTAATGAGATCAATAAAGAGATATGTACCCAAAACCATCATAAAAAAATAAATAATCCTATTGGTGTTCATATCCAATTGTGGTCCTATAACTATTATAATACTAAGCCAAAAACCTAAAACGCCAATATTTATAAAATTGAGTAAAAATCCTTTTATAAACAACATTATATAATTTTGTTTATTAATGATCTCTACAGAGGTATCTCTAACTTTATTATAATTTTTTCTTTCCTGAATAAAAGAAATTATACCATATGTTGATAGTAAAACTCCACCAAAAATGAATAATGCGGGATCATCTTTTATTTTCTCTAAAATTTGATTGGTACTGAAATAAGCGATAAGTATAAATACAATATCTGCGAAGATTACACCAAGGTCTACTGCCAAGGCGGCTCTAAATCCTTTGATCGCCGCTGTTTCCAGAAGTACAAAAAAAACAGGCCCTATTAAAAAAGCCAATAAAAAACCCAATGGTATAGCTGCCTGAGCATCTTGAAACATAATCTCTAAGCGTATTTGCTACAAAGTTAAAAAACTAACTAGTTAACTTCAATAATTTTCCCTCCTAAAAACTTTTGTGTATCCATTTCTTTTGGATTTCCATATATTCTCACTGTTCCACCAGCTGCAGTATTAGCTTTTACATAGGTACTTGCATTAATACTTGCTCTTCCTCCTGCACTAATACTTACTACCGTATTTTCAGTTTTTAAGTCTTTGGCCATAAATTGCCCACCTGCTTTTACAATTACCTCTTGTTCTCTTACGGTACCTTTTAAAATTAATTCTCCACCAGTTACAGCTTTAACATATAATTCATCTGCATTTATAGTGGCAATTATACTGGCTCCTTCTTGTGCTCTCAAATCAAGCTCATCTGATTCTATACGCTCTTTAGATTTTACTTTTGCGCCCTCATTAACATCTATTTTTGAAATATCTGTGTAATAGACAACTACTTTGGTATTATCATTATCCCATAGATTATTTAAAGACATTTTTATTTTTAATACTTCGTTTTTGGTAACAATATCAATATCCTTGCGATTCACACCAGAAACAACAACTTTATTATCATCACTTTTGATTAATAAAACTTCTACTTTATCAAATACTTTTAATTCGCTAAAATCACTAATGTTTTTTGTAATTATATCTTGTGCTTGTATTGTTATTGCACATAAAAATGCTAAAAGAACTGTTATTTTTTTCATTGCCTTACATTTAAGATTTAATTTGTTTTACATCTACAAGAATCTCTTGTTAATTCTTTTATAATTAAGAATTAACAAGAGATATGTATCATATAAATAGAATAAAAATTATTCTTCTATTCTATATCTTCTATAGTATCTAATAAGGTAAAATCGAGATGGCGTTTTATGAGATCTGCATTTTTAACCTTTACATATACCTGATCTCCTAATTGATATACTTTTTTGGTTCGCTCGCCAATAATTGCATATTCATCCTGATCAAAAATGTAATGATCATCATTCATATCCTTGAGTCTGATCATTCCTTCGCACTTATTATCAATGATTTCTACATAAATTCCCCACTCTGTAACTCCAGAAATCACTCCTAAAAATTGCTCATCTTCATGATCCTTCATAAATTTTATTTGCATAAACTTTATAGAATCACGTTCTGCACTAGCAGCAAGGTTTTCCATACTACTACTATGATTACATCTTTCTTCATATTCATCTTCTGCAACCGATTTTCCTTTATCCAGATAATGTTGTAGCAAACGATGTGCCATAACATCAGGATATCTACGTATAGGAGATGTAAAATGAGAATAATAATCAAATGCTAAGCCATAATGACCAATATTATGTGTTGTATACTCAGCTTTACTCATACTGCGTATTGCTAATGTATCTACAAGATTCTGTTCTTTTTTACCTTGAACATCTTTTAATAATCCATTTAATGATTTGGTAGTTGTTTTTTTATCTTTCAAATCTAACTTATATCCAAATCGTCCTATAATATTTTGTAATGCTGCTAATTTTTCATCATTAGGTTCATCATGTACCCTATATATAAATGTTTTCTTAGGATTTTGTTTTCCTATGAATTCTGCGACCTTTTTATTTGCTAGTAACATAAACTCTTCTATAAGCTTATTAGCGTCCTTAGAAGTCTTAAAAAAGACTCCTACGGGTTCATTCTCTTGATTCAGATTAAACTTTACTTCTACCTTATCAAAAGAGATTGCCCCCTCACCCATTCTTTTGGTTCGCATAATTTTTGCAAGCTCATCTAGTTTAAGTACCGCATCTGCAATATTTTGATCTGCATTGTATGCTTTTCCAGTAAGAGAAATTTCTGCAGGAATACTATTTTCTCTAGTTTCTATAATATGTTGAGCTTCTTCATAAGCAAATCGTGCATCAGAATAAGTTACTGTTCTACCAAACCATTGATTTTTTATTTCTGCTTTATCATTGATTTCAAAAACAGCAGAAAATGTATATTTTTCTTCATTCGGGCGTAATGAGCAAGCATTATTAGATAATACTTCTGGTAACATAGGTACAACTCTATCAACAAGATATACCGAGGTAGCTCTTTCATATGCTTCATCATCAAGAATAGTTCCTGGAGTAACATAATGTGATACATCTGCTATATGAATTCCTATTTCATAATTACCATTTTCTAAGGTCTGAAATGACAATGCATCATCAAAATCCTTTGCATCTTTTGGATCAATTGTAAAGGTAAGAGTCTTTCTCATATCTCTACGATTCTTGATCTCAGATTCTTGAATTGATGTATCTAATTTATTTGCATATTCTTCTACTGCTTCTGGGAATTCATATGGTAATCCGTATTGAGCCAAAATAGAATGAATCTCTGTATTATGTTCTCCTGGTTTACCTAAAACCTTAATAACTTTTCCAAAAGGGGAATCTGCTTTATCTGGCCAATCCTCAAGTCCTACTAAGACTTTATCACCATCTTCTGCATTAGCTATCTTATTTTTAGGGATAAAAATATCTGTATACATTTTGTTGTCTTGTACAGTAACAAAACCATATTTCTTTTGAATATCTATAACACCAACAAATTCATTTCTTTTACGCGAAATTATCTTAGAAATCTCACCTTCACTTTTTCCTCTCCTCTTTCTTCTATAAATATATACCTCTACTTCATCACCATGTAAAGCCTTGTTTAAGTTGTTACTAGGTATAAAAATATCATCTTCAAGATCTTCTACAATAACGTACCCAGTTCCTTTTGATGTAATTTCTATAACTCCTGTATATGTATTAATATTAGGTATAATTTTAAATTTTCCTCTTTCTATCTCCTCAATTTGTTTTTTTGCTGCTAGTTGTGATAATTTCTTTATCACTTGATTTCTACTACTCGCATCATCCACTCCTAGTTTTGAAGCTATTTGTTTATAATTAAAACTTTTACTGGATTCGGATTTGAGTATTCTGAGTATTTCCTGGGTAATATTCTCTATTTTGGTTGACTTCTTTCTTCTTCTACTCTTTCTTTTCATTAATATCTATTCTATATAATTTATGATAAAAGTACAGTTTATCTTTTAACATCAGTAATTTTAAGTTTAAACTTTTATTAAGCATTAGACGATATACATGTTATAACGTTAAAATAATTATATACTTATTAATCAATATTTTATATTTAAAAAAACTAGTTTATATGTTATTTTTTCTTAAAATTTACTTAATTTTAGTACACTAGGACTACTTTTTATTCGTTTGATCATATGACTTATCTATGACTAGAATCAAAAAAATACATAAAATAATACTACTATTCGTATTCATATTTCTACTGGGTATTTATTCTTTTACATTGTATATTAATAATACAATAGATCATAAAAAAGAATCTATAGAAGAGTCAGAAATAAATACTTCTACCAAAATTGATCGAGAAGCAAGTCAAATTAATTAATCATTCAATGTTTATTAAGAACCACAAAATTAACCTAATATTAGGCTTATTTTGTATCTTGTAGAAGGACAACAATAAGTAAGTTTATATAGAATGAAAAATTTCATTACCATAACAACATATACATATCCTTTTGAATATGCAATCCTAAAACTTCTTCTTGATCAAGAAGGAATTTCTTATTTTTTTGAAAACGAAACTATGATCGGTGTTTTTCCCTTCTACTCAAACGCATTGGGAGGAATCAATCTAAAAGTTCATCAAAAGGATAAAAACAAAGTACTTCAAATTATAAATGATCTAGATACCAATTCTCATCTTAGAATTGTCTAAACTTCTATTTCAATTCATTTCTCATTTCATACAGTTTTCAACACTTATAATATATATCTTTTTCTTTTTTTAAAATTTAAAATAAATAATAATGATTATTATGTAGTGTGAATAACGGTATAACTTTTTTGAAATTTATTTGTTTTTTTAGTTAGATTGAATTTTCACAAGACTATCAACAAGATATTAATGATATAATCACTTGATAATCTATATGAAATGAAATTTAATTAACAATTGTTAATAGGTAATAAACACATTATATTTTTGATATTATTGCTATAAAATGATAGTTCATAACGTAAATTTAATGTTGGAAAACTTAACCAAAAAAAGTGGAGTTATAATTTTGATTATTGCTTCTTACCATTGTATTGAAATAATAAATCAAATCACCAAAAAAACTTTATGAATTTTAAGAACTGTTTATTCACATTCAATGTTAACATAAGACTAGGAGTTATTAACATTACCGTAATATTAGTTAAATTATTGGTGTTTTGGAGTTTACTTTTTTTAGATTGAATTATCTTTGTTGAACTAAACGAAATCAAAAAATAATGAAAATAGCTATTGGAAATGATCACGCAGGAACATCGTATAAATTTGAGGTTACTGCATATTTAGAATCCAAAGGAATTGAAGTAGTAAATTATGGTACTAATGAAAACAGTAGTGTAGATTACCCTGATTTTGTACACCCTGTAGCAAAAGATGTAGATTCTAAAAAAGTTGATTTCGGAATTTTAATTTGCGGTAGTGGAAATGGAGTTGCAATGACTGCTAATAAGTATGAAAATGTGCGTGCAGGACTTTGTTGGACTAAAGAGATTACAGAATTAACAAGACAGCACAATAATGCAAATATTATATGTATTCCTGCAAGATTTACTTCATCACCTCAAGCTATAGAAATGGTAAAAACATTTTTAGATACCGAATTTGAAGGTGGTAGACATCAAAATAGAGTAAATAAAATACCTATGTGTATCTAATGAATTGATATATGGGAAAACATTGCGCTCATAATCACGCTCACTCTCATGGTATAGTTACAGGGCGCAATTTATTATTTTCAATTTTACTAAACATTATAATTACTATTGCTCAGGTAATAGGCGGATTACTCTCTGGTAGTTTATCATTATTATCTGATGCGTTACATAATTT
Source organism: Aquimarina aquimarini (assembly GCF_900299535.1). Classification (GTDB taxonomy): domain Bacteria; phylum Bacteroidota; class Bacteroidia; order Flavobacteriales; family Flavobacteriaceae; genus Aquimarina; species Aquimarina aquimarini. The sequence continues at coordinate 15,128 of NZ_OMKE01000037.1, read as the reverse complement.
TAGTGATGTAGTATCCTTGATTGTAAGTTATTATGCAAATCGATTAGCCAAGAAAGAAGCTTCTATAAAGAGAACATTTGGATTTAAAAGAGCAGAAATCATGGCAGCATTTGTAAATGCTGCTTCTATGATGGTGATTGCTGTAATTCTTATTATTGAAGCTATAGAAAGATTACAAGATCCACAAGAAATAAGTGCACGTGTTGTTATCATACTTTCTGCGATAGCAATTTTAGGTAATGGATGTAGTGTATTACTCCTAAAAAGAGATAGTAAGGTAAATATGAATATGAGATCTGCATATTTACACCTTATTACAGATATGATGGCTTCTATTGCTGTTTTAATAGGAGGGATATTGATGAAATATTATCAGTTGTTTTGGGTAGATAGTGTTTTGACTTTTGCTATTGCCATTTATCTTATTATTGTTGCGTATGATCTTTTAAAGAGTTCGTTTAAGATACTTATGTTGTATACTCCAGAAACCATAGAATTAGAAAAGATAGTAAATAGAGTAAATGAGTTGCCAAAGATAAAAAGCATACATCATATACATATTTGGCAACTTAATGAAGAAGAGACACATCTGGAAGCTCATGTAGATTTTAATGATGATATTTTAATCTCAGAATTTGGTGAAACACTTAACATTATTGAGAATATACTCAAAGAAGAATTTAAAATTAATCATATTACTTTGCAACCAGAATATGGAACTAAGGATAATAAGGATATTATAGTACAAGATTAGTAAATATGAGTATTAAGTTTAGAGTAAAACGTTTTCAAGAGCTTACAACAGAAGAACTGTATAAAATTTTGCGCTTGCGCGCAGAAGTTTTTGTGGTAGAACAAGATTGTGTATATCAGGATATAGACAATAAAGATCAAAAAGCACTTCATGTGATAGGTGAAAAAAATGGTGATATTATAGCTTATACAAGAATATTTGATAAAGGACACTATTTTGATGTTCCTAGTATTGGTAGGGTGTTAGTATCTGAGAAGGAAAGAAAATATGGGTATGGTCATGATCTTATTAAAGAAAGTATTCTAGCTATAGAAGCTCATTTTGGAAATAAAAAAGTAAAAATTTCTGCGCAAACATATCTTGAAAAATTTTATAAGTCTCACGGATTCAAAAAAATAGGTAAAGAATATCTAGAAGATGGAATACCCCATATTACAATGATAATTTGAAAAAATTGTAATATTGTTTTGTAGGTATTTATTACTATTATATATTAGTTGACAATGTCAACTAATATATAATAGTATATCATGAACAAAAAGTATATCAATGAAATAAGAAAATTCAACAGGTTTTATACAAAAATAATAGGTCTTCTAGATACACATATTTTAAACAGTAAATACTCATTACCAGAGGTTAGGATTATGTTTGAAATATACCAAAACCCTGGATTTACAGCTTCTGATATTATTCAACTTTTGGATATAGATAAAGGATATTGTAGTCGGATTTTAAAGCGTTTTGAATCTCAAAAATTAATTATAAGAACTGTCTCATTAACAGATAAACGTGTTTTTACTTTAAAATTAACCAAGTTTGGTGAAAAAGAGTTTTTAAAGTTAAATCAAAGTTCAGAAGATCAACTAGAAACAGTTTATTCACATCTATCTGAAAATGAATCAAATAAACTTATTCATAATATGCAATCAATAAAAGCATTATCGCAAAATACAGGTATAACGCTAGCAGATATTAATATTCGAACCATTCTTAAACCTGGAGATTTAGGCTTTGTAATTCATAGACACGGTAGGTTATATGCAGAAGAGTTTCAATATGGTATTTCATTTGAAACTTATGTAGCAAACGGTATGTATGATTTTTATAAGTCTTACAATTCTAATAAAGAAAGAGTTTGGATTTGTGAACATAATAATCAAATTATAGGTTTTCTTTTACTTCAGGCAAGAGAAAATAATAGTGCTCAATTACGTTATTTCTATTTAGAAAAAAGATATAGAGGTATAGGTTTAGGAAAAAAATTAATGCAATTATACATGGATTTTCTTTATTCCTGTAATTATGATTCATCTTATTTATGGACAACAAAAGAGCTTGAAACTGCGTCATCATTATATCTTTATCATGGGTTTAAATTAACAAAAGAAGTTGAGTCTACATCCTTTGATAAGCCCGTGATAGAGCAGAGGTATGATTTAGATATTCAAAAATAGATTTAAAATAAGATGCCCAGAATAATTATTCTGGGCATCTTATTTTAAAAGGTTATGAACATGGCAAGCCATGAAGTAGGTATCTAATCAAAGAGTTATATGATTATTTTAAAATTTCTTCATATTTATTTTTGTTAGCTAATATTTCTTGGCTTTTAGCTACTTCTGGATTGTGTTTTACATAATAATTATACAACCCTTCTCTGTAGAAGTATCGTTTAATAATTTCATCAGTAAGTAAATTGACAATTTCTGTTTTGTAAGTATCCAACGCAGCTTGTTTAGAAGCGTTTATTGAGGCTATAAGTTTTGTATAGGCGGTTGCTATATCTTTATCAAAATTCTCCCTTTTTGCTACCTCTAATGATTTTTTGAAGGATTTTTCGGTGGCGGTTTCAAAATTAAAATCACTTTGTTTTACAAATTTTTTGAATTCTTCATAATCTGCATCAGTAAATTTAAAATCACTGGATTTTTTTAGTTGATGTGAATAGTAATATTTTGTTCCATATTCAAAAATAGCATCAGACCTTAGTAAAGCTGTGGTAATATCACTAAATTTTGAGGTTTCTAGTTCAATATCAGGCTGTATCCCTCCTCCATCATATACTGTTCTTCCGTTTTTGGTTTTATATGCTTTAAAATCCTGTTCATTAATACGCACTGCTTTGTTATTTTTATCTCTATTCCAATAATCAAGTGCTTGTATACATCTACCACTAGGAGTGTAGTATCTAGATATTGTAATTTTTAGCTGAGTACCATATGTAAGTTTTTTGGGTCTTTGTACCAACCCTTTACCAAAACTTCTCGCTCCAATAACCACACCTCTATCAAGGTCTTGTATACTACCAGATACAATTTCACTTGCAGAAGCACTTCTTCCATTTACCAATACTACTAACGGAATCTGGGTATCAATAGGTTCTCTTTTTGTAAAATATTCTTTATTATATTTTTTTACAACAGATTTTGTAGTGGTTATAAGCTCTCCTTTTGGTACAAAGATGTTGGTTACATTTATAGCTTCACTCAATAAACCACCAGGATTTCCTCTTAGGTCTAGAATTACTTTATCAGCACCTTTTGCCTTTAAATCTTTTAATGCATCTATAGTCTCACTAGAAGCTTTATTGTTAAATTTTGATAGTACAATATACCCTGTATTATCATCAAGTAGCGTATAGAATGGTACAGCATCAACATCTATTTCTTCTCTAGTAAGCACGGTACTTTTGTTTGCACCTTGTCTCTTATATGTAATATTAATTTTTGTTCCACTAGCCCCTTTAAGAAGTTCTCCAGCATCATCTTTAAAGTCTGAAACCTTTACATCTCCTATTTGAATTATCTCGTCTCCGGCTTTAAGTCCCGCTTTATCAGCAGGATATCCTTTATAAGGTTCTATGATTATAATTTTGTCTTTTATAGTCTTTACAGAAGCTCCAATACCAGTATATTCTCCTGCATTACGAATTTTGGAAGCCTCTACATCTTGTTCGTTCCAATATTTTGTATAAGGATCCAGATCGTCTAACATGGCTTTGATAGCTGTATCCATTAATTCTGCAGGATTCGTCTCATCTACATAATTCATGTTTAATTCTTTAAACATGGTGGTAAAAATTTCTATTTGTTTGGCGATTTCAAAAAAATCAGACTTAAAACTTACCGTAGACAGTAAAATAACACATGCAATTGCCGGGTAAATAATTCTTTTTTTCATCGATAATTTCTTTAATTATTGAAAATTAAATGAACGTATATAAACGTTATTTTAATTCTATTTCTTGTTCAACAAATTTTTGTAATATCTCTTTTATTTTGGGTTCAACCTGTGCATATTCCGGCATTTTTTTACCAGAATATAAAAACATAAAAGTGAATTGATGAGTAGTGTTGGGTACAAGATACTTATTTTTTCTATAACCTTCACGCATTAAACGTTTTATAAAATTGCGGTCTACAGCTTTTTTAAAATTACGTTTACTCACTGATACTGCGGCTTTAATTTTAATAGTATCCTCAAAGGTTGATTTTTTATATACCAATCGAATAGGATATTTGGAAATAGATTTTCCTTCAGAAAAAAGGAAATCTATTTCTTTTTTACTTTTTACCTTTTCTTTTTTATTAAAAGTAGCCTTCATAGGCATTAAATGTAATAATTAGATTTGTTATAAGAGCAAAAAAAACCGGTCTTAAAAAACCGGTTTTTTAATTTTACTATACAGATAAAGTTTCTTCGATTTATTCTGTAAAACCATTATTAGCAGGATTTACATCTGCCATAGTATTTGTAATATCAATTTGAATTGATTTTATTTCAGATTTTGGTCTTGAAAGATTTAATGAATAACCAGGGTTTGTCCAAGGCCAATCAGAGAGTACGGTTCTTTTCATTGATGGTATTGGATTGGCTTTTTCACCTCTCATAATTCTTAATGGAATATAAAAGGATTCTATAGTACTATCCTTATATTCAACATATAGATCTATTGGCATAGGCATAGACCCTACACGCTCTAATGTGATTTTGGTAGCGTTCTTGTCTTCTGACACTTCTTTGATAGCATAATCTATTGTATTTGTGGTCTGTGTCCAATCGACAAGATACCAGTCTAGTTGTATTCCAGATACTTTTTCTGCTACCCTTTTAAAATCATTAGGAGTAGGGTGTTTAAATTTCCATTCATCAAAGTATCGTTTAATAGTTTTAGCAAGATTATCTTCTCCTATTATGTAGCCTAATTGCGACAGAAAAACGGATCCTTTGGTATAAGCAGAGGCACCATATGCAGCATTATGTGAATATCGATCTGCCTGAGTAGTTTGTGGTTGTTCTATCCCTGAAGTAGCTAGTTGATAATACCCATCATACATTCCTCTTAATGAATTAGGGTTATTTTGTTTCATTACATGATTCATAGCCAGAGTAGAAATATAGCTAGTAAAGCCTTCATCCATCCATTCGTGTTTGGCCTCATTGGTTGCTAGAATATGTTGAAACCATGAGTGTGCCATTTCATGAGCAGTAACTCCTACCAAACTACCAAAACTTCTTTCTCCTGTAATCAAAGTACACATAGCATATTCCATACCTCCATCACCTCCTTGTAATACAGAATATTGTTTATAGGGGTATTTTCCTATTTTCTCACTAAAATAGTTCATTAATTCTACAGTCTTTGGCTGTAAATCTTTCCATCCATCAATGATTTCTTTTTTATTTTTATATAAAAAATGAAGTGTAGGCCCATTAGGTACTTGCACTACATCGTGTAGATATTCAGGATCAGCGGCCCATGCAAAGTCATGTACATTGGGTGCTTTAAAATGCCAAGAGAGCGTGTTTCCCTTTCTTTTTACTTTTGTTCCTGGTTTTTCATATCCATATCCTATTTCCTGTGGATTTTGTAGATAGCCTGTTCCTCCTAGAATATAGTCTTTATCAATAGTTATTGTAACATCAAAATTACCCCAAACCCCATGAAATTCTCTAGCGATATATGGATCAGCATGCCATCCTTCAAAATCATATTCTGCCATTTTTGGGTACCATTGCGTCATTGATAATGCAATACCTTCTTTACTATTTCGTCCAGAACGACGTATTTGTATAGGAACTTGACCATCAAACCCCATAGAAAAAGTTACTTTTTCTCCTGGAGCAATAGGTTTATCTAATGAGACCTCCAAAACAGTTCCCTCAGTTTTATACTGTATAGGTTTTCCGTTTTGTGATAGTGAATTAACTTTTAGGTATCCTATCTCTTCTGGAGTAAGTTTACTTACTCTATTTCCTACTCGAGGATCTGGATCTGGAAGATTAATAGAACGAATATCCATTTCACTTCCTGGCTGAAATGCATTAAAATATAGGTGATAAAACACCTGATATAATGTATCGGGTGAATTATTAGAATAAATTAACTCTTGTGTACCTTGATATTGAAAGTTTTCAACATTCATGCTCACATCCATTGTATAATCAACATGTTGTTGCCAATACGAAGTATTATTTTGAGCAGAAGCATAAAAGATTCCAACTATAGAAATAAAAACAATCTTTTTAAACATAATACATTTTATTATTTTGATAATTTATCTGCCATAATGAAAGCATTATAGAGATTAACCATTTTACTAGATTTTGATAATTCTGAAAAGCTTCCTACATTGGTTTTTTCTCCTCCAATCACAACAGATGATTTTGTATTTAAACCACTATCCATAAGTATTTGTTTTACCTGTGAAGCTTTTAAAGCAGGATAATATGACCTAATTAATGCAGCTACCCCTGCAACCGCTGGTGCAGCCATTGAGGTTCCTTGTAAATACTCATATGAATTATTAGGAGTAGTAGACCATATTTTTACACCAGGAGCAAAAGCATCTACATTATTTTTTCCATAATTAGAAAAATCTGCTACCAGATTAGACCCATATGCATAATTTAAAGCACCAATGGTAATAAAGTTATTTGCTATTTCTGTGTTGTTATCAATTTGATCATTTGGATATACAGATTTTTTATCAAGATCTTCTCCTTCATTACCCGCAGCATTTACAATCAATACATCTTTTGAGGCAGCATATTTTATAGCTTCTCCTACCCATTCAGGATGGGTACTATAATATTTACCAAAACTGGTATTAATTACTTTGGCACCATTATCTACAGCATATCGTATAGCCAGAGCAATGTCTTTGTCATACTCATCTCCATTAGGAACAGCTCTAATGGCCATTATTTTTACATTTTGAGCAACACCATCCATTCCCTTTCCATTATTTCTCTCAGCAGCAATAATTCCAGCAACATGAGTTCCATGTTTTATACCTTCTTTTTTAGGATCTGGTCCCATTACGTTATTATTTCCATACTTGGTATCAGTAATATCATCTACATTATCTCCTACAACAGCTCTACCATCAAATTCGAGATTCAAATTATAATTTAATTGATCTGTAAAATGATCTACTCCTTCTTTTATATTCTTAAGAAAATCTGGTATTGTATCACCTGGATCCATAAATCCAAACATCTGTGATAGAAAAGCAATATGCTGTTGCATTTCTGGAGTTTTTGCTTCTACTTTTAAAAGCTCTTCACGAGAATAATTTTCTTTTCCTAATGCATCTACAATTGCTTTATGAGAAGCTTTTGATTGCTGAAAAATTTGCTCATACTGCATTTTATTGGCAGCATTTTCTTGATATTTTTTTTCAAACTCAGCTTTTGCTTCAATATAATTTTGATATTCACTTTTATTAGCTTCTGCTATTGATGCAAGATTTTTACCATCATATTTTGGCTTTAATTTTTTAATAATTCTTACATATTCAAGGTTTTCATCTTCTGCATCTCCCAAGAAATTCCACCCATATATATCATCAACATATCCATTATTGTCATCATCTTTACCATTCCCTTTGATTTCTTTAGGATTAATCCATATCACATCATCAAGGTCTTCATGCTCTACATCTACACCACTATCAATAACACCAACGATAACTGTTTGACCTTTTTTATCCTTGATTAGCTCGTTATATGTTTTATTAACACTCATTCCTGGAATAGTATCAGAAACCAGATCAAGTAATCCCCAATTTTTTAATTGTGTATCAGTGAGATCAATATTTTTTAAAGGAATTGAATCTATATTTTCTATAGGAGTAGAAACTATAGAAGGAGCACCACAACCTACAATAAGCATAGATGAGGCAATGGCAGTAATTATTGTATTGGACTTGGGAATCATTTGATCTTTTATTTTAATTAAATATTTCATGACAAGTATAGACTTCTTTAAGACGTACTCCTTTTGGAGTATGTTGTACTGTTATTATTTCATTATGGGCATCGTGTTCCAGAAATAAATACCACCCATTTGTGGCAGCTTCATCCAGAAACAATTTTTTTTCATTTAATGTTAATAGGGGTCTAGTATCATATCCCATTACATAAGGTAGAGGAATATGACCAGCTGTTGGCAGTAAATCTGCCATAAAAACTATTGTTTTTCCATTATACTGTATGTGTGGAATCATTTGTTTTTCTGTATGTCCGTTTACAAACAATATATCAAAACCTAGTTCAGATTTTTTTTGAAATGGAGTATTTGTGGTTTTAGAAACAAAATTTAATTGCCCACTTTCTTGAATGGGCATAATATTTTCACTCAGAAAAGAAGCTTTTTCTCTTGCATTGGGAGCAACTGCCCACTGCCAGTGATCTTCATTACTCCAGATTCGTGCATTTTTGAATGCTAATTCATAGCCAGTTCTAGCACTATTCCATTGTACTACCCCACCACAATGATCAAAGTGAAGATGTGTAATAAAGACATCGGTAATATCATCTCTATGAAATCCTTTTTCTTTTAAAGAGTTGTCAATACTATCGTTACCCCAAAGAGAATAATAGCCAAAGAATTTCTCTGATTGTTTGTTTCCCATCCCAGAGTCTATAAGAATCAACCGGTCACCGTCTTCGATCAATAAACATCTAGCTGCAATGTCGATAAGATTGTTTTTATCTGCAGGATTGGTTTTGTTCCATAAAACTTTAGGAACGACTCCAAACATAGCACCTCCATCAAGTTTAAAATTTCCCGCTTTTATGGGATATAAATTCATTTGCTTATATGTGTTAGTTTTTTAATTCTAGGATAAAATTGTCAATTATTATTTGAACCGTATTCTTGTTTTAGAAAATGATCTAAAGACATTTTTTTATACTTTTTTTACGACTTTTTTATAAACAACTAAAAAATTCTTGCAAAATATAAAAAATGGCAAGGATCAGGATTTAATTTTTGGACTTTTTAACACTATTTCATCATATTGTGTGCCAGATATTACTTTTTCTAGATGAGTGCTGTAATTTATAAGGGATTTTATCTCTTTACTACTCGCTAAACGTGTTTTAGACATTATCAATAATGAATCACTTTTACATTCTATGTGATAGTAAGGATTACTTTCTAAAAAAAGCACCAATTCATCTGTAAAAAACGATTGAATTTTTTCAGGATTTTCTCCAAGAAGAAAAAATCGTTTCGAAAAATCAGGATGCCCATGTATATCAATATCTCTAAAACCCGAAAACTTATAAAGAAACTCTAATAAACCTTCTTTATCAAGAGTGAATTTTGGAATTTCTTTTTTCAGTCGTATGATTAGTATTGTCGCTCTTACTGAGGTTCTGGCAATAAACTCTCCTTCAGAAAATTCAATATCAAAAACGTTAAAAACTGATTGAGGGTCGTATATAGAGTTATTTAAGTAATTAATTTTTTTAGTTTTAAAAAACACAAAGTCACTTACCCCTATAACATCATTGGTTTTTTGTGGGTCATAACTCCATGAGAAATCATTTGCGATATCCTGTAAATCTTGTTGTCTTTTGGTAAGATTTGATGTACCATTTTTGATCTTTGCTTTTTTAGAAAAAGAAATGAGACTTCTTACTGCGAGAGGATGTTCTGATGAGGTACCATGAATATCTAGCCCAGTAATTTCAAAAGAACCTCCTTTTCTTTTAAAAGTTTCCTGATATCCCAACAAGCTGTCTTGTACCGTATAGTCTACAAAATCACAAAGAGAAAAATCTATGACTGTGTCCTGATTTTCAGGAATCGTATCTAATTTTCTTTTTAATCGTGAGTAATTCAGAAAACTAGAAAAATTCTTTACACTTACAAAGTAAGTACCATTAATACCCTCTTTAAACATAAGAACGTTGGGTTTAAACAGGTTTCTAGCAAAGAGAATAACACTTTTGTTTAATATAAAATGTATAATAATGGTTGCCAGAATACCAATAAGAATACCTGTGATCAAATTAGTTGTTATTGTGGCAATGATTGTGGCAAAAAATATAAAAACCTGTTCTTTACCAATTTTGGCAATATCTTTTAGATTTCTTGGAGCAGCTAATTTATATCCAGTATATACCAATATTGCAGCTAGTGCTGTGAGCGGAATTCTTCTGAGTTGATCTTGAAACAACACTACAAACAGTATCAAAAAAAAGGAGTGAAAAAAATTGGAAGACCTATTAGAACCACTATTGTTTACATTTACAGAGCTACGTGCAATTACAGTAACTACATTAAGGCCCCCTAAGAAACCACTCACAATGGATGCGATACCAAGTGCTGTAAGGTCTTTGTTGATATTAGACCTTCTTTTTAAAGGGTCTAATTTATCTACAGCTTTAATACTCAATAAAGATTCTATACTTGAAATTAATGTGATGGCTATTACTACACTTATAAATTTAAGATCAAGAAGTAATGAGAAATCTGGAGAAGGAAATTTTGAAAAGATGTCATTAGGAATCTGCACCAGTAGTTCTGTATCTATTGGATAAGGATCACGAGAGAACACCTCATAATAATAACTAAAACCAATCGCAATAAGCACAATCCACATAGGAGCTGGAACTAATTGAAAATATTTATTTCTGATTTTACCATAGAAAAGCATGATCAAAAAACTCAAAACACCTACAATTGCAGCAATTGCAATAGTTTTATTCTCAGGTTCAAACAAAAGCAAGACACTACTAGGTATATCTGTTAATAAAGAGATAGTATCTCCCTTAATATTTGTATTGGCAAGCATTACATGAAACTGTTTAGCAAAAATACTTATCCCTATGGCGGCGAGCATTCCTTGTATTGCCGAGGAAGGAAAAAAGTCACTGAGTATACCAAGCTTTAATTGCCCTATAATAATCATTAGTGCACCAGAACATATGATAGCTGCCAGAGTAAAGATATACCCTTGATAGAGATCACCATTGGCAAGTGTGGTTATGGCTCCAAGTAATACAACGACCAATCCGTTTCCTGGACCTGTAATAGTAACATTAGACCCACCAAAAATGCTAACGATGATACCTCCAACTACAGAAGCAATTACTCCTGATATTGGCGGAGCCTCTGATGCCAATGCAAGACCTAGCCCCAGTGGCAGAGCAATCAATGAGACTACAAAACCCGAAAAAATATTTTTGGGTAGTTGAGCTATAAACCCAGATGTAATATTGTTTGTTTTTTCCATTTATCTCATAATTAAAACATCTGTTGGTAATTCTGATAAGATATGCTCTAGATCATGAAGAAAGATGCGATCAAAAAATGTAGTTGGCTTAGGAGCATTCATAATAAGTAAGTCTGCCGCAACTATTTTTGCATAATGACCAATAGAGTACCCTCTTTTTCCAAAAATTGATTGTGAATTGATTGCAATTCCTGTTTTAAGATCATCAGGTACATCTTCAAGAATATGTTGTACTCTTAAGTCTTCTTTTTGGGCCAGTTGTTCTTTTATCATTGTATCTTTGAGCAAAGATTGATCATCTTCTACCACAACTTTAACTTCTTGTTGAGAAATTTCTTCTACAATTGTGAGTTTTTGCACTCCAAGATTTTGAGCCACCTCAAATGAATCAAGGATGGTTTGTTGTGTTTTTTCGTCTTTGAGACCGTTTACCACAATGTGATTACAAGGCCGCAAATCTTCTGATGGTTTTATGAGTAATAAAACAGAACAATGGGCATTTCTAGTAATTTTGCGTGCTATTGATCCAATATAGAATTTAAGAAAACCTTCTCTTGGGGTTGCTCCAAGCATAATAAGATCGGCATTTCTTTCTTTTGCAGTTTCTATAATTACAGAGACAGGATTACCTTGTTTCCAGATAACAACCACTTTTTCTTCATCATCAGAAAATCCAGAAATAAGTTCTTTGATACAATTTTCTTTTTCTTTTGTTTTGGTTCCAACATGAACGATGACCAGCTTAGAATCAAAAAAATCAACCATTCTCATGGCTTCAAAAATGTTGTTTTTCAGGTTAGGAGAAAAAGCAACACCAATTAGAATTGTATTAAATTTATGAATATTTACTTCGCTCAAAATTTTATTTTGTAATAAATTTAAGTGGCAGAATATATAAACTTAATCTTTAAAAATATAATACTGAACATATTTCTATTATATTTTTAGAAAATTACGATCTTTCTCACATAATAATTTAACTTAAAAATAGAGAATGTTAGAACTTGCAGGAATTATCATATTAGGCATTTTGGCGCAATGGGTAGCTTGGAAATTTAAGATACCAGCAATTTTACCATTAATTTTGATAGGACTTTTAGTAGGGCCTTTGGCTACACTATTTACGAGCGATGGAACCAAATTAATACAACCTATCTGGAATGGTAAAGAAGGGCTATTTCCAGGAGAAAGCTTGTTTTATTTTGTTTCTTTGGCAATAAGTATCATTTTGTTTGAAGGGGGACTGACCTTGCGTAGAAATGAAATCCTTAATGTAGGTCCAGTAATTATAAAATTAATTACATTGGCTGTTGTCGTAACTTTTTTTGGTGCGGGATTAGCCGCTCATTTTATTTTTGACCTGAGTTGGCCTATTTCATTTTTATTTTCATCATTGATTATTGTGACAGGACCTACAGTGATAACACCAATTTTAAGGAATATTCCTCTCAAGAAAGATGTTTCTGCAGTTTTAAAATGGGAAGGTATACTTATTGATCCTATCGGTGCTTTGGTTGCCGTTTTGGTATTTGAATTTATCAGAGTAGGAGGGAGCGAAGAATTTACTCTTACCGCCTTGATAGAGTTTGGTAAAATAGTATTGGTAGGTTTTACTTTTGGTTTTACTTTTGCCCATGCATTAGCTTTTTCACTTTCAAAAAAAATTATTCCTCATTACTTACTCAATGTCGTAACTCTTGCTTTGGTATTGGGGGTTTTTGTATTATCAGATGCATTTGCTCATGAATCAGGATTACTCTCAGTGGTTATTATGGGGATGGTATTAGGAAATATTAATCTTCCTCATATAGATGAGATTTTATATTTCAAAGAATCTCTAAGTGTCCTTTTGATATCCATATTATTTATTCTTTTGGCAGCAAATATCAATATAGAAGATCTATTATTAATATTTAATTGGCAAGCAGTTCTGTTATTTGCTATTGTTGTTTTTATAGTAAGGCCAATAGGAGTTTTTCTTAGTGCAATGAATTCTGGTCTCAAAACAAACGAGAAATTATTCATCAGTTGGGTAGGACCCAGAGGTATTGTCGCTGCTGGGATTGCGTCATTGTTTGGATTAAAATTACATAAAGAAGGAGTTCCAGGAGCAGAATATATAACTCCCCTAGTGTTTATGATTGTATTAGGTACAGTTTTGCTTAATGCTACTACGGCAAGGATTTTTGCTAAATTGGTTGGGGTTTTCCTAAAAAAATCAGACGGAATTTTAATTATCGGAGCTTCCAAAATTTCTAGACTAATTGCTGCATATATAAAGAATAATAATCGCCATGTGATATTGGTAGATAGTAATAGAAATAACATCAATAAAGCAAAAGCACTAGGATTAGATGCTATCGAAGGAAATATTTATAATGACCAACTCAAAGATAATATAGAACTAAATGATGTAGGTTATATAATGGCACTTACAGGAAATAGCGATATAAATAAATATGCGATAGATAAGTTTAAAACTCAATTTGGAGAACATGGATCTTATAGACTAATCACTCCCGAAGAAATGGAAGACCCTCAAAACAACCCTCAAGAAGGGTTATTCTCTCATACAGATGATTATTATAAGCTGATTGAATTGGCAGAAAAATTTCCAGGAATTCAAGAAATAAAAATCAAGGATAATAAACAGTATAAAACACTGATTAATCTTACCAAAGAAGATAAAAATATTATTCCCTTATTTATAAAAGATACCAATAAAAATATTAAAATCATATCATCATATAGTGAAGAAATAGAGCAGGTAGAAGAAGAAAGCTTTTTGGCCTATATAGGTAAACCTATTGACATAGAAGATATCAAGTAAGGCAATACAACACTCATAAAAACAAGTGTTTTTATAACATCTATTAGATCATAAATTTGTCTGCTATCATAGAGATATTACCCCATCCAGTTTAATTTTCTTATTTTTGAGATCACTTAACCTATAAAATAGAGAATCAGAATGAAAAAACTTATGTATGTTGTTGCTTGTATCCTTGCCCTAGGATTTGTAGCATGCGGTAGTGATGATGATAAAAGTATTGATTGTGCTGAAGCAAACGTAACCCTTACTGATGCAGCAATTGCATTGAGTGAAAATATTGGTTCTACAGATGTTTGTAATGATTATAAAGCTGCAATAGAAAATGTTTTGAATAATGGGTGTGCTGCAGATGAAGAATCAACAAAACTTTTTGAAGAACAATTAGAGATATTAGGAGACTGTAAATTTGGAGGTAGAACCTGTTTGGTTTGTACAAATGAAGAAATTGATCTTATCATTTGTAGAGGAGAAAACGGAAATGCTTTTATACAAGAAAAAATTGAAGGACAAATCACCCTTAGGGACACAGGGGTTACTTTTGATCGATATGTAGAACTCTCTGCTTGTGATTAGGTAATCGGTTGTGGTAAAACAATTTTTAAGATAAAAACAAGAATCATGAAAAAAATAAAATATATACTAGTTTCATTTTTAGTGATGGGATTTTTGGCATGTGGTAGTGATGATGATAGTAATTCAAACTGTAGAACATGTTCTAATGGTCCAGTAAGTATTGATGTTTGTGATAATGGGGATGGAACTTTTAGTGTAGAAGGAGGAGCCGCACAGGATATTCCTGATGGAGCTACTTTTGAAGATCAGTTTAATGCAGCTTGTGCCCAGATAGGAGGGTGAATAATTATAAAAAAGAATAATAAGAAAAGGTAGCTAGAAATAGCTACCTTTTTTCTTTGATAAGATAGATATATACAGCAAAATGATCGCTGTATCCATATGAATAGCTACCATTGGTATAACTTCTATACGGATATCCTTTGTATCTACC
>NZ_OMKE01000012.1 GCF_900299535.1 Aquimarina aquimarini | reverse complement strand
CACGGCTTCAAATGAAAAAAGCGATTAAATAAAATCAATGTTTATTTAATCGCCTTTTTCTAGTCATTGCTGAAAAAGTTAAGCTTTTTCAGTGCCCTCCATTTCTGTGACGTTTTTTTGTAGAAAGAGATCTTTCATCCAAAATCAGTATAATTGACCGATTTATCAAATTTCTTCTTTTACTATATTATATTCAATTCATATATTTTAAAAAGAAAAATCAAGTCCTGCTTGCAGGATTGTACCTGTAAAACCAAACTGATTTACCTCCCAAGGATATCTAAACCTTCCTCCAAGATCTGTTCCAAAATCACCAAAGGTTTCAATCTCATCAGGATAAACATTTAATAAATTATTAGCTGTTGCTTTTGCTGTGATCCATTCTGCAAACTTATATGAAACAGACAAATCAGTAAGAACCTTACCTGCAAAAGTTTGATCAAAACCTGGATTATTAGGATGTTGCCATGTTACTTCACCAAAATAAGTATTGTTTAGGTTAAAGTTGAACTTACTAATTTCATAACTAAACCCTAAAACTCCTTTCAGATTTGGTCTTGCAGTTGTAATTCTAGATTTCTCTTCTCTATTAAAAATATTTGTATATCCTGCATCTAATATTTTCTGAGGAACTGTTATTGTTCCATCAATATCAGTTTCATTCCAATTCATTGCAGCATTGACACTTAAGCTACCTTTCCCTAATTGAATCCCTCTATAATTAGCTACCAAATCTACACCTTGAGTTTTGGTATCTACAGCATTTACAAAAAATGTAATATTCTGTATAGAATTATCTATTAACACCTGTTCTACCGCATTCACAGTCGTATTATCACCATCAAATCCTAATGGATTTGTTAACAATACTCTATCATCAACTTTGATATTATAATAATCTACCGCTACAGAGAAATTTGGCGTAAATTTATACGTAATCCCACCTGCAATATTAAAAGATTCTTCTGCGTCTAATTGTGGTACACCTAAACCATTAACTCTATCAAGAATAACAGGATCAACATTGTTAAAAGTACCTTGTTGCCCGATACTACCATCTTCTAATTGTAATGTTTGTATATTACTTAAATAAATTTGATGTAACGACGGTGCTCTAAAAGCAGTATTTACAGAAGCTCTTATTGCTCCTTTATCATCTCCCAGCAAGTAACGAGCAGCTACTTTCCAAGATACATTACCTCCAAAATCACTATATTCTTCATAACGCCCTGCTCCACTAATCAAAAATGCTTCACTCACATCCCAATCTAACCCTGCATAGGCTCCTATATTTGATCTAGTTTCATTTAAAGCATTTTCTGGTGTTAACCCAGGAAATGATTGTGCACCTCCTTCAAAATAAGAAGCAGATTCTCCTGCTAGAGTAACAAATCGTTCTTGTCGTATTTCTGATCCTAATGTCAAACTAACATCACCAAAAGTTTTCGAAATGTCTAAATTCCCAATATGATTACTAAATTTATATCCACCTACTTTGAAACTAGTAGGGCTATTTGCACCTAAATCAGGGTTTAAAGAATTATTCACTTCATAATCTACTGCATTTCTCCCAAAAGTATAACTTAAATCAAACTTCCATTCATTAAACATTTCCCAACTGTTTCCCGCTGTAAAAGTGTTATCACGTATATCCGTCTCAAAAGTTGGTTGAAATCCTTGATATTCTGTACCTGACGCATGTAATAAATTAAAAGGATCAGAAACCCAATATGGCGCTCTGTATAATGCAAAACTTTTTCCTTCTCTTTTTTGAAGACTTCCAAACAAATAAAACTTAGCAGAATCATCTGCATATGGGAATCCTGCATTAAAAGCTACTCCCAATCGATCATACTCTGGTTGACCAAGAGTCATCCCCAAATCTGGATTTTCTTGAATCCAAGGATGAGAACCATCCAATAAACTATTAGCCAAAGCTAATTGTTGATCAAATTCTAGTTGTGTCTGTTTTCCGTCGATCACATCTTGCGGATCTGGCTGAAAAACATTACCAAAAAGTAGATCTTTTCCTGGCTCTGGTGCTCTATTGGTATAATCCTGGTGATAAAAATCTGCTGTTAAATTAATATACCCACCAAAATCTGGATTAATTGTTGTGTTTACACTTCCATTATAAGTAAATCCATCTCCATCTGTAGTTACTCCAGAACCAATATTTATTGTTGTTTTATCAGGGTTCTCCTTAAGAATAATATTAATTACCCCTGCAATTGCATCAGACCCGTATTGCGCAGATGCACCATCTCGTAACACCTCTACTCTTTCTATAGCAGCAGCAGGTATACTCTTCATATCTACTCCAACTTCTCCTCGTCCTGGGGTTTCATTAACATACACTAAGGCACTTTGGTTTTTACGTTTACCATTTACCAAAACCAATGTTCTACTAGGCCCTAAATTTCTAAGTTCTGAAGGGTCGAAATGGGCAGTTGCATCAGATACTGTTTGTTGAGTAGAGTTATACGAAGGAACTCTAAAAGCAATCATTTTATCTAATTCTGGCTGTGCGCTTATTGCCAATTCTTTTGATGTAATATTATCTATTGCTACTGGTGATTCTAGTACTGTTCTTGGTTTTGCACGGTTACCTACTAATACAATTTCATCAAGAAGTGCTCCTTCTTCTATATACACTGTAAGCTCTGCATTTGTAGTAACCTCTAATTCTTTGGTATTAAAACCTACTACAGAAAAAACAAGGGTAGAAGGAATTGATTTTATTTGAATCGAAAAATTACCATCAAAATCAGAAGTTGCTCCATTGGATGTTCCTTTTTCTAAAATATTAACAAGTGGAATGGGTTCACTAGTTGATTTATTAACCACTTTTCCCGTAATGGTTTCCTGAGCAAATATTGCTGTCGGAATAAAAATTAGTAATAGCAAAATCTTCATTTTGCAAAAAAGAGTTCGTTTTTTCATAATAACTTGTTTAAATGTTTTGTTAAATCTATTAAAAGAAATTGAATTAATACTGTTAAACCTAACAATTGTTCGTAATAAAAATAGCAAACAACTAAGAATACACCTATAAAAACAACAAAAACATCATAAAAACATCACAAAAAACAATGCCTTATAATCAGGAATTGTTTTCTATAAAAACTATCATACATCTACTATGAAGTAATGCTTAAAACTTCTTACTTTTGCACCCTTAACACGTAACTATATGTACAGAAGTCATTCGTGTGGTGAACTACGCTCCACAGATATCAAAAAAGAAGTTACCCTATCTGGATGGGTACAAAAAACGAGAGATAAAGGATTTATGATATGGGTAGATCTTAGAGATCGCTATGGCATTACTCAATTAATTTTTGATGAAGAACGTACTCCGGCAACTGTAGTAGAAAAAGCAAAAACTCTGGGTAGAGAATTTGTTATTCAGGTAAAGGGAACGGTAATAGAACGTGAATCTAAAAACAAAAATATACCAACAGGAGAGATCGAAATCCTAGTCGATGAGCTAACAATACTTAATGAAGCTATTGTACCACCTTTTACTATAGAAGACACTACAGATGGTGGTGAAGATATTAGGATGAAATATAGGTATCTTGATATTAGACGTACTCCCGTAAAAAATAACTTGATGTTTCGTCATCAGGTAGGAATGTTGGTAAGAAATTACTTATCTGCAAAAGAGTTTATTGAGGTTGAAACTCCATATCTTATTAAATCCACTCCAGAAGGAGCCAGAGACTTCGTTGTCCCTTCTAGAATGAATGAAGGGCAGTTTTATGCATTACCACAATCTCCGCAAACCTTTAAGCAATTACTCATGGTTGGCGGTATGGATAAATATTTCCAGATTGTAAAATGTTTTAGAGATGAAGACTTAAGAGCAGACAGACAACCAGAGTTTACACAGATAGATTGCGAAATGGCGTTTGTGGAACAAGAAGATATCTTAACCATATTTGAAGGACTTACTCGTCACCTTATCTCTGAAATAAAAGGAATTACTATTGAAGATTTCCCTAGAATGACTTATCAAGAGGCTATGCAAACCTATGGTAATGACAAGCCTGATATTCGATTTGGGATGAAATTTGGCGAACTCAATGAGATTGCTCAACATAAAGAATTTGGTGTTTTTAATAGCGCCGAATTGGTTGTAGGTATTGCCGTTTCTGGTGGTGCTTCTTATACCAGAAAAGAGATCGACAAACTTATTGATTGGGTAAAACGCCCACAGGTTGGCGCTCTAGGTATGGTATATGTAAAATGTAATGAGGATGGCACTTACAAGTCTTCTGTAGACAAATTCTATGACCAAGATGATTTAGCTAAATGGGCTGAAAAAACTGGCGCTAAAGCTGGAGATTTGATATGTATACTTTCTGGACAAACACATAAAGTACGAGCACAATTAAGTGCTTTACGTATGGAACTTGCAGAACGATTAGGATTAAGAAACCCTGAGGAGTTTGCACCTCTATGGGTTATAGATTTCCCTTTACTTGAGTGGGATGAAGATACTAAACGCTACCATGCGATGCACCATCCTTTTACCTCTCCTAAACCAGAAGACATTGCTCTTCTAGATACCAACCCAGGAGATGTACGTGCTAATGCTTATGATTTGGTATTAAATGGAAATGAGATAGGCGGAGGCTCTATTCGTATTCATGATAAAGAGACGCAAGCTCTCATGTTTGATCACTTAGGTTTCTCTCCTGAAGAAGCAAAAGAACAATTTGGCTTTTTGATGGATGCTTTTCAATATGGAGCTCCACCACACGGGGGTCTTGCTTTTGGTTTTGATAGACTGGTTTCTATTCTTGGCGGACAAGAAACAATTCGAGATTTTATTGCTTTTCCTAAAAATAACAGTGGTAGAGATGTTATGATAGACGCGCCATCAAATATTGATAAAGAGCAACTCAAAGAACTAAACATTCAACTTGATTTATAAGATAAGATCCCGCTATAAGCGGGATTTTTACTATTTTTAAGTATCTAAGTTCAGCACCTATGTCTCTTCAAAAGAAAAGGACACTTCTGTATAGGATTCTCAAGTGGAGGTATCGCCATATCTCTAACAAGACATTTATTCTTATGCTCAGTATTCTTGTTGGGTTCACCGCTGGACTTGTTTCTTTATTATTAAAAAATATCACTCATTTTATTCAAGTCATTCTAGAGAGTGATATCATCTCATGGCAAACTTCTTTTTATTTTATCATACCAATAATCGGTTTGCTTATTGTCTATATTCTTACCAAACACATATTTAAGAAAGATATAAAATCAGCCATTCCTTTGATTTTATACTCTCTTTCAAAAAAAAATGGAGTTATAAAGCCTATTCATGGATATCTTCCCCTTATTCTAGCACCCATCACCGTTGGATTTGGAGGGTCAGTTGGTCTTTTAGGACCTGCAATTAGCTCTGGGTCTGCATTAAGTTCTAGTTTTAGCACATTATTTCATGTTAACAGAAAAACTAGAGTATTACTAATCGGGTGCGCTTCTGCAGGTGCTATATCTGCGGTATTCAAATCCCCTTTAGCTGGTCTGGTATTTGCAGTCGAGGTATTTAGTCTTGATCTTACTTTAACTTCTTTATTACCTTTGCTTTTTGCCTCTGTATCTTCAATAATCACTTCGTATTTCTTTTTGGGAGATGAAGTATTATTTAGATTTGATGTTTTAGAAAAATTTGACATTTACGATACTCCTTTTTATATCATACTAGGTATAGGCACTGCATTTGCATCTATATATTTTACCAAAATGTATTTTGGCATCTTACATTTCTTTAATCGGTTTTCTAAAAAAATCCATAGATTATTAATTGGTGGTACTGCTATTGGGATTATGTTATACTTCATCCCTCCTCTCTACGGAGAAGGTCTTGGTTTTATAAACAATCTATTACACGGTAATCATCTTACCGCCATTGGAAAAACCCCGTTTGATGCAGTCAGCAGTAATATTTGGGTTGTTATTGCATTATTAACAGGGATTACTATTTTTAAAGCTGTTGCCATGACCGCTACATTTGCTGCAGGAGGATCAGGAGGTATATTTATCCCAACAATGGTAATGGGTAGTGCATTGGGCAACGTAGTCTCTAAGGTTATCAATAACCTTGGACTAGGGTTTGAAGTTTCTGAGGCTAATTTTACATTACTTGGTATGGCAGGGCTAATTGCAGGTGTATTACACGCCCCGCTTACTTCTATATTTCTTATTGCAGAAATCACTTCTAGTTATGAGTTATTTGTTCCTTTAATGATCACCACTTCTATATCATTTATAATCTCTAAAAACAGAATAGAGCACAATATATATACCAGAGAACTGGCTGAACAAGGGCATTTATTAACTCATGACAAAGACCAGACAGTATTAACCCTCATGAACCTTGAAGAGTGTATAGAAACTAATTTTATCCCCGTAAAATCTTGTTACACACTAAAACAATTATTAAGTGAAGCTGTTTCAAAATCAAACCGAAACCTATTCCCTGTCACTGATGATTCTGACCAACTTATTGGCATCGTATCTCTAGATAGTATTAGAGATATTATGTTTGACATCACTTTATATCATAAACTAAAGGTGGATAGCTTAATGACAAAAGCTCCTGTTACTATTATATATGAAAAGGATAATGCAAAAACGGTAATGAAAAAATTTCAAGATACTGGTGCATGGAACCTTCCTGTTCTCAAAAATGGAAAATACCATGGTTTTATTTCAAAATCAAAACTACTCACTTCGTATCGCAGAAAGTTAATTACCTTTACACGATAAAACATTGTCTTCATAAAAAATGAGATAATCATCTATCGATCACTCGATACTACAAACACCAAATATTGTTTTAAAATGAAATATATTATCAGAGTCCTTTTTATTCTAGTAATTGTCCTGATCTGTGTTGGGTATTATTTTAAAAACTCAGGAGATCATCCTACAGGAGATAAATTAGTTGGAATTGGTATCCTAACTACCTCTTTTATTTTGATGCCTATTTTTATCTACCATAGATGGAAAAACAAAAATGTAAAAGACTATATGCTTACCGAGGAGAATCTAAAAAAAATGAAAGATTACGAGAAGAATCAAGAGAAAAAAGAGTTCTAGGTTAAAAAAATATTCACATTTGGATATTGATTTATTAAGAATTAAAAACTACCTTTAGTATTCACATATATATTATTTTAATTACAATGGAAGGAACAGTAAAATTTTTTAATGAATCAAAAGGTTACGGATTTATTACTAACGACGAAACAGGAAGAGACATTTTTGTTCACGCTTCTGCAATTGATGGAGAGGTTCTTAATGAAGGTGACAAAGTGGAATATCAGGAAGAAGAAGGTAGAAAAGGAATTATAGCTGCTAATGTAAGTATAATTGGCTAAAAGCGAGGTACTCCCCTAGTTTCTAAAGCACTACTATTGTAGTGTTTTTTTATTTTACCCCAATCAAAAAATCCCCCCAAATAATCTGCTTATTTTAATCTTTTTATCTTTACTAAGCTTTATTATAATTTTTACAAAAGCCATTGCTGTAATAAATGCATCCCCAGACGCAGTATGCCTGTCACTTTTTGATATCTTTAGATCATTACATAATTCATCTAGCGTATAATGCACATTCTGCTTATCATAAAGATACACTCTATGTTTTGTTTTTTTAAATAAAACACCTGTATCTACTATTTTATTTTTTAACACCCCCAACCCATGTCTTTGTAATGCTTTATTTATCATTTTTCTATCAAACTCTGCATGATGAGCAACAAGAATCGCATTGCCAATATAATTTATAAAGAACTCTAATGCTTCTCTTTCTGTAATTTTATTAAAATCTGTATTTTTTCTAATCCCGTGAATCTTTACTGTATCTTTATTAAAAACTTCTTGATGCAAATATATCTCTAATTGATCTGAGACTATGATATTACTATTTTTTATGGCAATAGCTCCAATAGATAAAATACGATCTTCTTCATAATCAAATCCTGTGGTTTCTGTATCGAACGCAACAAACCTAATAGCTTCCAGTGATAGCTTTTTCTTTTTTTTACCAAAAAGATCTATATATTCTTTCCAGAAATCGGGATAATTCTTCTTATTATTTTTTGTCCAAAACCACATCTACATCAAATTCTTAAGCTGAAACCTAACTCGTAATACCTCTTGTATATCCCTAATAGGCTTAAAACATCTTTTGAGTTTTAATTTATCATTTTTACTCAACGTATTTAGTTGTATAAACCTACCTGAATCATGATGCAACAGCCCTTGTTTGGTCCTAAACTTTATCAAAACTCTAAATGCTTTGGCACAGCTCTCAAAAAGCTTTCTATTTTGTGGTTCTATTTCGGCAAGTTTTATATAGCGATGTAGCGTACTATTTACTCCTTTTATATTATGATAAAGGGTTAAAATTCTAGCTGCATCAATCAATACCATCATTGCTCTTGTCTTAATATCAAAAGTATCTTTATGCTCCCCATTTTGCTCCACCAAAAACTGCTTAAAAAACCCTAAAGGAGATGGTTTTTTCAACGCACTAACTCCTAATAACTCCAAAAACCTATTACTCTTATTCACACCTTCGAACACGATCTCAGACAATCGATCTGTCATAGTAATATCTCCATACACATGTTGAAAATCAAAAAATATAGATGACAATAAGGTTCCTTCTTCTGTTGGCACGGTCATCCACTCTTTAAACTGCAATTCCCATTTTGATAATGACAAGCACCACCTAGGATTACTAGCCATCATTTCTGCGGGGCAATATTCAAATCCAACAGTATGCAACCCTTTTGTAATATAATTTGCTAACTCTAGAAAATAATCTTGGACTTCTTTGTACTCCATCTCTTCTACATCTTCAAAAACAATTGCATTATCTTGATCTGTCAAAAGCAACTGTTCTCTTCTTCCTTGACTTCCCAATACCATAAAACAAAATCGAACAGGAGGAGGAGATTCCATTTGTTTTAAAGACAGTTCTATTACCCTAACAACAATAGCATCATTAATTTCAGAAATCATATTTACTATATGAATCGTCGGGATATTTTGTTCCAAATACGATTTCAATAATTTTTCTACTTGTTTTCTAATATACCTAAGCTTCTGTGGTTTTTTGATACGCTTTACCTCTTTTATTAATACCGAAGGGTTATTTCCTAACGAAACCAAAAGATCATGATCAGAAACAATACCTATCAATTTTGAATTTGGCGTACCATCTTTTGTAATACACAGATGACTAATATCATGCTTAATCAATGCTATCTGCGCCTCTGCTACTGTTATTTTTTTTGAATATGTAATTACAGGAGATTCCATTATTTGATGTACTTGAGATGTCACAGGAAATAACCCAGTAATTACCTTCGCCCTTAAATCTCTATCTGTAATGATACCAACTGGATATTTATCTTCATTTACCGCAACAATACAGTTTACTTTTTTATCGGTCATCTTTTGAGCGATATCTCGTATAGATTTCTCTGCCACACAGGTAACAGGTTTTTTACGATACGAGACACTACGCAGAGCAGAAAGATCTGTGGCTGCTTCTACAGAGATCGTGTTATCTATCTGTTGACCCTTTGCTGTTTCTGTGTAATCATTTCTGGCATGCGCCGCAAACGTACCCAACAAAAATTTATTCACCTCCTTATTCTCATCAATAAAAGGCTCAAAAACCTCAGCAGAAATCGCATAAACAATAGATTCTTCATCTGCTTTGGCTGTCATCCTATAATTTTTTCTGATAATCATGATACGTAAACCAAATAGATCTCCTACATCACATATATCTATCAGCTTCTCATCTACATCGGCATCCCTATACAACCCAATTGCTCCTTCTCTTACAATATAGAATTCCTCATGACATGCTTCGTCCTGCTGAAAAACATATCCTCCCTTTTCTACATACAGAATTCTAATCTGATTAGAAATCTGTAATAGTTCTTCTTTTTTGATACTATCAAAAGGGGGGAATTGTTTTAAGAAATCCTGTACACGCTCTGCAATTGTATTCTTCATATCACAAGAGATTTTCTACTCTAATTAAGGTTACGCTTTTCAGCAAAAAAACGAGTAAGCAATGCTCCACACTCTTCTTCAAGTACCCCTCCTATCATTTTTGTTTTTGGATGCAGTTTTGTGCCCATTGCAATACAACCTCTTTGTTCATCTACCGCTCCATAAACCACTTTTTTGATTTGGCTCCAATACAATGCTCCTGCACACATCTGGCATGGCTCTAGAGTTACATATAATGTGCAATCTTTTAGATATTTACCTCCTAAAAAATTTGCAGCTGCTGTGATAGCCTGCATTTCTGCATGTGCAGTAACATCGTTTAACAGCTCTGTAAGATTATGAGCTCTTGCTATAATTCTATCCTCTATCACAATCACTGCACCCACAGGCACTTCATTTTTTTCGAATGCCAATTCAGCTTCCTGCAAGGCTTTTTTCATAAAATAAGAATCATCCAATGGCTCTAACATATTTCTTAATTAAGAAGGTTATACACAAACTTAAACAAATTGACAAGAAACTTGATTCGTAATAAAAACTAAAAATTTGTTTTTATCTATAAATTTCAAAAACAACCATTCCTAAGCCTAGTAATGACGACTTAAACACAATGATTCTACCAGAAAAAGAGGAACACTATAATTCTTACACAAAACAGTCTCTGATTTTACAAAATGAATAAAACACCTGTATTTATTGCATTTCCAAACCTTCAAAACAAGTTATATTACATAAAGCGGGTTTAATGTCGTAGTTTTGTATATGAGAATTACATTTTGAATGTCAAGCGAATTATTACAACATATTAATTACCCCTCTGATCTCAGAAAGCTTTCTCCCGATCAACTACCAAAACTAGCTCAGGAGTTACGGGATTTTGTAATCAACATTGTAGCTACCAAAGAAGGACATTTGGGTGCTAGTTTGGGGGTCATAGAACTCACAATAGCACTTCATTATGTATTCAACACTCCCAATGATCTTCTTGTATGGGATGTAGGGCATCAAGCCTATCCTCATAAAATACTTACTGGAAGAAAAGACATTTTTCATACCAATCGTCAATTAAATGGTATCAGTGGTTTTCCTAAACGTAGTGAAAGTGACTATGACACTTTTGGAGTAGGACATTCTTCTACTTCTATTTCAGCAATTTTAGGTATGGCAATTGCTTCTAGATTAAAGGGTAAAAAAACAACACAACATATTGCTGTAATTGGTGATGCCTCTATAGCAAGCGGAATGGCTTTTGAAGGACTTAATCATGCAGGAGTAACCGACACAAATATCCTTGTTGTTCTTAATGACAATGCAATAGGTATCGACCCTAGTGTTGGCGCACTAAAAGAATATCTTACCAAGGCAAAAGTTGGATTCAAACCCAAAGCATATAATATCATTGAAGCATTACAGTTTAACTATTTTGGCCCTATCGATGGTCATGATCTGCCTATGTTACTCAAAACTTTTGAGGAACTAAAATCTATTGATGGTCCCAAACTTTTGCATGTCATTACTACCAAAGGAAAAGGGCTTAAGCAAGCCGAAGAAAATCAGGTTACTTATCATGCTCCTGGTAAATTTGACGCTTCTACAGGGGATTTAATTTCTAAAGATAATACAGGGCTACCCCCAAAGTTTCAGGATGTTTTTGGGCATACCATCCTAGAACTAGCCAGAAAAAACCCTAAAATTGTAGGTATTACTCCAGCAATGCCTACAGGGAGTTCTCTAAAATATATGATGGAGGAAATGCCAGACAGGGCTTTTGATGTAGGTATTGCCGAGCAGCATGCGGTTACATTGGCTGCTGGAATGGCTAGCCAAGGACTAATTCCTTTCTGCACTATTTATTCTACTTTTTTACAACGTGCTTATGATCAAGTAATTCATGATGTTGCTCTACAAAATCTAGCCGTCATTTTTTGTATTGATCGCGCTGGTTTAGTAGGAGAAGATGGTGCTACACATCATGGCGTTTTTGACATTGCCTACCTCAATTGTATTCCCAATATGATTATTGCTGCCCCAAAAGATGAAATCGAATTAAGACATCTATTACATACTGTTTCTCTAGGGGTAAACAATCCTATAGCTATCAGATACCCTAGAGGACGAGGACATATCACCAACTGGAAAATCCCAATGCAAAAACTAGAAATAGGCAAAGCATATCAAATCTCTAATGGCCTAAAGATTGCTATCATTTCTACAGGAACTATTGCACATAATGTTACTCAAGCTATTGCAGCTATAGAAGAAAAGATAAGTCATTATCATTTTTGTTTTATAAAACCTATAGATACTACATTAGTAAAACAAATACTCAATAAATACACCACTATTATCACTGTTGAGGACGGTATTATAAAAGGTGGTTTTGGGAGCTCGATCGTGGATTATGCCAATCAATCTGATAGTAACTCCAATATTATCACTTTAGGTGTCCCTGATCAATTTATTCATCACGGTACTGTCAATGAGTTACATGATATTTGTGGTATTTCTGCCAAAAAAATAGAAAAAACGATCCAATCACTTCTATAATCCCGCATACCTTCTTACCATAATCAACTGATAAACAAAACGTTTTTTATTGTTAAATTTAAATAATCAGAACAAATTTATTGTTACACCATTTGTTTTTTCAATCTCTTATTTATTAATTCGCAGAAAATTAATCCTTAATTACCCCTTTGTTATGATTAAAAAAATATGCTTGTTTATAGCAAGCGCCTTATTATTACTTACCTCTTGTTCTAGTGATGACAATCAAACACCAGAAGAAGGTAATACAATCACAAATGGCTTTTTATTTAATAATGAAAAACACGCTACTTCTTTTGTCACTAAAACCCTTTTTGACAATCATTACCAATTAACATTTACTAGTGATGATTTCTTAATAGATGGATATAATGGTTCTGTAAATTTTGTCGGAATTTTGTTTCAGTCTGCTAATGGAGAAATAATTCCTGGCACATATACATTTCTATCTGATACAGATCAAAATTATGATGCTTCTAAAAACTTTTTTGATGCAGAATCAGGGATAGATTTAAAAATAACTAATGGAGAAGCCGATCTTTCTTCTGGATATTTTGAAAACATAACTTCTGGAACTATCACCATTGAAAAAGAAAATAACACTTATACCATCACTTACTCTCTTGTTTTTACAGAAGGAACTTTTGAAGGCAACTATTCTGGAGCTATAAGAAATTCTGAAGAAATCATAACTCCTTCTGAAGCTTCTATAGTAGGAAAATGGCAATTAGTTTCTCAATTTGAAGAGGGAAGTACTAATATTACTGAATGTGAACTAATGGACACTATAGAGTTTAAAGAAAATGGAGATGTAGAATATATATATCATTATCTTTCTACCGTAGTTAACCAAAGTGGAGAAGTAGTAAGTTCTACATGTAGTGATATAGAAAATGTCTTAGAAAAATGGGTTATAGAAAACAATGAAATCACTTTTACAGATGATATGGGAACCTATACCGTTACAGTACTTGAGCTTAATGAAACTACTCTTACCCTAGAATTTGAAGACACTGGAATTACTGACACATATACCTACAAAAGACTAGAGAGCGATCAAGACTTAATTACAGGAAAATGGAATGTTGTACATATTAATGACCTCCCATATAATGATTGCGAACTATTAAGTACATTAGACATAAAGTCTAATGGTATATACGAAGATCAAACATACGGGGGAACTGTAGGATCATGTTCTCCTGATGCATTGGATTCTGGAAGCTGGTCTCTAAATGGGAAAACATTCAACCAAGTTCTAAATGGCACAACATTTACCAATACGATTCTTGAGCTTAGCGAAACTACTCTAAGGCTTAAATTTGAACACGACAATGGAGATGGCACTTCATTAACTGAAATATGGATGTACACAAAATAACGTTTTTTGTTTTGTAAATCACACAAAAGCTACCTAAAGTCAGGTAGCTTTTTTTTGATATTTTTTTTAAAAAAAATAATGTATACACAGTTTAAACAGTTAAATAATTCAATCAATTTTGATCCGTACTATTCCCCATGCTAAAACAGCTACTATTGCTCCAACAACAGGTCCTATTATATAAATCCACAATAAACTTATACTACCTGATAAAATTGCTGGCGCTATACTTCTCGCTGGATTAAAAGAACCACCTGATATAGGTCCTGCAAGTAATATTATTCCTGTAACAGTTACTCCAATTACAATTCCTGCTAAAGATGATTGTTCTCTTTGAGAAGTAACTCCTAAAATAATGAGCATTAAAAAAAACGTTAACACTAACTCCAATACAAAACTAGACGCAACACCACCTACTGGCAAGGTTTCTCCCAAAGTTATACTTTCAGGAAATATCAGCAGTAACAATCCGCTTGCCAAAAAAGCCCCTAATAACTGTGCTACAATATACCCTACAGCTTGTTTTTTTGGCATTAACCTTCCTACAAGCAAAGCTATTGTTACAGCTGGGTTAATATGCGCTCCCGATATCTTACCAAACACATAAATCATCCCCATGACTATAACTCCAAAAGTAATTGAAACCCCTAATAACCCAAGCATTCCTTGACTTTGCTCATTTACAATTACAGCACCTGTTCCACAAAACACCAATCCAAACACTCCAATACATTCAGCTATATATTTTTTCATTTATAAATAATTTTTGAGATTAAAAAAAGGGTAACCAAAAAGCTACCCTTACTAATAAATTACAAATGAGTACTTAAACTCATATTATACTGCATTCGCACCCGCTTCGGCTACAGCATGATCATTCTCTACAGTACTTCCACTCACTCCAATTGCTCCAATAACATTTCCTTGGTCATCTTTTATTGGAACACCTCCAGGAAAAGTAATCAACCCTCCATTAGAATGTTCTATATTATAAAGTGAACCTCCTGGTTGAGACAACTCCCCTATTATTCCTGTATTCATATCAAAAAAACGTGCTGTTTTTGCTTTCTTGATAGCAATATCTAAAGAACCTAACCAAGCACCATCCATACGGGCAAAAGCTACTAAGTTTGCTCCTGCATCAACGATTGCGATATTCATTTTGGTATCTAATTCTACAGACTTAATTTTTGCTGCTTCTATAATTTTTTCTGCTTGTTCTAATATAATATTCATACTATATATTTAATTGTTATTTATAATTATGGTACAAATATAGGATGGTTTCTAAATGAAATACTTACCCAAAAAGCTCAATAGGTTATGAAAAAAGCTCATTTTACAAGTACGCAAAATTTCACATACAACAGAAAAGGCTATACCTCAGAAGGGCTAATTCCAAATTTAGCTTTAAATGCACTACTAAAGTTAGAGAGATTATGATATCCTACATCTAAATAAATGTCTGAGGATTTTAAATTACTATTTTCTAACAATTCTTTGGCTTTTGATAATCGTTTATCTCTAAACCATTTTCCTGGACTTGTGCTGTACTCCTTCGTAAAATGACGTTTAAATGTAGAAAGACTCATATTACACAGAAAGGCAATTTCTTCTAATGTAAGCTGAGAATATGTATGTTTTTCTACTATCTTTCTAAATGATGATATTTCTTGTGTTGTCAAAGACAATAGATATGCTTCAAAAGCACTACCATATTTGTGAATTAAATACAACATCAACTCCTCAAACTTTACAGACAATAGATTATTCATAAACTCAGGAGGCGCATCCATTATAGTAGAGAGGGAATTTAAATACGAATTTAGGTAGGTATCATTTTCTATTACAAAACAAGAAGGCCTTTCTTCTTGTCTCTCTTTATTCTCTATGTGATTACTTACAAATTCTTTTAATCGATATTCTGAAAAGAAAAGCAGTCTACAATAATAAACATCTTCTGTATCCAATAATTCTGTCCATAGACAATTTCCTTTTTTTATAAGTAAGGATTGTTTGTTATCCACCAGAATAGAAGTGTTTGCAAAATGCACTTGCTTCTTTCCTTTTTGCAAAAAACTAAACATATGCATATTTAAATTGACCTTGGTCTTAATAACATCTTCAGTCATTTTAAAATCATACACAAAGAGATCTGGTTTAAGTAGATGATCACCTATATACAACTCTGGTATAGTATCTATTGACATATAACTGTGTACTTACAAAAATTCTGAATCTAAACTAGTAAATCTTTTATACTTCTTACTACAAAACAACAAGAATCTAATTCATAAAAATTTCTAAAATTGTTAGGTAACATTTCACCTTGTTATGACATACATCATCTAACAAGAATACATTAAAAAACAATTACAGATTATATTATGAAAAAACTAAACCTATTTATCCTACTTATCGCAACAATTTTTATTTCTTGCTCAAAAGATGATGATCAAACACCTGAAACAATAGAAATTACAGAAAAAAATCTTATCGGAAAATGGCAACTAACCAAAATCGAAGAGGACGGGAAACAAATAACCTTAAATCCATGTGACAAAAAAGATATTTCACAATTCTCAATTAAAGAAGATGGAAGTAAGCTAGCTATATTTATTGGAAATTCTGAAATCAACGGAGAATGCACTCCTCATCAAAGTACAGATTACACTTGGGAGTTATCAAACAACAAATTCTCGACTTTTATCTTAACAGGTGATAGAAGAAATGCTGAAGATTTATATACAATAATAGAGCTAACAAAAACAGTATTAAAAACTGAGTCTAGAGAAACATATAAAGATGATCAAGGCAATGAGAAAACATCAGTTTACATTGAAACCTTCACCTATATTGGAAAACCTGATATTGAACCCAGTACTGTTGTAAACCCAAAAGAATCTAACCTTATAGGAAAATGGCAATTAACCAAATCTATTACCGATGGAAAAGAAAATTCACTTAACGAATGCGAACTTAAATATTCAAGAGTATATTTAAGTAATGGTGTTGTTAACTGGTCTGATCCTTATCTCACACAACCTGATCAACCTAAAGGTTGTATCGAATCTACAGGAAGTCTTTTTTGGGAATTGGTAGACAACAACATTTACTTTAAAGAAACTTCTACTGATGCAAATGAAGATCCCGAAAAAATATTGGAACTTACAGAAACTGTATTAAAAACTTCATACACTCATGAATCGACGCCAAATACATTCCATGAAACCATAGAAACTTATAAAAAGATATAAATCATTCTCTTTAAACTGGTATAAAAAAGTACTTGAAGTCGTTTTCAAGTACTTTTTTACACTCGTAATCCACGAATTTTCTGATATTTCAGCAATGCATTACCATCAGTCAAACTAGCTACATAATTACTAATCCCTATAAGCCTAGTATAAATATCTTCATTTTTATAATCAAAATTGTTTCCTTCTGCTCTTAAAATAAGTTTGTCATAATTTGAACTTTGCCCTTGATTAAAATTATCGGTCGCTACACAATATCGATCTAACAGTGTTGCAAGAATTTCATACCCTGCTATCTCTTTTTCTGTCACCTCTTGGCTTTGATATATCTTATCAACACTTATCTTGATAATATCATTGATCTGAGCCTCGTATTTGCTCTTATCTATCAAGGCAATATCAAATTCTCCTGCTAATATTTCTTCTTCGTTAGCTAAAAATACGGCTGCTGCTTCTTGTATCAGGGTGTTAATTGCTAACGACCTAAGGTAACTCAACCTATCTGCAGTGGTTACCAAATTATTGTATTTTGAAGTATTGATTGTATCTTTTACTAATTTGATTAGATATTCTAAAGCATACTCTTCTTCTATGAGCCCTAGATTAATTCCATCTTCGAAGTCTATAATGGTATAACAGATATCATCTGCAGCTTCTACCAAAAATGTCAAAGGATGACGGCTGTAGGTAATTTCTCCTTCTATTTCTTGTTTTAACAATCCAACATCTTGTGCTACTTCATTAAAAAAAGAGGTTTCATTCTGAAAGTATCCAAATTTCTTATGAGCTATATGTGATGTTGGTTTTTTGGGTAATGATTCTTTGGGATATTTCATAAAAGCTCCTAAAGTAGCATACGATAGCCGAAGCCCTCCTTGTATTCCTTCACGAGATTCTGTAAGGATTTTAAACCCATTAGCATTCCCTTCAAAATCAATCAAGTCCTGATATTGTTTTGGCGCAAGAACTTCTTTGTACCTACGTCCGCTTCCTGTTTTGAAATACTCTCCTATTGCTTTTTCTCCCGAATGCCCAAAAGGAGGATTACCAATATCATGAGACAATGCGGCGGCGGCGACTATAGCACCAAAATCATTAAACTGATACCCGTGAACAGCATTTAAATGGGGATGTTTCTCTAGTATTTTTTTACCTACTACCCTTCCCAGAGATCGCCCTACCACGGATACTTCTAAACTATGAGTTAAACGTGTATGCACAAAGCTGGTCTTTGATAGTGGTATTACTTGCGTTTTATCTTGCAAACTTCTAAAAGCCGAAGAGAAAATAATTCGATCATAATCTACCTCAAAACCTAACCTCGTTTCGTCTTGTTCTTTACGTAATCTTTTATTCTTATCTCCTTGTCTTTTTAACGACAGAAGTTGTTCCCAATTCATCATAGTTTTACTAAAAAATACTGCTGTTTTTTATACAAATTTCTTGACAAGCGCTAGTATACGTAAACAAAAACTATCATCAGTAATTCAATACGTACATTGCCCTAATAAGTTTTGTCAAAAATAACAAAAAAGGGGAGCATCTTTTTAGAAAACTCCCCTTTTACTCTATATTAATAGGATCATTTATGACCCACACATCAAACAATCATCTCCTTCTGCTTCTTTTGATTGTGCTATAATTGCACGAAGCTCTTCTGGAGTAAGCGCTTCTTCTTCTGTAGAAGGAACAACTTCTTGTTTTGGTTCTACTTTTGCTGCTTGCGCCTCCATCACCTGTGCTGCAGCTACTGCAACTTTTTCTGGTTGCGGAGATTCATTTTGCTCTTTCTTCAATGTAAACTTAATTGCATCTACTGCAGATTTTGTTCTCAGGTAATACATTCCTGTTTTTAATCCGCTTTTCCATGCATAGAAGTGCATTGATGTTAATTTTGCCATTGTTGCCCCTTCCATAAACAGGTTAAGCGACTGCGACTGATCAATAAAGTATCCTCTATGGCGAGACATATCAATAATGTCTTTCATACTCATTTCCCACACGGTTCTATACAGTTCTTTTAAATCTTGTGGTATGATATCTATATTTTGTATAGATCCATTTGCACGCATGATCGCATTCTTAAGCTCTTCATTCCACAATCCTAATTTCACAAGATCTTCTAGTAAGTGCTTATTTACTACAATAAACTCTCCAGATAATACTCTTCTTGTATAAATATTACTTGTGTATGGCTCAAATGCTTCATTATTTCCTAATATCTGAGAAGTAGATGCTGTAGGCATAGGTGCTACTAATAACGAGTTACGCACTCCATTTTTAAGTACTTGTTTACGCAACTTATCCCAATCCCAACGACCGCTTAACTCTTCATCTTTTATACCCCATAAGTTATACTGAAACTCTCCTTTAGATATTGGAGACCCTTGATAGCTTTGGTATGGACCATCTTTTTCAGCCTCTTCCATAGATGCTGTTACTGCGGCAAAGTATAAGGTTTCAAATATTTCCTGATTTAATTTTTTGGCTTCATCACTGGTAAACGGTAAACGCAATTGAATAAACGCATCTGCTAATCCCTGCACTCCTAGCCCTATTGGTCTGTGACGTACATTTGAATTTTCTGCTTCTTTTACAGGATAATAATTACGATCAATTACCCTATTTAGGTTCTTGGTAACTTGTTTAGTAATTTTATAAAGTTCCTTATGATCAAACTCTCCATCCTTTACAAACATTGGCAATGCAATAGAAGCAAGGTTACATACTGCAATCTCATCAGGACTCGTATATTCTAATATTTCTGTACACAGATTAGACGATCTGATTGTCCCTAGGTTTTGTTGATTAGATTTACGGTTTGCCGCATCTTTATACAACATATATGGGGTTCCTGTTTCTATTTGAGATTCAAGAATTTTTTCCCAAAGTTCTCTTGCTTTGATTGTTCTTCTTCCTTTTCCTTCTGCTTCAAAACGAAGATAGGCTTCCTCAAATTCTTCACTATGTATATCAAATAATCCTGGGCACTCATTTGGGCACATCAATGTCCACTCAGCATTATCTTGCACACGCTTCATGAATAAATCTGGAATCCACATTGCATAGAACAAATCACGTGCTCGCATTTCTTCTTTACCATGGTTCTTTTTTAGATCCAAAAAGTCAAAAATATCTGCATGCCATGGCTCTATATAAACAGCAAATGATCCTTTTCGTTTTCCTCCTCCTTGATCTACATAACGCGCGGTATCGTTATACACTCTAAGCATTGGCACAATCCCATTAGAAGTCCCATTAGTTCCTGCTATATAGGATCCTGTAGCTCGTATATTATGAACAGACAACCCTATTCCTCCTGCAGATTGTGATATTTTGGCAGTTTGTTTTAACGTATCATATATCCCATCAATACTATCATCTTGCATTGTCAATAAGAAACAAGATGACATTTGCGGTTTTGGAGTTCCTGAATTGAATAATGTTGGTGTAGCGTGTGTAAAGTACTTTTTAGACATTAATTCATAAGTCTCTATAGCAGCATCCAAATCATTAAGGTGGATTCCTATAGATACTCTCATTAACATATGCTGTGGGCGTTCTGCTATCTTACCATTAATTTTCAATAAGTAAGAGCGTTCTAATGTTTTAAAGCCAAAATAATCATATCCAAAATCACGATTATAAATGATTGTTGAGTCTAATTTTTCTTTATTTGCCACAATCACCTCATAAACATCATCTGCTATAAGGGGTGCTTTTTTACCTGTTCTTGGATTCACATACTCATAGAGATCTGTGACTACCTCAGAAAAACTTTTCTTGGTATTTTTATGCAAGTTAGAAACAGAGATACGAGCCGCAAGCTTTGCATAATCGGGATGTGTTATCGTCATAGTTGCAGCTATTTCTGCAGCCAGATTATCTAACTCACTTGTGGTTACTCCATCATACAACCCCTCTATCACTCGCATTGCCACTTTTACTGGGTCAACTAGTGAGTTAAGTCCATAACATAATTTTCTTACCCTAGCGGTAATCTTGTCAAACATAATCGGCTCTTTACGACCATCTCTTTTTACTACATACATATGTCTTTTTGGTTTTTAAATTTTCTTCTCCCGAAGAAGTTGATGTTAAATTTGTGTTCTTCTTTTTTTTATTTTTTGGAGCCAACAGTATACTTCTTATTTAGTTAAAATAAGATGTTGTTAAACAACTCTGCATTTTAAAAATGAGAGTAATTCTACAAGTAAATATAACTATGACTCGCCCCTTTTGTAAAGCTATATCAAACTGAGCTAACCTGTATAAAACAGAAGAATTGTTCTTGACTAGCTCAGAATGAATATATTATTGTTTGGCCTGTTTTTTTTATTTATCGTATTCTCAAAAGCATTTAGAGAATTTTACAATAATTAAAAATCAGCATCAAAACTTATTTTATTTTCTTCGGTATCTTTATTAAGCACTCCTGCTTTTTGGTATTCTGAAACTCTCTTTTCAAAGAAGTTTGTTTTTCCTTGCAATGAGATCATATCCATAAAATCAAACGGATTAGCAGTTCCATATTCTTTTTCACATTCTAATTCCATCAATAATCTATCTGTAACAAATTCAAGATATTGTGTCATTAGGTTTGCATTCATTCCTATCAAACTTACTGGCAGTGATTCTGTAATAAATTCTCTCTCAATATTCAACGCATCTACAATAATCTCACGAATTCTATCTTTTGATACTTTGTTTACCAAATGCTTATTATGGATATGAACAGCAAAATCACAATGTACTCCTTCATCTCTAGATATTAACTCATTAGAAAATGTAAGCCCAGGCATCAATCCACGTTTCTTTAACCAGAATATAGAACAAAATGCCCCTGAGAAAAAGATTCCTTCTACTGCAGCAAAAGCTATTAGGCGCTCAGCAAAAGAATCAGATTCAATCCATTTCAATGCCCAGTCTGCCTTTTTCTTGATTGCAGGAAAATTATCTATCGCATTAAACAATAGACCTTTTTCTTTTTCATCTTTTACATACGTATCTATCAATAACGAATACGTCTCTGAGTGAATGTTTTCCATCATAATTTGAAAACCATAGAAAAACTTGGCTTCACTATATTGTACTTCATTCACAAAATTCTCTGCTAGGTTTTCATTTACGATTCCATCAGACGCTGCAAAAAATGCTAAAATATGTTTTATAAAATACCTCTCATCATCATTAAGCTTAGTAGCCCAATCTGTAATGTCTTGGTGTAAATCAATTTCTTCTGCTGTCCAAAAACTAGCTTCAGATTTTTTATACCACTCCCAAATATCATGATGTTGGATTGGAAAAATTACAAATCGTTCTTTATTTTCTTGCAAAATTGGCTCTACGACACTCATCTTATTTTTTTTGCTGTTTTCTTGAGAATTTTTATTTCTAATAGGGTATTACAAAGATCAAGAAATCACTCAAAACTTCTACCAAAAGTTAATAAACGTTTTCAACAAAGTTTTCAACACGGAGTTATTTTGAAACAAAAATGATTTTTTACAAAAAAGAACTCAAACTACTCATTATCAAAAAGTTATATGTTTTTAAAAAAACACAAATAATATGAAGAACTTATCCCGAAACCACTTATTTTTCACTTGTTAACCGCGTTTTTTTGTTAAAAAAACAAAGTGATGAAAATTCGGGTTTTTACGGTTAAACCGTAGCTAAAAAACCTTGTTTTTTTAACAGAAAAAGGGTGTGAAAAATTTAATGTTTTGAGTTTTGAAGGATATAATACGAGTTATTTTTGCAATTTTCCTGCTACATTTTCTAATTCCATATACCAATCTTCTCCAAATTTTCTAACCAGCGCTTCTTTTACAAATTTATAGATTGGTACTTGCAATTCTTTTCCCAATGCACAGGCATCATCACAAATTTCCCATTTATGGTAGTTTACGGCAGCAAACTCAGTATATTCTTGAACCCTTATTGGATATAAGTGACAAGAAACAGGTTTTTTCCAATCGACATCTCCTTGGTTATATGCTTCTTCTATAGCACAAATAGCAGTTCCTTTTTCATCAAAAATTACATATGCACAATCTGCATCATCAATAAGAGGGGTTTCTAACTCCCCGTCGCTTGTCTCTATATATGTTCCATACTTCTCAATAACATCTATTCCTTCTTTTCTTAAATAAGGTTTAATTATCGGATATATTTCTTTAAGTTTTTGCGTTTCTGATTCTTCTAGAGGCGCTCCTGCTTCTCCATCTATACAGCATGCTCCTTTGCACGCAGAGAGGTTACATAAAAAATCTTTCTCTATGATATCTTCTGATACTATGGTTTTTCCTAATTGAAACATGGGGCTAAGATACTTTTTATACAACATCTTTTTTACAATTTATTCACCTTTTTATAATATCTTTATCTGATAAAGTCTATTTATATTTGTGCAAATTTTTGAAATTATTTTATTATGAACTTTGACATTAAGGAGATATTGACCGCTAGTATGGTACTATTTGCAGTAATAGATATCGTAGGCAGTATTCCTATTATTTTAGATCTTCGTAAAAAAGTAGGACACGTACAAAGTGAAAAAGCTTCGATTGTTGCGGGTATTCTGATGATTCTTTTCTTATTTGTTGGGAAAGAAATTTTAAATCTTATCGGGATCGATGTCAATTCTTTTGCTGTAGCTGGTGCTTTTATTATTTTCTTTCTGGCAATCGAAATGATATTGGGTATTCAACTATATAAAGATGATGCTCCAGAAACTGCTGCAGTAGTCCCTCTTGCATTTCCTCTTATTGCTGGTGCTGGTACAATGACATCTATTCTTTCTTTACGAGCAGAGTACCACACTGTTAATATAATAATTGCCATAATTATCAATATTATCTTTGTATACATTGTTTTAAAATCTTCTGGTAAAATAGAAAAAGTTCTAGGTAAGCAAGGAATTAATGTGATACGAAAGATTTTTGGAGTAATTTTGCTTGCTATTGCTGTCAAATTATTTACAGCTAATATAAAAGAGCTTTTAACAACTATTTAAATCAATGAAATATTTTATCTACACATTAATTACCATTGCAATAGGTTTATTAATTTACAACAGTACACATCTAGATTTTGACAATCTATGGAGTGATGATAACAAAACTGCTCTTATTGGGATTTTTTCTTCTGCTTGTGCAGTTTTGCTAATGTCTATTCTACTTGTTTCTAAAAATATTCAAGAAAAAAGTAAACGCCGTAAATAGAATTTTAATTAAAAAACGAAAAAACAAGCGATAATTACTGGTGGAATCGAAATCACCATCAGGATCATAAACAAATTATGTAACTTCCTAAATATAAGAGCGGTTCTTAAGGATTTCCTGAGCTCTATATCTTTAGAGTTATCTATATGCTCCCGTATTATATCTCCCGAAACATATGAGGTATCAACAAGGATATCATGTTTTAAAAAAATAGAAGCACTATTATCCAACAGCCTAAAAGCAACTGCTATGATAAAGAAAAAAAGCGGGGAACAAATAGCTATTGCCAATAAGTATTCTTCAAATTCTGACATATTAAAAGTCTAATTTATTCTTCTTTAGAAAGTGACACCACTTTATTAATCATTATATCATCTCTGTTTATAATTCGCTCAAATATTCCTGTCCCAAATAACTGTTGTGCCATAGTAGCTTTTAGGTATTTTTTTAATTGATCTTTATAGTTTTCTAGTTCGATTTCTACGCCTCTTTCACGCAAGTAGTTTAAAAATCCTTCTGCAAAAGTATCATCTACAATTACTTTTTCATCAAATTCTTCTTCTGACAGGTCATTATAAAACACTCTATTTTTATCTAACTCTTCAAACACATATCCTCCCATGCGACCTGATCGCAACATATAATTCAATGTTTCACCAACTCGTGTAGTGTCCTTACTTACAAAAATATCAGGAATAATCCCCCCTCCTCCATAAAGAATTTTACCTCCTGGAGTCTTAAATTTCAATGAATCTGCCACCTGAATACTATCTGCATTTTGTAGCTCTCCATTTTTATATCTTTCTAAATATTCATTGAAATATTCTTTGTTACCATTGCCATATGGTTTTTGAATCGAACGTCCTGTTGGAGTATAGTATCTTGAAATTGTTAATCGAACTGCACTCCCATCTCCTAATGCCATTTCTCTTTGCACAAGGCCTTTTCCATAAGAGCGTCGACCTACAATAATTCCTCTATCATTATCTTGAATTGCTCCTGCAAAAATCTCACTGGCAGATGCCGAATTCTCATTAATTAGGACATAAACTTTTCCTTTTTCAAAACTCCCTTTATCGGTTGCATAATTATTCTCTATTGCTCCTTTTTTGTTTTTGGTAAACATTATCAACACATCATCTTTAAGAAATTCATCTGCCATTTTTAAAGCTGGCGCAATGAATCCTCCTCCGTTATCTCTGAGGTCTATTACTACACTTTGAACACCTTTATCCAGCAATTTATCTATTGCTGTCTTAAATTCTTTATAAGTAGTTTCTGCAAAACGATTAATTTTGATATATCCTAATTTATCATCCAACACATAGGCAGCATCCACACTTTGTAAAGGCACACGCCCTCTTTTTACCATTACATCAAATACTCCTGTTCCTTTTCTATATACCCTAAGTTGAACTTGACTATTTAATTCTCCTTTTAACTTATTTGCCAGACCATCTCTCACTAAACGTTCTCCATACAGTGTATCTTTATTCGCCATCAGGATTCTATCGCCTGCTTTGATTCCTGATTTTTCACTAGGCCCTCCTTTTATGGTATTTATTACAGATATTGTATCTCGATATGGATAATAACTTACTCCAATACCAATAAAATCTCCTTGCATACTTTCTGTAATCCCCTCAAGTTCCTCTGATGGTATATATATAGAATGAGGATCTAGATTTTCTAAGATTCTATTTACTGTAACCTCAA
Source organism: Aquimarina aquimarini (assembly GCF_900299535.1). Classification (GTDB taxonomy): domain Bacteria; phylum Bacteroidota; class Bacteroidia; order Flavobacteriales; family Flavobacteriaceae; genus Aquimarina; species Aquimarina aquimarini. The sequence goes on along the minus strand of NZ_OMKE01000012.1, from coordinate 101,284 downwards.
CTATACTATCGGTATTGATTTCGTCTACATATTCATAATCAATATAATCAATAAGCCTATTCAGCTTTTCTTTTTTTGGGTTATACGAGAATAGCTTTGCAGAAGGATTACTAAAGTTCAATTTACTCCCTAAAAACACTCCAGCTCCTAAAGCCAGCCCTAAAAAAAAAGGCAAATATTTTTTTGAATATCCCATTATTCTTCTAAATCCGTAATCTGTTCTATTTCTACTCCTGCTTTTGCAAGAAATTGTAATCCAGAGTCATCTTTATACCCTACTTGATATACTATACGCTTTATTCCTGCCTGATGAATCAACTTACTACATTCTTTACATGGGGATAATGTGATATATAGTGTTGCTCCTTTACACGATTGTGTAGATGAAGCGACTTTAGAAATCGCATTTGCCTCTGCATGCAACACATACCATTTTGTATACCCTTCTTCATCTTCACAAGGGTTCTCAAATCCTGTAGGCGTACCATTGAAACCATCAGAAATAATCATTCTATCTTTCACAATAACCGCACCAACTTTTTTCCTCTCACAATGAGATAATTTCCCCCATTCATTTGCTATCCTGAGGTAAGCTTTATCGTACTTAAGCTGTTTTTTTTTTGACATAAAATAAAATGACTAGCGTATTGACAATAATCAAAGTACGAATATATTATTACGATGTGGCAAATACAACCTTAATTAAGACTTATTCACCAAATTTTATTTGCAATAAGCATTGGTATTACCATTCCTATCACTACTGAAGAAATAACAAGTACCCAATCTTGTTTTGAAAATCTAAAAAGAGTTTGAAATATAAAGCTAATTATAAGTAGTAATAACACCACTACTATTTGTGCAGCTTCTACTCCTAGAGCAAATTCTATTAATGGAAGAATCTTCGAACTTACATTACTACTAATTACTTTAAAATAACTAGAAAATCCTAAGCCGTGAATCAATCCAAAAAAGATAGTTACTCCATACAATATGGCTATTTTATCATTTTTCCCTGTCTTTTTTGCTGTAAACACATTATATAATCCAGCAATAAAAATAGTTACAGGAATCAAAAACTCCACCAATCTAGAATTTACTGACACTACACCATATACAGCTAAAACTAAGGACATGGTATGTCCTACTGTAAATAAGGTTACTAATACCAATATTCGTTTCCAATTATCAAAGGTATATCCAACTGTGAGAACAATTAAAAAAAGGATGTGATCATAAGCGCTCCAATCCAGCACATGACCAAAACCTAGCTTTGTATAAAGCCAAAATTCTGACATAATTTTACATTTTGAGGTATTGCGACTAATGTACAATTAAATACAACAACGAAGAAATACTCAAAAAATTCTTATCAAAAATTTAAGAGATTAAAAAAGCGAAAAACTGTAAAACAACAAACCTCAGCAAACAATAACTTACTGAGGTTTATTCTTTAATAAACACACAAGAATCTCTACATAAAGAACTTACAACAATAAAACCGCTACTTAACTGTGTTTAAAACATGTTTTTATTAAAATAAAGAATATCCTAAAATCAGAGAATAAGACTGGTAATCAAAAATTTGTCCTATTTTACGATTTGTTCCATAACGTGCCTCAACACTAAATCGATCATTGTATTTATACCCGAAACCTAGGGCTACATTTGTTCCTGTTTTTATATCATCAACATTTTCTGGCGTCGGATCATCACTAATATTCAAAGTATATTCAATATTCAATTCAAAATCTAATACAAAGGCAGCATTAATAAACAACTTAGATTTATCACTCAAAAACATATAGTGTCTTAAACCGATTGGAAATTCTATAGACTCATAATCTACATCGATTACTCTTGTTGTTCGTCCAAGAAAAGTAGTTCTCTCATCTGATATACTAGATGTATATGATTGATATGTTGGCTCTACAAATATTGACCATTTGTTTTTATTGAATGGCAAAATATACTCTGCTTCTATACCTAATCTAATATCTGTTTTATCATCAAAACCACTCTTTTGGTAATAATTAGTATACGAATCCCGTAACGAAAGTGATGAGAAATTAACTCCAGGTCTTAAATTAAGATTAAATAAGTCTCTCTCTTCTTTTTTCTTGATTTTTATAGAGGTTGGATCTACACACATATTATACTTGGTAAAATACTTAACTAGGCTACTCTCATTATAATCAGTTCTCAGAACACTTTTTTCTGTGATATCACCACACCTCATGTCAATCCATAACTGTTGTCGGTATCTATTATTTTCTGCTATTTTATTATACCCTTCTTTTTCTACTCCATTTACAACTTGCTTTGTAAGCATGTATTTTTTATGAATCAATTGCTGAATATTACCATCACTCCCTACACTATAAAAATATCTTCTTAGATTGCCTTGCTCATATAGGTATAATGTTGCGTCGCCTTCTATCAAATACTTTAAGAACAATACTTCTTTTTGAAATATTGGATTTTTACTGGTACTTAATAAGTTTAGGTCTTTACTTGACCTGTCTATATCTACTTCACTTCGTATATATTTAAGATCAGCAACAGCAAATTCTCGAATATTGCCTATTCTACCTATTTTTGATTGCGCATTATCTGTTAATTTATATTCAAATTTATTGGGGTTATCATTCCAATCAATATTTTTAATCAAACACTCTGTTTTTTCTCCATTATTATCAATAAAATACCCTGATTCAAATCTAATTTGTGCATTTGTAATATTGCTTAATAGTATAGATAGAATTATAAACGATAATTTTTTCATTTAAATAATTTTAAAGTTGATTTTTACATGATTAACAAAAAAACAGATGACATCTTTTCTATAAAACAAAAAACATCAGCTCTTTTTACATTGCAATATTACCACATAAGAGTTTTCTTTTTTGAAACTGAAATAAAAAAATAAGTTTATTTTGTCATGAAAAAAATGGCATTAAAAAAGATAAATCTTCTAATGCCTTATTATTACATAGCATGCAATTTTTAAGTGCGTATTAAACTATACGTTTAGAATAACTACTTACACCATTTTATATTAAACAAAAAACAATATAAAATTCCTATGAAGATTATTACACTAGCAATCGAAAGAAGAAGAAAATATTCTAAAAAGAAAGATAAATCCAGCCAAACTATCATTCCTTTATAAAAAATAAAAAGTTCTGTAAGCACAAATCCCAGCATATAGATATAATATCCTTTTTTGGGAATCTTAATCAAACTAAAGTATTCTAAAAAGAAAAATAAGCCAACACTTATTACTCCCAAAAATGTCCAATGCAAATAGCCTATTGTAAAATCTAAAATGGTAGTCGCTAAATTTGCAAAATATGGAATGGAAGAAAGTAATTGCAAGACAATCTTAACTGTCATCAATACTACCACTGTCTGAATAATTTGTAATTGTAATTTTGAAAGAATTTTGTTGGCAATTAAACCTGAATCTAACATAATTTTAATAAATAGGATAAAGGCCAACACTTGAAAAAGACAACCTATACCTGCCAAGAAATAATAAAAACCTGACGGTTCTGTCCATAATATCGAAAGAAAAAAGGTTAAAACAATACTTATATTGATTCCTATAAAAAACCTATTAAAGTTCTTATTAGAAATTTTTAGATTTTGTTTTTCTAAAACATAAAACATCGCCCCAAAAAGAGCAAGAATCATCCACCCATTATATTGAAAATGCAAGTAAAAATATATCGCCAATTTATACCATACAGAACCTGCCCCCAATGTATTCATTATAGCTCCTAATGCCCATGGGCCAACACTTGAAACAACCATATACCATAATGCAGTTTTTATACACTTATATGATTTTGTGGTTTTATAACTACTAGGGATATTTTTGATAAAAAACCAGACATACCAGTAAGAAGTAAAAAGAAAGAGTGTAGAAAAAATTATTGAGAACAATGCATATCCTTGAAACGGAAAACTAAGTAACATTCCTACCAAAGTGACTTGTGTACACCAAAAAATAATTCGATAATATTTCTCAGCACCACATTGATCTAAATATAACCTATAAAATATTGTTATTATTGCAACATACACCCACCCTAATAGTGCTATATGAGAATGTGCATGCACAATGTATTTATAATTTACTGAAATATCAAACACATACAAAAACCTTAAAAAAACTCCTAACATTGCTGCCAATAAAAAAAAAGCTATCGATATATTAGTGTCCCGTTTTAGGTTTATCATTTCTATAAGATTAACTTAGAAGATCTGCATCTCCTTTACAGTTTTATCATTTTTGATAAAAAAAATTAAGATTTACATTTATCACAGACTCCAATCATAAGAAATTGAGTTTCCTGAACTTCAAAGTTTTTTAACTCTGGAACCTTGATTTCATAAGATAGACAGGTAACCTTCTCACAGGTTTTACATTGGAAATGAATATGATTATGAAAATCATGTTCTACATCGCAATCACTACATAATGCATAATACGCCTTACCATTTTCACCTGTTACATAATGCACCTTGCCTTTTTCTGCAAAACGATCCAATATCCTATACACTGTCGTTTTATTGATCTTTATTGGCATTGCTTCTAATATGGCATCAGCCGACATTGTGTGTTCTGATTTTGCTAAAATATCAAGTACAAAATCTTGTTTTTGTGTATTTCTTGTTTTTTTCATCGTTCAGCAAGTAATAAAATTACATTTTTTTGTATTATTGCAATATAGTTGCAATAATATATTACACTAATGAAATGTACAAAAAAATTGCCAGCCACTCTTCTTTTATATCTATAGCGTCCTGACATTATTAAAGTACAATCATTTACACCAAACAACTATGATAAAAAAACAGAATATCACAGATCAATATCATATATTTATGACTTACAAAACCATACGCATAAACTGGGATATTATAGGGATCTCAGCATCTTTCTTATGCATATTACACTGCATACTTTTACCTGTACTAATAACCCTTTTTCCTGTAATAGGACTACCTTTTCTTTCTAATGAATTACATGAACTAATTCTAGTTGGAGCTAGTCTATTAATTGCTTTTGTTGCGATTTACAACGGGTACAAAAAATATCATCACAAATCTTTACCTTTTTATATTTATCTATTAGTATTAGCTTTTTTTGCTATAGGCTTTATTATAGAAAACCATCTAGTAGAAAAAATAATGCACTTTTCAGCAACAGGATTATTAATTACTAGTCACTATTACAACTGGAGATTTATAAAAAGGTTTAAAAATTGCACTATCAAATCTTTACTATAGCTAAAATAGAACTACACATCATTTTTTTTATTTTAGACCTTTTCAAAGATTATCAGCTAGCTACTTCTTTTACTCTTTTAAGTGTATCAGATTTTGAAATTGTTAATCGTATAATGCTATTTTCTTTTGCCTCTAAATCATGAGGAACTCCCCCTTCTAATGCTACCAGATCTCCTTTTGTGAGATTATGGACTGTTCTTTGTACTCCAAAGTCTATCTCTCCCTCAAAAATTTCAACAATAATTGGGAAAGGTGTTTGATGTTCCTTCATTATTTGCCCTTTTTTTATAGCTATTCTTATCTCCTTAGAACTCTCTGTTTCTAATAGTATTTGCACATTAGGTTTGGCTAGTTTGTATTCTAGGTCTTTCAGTATAGATACTTTTTTCATAATTTTATTTTTACCAAATTAGTCTATCCAAAAGTACAGAGGAATCTTCTTCTTTTTTTATGATTTAGATCATAGAAACTATATATCCAGAACCTATAGATTTACTAATTGTTTCTGAAAAAAGGAGGTATAACAAAAATTTATTTTTCTAAAACTATGTATAGAGAAATTAATTTGATAAAAACTTATCAGAGATCTTTATTTTTTTATTAATCCACTTGGATTAATCCCAAATTTACGTTTGAAAGCCGTTGAGAAATGTTGTGGATTTTTATACCCTACTATATCTGATACTTCGTTAACTGATAATTTCTGACTAATCAATATATTTTTAGCTTCCTCCATTTTAACATCTCGGATATACCCAAAAACGGTTGTTCCAAATACACTTTTAAACTCTTTTTTTAAGGTACATTCATTTGTGTTTATTTCTCTAGCTAAATCCGAAAGACTCATAGGACACCCCAATTTACTCAAGATTATATCTTTGGCATGATGCATTTTTTCGATGACTGTTTTAGAAATCTTACCTGTAGTAGATTTTAAATCATATTCTCGTATTTGATCCATTTGAAATAACAGCAACTCTAATACTTTTGCTTCAAGAAACATTTTTCTATACCCATTTTTCCATGGGCAATTAATAATCTCATTGATAACAAAATACATTTGAGGTGTAATGGGGTAGCAGCTTTGGTTTAAAAAACCTATTCTTTTATTTTCTATTATTTTTTTGAACTTACAAAATAAATGGTCGTCTGGGAGGTATTTTTTAAAAAAATCTGGAGAGAGATTTATCTCAAAAAAGTGCATGTTTTTTGAATTCCAATCTACTTTTCCTTTTATATCATTGCAATAAAATATATTATGCATATTACTATTAACTGAATAATCGTACGGCAATGCATTAATAGATGTAAATGACTCTCCCTGAAGCGTAAAATGCATTTCTACTGTTTCTTGATCATATTCAAAAAAAATGGTTGTTTTATCAAATAACTGGTTATTACCATAACTTATTTTAAAACTATCTAATGAAATTTCTTTAAACCACCCTTTTATCGAATTATAACAGTAAGACACACTAAACTCTTCTACTCCTACACTGTCAACATCATATTGATTTTCACCAAACTCAGACATGATGTCTTCTACATCTTTTAAATACAATTTTAACCCCATCTATTATTGCGTTTTATACGTAAGATTGTGGTTTGTGTATACATGGTTCAGTTATTTCAAATATACCTATTAAAAGTAAATTCGTACAAGTACATTGCCATCATTTTTATACTACTTGTACAAATACTTTTTAAAACTATACTTTTTATTATTATTCAATCCAATTCATCAAAAAAAGAAGCTTTAATTCTTTTTTTTGAGAAAAAAATAAAACTCTTAATTTAAAAAAAAGAATTAAAATTTTCTGCAAAAGTTTTCTCTTACGCTTGAAGCATCATTATTTAATTTTATAAAAAAAGCCTGCAAAGCTAGTAACTTCACAGGTTAAATATAAAATCATCTAAAAAACATCAATCTATTTAGATATATTCAATTATGACAAGGAAGCAGAAACATATTCTTATAACAGAATAATATCTCTACTTCCAATTGGATTAAAAAACTAACCCAGTCCCCTCTAATTTAATTAATACTATTATCAAACAACTGCACAACTACGGCTATTGTTTTCTATTTTAGTAGATAAAAGATCTACAGCTATTTCAATATCTTTTATACATTGCTCTACTACACATCTGTCTGTTTTGCTATGTAAAACACAAATTCTGTTGACGACACCAATAGCAGGCAATTCTGTTAGTGTTATATATATATTTCCTTGAGCACAGATATTTTCACAAAGAGTACGATTTAACTCATCTTCATTTACATCTTCAAAGTGTTTCATTTTAAAAATAACAATAGGAAGGCAAGTGTTATACTCCACAACTTCTAATTGTGGTATATTTTTTAAGCTTTTTGAAAGAATCGCCGCTAAATTTAGCTTTTCATCAAGGCATTTTCTAAAACCTTCAATTCCATGCATTTTTATTGGCAACCAAGCAGACAAGCCTCTTGTTTCTCTTGATAATTCTGGGCCATAATTACAAAAATCAACCATTTCTTCTTCTTGAGAGAATCCAGGCATATAACTAGAATTAGGTATCTCAAAAGTCTCTCGTAATTTCTGTTTATCTTTAATTAATAGTCCAGCAGTACCATGAGGTAAGAAGAGTGATTTATGAGCATCTACGGCAATAGAATCTGCTAATTCTATTCCTTTTAATAATTGTTTTCCTCTTTCTGTAATTGCAAAAAAACCTCCTAAGCACGCATCAACATGTAACCAAATGTTTTGTTCTTGGCAATATTTATGAATTTTTTTTATATCATCTACTGCCCCAGTGTTGGTAGTACCAGCTGTTGCAACAACACACATCGGGATAAGCCCTTGTTTTTTATCTGCTACAATCAACTCCATAAGATGATCTACATCCATAGATAAATTATCATCTACATTTACAGTTCTTACTTGCCCCTCTACTAGACTCATCATTTTTGCCATCTTTTTTATACAAAAATGACTCTGCGATGAAGTATATACTATATACTTATCTACACTACCGTTATCTATTTGATTTTTTGCACATAATAAGCCCATAAAATTAGACAAAGAACCGCTTGTAGTAAGGTATCCAAAAGCCTTTGAATCATATCCTACAATATCACAAAACCAATGAATAACATTGGTCTCTATCTGCACCAACCCTGGAGAAGCTATCCAAACTCCGATAAAACGATTAAGTGCACGAGTAATAAATTCGCCTACTGCAGATTGAAATAAACCTCCGGAAGGTACATGCGCCATAAAACCCGGGTGGGTATGTACGGTCCCATTCTTTATGACACTATTAAATATTTCGTTTAATACCAAACGAAAATCTGTCCCTTTTTCCGGAGGGTAATACTCTCTAAGATTAATACTTGCTTGTTTACCTTTTATATATTTTGAGGTATCATCAGAATCATAAACATACGAAGCAGGGTGTTCTTTTTGTTCTAATTCTTTAAAATAATCAAATAGATGATCGATACTGGTTTGTATCAAACTAAGTGAATCTTCTAGCGGTAAATTAATACTATCATTTTGTGCTTCATACTTTTTGATATACGATCTCACAATGTTTTCTTGCTGCGTATTAACATCATAGGATTGGCATACCTGATCTAATAACTCGCTATGCACCTTATAACGTTCTACTACAACTTTGTAAGGGATATCTGTAAAAGCTACAGAATGATAAAGTGGTATAAATTTATCAGGATGATATTTATGCAATTTCTGTTCAATTTGACGTCTCATAAGGATATCTTTATCCTCAATATGTTTCGACAATTCTTGAAGATTTAACTCTGATAAATTATTGATTGCATTACAATTATGATGGCGGTCTTTTGAATAACTTTTAAGCACATTAGGTAAAATAGATTCAAAATCATGCATTGTATAATGCATATCAAACAACTTAAAAAATTGCCCTACATCCTCAAAACCACAATTTATCCCTTGACCATAAAAAGGCACCATAGTATGCGCCGAGTCTCCAAACAAAATACTTTTTCCATAATGATAAGGAGCACATTTTATAGTTTTTAATCTGGAAATCTTATTTCTAAAAAAATCATTACAAAGCCCTGGCAAATACTGTAATGCGTCTGGAAAAAATGTAGCAAACAATTCTTCTACCTCTTTTTTTGTAGTAAGGTTTTCAAAAGAAGGCTCACTTTTATCTTTGGATTCCATAGGCATAAACAATGTTGTTGTATATGTCTTATCGATATTAGGTTGTGCCAAAAGAATAAAATTATCACGAGGCCAAATATGTAAACCATGCAATCTACTCTCTTCATTCTCTTTATCGGTCACCGTGTCTAACAACGCATAATTATCATTTTGCGTCATAGGCATATTTAACTCAACATAGCCATGAGATGCAGGTTTTTGGTTGATGTACATTGTTCCGCTTCCCATTTTAGATATCTCATTGCGTACAATACTATTTGAACCATCACATCCAACAATAAGATCAGCTTTTAAGTTTTTTATCCCATCAGCAGACAAAACTGTTACCTCACCTTTTAAGGGGTTTACTTTGATTGATTCATGGGCAAAATTAATTTTGACTCCTTTTTGTTCAATTCTATCTTGAAATAAATCAGTAACTACTTTTCTTGGTATTGATAAAATATGCTGATTTTCATCTAAACCATAAGGTTGATATGAAATTGTTTTATCTGCATGATGCACTACTCTTTGAGATAAAGGAATTCCTTTCTTATAAAGTGAGCTTACCAACTCTGGTTCTAAATTAATCAACCCTCTATGAGATAGTGTTAGATTAAAAGATCTTCCTGAATGGGTTGTCTTTTTTCTTTTATCAACTGATTTTTCATAGACAGTAACTTCTATACCGCGTTTGGCAAACTCTAAGGCTGTAAAACAACCTATAGGGCCTGCTCCAATAACAATAACTCTCATAAGGTTTATTTAACTTTATTATAAAAAGTTGTTACTATTTCTCTAGCTTGCTTAACTGCTTTTTGTTTAGCTTCTTCTACACTATCTGGTTCCCCTAATGTAGGTTCGCAAATAATAGTATTGACATCTGTTATCCCTATAAAGCCTAAAAGCAAATCCATGTACTTTTTTTGAAAGTCTAGTCCTTGCATTTCTGGAGTACTATATACACCGCCACGAGCATAAATAACTGTTGCAGAATTTGCTTTTACAATTCCTGTATATCCAGATTCTGGTGAAAACTGAAAAGTTAACCCTGGCTGAACAAGAATATCTATATAATGTTTTAAGACATAGGGAATCCCAAAATTCCACATTGGAATGCTAAATAAATAGTGATCTGCGGTTTTAAAACGCTCTACAATTTTTTCAATTTTATGCCAAGCATCAATGCCAGGTCCAGAAGGATTCTGCCCATGTAAATACGCATATTTTGCATCAATAACGCTACCATTGAATGATGGTAAATCCTCATCCCAAAGATCTAGCACATCTATCTCTATATCTGAATCTTCTTTAGAGAGTGTTTCTATAAATTCTTTTGAAATTGCTATTGAGGATGAGTCGTTTTTTCTTGGTGATGATTCTATATATAATAAACGTGACATATTTTTGTGTGATTATAATTATGGTTACTATTATTTTATATCCTGTAACTGATATTTTTCTACTATACTTTCTATAACAAAAGGAGCTTTGTTTTCTGGAGCCATAAAAAACCCTTGAAGCGCTGCTTTTGGAATTCCTTCTAAAGATTTTAGATTAAATTTTGATAACACTTCAACAATTATGACTTTCATCTCTCTAAGAGAAAATACTCTACCTACACAAGTACGATTTCCTCCTCCAAAAGGAGTCCAGGTATTACTTTTGGGTTTATTTTCTACGAAACGTTCAGGAGAGAATATTTCTGGACTATCATAAAACTCTGTAGATCTTTGTAATAAATAAGTGCAATTCACTATAATAGTTCCTTCTGGAATATAATACTCTCCTATTTCAATAGGTTTTTTTACAAGCCTTACTCCATTAAGCGCTGTTACAGGGTGTAATCGCAATGTTTCTTTGATAACTGCATCACAATAATGAAGATTATTTAGAGAATCTTTTGTTAACAAATCTAAATCTCCTATTTCACTAATCTCCTGCATAAGGTTTTCATACACTTTTTTATCATTAAATATGTGTAGAAACACCCATGACAAGGTGTTTGCTGTAGTAGAAAATCCAGTGTAAAGCAAACTAAATACTTCATCTCGAATAACCTCATTGGTCAAAGAAGTATCGCCATCATCGGCCAACTCTAGTAAAGCCGTCAATAAATCTTCTTTATTATTAATTCTGGCATCTTGTAGATACCCGTCAAGTTTCTCCTCTACAAATGATCTAATATTGGCATCTGCGGCTAATATATCTTCTCTAGAGCTATTAGAATTTTCTGTTTTTAACAATTCTGAACAAATATACTGTCGCTCTTCTTCAGGCATATTTCCACAAATAATTGTACTTATAACTCGAGTTGTTAGTTTTTGCAGTGCAAGAAATAATGAAAATTCAGATCCTTTTTTCCAACTACTAGTTGTTTCTCTTACGATTTTCTGTATTATAGGAACATAGTCTTTTGTTGCGTTTAACAAGCGTGTTAAATTAGATTGTCTAGTACGGTGTAACTCTCCTTCTATATATCCTAAAGATTCTTCTTTGGTATCAAAAAATATTTGATTGGCAGCTGCAGCACTTAATGTACTAAATTCTGCTTTATACATAGACGAGATATGTTCTGGTCGAGTAAGGAAAACCCAACGTCCATTAACACCCTCTGGTAAAGGGTTTTCATTATCTAGGTTATTCAGTTTTAATGTAAACATATTCCCATACTGAGATTTTAAATCTTCTACAAGCTTATATGGGTCTTCATTAAATAGATGTAAATCGTTATTATTTCTTTCTGAAAATCCAGGAGGTAGTTTCTTAGGTTTATTCATTTATATGTAATTATCAATTGGTTAATTTTAATAAACAATACACTAAACTATTGATGAACTTAGAAAATCCAATATTGGCAAGAATGCATCAGGTTTTAATTTTATTTCCTAATTAACTGTGCTGAGTATTCTACACACTATGTAACATCTATTTATCGCCTTTACTTAGATTAACAAACTTCATGTTGCAACGATCCCTGTCATTACGTCTATGATTGATTATAAGATATTGTAATGATTAGAACCATACACTTGGTGGGTATATTCAAAAAAAATAGGGGGTATGTATATCTTTTTTGATCAAGGAATTATTTTGGAAACAATCAACCACTTAACATCCTTATTATTTAATTAATTTTAGTATTCTATATTTTCCTCCGTCTGTAATCATTACAACAACACACAATCCAATTAACAATAGAGAATATTCAACTCCTTCTCCCTGTTGATTTCCCATCCAATTCATGAAAAAACCATGTTCTCCTTGTACTGTTATAATGATCCCTAAAAATAGAACTGTTATTAGGATAGCCCAGATTCTTGCAAAAAAACCAAGTATCAATGCTAGGGCTCCAAAAAACTCAATAATGATAACAAGCCACGCTAATAACCAAGGCAAATTCATTACCTCAACAAAGAATTTGATTGTTTCTGAAGCTCCCGCCCCATCAAACATTCCTAAAAGTTTTTGAGCTCCATGAGGAAATAGTACAATTCCTGCAAATACTCTGGCAACAAAACCAGCCCAACTAGTATCTGAAGAATATAAAAATCTATATATATTCATTTCTGTTTTTTTGTAATGATTAAATTAATTCTAACTTTTTTGATAAATAATATCCATTCGTTTTTGTTGAGTCTAATTAATTCTAAACCAATTAAACTCAACATCAACTTCAAACTATAATCATATAATCACTTTATCTTTGGTCAAATTCAACATAAATTCACTAGAACTAACACAATAGAGCCTTAGTTTGTGAAGGAATCTTTTTTTAATTTGTTTTAGTACTGATACTTGTAGTTCTATTCTATTTAAGTATTTATCTTTTTCTAGATAATCATCTAGAAAAAACACAAGAACATTGTTGCTTATATCCAATATAACACCAGTAAATGCGCAATAAAACCTCATAATCTTTGATTCACTTGATCGTAAGATTATCTCAATTTGAATTAATTGATTAGTTATTACACTTTTGAGAATAATAAAAAATGGTATACATAATTTATTCATACTCCAAAACTATGGAGCTTTAAAACGAAAAAAAATGAACTAGTTTAAGAATCCATTTTTTTTCGCTTTCTTTTTATTCTACTTAAAAATTCGGGAGTAATCCCCAAATAAGCAGCTATATCTTTTTGAGTGATCCTCAACTCAAGTCCTTGATATCTTTCTACAAATTTATCGTATTTCTCTTCTGCAGTCAGAGAACTATTATTACGAACCAAATTTGTAAGAGCCAAATGAGAGTTTTGATGAAGAATTCTAAAAAAACGTTCAAACTTAGGGATCTTAACATATAAATCTTCTAGGTCTGTTTTTGATAACTTAAGTAACTCAGTTTTTTCTATAGCTTGTAAATATTGAGTTGCTGGTTGTTGAGTTAGAAAACTATATAAATCAGAGTTCCACCAATCCTTTGGAACAAAAGTTATTATATTTTCAAAACCATTGTTATCATATTCATACAGTTTCAAACACCCATCAGTAACAAAATAAGTATACAAAGCTACCTTACCAGGCTCCAAAACAACATCTCTTTTCTTATAAACCTCATAAACCAATTTTGAAGTAAAATAATCTTCTTCTTCTTTAGAAAGAGTTATATGCTTTCCTATATTTTTTAAAATTACATCAAACATATCCTTAATTAATTAGTGTCAAATCGACTTAATTCTTCATTTATTTTTCTCTTGGATAAGCCATCAATAATTACTGTAGCTATACCCTACCTAATTTCTTATTCAAACTAGATGTGCAATAAAAATTTGGATAATATTTTTTTTAAATTTCTTATCATATTTTAACGCAGATAAAAGTCTCCCATAAACAAAAGGGCACCCCTCTCTACATATAATAATATGCTATACGCTGAAATATAGTTTTTGTTTTACTCGAAAATTGTGACAGCAAATAAATTGTGTTTTAGTGTTAAAAAATGATTGCTCTTTTATTATCCAAGCAATTCCCTTTTCTATTTATTCGTGTTGTAGACTTTCGTCTATGAAGTTTGAGTTTGGTTTTTCATTTTTTATAATTCGACTACTAAATAGACAAATCACAATCAATTTTTGGTTTTATATTTCTCTTATAACGACATAAGAGTAATTATATTTAACTCTTTCTATAAAATCATTTTTCTCTCTTTTCTATAAGAAATTATATAAGTAAAATCATTCTGAAAATAAAAACATACTATAGTAAAGGTAACAACTCTAAAACAGAAGTGCAATAGTAATCTATCAAAAAACTGAAGTTACCTCTATACAACTTAAAAAATCATTTTAATTTATCAAAACAAAAAAAACAAGTAAACACCTAAGCAACACCTTAATTATCAGCAAACAAAAAGAAAATCTATCATAAAAGAAACTCTTCCTAAAATTAAAAACATAGCTTTTCAAAATTCTACCATTTGGAAAACAGAACTAAAATCATTAATATTTGTATAGCAAAATGAAAGAAACCACAACATATACCACACCAAAATTACACCACAGTGAGTGCGATACTCGATGGGTGAATAGAATTTCTATGCGAAATAGGATGCTACTATATAATTATCTTAATCATTTTTTGAAGTGATCTAAAATAAAAACAATTATAGAATTTAAAGCGTCCAACCTACTGGACGCTTTTTTTATTGAACTTTTTTAAAATAAAATGAAAGAATATAAAAAACACCAATCCAGTCAAAAAATTGAATTAAAAGACAGAATAAGACATAGAGATTTTGATAATTAATAAAAAACATAAAAGAAAACAGTAAAAAATAGTAAATGAATGAATAAAGGTTGATTAACATACAAAAAATAATAATTGGAAAGTAAGCATCAGATAGAGAGTCTATTGCTAAAACACCCAATATCTGTTGAAAAACGGACAGGATTTTCTTTGCTTAATTTTCAATATAAATAACTGACAATCAATCATTTGAAATAAAAAAATATTTGCTCAATCCAAAGAATATCTGTATCTTTGTACAACAATAAACAACTAACTACAAAAAGAAAAACAATGAAGTCTAATCTATCTAATAACAAGGAACAGGAAACAAGAATATCCCTGTCGTCTGATGCTTTCAGAAGTATCCTTGGAATGGGTTTACACACTTCGATTGTTAACCTTCTTCCAGGAATGATAACTGATATCATTTGCTTCAAAAAAACGGAAACAGTATTTCGTTTATATAAAAAGCAAAGTGAAGCAACAATCAAATTCAGTTTCGCTTCTGATAAAGCATCTATATCGTAAGCTTTATAAAAGTAATCATAAGTGATTAGGTGTAGCTCTCTAGCTACACAACAAAACAGTAACAAATAGTAATCCAACTTTGGGTTAACAGCAAATGCTGTCTAAAACCTAAAAGAAGAACAAACTAATAGTACTGTTTAACGATCTCTTATAAATAAGATTACATACATAAACATATACGATGATCAATCAGTATAATTTTATTTATCGGCTAGTATGATATAGTTCGCTACCCTATTTTTAAGAAAATTTCTTCTTAAAACAGAACAGCGCTATACCACAACAGTCTAGATACATTCCTACCAAATCATGCATGTGGTATTGGACTAGATATCTAATAAAATAGATCAGAAAACTGATGCAACATAAAATCCAAATTACAGCTCGCTACTACCCAAAAAAGGGAAAGTAGGGTATCGCGACTGTAGTTAGGACACTTTCCCGAAAATTAATTGATGAGTTCCCATAGGCAATGGGTATGTAACAACATACTGATCTAGGGTTGACACCTATGGGCGTACCCTAAACTTTGGAATACAAAAAATTTAACACCATGAAAACTCTAAGATACTTACTCGTTCTTACTATATTACTATGCATAAACCTTACCTCCTGTTCACCAGATGATAGCGTTACAGAAAACGAAACCCTACATACCGAAGTATTAGGTACTGATGGGGATAATGAAAAAATAGGTGAAGATGAAAATTAACCAAAATTAATTTAATTTAGTACTTTTGAGGGATGAAACATAATATAGTTGCATCCCTCTTCTTTTTATGTATAGCAATAAGTTTCCTTTTTGATTCCTGTAGCTTTAATAGTACAAAAGACTCAACTTCTTCTCAACTCATCAAGAAAATTGATTCTTTAAATACCTACTATCATACTGCTCTCCATAATTCTAATCCAAAAGAGAAAAGGCTAAAAGCTATTGATGTTTTTCTAAAAGAAACACAACGATTAGACATTGATTCTTTACATCATAAAGGCCTCGCTTTATACGCAAAACTCCTTAATAAATATAGTGGCCCAGAAAAAGCAATTGATCAATCTTATGTATTACTACAACTTGCTCAACAAAATAAGGATAGTGTTTATACAGGAAAAGCATTTTATCGATTAGGATATTATAACAAAAAAATCGGTAATTACCTAAAAGCATTTGGATATTATAATCAAGCTTTTAAGATCTATCGAAATCTTAACGACAGTACCAATGCCAGTGAATCTCTAATGAGTATGTCTGATATTCAAAGTACGTTAGGAGATTATAATGCTAGTAAAACTACGGCAACAGATGGTTTAAAATATAAAGGAAACTCAATTAAGCATAAAACTATTGCAGGGTTATATCACAATATATCCATCTGTTTTTATCAGTTAGGCAATCATAAGGAAGCTTTAGTTTGGAACAATAAAGTCCTTAATTTAACCAAGGATTCATTAATTCTTAAAAAAATAGGAGTTCATCACCTACCCAGTATTAAAATTACTCGTGCAAACATTTTAGCAAAGCAAAAAAAGTATCAGGAAAGTATTAATATTTTACAATCCTTACTAAAAGATAAAAACGTGATTCAAAAAAGAACGCGATTTGCACTAATTTTAAGTAATCTGGGACATATTAAATTTCTTCAAAACCCAAAGAATTTAGAAAGTGAATCTTCATTATTAAAAGCACTAGAAATTAGAAAAAAGAAAGGTTCAATAGCTAGCTTAATATCTAGTAATGTACATCTATCAAAATACTATCGTACTAAAGACTTAACAAAATCTCTTTATCATGCTAAGGAAGCGTATCAAAATGCTATAATCAAAAACAATCCAGAATCTATTTTTGAAACTTTAAATCTAATTACTGAATTGAGCCCTGAATCTCTAGATGATCATCAACTGTTTAAAGATGCTAGTCTTAAGCTTATGCAACTACGTAAAAAAACCAGAGAAATCTATGCTCCTACTAGATTTGAGAATGAAAGTTTATTAAAAGATAATGAAGAGAAAAATAGAAAAATCTCTGAGGTACATAACCAAAATACCATATACCTACTCAGCATCTTACTATTAATTACGGGTATTGGGTTTGTGGTCTATTTTTTTAGACAACAAATGCGTTACCTGAATCATCAAAATAAAATAGGACAGTTTCAAGCCAGTTATGAAACAGAAACTCGTATTGCAAAAAAATTACATGACGAACTAGGAAACGATATTTTTCAAGTCATGATGCAGTATCAAAATGACCCTCATGATGCTCAAATTAAAGATAAACTAAATAGCACTTATGTCAGGGCACGCGATATATCTCGTGAGAACAATGAATTCGAAACAGAAGAAACCTACCCAGAAGAATTGAATAATATGCTACAAAACTATGCTCAAAATCGTATTCAATTATTTGTTATAGGTTTTGACAAAATAGATTGGGGTCAAATAGATAAAACTATTAAGATAACAGTATACAGGGTATTACAAGAATTGATGACCAATATGCAAAAACACAGTCAAGCCTCTGTGGTTAAACTGATGTTTTCTAATACTAAAAAAAACCTGACAATCAAATATTCTGATAATGGCATTGGCATCATAGAAAAACATACAAAATCCAAAAATGGACTAAGGAACACAGAAAAACGTATTCAGGCTATACAAGGAACACTTACCTTTGACTCAGAAAAAGACAAAGGTTTTAAAGCCGAAATGCAAATCCCTAATTAAAAAGTCAGTAAAATGTTTACTAGAGTATTGGTAGCAGAAGACTATGAGATTGCCAACCAAGGCATTATAAAAATACTAAATGAACAGGTTGGAATCTATGATATAGAGGAAGCAAAATATTGTGATGATGCGTATAAGAAATTTCTAAAAGCACATACTTCTCAAAAACCAATAGAGTTATTAATCACAGACCTTTCTTTTAAGCAAGATGATACTATTCAAACAATAATATCGGGTATCGATCTGATTAAAGACATCAGAGCTTTACAACCTGACATCAAAGTGATTGTGTATTCTCAAGAAGATAGGCTTGACAAAATCAATTTGCTCTTTGATAGATTCAATATCAATGGATATGTTTGCAAAGGCCAACAAGCAGTAACAGAATTAATAGCATGTGTAAACGGCGTCTATCAAGGTAATATCATGCTCCCCCCAGAACTAACCGATAATGCTACTACAAACAATATAATCCACCTGGATGATTTGGATATGATGCTTTTGGAAGAATTAGCAAATGGATTCACAAAAAAAGAAATCAGAATCAAACTCAAAAAACAAAACATATCTCCAAATAGTGAAAGCTCAATTGATAAAAGAGTAAGCAACCTTTTTGATATTTTCAAAGCCAAAAACACAACTCATTTGGTTGCGGTTGTAAAAGATTTAGGGTTATTATAGTGCCAAAGGCACAGTGCCTTTAATCACAATTTTTATAAGATTTAAGCATTGTTTCTTTGAAAAATTAAAATAAATAGTGTTAAATTTCTGATTTTTCCTAAAAAAAAAGGCCCAATTACAGATATCTGTAAGGCCATCTCCCGTAGACGTTTTATGTTTGTACCGTAATAGCTAGTGAGCGATAGCAGATGACGAGTTTACCCCAAATCTGAAAAAGACACAAACGACTTAACTACGATGACAAATAGAGATCAAGTAATCATAACTGGAATCATTGAAGGGGACGAAAAAGTATTAACCAGTTTTTACAAAGAAAATATACGATACATACAAGGATATATTCTTAACAATTGCGGAAATCCTGAAGATGTAGAAGATGTTTTTCAGGATGCCTTGGTTGTATTATATCAAAAACTAGGATCGGGTCTTTTGGAATTAAAAGTTCCTGTAAAAACCTATTTTTATGGTATTTGTAAAAATTTATGGAGAAATCGATTGAAAAAAAAGAAAAAAATAACTTATGATAATGAACAATATCGTTTTGAAAAAGGTACCGATGACTCTTTAATAAACGATATTGAAAATCAAGAACGAGAACATCTCTATAGAAAATACTTTCAAAAACTAAGTTCTGGCAACAAAAAACTATTATCTCTTTTTTTTGAAGGAAGGTCAATGAAAGAAATTTCAAAAATCACAGGATATTCAGAAGGATATGCTAGAAAAAAGAAATTCGAAGCAAAAAGACAACTCCTAAAAATGATCGAACAAGACCCTATATATAAGGAGTTAAAAAGTATATTGTAATATATGCATTGAATAATATAAGGTTTATTTCTTTTTTTTAGAGGCTGTAAACTGAACTCTGTCTGAGTTAAATTTTAATCATTAATTTTATTCAGACAGAGTTCAGTTTACAGCCTCATAGATTTAGTTATTCTTAAAAAAAATCACCAAATAATCCTAAATACTGGATCGTCTATCCTGCCATTCTCATTCACTAATTCAAATGTTGTTGAGATTGGATTTTCTCCATTAGTATTTATTTTATTAGGCGCTTCATTAAATGAAATAAAACTTTCTGTTATACCTTTTTCTCCCGTAGGATTTACATGAATATTATTCTCAAAATAGATATTGTTTTTTCCTTCTATGAAATGAAACCAGTTTTCATCTGCTAAGGGATATCTATGAGGTGTTCTAAAATAAATTTTACTTTCACGGTGTTTGTTTTTTATTTTTCTCACCTCTAATACTGCACTTTCACCATAACCTATAACTGTAAGCTCACAATGATGTGCCTTGACAGATATATCTTATTTTTTGAATTAAAAACTTGTGTTTTATTATCTTTAATACACTCTTTGATTCGTTTTATGAAATTCCTTTTTTTCTTTATTCATTAATGATTTATTACTTACATCAAATGGCATCCATGATTCTTTCTTTAATCCTGAAAAATAATCTTCGAGAACGGCTTCTGCCGTCCATAACGCCCCTTCTATCCACCCTTGAAATATAGAGTACCCTTCTCCTACAACAAATATTTTATCTGAATGTCTAGGGGTTGATTCATCTTTATTTGGACGCATAGACTTCCAATATTCTTTAGAAACATCAACACCAACATTCCAAAAATTCACTCCTCCTCCGTAAGGAGCCACTCCCCAATCCATACAAGCACCAGCAGTTGGCAATTCTATGTTTTTTAACTGTTCTCCTTTGCTTTTTCCTACTTGCTTAACAATTTTTACAAATTGCTCATGTGCGGCAGCAAACAATGGATGGTTTTTCATGAACTTCTTATGGTCAGAACCAAAATTATTTTTGATGAGAGGCATTACTTCTTTATAGCTTCTTTGTCCTACTGAGGTATAACCATCCCCAAATATTCCTGTATCAATTATACCTCCAGATTCTTTTGAAAGTAACCCTGCCCAATATCCTGGATTCAGGTCATCATCATATGATATTTGTAGTACAGCGTATTTTTCATTGGGATCATTATCTTTACAATAGGTGCCAAAATTATAAACCTGTCTCAGAGGCAAGTCAGTTGTCATTCTAGTATATTGTTCAATTTCTCCAATTACACTTTCCCACCAAGCTTCATTCCCTGTTATTTTATACATAAGGTATACTTTAAGTAAAGGTATAGGAGTTACCTGAGCTAATCGCTGTCTTACTTCTCTTTGTTTGTCTGAAAATAGTGGTGTATCCAATTCTTCTTCATCATAAATTCCTGCATAGCCTCCGATTAGTTTTTCAACAGCAACTGGTGGTATCGCCAAGATTATAGATTTTTCTGATGTGTGTGTATCATCATTAGTTATGACATCGAAAGCCTCATTATCAGAAGAATATTTTATACTGGTTACGGCAGTCTTTGTTTTTATACAATTAGGCGATTTTTGTTTTATTAAAAATTCTAAAGTAGCAGGAATGGCTCTAAGTCCTCCTTTTAAAGTCTTATATTTCGGTTCTCCAGCAAAATCCAAACCAATTACTGATGCAGCTGTTGCAGCATTCCAACTTCCTGGAATAGTATCATAGCCCCCAGCTTCAGAAAAAAGTTTCCAATATTGATTAGAAAGGTTGCCTTCTTCTGGGGAGTTAAATTCACCACTTACATTAATTACGTCAGAAAATCCAAATTTATACAACTCTTGTTTTTCACCATCAATGCTTATTGAATTGGTTAAAGTACTTTCTACAAATTCAAATAATTTATCTTTTCTTGATGAAGAATCAGGGAGTTTGTTTTTTTCTATTAAAGAACGGTTTTGCTTTGAATTATTATTTCCTTCAATAGCATATCCCATAGGACCGCTCATTCCATTTCCTTTAGGGTTAATTAACTTTCTTTCTTCGTCAGAAAGACCATATGGTACATACCCGTTTTCATATTTACCATATTTCTCTCCATTATTTAAATCTTTGGTTTGTTGTACATACCCTCTTAAATAATGCCAATTATCTGGTTTATCTGTAGGAAAATCGACTTGTTTCAAACTATCATAAAAATTTTTTGCTTCCCCCTTAACCTTCGTACTATAAGTCTGGTCACCTATAATTTTATTGAGTTCTCTTTGAAGCTCTTCGACCAATTGTATAGCATAGGTATCATATGATTCAGGGCTAGGAAGACGCATTCCTCCCAATTCACAATGTGTACCTCCACTTAATTCTCCAGTATACTTACCATTTAATAAATCACTTGGCATAACTGTCATCAATCGCCCTCCAACATTTGGAGTTGCTTCATATAAGTTCACATTTTTATAATTTTCATTTAATAACCGCCACGCTGTATACAAACCTGACACTCCACCCCCTATAATGAGGATCTTTTCTATACTAGAAATTTCTTTTTCCATAATTATTTTATTTATTATTTTCTATTACTACACTTTTACAAACTATTTGATAAAATAAAAGCATCTAATTCCTATGCTTTTCAAAATACATCCATCTGTACTACTATTAATATGGTCTGTAAATATCATCTATACGAATAGCCGTTATATGTAGAAATTCTACGATTTTACATTCTATCGGAATTCCCGAATTTTTGCAGCCAATAATTAGCTTTATAAGCGATTACATCCGCCTTTTGTTTTTCAAAAGAAATATTAGTAACTGAATTTTCTGCTTCCTTATTTTTTGTATCTATGTTCCATTGGATATACTGAGCCTCTAGATTCGAATCAACTCCTTCCTGAAGTGACATATCTAGGTTTTTATTCAAATTAAGATATGGATTCCCTACAATTTGATTCACATAAGAGCAGGTACTAACTTTTTTAGTTTTAACTATAGTAGCAGTCCATTATGCATACCCTATAATGTTATAATTTTAAATATTTCTATATAATTATGTGCTACTTAAATTTACCACCTTGTTAAGAAAAAACCTATTACAATCTATTGCACTGGAAAAACCATAAACAACAAAAGCGATAACCAGTTGAGGTTATCGCTTTATAAATTGAATATTCTGATTTGTAAATCAGGAGGAGTATGCAGCGGTTTATTTCTTCTATATTAAATAGCTCAAATAAACTGCCTACACCTTTCTATTTACTCATCGTATAGAATGAATATTCTATCAAAAAAATTAAAATCCAAAAACACCTAAATAATCAGGTATTAAATGCACATAAAATTTTGGTATAATTTCTCCTTTCGTAGTAATATTGATTTTAAAGTGACTTAAACTTTTCTTGTATGAATATCCTTTATAGCTAGTTCTATCAGGCTTAATTATATCCTCAATCATTTCTATTCTTTTTCTCGAACACATTTTTTTCTTTAGCATCTTATCAACAAAAAACTGATAATCAACTGTTTTTGAGTCAAAATGAAATTCTATTCCCAATGTTGGCTTCATTTTATCATTAAACTCAATTGCAATACTTAAATATTTTATGTTATCATAAAACTCTTCTGCTAGTGAAACAGCTTGTAGTTTATTTCCTGGCCAATTACACTCATCTAAAAAACCATGTATCTCACCTAACTCGAGTCCATTAATATAAAGGCGAGTTGTTTTAGCTTTTTTTCTAGAATGCATAACCCCTATATGAGCTATATACGCATCCCCTTTAAGTGCATCTATACATTGAGCAATAAATTTTGAACGAGATTTTTTTTCTATTCCAAAATCTAAAATTGTGCTATATCTTTCAATTTCATTACTTGTACAATTCCCTTGTTTTAAGCTTACAAATATGCTAGGGGTTTTGTCATTTTTATCTCCGTCCAGATCAATTTCAAACCAAAGTCCTTTATAATTAGAACTTGAATTGCTTATTTGATAAAACTGAGTTACCAAATAAGCAATCTTTGGAAATCTGCTCTGATAATATTGTTTAAAAAAATCAAAGCCTTCTTTTTTATTGATTGCAATAGCTAGATCAACCTGTTCATTGTCCTCCTTCACTCTAAACTCAAAAACGTAAGATGAATGCTGTAAAGGAAAAAACGAATCCAGTTGTTCGTTTAGTTGTGTAATCATATCATCAGTAAACATGTATTTCTCCTTTTTAGGAAAAATACATGTTACAATATTTTCGATTTGATCATTAACTACCATGATAGGGGTTCCATCATACTAACTAAAAAGTTTTCTAATTCTTGTCTTGAATTTGGATAACTCGATTTCTCAATGATCACATTAACCAAGTCTTTACTCATCTGAGGTTCTATTTTTTTTTGATATCCATCAATCACATTTCTAAACTCTGTCATATTCTTGTCCCTTGTTTCCTCAGAATATCTCATTTTTTTTGCCAATTCTGTAAATTTATTAGACTTATCATTATTGATCAAATGTGTAAATTCAATAAATGAACGTTGATCTTGATAAGACCAAGAATACCCCCATAATTGACCTGAAGTAGATACACCAATTAAAGACTTAACACTCCACCAATTTGGATTTAAATTTTTCACATCACAGATTATAGCTTGACCCATCTGTGCTCGCGCTTCTTCTGACAAATTAAACTTTGGATCTGCTAACAATTTAATAAGTTTATCCTGACAAGAAAATATTGCATAGTTGTTGCCTTTTTCTACTGCGATAATTAGCTTACTCTCTATTCCCTTTATCTTAGTTCTGACTTCATATTTATTCAAAGATATTAGGTGTAAAAAATTAATCAACTCTTTGCGTATTTTTTCATCTTCTTTAATCTTCTCCGAAGGATCTACTATATTTACTGATTCCATAATTTATATTTAGTTTAGATTTATTTATAATTTAGTTAATTCTAATAAAGCGGATTGTTCTGGAATAGCAAACAAATATGTTTTAGAAATATGTTCCACTATTTCTTCAGAAAAACCCATCACTTCCTTTAATTTTTTTTCAATTTCTTTATTTCCCAAAACCTCTTGGGCTGTTTTGTCGGCCGTTTTGATATAAAAGGTGTTTCCTATAATACTATAAATCGCATCCTTACTGTTTTTTCTAATATAGACACAATCATTAAAAAGACTAGTAATCATGCTTATCTGGTTCAAGTGTTCAATTTTATCAAAGCCCACTTCATTACTAGTAATAGTCCAAGTCATTTTATTTTTACTATTACAGAGTTCGAACAATAAACTCATTTCACCTCCAGACAACAGTATATTAATAGGATGTAAACTATGAGAACTGTTTTTTTTCTCTTTTAAAGAGATTGGTTCTTCATTAAGCATTGATGTATCTACCATGTATTGTTTTTTATTTAATAAAACAATAATACTACCATGATTCGTCCCTTCAATGTCTCCCATAGATCCAGTTATAAAGTGAATGTTATATCCTAGAAATTTCAACAAATGAAAAAGGGCATTTGATGTCACCCAGCAAGTACCTCCCAAACCATGAGTCAACCATATGTCAAAAAAAACATTCGCGTTTATTTGCTTTTGCTCTGAAAATCTATTATTATTCAAATGCAAACGTTTCCAAAAATTATCAAATGGAACATTTCTACACCATTGTAAATATATCATCTGTAAATTCTCTAAAGTAGGCTCTATTTTCTCTGATAACTCAAGCTTTTTTAGTACTCTTAATCCTATTTCTGGGTTCAATGTAATCTGAGTTTCTGGTGTCATTATATTTATTAATTGTAAAAATTCGAAGTTCTACTCAAAAATTTTTGTTCAACATATGCTTCATATATATGCTCCACATATGATTGAATTAATATTGCCTTTTGTTTTTTTGAAATTTTAAATGCCTTAACATAAGCCTTAGCAGCTTCTTTGTCATTTTGCATACCAGACAACGCTTGTGCTTTAAAACAATAAGCGTAAGCCAAGGAATATGTAATGTTAGTTTTTTCAGCAAATTCAATAGATTTATCTGCTATTTCCAAAGCTCTTTTATAATTTTTGTTCTTGATATAGATAACTGCACTCACAAGGGGGTAATACGTCTCAGATGATGTCTTAGGCAACCATTTTTTTATACTTTCATTGTATTTCTTAATAGAAGTTACATCCCCGTTTAATATAGAAATAGCATTTTTATTTACATCAAAAGCATGTTCCCAATAAGGGAATGAACCATTTTTATAAGAGAGAATCTTGTTACTTTTAGTAATTATATCTAAAAATATTTCTTGACCATCACTTATTGAAAAAAAAGAGCATAGATATAAGCTAAGTCGCGAAGCTTGAACATGAAGACCAATTGTTAAATTAAGCCAATTATAGGATCTTACTTCGATCAGGTTTTTTTTCATTAATTGGATAGCTTTGTCTTTTTCTCCCAAAAACAATAAGGATAATGCTTCAAAGCTTTTTGAAATAATAAATGGATCCAAACCATCTCTAACTAATGTCTTTTTTCCTATTTTTTTATTATATACCTTATAACAGTTTTTACATGATACAATGCATTCTTCAAAACGTCCTTGAAGAAATTGTGTTTGGCCTAGACAATCATACGCCTGAGCCATAAAATTTTTACTATTAAGCTCCTTAGCATTATTCAGCATTTTTTTTGCTAAAGAAAACATTTCTATCACATTGCCTTTAGTGCAATGAAAAATCCAGGATCCTTTTGCTATTAAAAATTCTAACTCAGGATTACTTTTATCAGGTTTTAGAACTTGTCTAGCTTTTTTATAATTTATGATAATCTCAGGATGTTTCCATCCGAATTTATTTGTTAAAACAGCTGCTTTATGTATATACAAAAAAGCTTCTTGTTCTTCTCTATAATCTGGAGAGGCATCTTCCTTGATTTGTTGAATTAAAAACAAAGCTTTATTTGTTAAAGCCAAAGATTCTTGATGCCCCATTTTTTTTTGCAATTCCTGATCTGCTGCTATTTGATAATATTTTATTGCTTTGATAGGTTGCTTTGCTTGATGGAAATGAAATGCTAATAGTTGCGCATTATTTTTTATTGATTCCTCCTCCAATGCCTTAGCCACTCTCTCGTGCATTTCTCTCCTATATACGGTTAACATTCCATCATAGGCTGCATCGCGTATTAAAGCATGTCGAAAGACATAACTTTCTCCTTTTACTTTTCGTTGCTGATAAATCAGATTAGCTTTGATCAAAACCTCCAAATCTGTCTGTACTCTAGCTTCATCTTGTAATGAAGAAGCTATCAACAACTGATAATCAAACTCCCTACCTATTGTTGCAGCTAATTGAGCTGTTTCTTTAGAAAGTCCTAAGCCATCCAATCGGGCGTGTAACAATCCTTTTAAGGTTACAGGAATAAATTTTTCATCCACTTTCTCCGCTAACTTATACATTTCATCATTTTTAAGTAAGCAATTCTTACTCAATAACATCTGAGTTAATTCTTCTATAAACAGTGGAACTCCATCAGCTCTATTACTAATATAATCAATAGCTTCTTCTGTTATAAAAGTGGTATGTAGCATCTCCTCTAAAAACCTTTTCGTAACAGCATCAGATAAAGGTTGAAGAGAAATCTTATGGGTTTTCTCAGAAAACAATTTCACTGAATTACTCGGACGGATGCTCATCAATAACAAGCAATTACTAGCTACCCCAATCATCTTTTCTATAAACACTTGGCTTGTTGGATCTAACCAATGTAAATCTTCGATAACAAAAACAAACTTCTTATATTTCTTTGAACGCAAAAGGAACTTTTCTAAAGTAACCAAGAGAATTTCTTTTTGTCTTTCTGGAGTCTCCTGAGATGGCTGATTTGTATCTGGCAAAGGAATAGATAGCCAAGAACATACAACTGGCATCGTTGTAGCACAATCACAATTAAGGTCTTTTAAAAGCTGTTCTAGTACTGGAATTACGGTCACTACATCTTCCATACCTGTATGAATTCCTAGTTGTTTTTTTAATAATTCTAAAAAAGGATATAAGGCATTATTTTGATGCTCTGGCAAGCAACGACACTCTTGAACGATATATCCTTCTTTTTCGATATTGATTTTGCATTCATACAGCAATTTGGATTTACCAATACCTGCCTGCCCTTCTATGAGTATAGCCTTTCCTTTTTGGGGTGTTACTATTTTCCATTCTTTTAGAATTTGTTGTAATTCGGTGTCTCTACCGATCATTTTTCGGTGGGCACTCCAAGGTCTTAAAAAAGAAAAGGCTTCTGATTTTCGTTCCCCTGTTAGGTAATAAGAAGATAAAGGAGCTTCTAAATTTGGAAGGAAACAAGCTTCAGTGGC
Source organism: Aquimarina aquimarini (assembly GCF_900299535.1). Classification (GTDB taxonomy): domain Bacteria; phylum Bacteroidota; class Bacteroidia; order Flavobacteriales; family Flavobacteriaceae; genus Aquimarina; species Aquimarina aquimarini. The sequence continues at coordinate 72,963 of NZ_OMKE01000012.1, read as the reverse complement.
TTCAAATTCTAAATATGGGTCTAGCATTTTTTTTGTAGATTCACTTACTAAAATAGTACCCGCTTTGGCAATATACACCAAATTAAAAGCCACATTCGGCACTACCCCTTCTGGAAAGCTATTTCTACTAGACACTACAGTACCAGAATTCATGCTGACCCGAATACTCATAGAGATTCCATGTTGCTCTGCCAATAAAGTACTTCTTTTCTGCACCTGATTAATTAATTCCAAAGCAGTTCTTCCAGCTCTCCTTGCATCTGTATCACTAACTTTTGGGTATCCAAAATAAATCATCAAATGATCCGTAAACTTTCCTGCCAGATACCCTCCAAATCGAGTGGCAGTATCTACACATAAATTCAATTGATCTTTTTGTAGTGTATCTAATGTTTCCAAATCAATTCCAGAGCTTTGAGATTGTATTAAGCTTAACTTAATACATACGACTGTAATCTGGCGTTTGTGACTACTGGGGTTCGTCCATTCAAATTGATTAGCTATGGTAATATCCTCACTCGATTGAGAATCGGTATTTTCTTGCTTTAACTCTCCTACAAGACTATAAAAATTAATCTTAGAATATTCCTCATAAACAACCTCTGCACTTGAAATTCTATATTCAGCTTTTTTTTCTAAGACCCTACGTAATAAATCAGCCAATGGGTGCCCAGCTATGGTAGCAGGCACTAGAATATTAGAGGCGCTTAATTGTTGCTGAAACAACTCTGCTAATGATCCTCCCTTGACAACAGGTTGACCAGTAAGACATTCCAGAAATATAAGCCCCCAAGCGTATAAATCTGATTTTACAGTAACTGGCTCCCCTCGTAATTGTTCGGGAGCACTATAAGCAGGTGTACCCACAATCTCTCTAGTAAGAGTTAGTTTTTCACTGTTTTGTGCTTGAGAATCGCTAGTAAATGTTCCTATTCCAAAATCCAGTATTTTTATATAATATCGAGATCCGTTTGTATTAACCATAATATTTTGTGGTTTGAGATCCCGATGTACAATCCCTTTTGTATGTGCACAGATTAACCCTTCTAGTATCTGTCCCATTAATTCTGAAATTGCTACTGGTGTTAGTTCCTTTTTTTTAAAAATAAACTCATCTAATGTCTCTCCACATATATACTCATACACCGCATATACTTCCTTGTTCTCTGTATACCCCTTATCTATAAGTTTAACAATATTGGGATGATTAATTTCTGCACAAAGCTGGGTTTCTCTTTCAAAACGCACAACCTGACGCTTCCTGATTTGTTCATCAATATTCTCCTTAAACTTTAGCATTTTTATTGCCACTACTTGCCCTGTACTATTTTGTTTTGCTTTATAAACATAACCATGACCTCCTTCACCAATTTTATCTAAAAGTGTATAGTTAATTAAACTTGGAATCGAATTAAACTTATGCCCTACTAAAACGTTTTTCATTATAATTGGGGGATGTTTTATTTATTCTTATTTTAGTCACTGTACCGTATTAGCTAACACCTCACTGATTAGCTTCTCTTCCTTTTGTATTCTAAAATATGGGTGTGCAAAACGAATCTCCTTACTCCTACGCTCAATAATATCAGAAAACAAATACCCGTATGGTTCTAGCTTAACCAACTGTTGCCGTAATCTACAAACTTGTACATTTAAAGCATATTCATCTACTTCCTTATTAAATTCTTTGGAAATATTTGCACATAATTCCTCTATAGAAAACCATCCTTTATCTTTATCACTTCTCCCTAATGTTATATCTTCTATTTTTTTTCTGACTAAAGCAAGTACAAGGTAATTATGTACTCGTTCTCCAAGATTAAGCTCTAATTCATTTATAATAATACTTATCTGAATATGTTCTTCGTCTGCACTAAGAGTTATTAAAAAATACGCCTGATCTATAATAAAACCATAATCCAACGTTTCATCAATTTTTGAATTTTCTATAAACACCCACTTTTCATTATTAAGATAAAGCGTTACCCCATGAATTAGATCAATCGTCTTACCTCCTTTTTCTGCTTTCCATTGCCTTTCTTTGGTACAATAAAAGGTCATCTCAGTATCATTACTTATAAAAACATCATCAGTAAAGGGTAAGGTTAAGGTTTTATCTTTGTCAGCAACTGATTGCAAATACCCTGTAGGAATATCACTATCTATAAACTTCCATTTTGTAGTTTGATTTTGCCCGTATTGTATTGTATCCCCCTCATTAAGCGGAATCGTAGTATGTACAACCTGTTTACCATTGATCAAAGTACCATTTCTACTGTGGTCATGTATAAACCAACAATCATTTTTCCAAAATATAGTTGCATGAGAACTAGATACGTCATTATCTGGAATATACGTGCACACATTATATTTATTTCTGCCAAACGTATGTTGCACATTTAACATAATACTTTTCCCAAGTAAATTGTTCTTTATTATGGCCATTCTTCCTCTTTTTTTTGTGTAGTGCGAATCACACTTACGTAAAGTTAAAGTTTTTACTTGTGTTTTTGCGGGGGTTTCTCTACCGTTTTTTTGTTGTTTTACACTACAAACGCAGTAGGTCTTACTTCAAAAAAAAAAGACATATAACAATCTTGTAATCAAATTATTATTAAAAAAAATATTGGTTTCACATTAATAAATTAACTAAAACCCGTTATATCGCAAGAAATATCTAATGTAAAAACCAAAACCTATTAGAGTATCGTTAAGAGAGGTCGAAAATGTAGAATCCTTCCTTTATAGATTAATCACAATTTTTGCATAAACACAACAATTGACCATACCTTTATTTCCTTAACAACAAATAACTTAAGGACAAAAAAAAGAAACCCTGATAAACAAATGTTTATCAGGGTTTCTTGTACTCGAGGTGGGAGTACCACTATTTTTAATCAAACTTAAATCCATTTAAATTCTTAAATACTACCATATATGGTTTTTTTTAAATAAAACAAAATATAATTAAATCTATTTTTATTCAAAAAAGTTGCCCTTTTTGTTGCCCTATTTAGTATATTTATATCAAACTAAATACGAATGCAAGTTTCATTTCATTTAAGGAAAGACAAAATCGGTAAAGCAGGACTTGCCCCTATAAGAATGATTATCGCCACCAATGGATTTAAAATCTTCAAAGCGGTAAAAGGAGTAAAATGTTCTGAAAGTAATTGGGATACTAGAAAAGAAAGAATTAAAGCTCAAAAGAAAAAAGAAGAATACAATAACTATATAGAATACAACAAAATTATTGATGAGCTAGAAGCTAATGTAAAGAAGCTTGGCAGATATATCCTTCTGAATAATATAGTTCCCACAAAGGAATACATTTTGGAAAAACTTGCATCTGGTATCGAGAAGGTTGAACTCGCACATTTCTTCTTCCCTTCTTTTGAAGAATTTATAGAAACAAACAAATCAGTAAAAGTTCCCAGGACTATTAAATCTTATGTTACTACTCGCAATTTTTTACAGGATTTTGAAACATCCACTGGTTATAAATTAACCTTTGAATCGATTGACAATAATTTCTTTGAAAAAATACAGGATTACACCTTTCTTGATCGAAAAAACAAGAATAGTTACCTAGCTTTTATTATTAAAGTCTTAAACACTTTTATGAGATGGTCATATGATAAAGAATATCATGATAACCTGAAGTTCAAAAAGTTTAAAGTTAGGATTGATGAAACAGAGATCATCTACCTAACGATGAATGAACTAATGACACTCTACAATCATGAGTTCGAATCAAATAGATTAAGCCAGGTAAGAGACGTATATTGTTTTAATTGCTTTACAGGATTACGAATAAGTGATACTAGCTCACTTAAACCTTCTAATATTTCGGATGATGCAATTACACTAACAATTCAAAAAACAAGGGCTAACAATACTAGAATTCCTTTAAATCGGTTTTCTAAAGCCATTCTTGAGAAATATAAAGATACAATTTACGAGCCCTTGCCTATTATTTCACAACAAAAATTCAATAAGTACATCAAAGAATGTTGTGAGGAGGCTGAAATCAACACCCCTATTACTATCACAAGATATATTGGACAAAAACGAATTGACAAAACAGTTCCAAAGCATGATCTAATAACGAGCCATACGGCTCGTAAGACTTTTGTAACCAATAGTCTGGTGCTAGGAATGAAGGAAATGGTAGTACGCAATATTACGGGTCATAAGAAAGAAGAATCGTTTAGACGTTATGTGAAGATTGCTGAGGATCTAAAACGTAGTGAAATGGATAATACTTGGGACAAACTATGATTTCAAAAGATTTTGACACCAACACATATGAACTATCATTTTTAATAGATAACTATGAGCGTTTTGAGAATGATAGTGATTTTTATTATGATTATTCTTATAAGCTCAGTAATCTAACATTATATCAATTTTTGTTTTTTCTAAGTGAAATATTGTTGTCTTACAACATTAAAAAAGATTGTAGATTATCTAAGTTTCTTTATGCCTATGGGGAATATGCAATGAACTTAGGTAATTCGGTGCTTTTCCATCCTAAAGTGATAGAAATGATTATGTCAAATGATACTTCATTAGAAGAATGTAAGTATTATATAGAAAAGGATGTTTCGTATAGATGTTTGGAAAAGCACAACATATATCGAATTTTTCTTGACATTGGAACAGAATATTTTGATAAAACAATACCTTTTTATTTTCTTGATGAAGAGAATGAGGTGTATGTCGCTTTTTCGAATATTGATGAGAAATATAAGAATAAGCTAATCGAAAATGGCACAAATTCTGGTTTTGATGTTAAGTTTTTTGACCCCAAAGCCCCGGAAACAGAATATGTAGTGTCAACTCTCGGTTATATGAATTACAGGATATCGGATGGAGGTAATTTTTTTCGTTTGGGTAATGATTTTTCTATTGCACTTGAGCCATTTGTAAAGAATTCAAGAAAAACTTACGACATAGAAGATATAAATAATGAAATCGATCGATTACTCTTTTTGAAAGATAGTTATGATAAATTTTATGATTTCTATAAGTTAATATTTAATAGATTAAGGAGCTACCAATATTATTCTAATAAAAAAGATAAGATTGGATGTGATTTTTTAAAAGTACTGATTGAAGATCATATCCTAGAATTCGGCACAAGAGACACTGAAAATCCAGAACATTTATTCGACCTACCCATGTCGATTCCTGAACTTTTAAGAGATTTAAGACATGATCTTTTTGAAAATTGTATAGAATTAAAATACGATTTAAAAAGAAAGTATAATATTTCTCAAAGTATTTTTAAAAACACTTTTCTTTTAGATGACACAACCTTGATTGGTGTTGCTACTCTTGTCTTTGGTGAAGAGGTTAAGAATTATATCATTTCGGATTTATATGTTAGTATTGAATTTTTTGAACATTCTAAAGCAAGATTCGCAGAGCACCTTCAGGAAACTATTCTTGTGCCGTCAGATAAGTATTTTTATTCTTCCAAAGATTTTGACAAAATTGAGATTCTTGATTGGCTAGACGGTATAACAGAGCAGTATGTCAGAAACATCAACAAAAATAAAATTAAGTCGATTCTCTCAAGGAATAATATTGATAGAAGTAAGCAAAAGGATATTTTAATAATTAGTCAAAAATTTAGTCAACCAACATTGAAGAAACTGATTACGAATTATCTAAAATCTTCCCAATCATCTTTCACAAACGAAGTAGAAAAGGAAATAGAGTCTTTTATTTTCAACTACTCAGTAGTTGAAGGTAATAATGTTCATCCATCAAAGATCTTATCTCCAGTTGAAAATCTTAAAGAGTATTCTTTTTTAAAGAAAGAAAAGCCGTATCCACAAGATTTTTTCCGATTCTTATGGAAGCTTTCAAGTGAAAAAGGTTTTTTTAAGAATAGTAAAAATAGTATCATCCGTGTCCTCTCTCAATCTCTTCAAGCAAAAAAAGGAGATACTTTTTCTAGATCCACATTAGTTAGAATTAAGGATAAAAAGTTTGAGTCTTCCCAGTTAAAAGGTTTTTGGATTAGAAATGGTCATTTTCTCAAGTAATAATATTTGCTTGTCGACAGTATAGGCTTTATATGATTCATTTTTTCCTGCACCAACAATAACTAGAACCATCACCTTTATAAGTGCATTCAAGAATTTTTCCTTGTTGTTCACATTCTTCTTGAGTAGGATTATCCCTTGGTATGATCTTCAAATCTTTAATATCAATGTTTTCTACTCCATATTTTGCAAATAGTTGTTTTATTTCATCGAAAATTTCTGGAGGTACATTTTTTAGTTTTTTCTTAAATTCTTTCTTACGGTCGCTCATAATCTTAGTTTTGAGAGTATATAATTAATGAATCTGTTTCAATCTGATTTAGAATATTTTTAGATGAAGAAATCACAAATAATTTACCGGTGTAATTATCATTTCCTAATGTGAATTTATTTGTAATCTTACCTTCTTTATTAGATCTATTTTTATAATCGTTAAAAATCCCTCTTGAAGCTCCTAAGGTATCTTCTACTCTGGTTTCTGCAATAGAATTAAGACTTACAATGCCTTTGTTCCGGATTAACTCAGTAGTAAAGTCTATTTCATCAAAAGAATTAGGTTTTATTGTTAAGGACGAAGAAAATACATTAATAGAGTCTAAGAAAGCCTTTTTGAAATTGATATTCACTTCTTTTGATAAACTTGAACTATTTATTTGAATAGTAGCCTTTACCTGAATAGTGTCCTCAATATTGTACGAAACCAATAACTCAGCAATTTTTTTATCGGTTCCTCCAACTTCAATTAGAATAATTTCAGCCGTAGAGTTTTCATTTTCTTGTTTAAAAACTGTAAAATCAACTTTGTTGTCAGTTTCTGTGCTGAAATCCGAAGGAAATTCTGCAATTACTTTTATTTTCGATATTCCATCACTCGGAGCTTCATTATTTTCAATATTAAGAGTGAAATTTTTACCTAAATTTGATGGGTTAAATTCATCTTGATCTTCACATGATGTAATCAAGAAGATTAAAAAAAGATATTTCAAAAATTTCATTTTCAAGGTTTTTTAAAATTTTCAGTTAGCGATGGTATAAATTCTGAAAGCCATTTTCTAATCTCAATATCAATTGATAAACCTATATAAGGTTGAATGGCTAACTCTTTACTACCAGAAATAGGATCTATTTTATTATAAAGAATACCTCCAAAATTTATCCTTGTAGATTGTGTGATCATTTTGTAACTCCCACCGAGCATTAATGAAAAGTCACTAAAAAAATCATCTCTAACATTAGTTTCTTTTACAGATTCCAAAACAACCCCAGTATGAATAGAAAATCTTTGAGCCATTGTCAAATCAGATAAGTTATATGGAATGTTCTTATTAACTGGTGAAAGACTAATATTTACACCTACAAATGGGCTACCTCCCTTTAAAGAAGTAGATGAGGAAACATTTACATAACCCACATATCCAAAATCAGGAACTAAAGTTCGTCTATAGGAAGTCGAATATGAACTCGTATATGAAGATGCAATTGATTTTTCATAATATATAGAATATTCTGCAGTACTTAGAAAGTTTGGAACGAATTGATTATCTCTATATGTCGACCTTTTTTGTTTAATTGCGTCTTCAATTAAATTTATTATCTCACTTCCGTTTAATTTTCGGTTCTGCATTACAGAAATTAAGTAGTTTTCATAGAAATTATATATTTTGATATAATCATAAAAAGGTGAAAAATATTGACTGAATATTATTTGTTCATTTTCTACAAAATTTGATTTTTTAGCTTGTACTACTTTGCTAAATGTGTGTATTTTGGAAAAGCTCGGGTGCCTAAAATTCATTATTTCGAAGCTCTTAAAAGTAATGTTTTCTAGATTTGTGGAATCTTCTGATGACATTGTATCTAAAGAAATATCTTTTATTAATGTTTTGTATGAGTTTAATTCATTCAAAGTAGGATTATAAGTTATACTATACGGGTAATACTTTTTACTAAGTCTATCTACTAATTTCATCCACTTTTTTTTCTCGGATTCGTCACTAGATATAACATATTTGCCTTCATTATGTATCATAGTGAAAACACCATAAATATTATCAGCATCAGAATATTTAACACAAACCTGATAAAAGTAATTTGGCTTTAAAGGAGGTATTATCAAAACATGTTTGTTTTTATCCTTCTCCTTTTGTTTCCAAGTAACTTTTTTATCAATGATAGTATCGAAAAGTTTATCAAATCTCGAACTGTCATTAGAGTTATAAAACCTTTTAGAATATTTTTTAGGGAGTCTTTTAAGAATTACATCAAGAATAAGATTCCTTTCATTCGGAAGTATAATTTCTTTTTCAATATATTTTCCAAATACAACAACATTATCTAAATGAATATTTTTTTCTTCTGGTTTATCCTGAGAAAAAACAAAAAAAGGAAAAAGTATTATTGATGAAAATAGTTTTTTATACATTGGTGGAGTATTATAGTTTAATTTGCAAGAGCAATCATTAGTTTGCTCAAGATATCTTCACGTTGAATAACACCTTTTAATCTTCCTTTCTTATCAACAACAATTAGTTCATCAAGCCCATTACTATCCATTTCTTTCAAAGCTTCAATATTTCTTGTTGAGTCCATAATCTTATTTAAAATTATCCCTGGAAAAATATTTAACTCTTGCGTTACACCGTCATTAACAATTCTAATGAATTCACGTCCAAGGTTTTTATTTTCAAGTATTGCAGAAAGTTTTTCTTTACTTATGAATGCCACGACTTTTTGATTACTATCTAAGAGAACGATAAATCTGAATTTGGTGAACATAAATAAATCTTTTATATATCGAGCAACTGCCTCTCGAGTATAATAACCGCCTATTCCCATTTTAAGAGTTAATATAATCTTATTGCCATCAGTTTTCTTTTTGAGATTAATAACCCTTTCGGATAGGATACTTGTTGGTCCTTTAGCAATAATTTCTAAGTTATCATCATTAGAAAGTTGTTCTATGGAGTCATCACCTGTAGAAATTTTTTGATTGGCTACTTCCTTAAATGTAGCTTCAATATTTCCCGCTTTAAATGAAGTGATTTTATCTGCAAGAATAACATAAACTAGTATGGGTAACAATAAAATTGTTGCATATGAAACATTTCCTTCTACTCCAATTTTTTTTAGAACCCAATAAACTCCAATTGAAATTATCATAAAAATTAGAGTTCCCAGAATTGCTTTTTTTTCCTTCATCACTAAATAGTTTTATAAAAGTTGCTTAAAATTAATTCTTAATCACACCTATTAAAATACCCAATACAGGGTAATTTATATGCATAGGTTTTCCAAAGGTGGAGAATATGCACACTTAAAAGGTGGGGTTGAAAATATAGGGTAGTTAATTCAATAAATATACGTAAAATATTGATTTACAATAAATTATTATCAATATATTCTTATGTTATCTAATTATAGAATTTATCCTTTTTTAAGAATAAACATAGTTATTAATAGCTAATTCTTATGATTTTTGCAATTGCACTAAAATATTTTTTTGGGGTGGTGCAAATACTCCACGTATAACTTATAACCAAATTTGACCTGTTCAAACACCACAACTATTAAAAGTGGTTTAATTTAAAACAGAGCCATATGAGTTTCAAGTTAATTACACACACAGAAAAGGATCTCGAAAGAATGATAGATTTAGTAATCAATAGATTACGTAAAACAGAATTTATACAACAAACTCCTATCAACCTAACAGAAGATCGACTATCACAAAAAGAAACAGCAGCTTTCTTAGGTATATCAGTAACAAGCTTGATAAGCTGGAAGAAAAAAGGAAAGGTACCATATTACCAAATTGGCAGATCGATTTTCTTCTCGAAATCTGAGTTATTGAAACTTGCACGTAAAAATCCAGGACTAGCACAATCAAGTAGAAGATAATGAATAGAGCGTTCAAAGGAGTCTGGATTCCTAAAGAAATATGGCTGAGCAAAGAGCTGTCTTTACAGGAAAAGGTTTTCATAATTGAGATTGAAAGCCTTGAAAACCCTGATGAACAAGATTGCTGCTATGCAGGAAATAAGTATTTCGCAGATTTTTTTGGATTATCAGAAAGTAGAGTATCTGAAATAATTAAAACTCTAGTGCATAAAAAAATGATCACTAGAAAAGTAATCAGAACACAAAATGGATCAAAACGATATTTGAAAATTTCGCACTACCTGAAAGCAGCTATTGCGCACTCCCATAGTCTGGCAGTCCGCACTTCGCAGATACAGGATTCCCGAAGTGGGGAAACTGGAAGTATAATAATACATAGTAATAATACATCTTCTTTTAAAAAGAAAAAATCAAAAATGATCAACGCAAATCCAAGAAAAAAATGAAAAATTCATTAGGACAAAGAGTAAAAGAAAAGTTTGGGTTGGAAACTCCCGAAGAAAAAAAAGAAAGAATTGCGCGACAAAGAAAAACTATAGAATACTTCGAAAATCTTCATAACACACCAGAACCTATTAAAATTAAAAATATGACCTTACCCCTAGAGTGGCTTAAAAAAGAGTTCTATAAGGCTGCAAAAGCATATTACTTGAAAGAACGCAGAGCATTCATTGTAGATGATGAAAATCGACACATACTCGATATCCTTTGTCGCTATTTTGCAAATGATCCCTCATTTGAAGAAATAGTAGAAAATGGGCAATTACAAAAAGGTATCATGCTTGCTGGAAATTGTGGAGTTGGCAAAACTTCATTTTTTGAAATCATGCAAAGTATCGGAAAAGCACATAACATTCCGCAACTATGGTTTACCAATGTTTCTTGCCTTACCATCACAACAAAATTCAATAAAGAAAATAAGAAAAATAATTCCTCCGGAGGTGGTGAAAGTGTAATTGAAAATTACTCAAAAGGCAAAGTATACTTTGATGATCTGGGCAGTGAAAGAATCGTGAACGACTTTGGTATTAGAAAGGAACTCATGAGAGAGATTTTAGAAATGCGATATAATCGCTTTAAAGCTATCGGTACAAAGACTTTTTGCTCTACTAATCTTACTATTAAAGAACTCGTAAAAAAATATGATGGGGATGCTAAAGAAAATCATAAACGCATCGATGATCGTATCTACCACATGTTTAATGTGATTCCTCTTAATGGCGAGAGTCGTAGATTTTAATTTCCCTTTGATACCCAATTCTAAGAAACGGTGAGCGTGTTCTTATTTTAAGAACAGCAAGTTGAGCTCATGCTAACGCAGTGAACTTAACTTGCTCTGCGAGGCTAACCAAAGGGAAATCAATCAATTAGAACAAGTTAAAATTTATAACGGTTTATAAGATTCTTATAACATCTATGTAATGATCTGATTTTCAACATTAAAAATTATAAAACAGATGAAAAAGAGTATTGTGATTAATGAAAAATCCCATAAGGATTTGAGGAATCTTTCAGAAGAATTTAACCGTCCTATCGGAAAATTCACAGAAGGTATGATACTGTTTTTCAAAAAAACAGGACAAGACCCAGCTCTAATAAATGACAAAACTCCCTCTCAAATGATAAAGGTTATTGATCGTAGAATTGTCGGTTTTTTCAAAACACAAGAATCTGAAATTCTCTATCCGTTGCAAGTGTCATTATCAGAATCTATTGAACAGAACACCACTTTTTTCAAAGATTTAATTCAGAATCTGAATTCCATTTTCGGGAGAGTAAAAGAAAAAGATACTGAGTTAAAAAATGATCTATTAAAGATTAGTGAATCATTAAAACAATTGAACTCAAAATTAAGATAATGCCAGTTTGTATTATACATAAAACTACCGCTGACAGTAAAGGGAGTTGTTCCAAATATACTTTTTACCTAAATAAAGAAAATCAAGAATTGATAGCAGATAAAAAGTATGATCGCCAACAATTCTTTTTTGATCAGCAACAAAACAAATTATCAACAGCAACCGCAATGCAAAAGATTGATCAGAATACAAAAGGAAAAGGACTAACCAAAAAAGAAGATAAATACTTCACTGTAACATTGAATTTTAGTGAAAAGGAATTGAGCTATTTGGCAGAAAAAGCAACTGGTAGAAAAGGGATTGATGATGTGAACCAAATGAGTAAAAAAGAGTTTGAAAAATACAATACTAACATCCGTGAGTATGCCAGAAATGCAATGGAAAACTATGCTTCGAATTTCGGGATTAATCTATCCAAAAATAACATTGTGTATTTCGGTAAAACTGAACACAAACGAAAGTATAAAGGCACAGAAAAAGAAGTTATCACGGGTAAAGTTAAAAGTGGAGAGTTAAAACCTGGGCTACAAAGTCATGTGCATATTGTAGTTAGTAGATCCCATAAAGAAAAACGAATCCGATTAAGTCCGCATAGAAGTGCCAGAAACACTAATAATCATAAACTGAGGGGTAGGAATATACCTAATGCAAGTTTTGACCGAATGCAATGGGTTATCAAAAATGAACAATCCTTTGACGAACAGTTCAAATATAAAAGAAGCCTGAATGAGAAGTTTGAAGTGCAATATGCTTTAAAGAATGGAGCTCCTGAAGAAAATATAAAATATAAAAACCTAATACAAGAAAAGAATATAGATAAATCAAAAGAACTAGAATTATGAAAGACATTAATTTAATTGAAGTATTAGGACACACTTTATTTTTTATAATAAAAATCTGGACAGTATATGGCTGTTATCTATTCTGTAAGCATTTTAAGATTCATTATGCTTTTGGAGTACTGATCTACTTTTTCCCATTAGTTAACTTATTGGTCACAGTTTTTCCTTTTTACTACTGGATCAATAAGTTGTTTATTAAAAAGAGTCTCGATAAAATTAATGCCATAGAAGTTGTTGATCCTCAAAATAGTGATAGCTCAGAAAGTTTAAGTTTTAAGACAGAAAAAGGAATCATAACAATTGATAACATCTATAGAAATATATATGTACAAGGTGGAGCTGGTGCAGGAAAATCGAAAAGCGTAATCGAACCAACAATCATTCAATCCGCAAAAAATGAAATGGCTGGTGTTTTTTACGATTTTAAAGCACCTTCCATGAGTGAAAAACTATTATACGAATATAAAGATTCAACTAAGGTAAGTACATTTTTTGTAGATTTTAAAGATCCTTCTAGAAGTAATAGAGTTAATCCGATTTCCCCAAAATACCTTCTCAAATCTGCCCATGCTTTTGAATTAAGCCAAACCCTTATTCAAAACCTTCTGCCAGAAACTATAAAACAGAGAGAGTATTTTGATAGGGAAGCTCAAAGTATTCTAACAGGTGTGATGTGGTATATGAGAAATAATCACCCAGAGTATTGCACCATACCACATATCATTAGCATGTTTTTACATGTCGATACAGAGAAAATTATAGAAATGGTAGGAACAGATACCGAAGCTTCTGGAATGATTTCTAGTTTGAGGCAAGCAATGGATCGTAAAGCTAATAGACTAGTAGCCAGTGTAATGTCAACACTTCAAAATGCTTTATCAACACTTAATAACCCTGAAATATTTTGGATTCTATCTGGGAATGATTTTTCATTAGACCTTAATGATCCCAGCGACCCAAAGTTTATGTGCATTGGTAATGACAGTACTTTATCAGCTACATATGCCCCAGTCATTTCCCTTATTCTATCTTCTACACTGCGGTTAATGAATCAAGAAGATAAATATAAGAGTACAATTATAATTGATGAAGCTCCTACAATTTTCATTCCTAGACTAACAGAATTTTTAGCCACAGCAAGATCCAATAAAATTTCTACAATCTATGCTGCACAGGATTATGGTCAAATCGAAGCTCAAAATGGAAAAGAGGCTGCTCAATCTATTCTTTCAAATTTAGGTACGCAAATTTATGGGCGAACCGCAAATGTAAAAACTGCAGAAATGATAAAATCTATTTTCAGCAAACAAGATAGAACTTTTGTAACCGCTTCACAGAATGATGGGAAATCTGGAGGGTTAGCTTGGCAATTAGGAAGAAGTAAGAGCAAAGGACAAAACGAATCGATTCAGGAAAGAGATCGTGTTAAGGTTACTGATATTATGAATTTGGATAAAGGGGAATTCTATGGAATTGTAGCAGAAGGTACACCCCGAGAATTTTTAAAGACTAAGTTTTTGATTTCTGAACAACCTGAAATAAAACATACTTATAACATCAAAACTCCCGAAGAATATTTCAAACGTAATTATGACAATATCATCAATGAAGTTTTGAGTATTACTGGTAACAAACAAAAAGGAAACGACAATCTAATTAATTTCTAAAAATCAATATTATGGAAACAAGTACAAACAATTTGTGGTACAAAACCGAAAACTGGTTTTTGAGTGATAAGATCTACCGATCATTTATCTCAATAATGGTATTACTGACAATAGTACTAGTATACCTGTCAATAGAGAAGCTAAGAGGAAGAACGCTAATTTTTAAAGACAAGAATGTTGTTAATCTTATTGAGCAAGAAAACGAACATTTAAAAACTCAAATAAAGCTACTGGAAAATCAAATGGTTAAGACCAATCTATTATTAAAACATTATGAAATTACAAGCAACAAACAAAATTAAGAATATGAAAAAACAGCATATAACTCTACTCATCATGTTATTGGTTTTTTGTACTGTAAAAAGTCAATATTCAAATGGAGTAAGCGGTTTGATCGGCTATTCCAAAAATGGCTATTCTGCTATGGGTAATTTTCATTACTACCCTGATAAAAATATTGGTAAATATTTCGAGATTGGTGGTTACGCCAGTTTTTTAAAAGAAAAGAAAACAGAATATAGAATTCCAATCAAAATATACACCTTGAACGTTGGATATTTTATCAAAATCCCTTTTATCTCTAATAATAGAAATAAGTCAGGTTTATTTTCAATAGGAATTGGCGGAGTTGTAGGAGATGAATCTATTGATAATTCAGAGATACAATTGTTCGATCGAGAATCTATAGTAACACGAGACGGTATAATCTATGGAGGTTATGGAGCTATAGAAGCTGATGTAAGAATTAACGATCACTTTTCTGCCATAGGAAGGTACACTCACTTTTATCATATTAATAGCGAAATAGGAGAAAATAAATTCATGATAGGGCTAGGTCTAGCTTTTAAATTCTAAACATTAAAACAATGAAAAAAATAATCATCTTTATTAGTGCAATAGTATCAATTCTATCCTGTGAAGAGTTGGACATCGAAATACAAGAAACTGAATCAACTACCATCGAACAAACAGATTTCAATGTTGTTGTTCTTTTTGATAAGCAAGAGAGCTACGTAAATGAATACACGTCTTTTAATGTTAATATTCAAAAGAAAGGCAATGATAATTTGACATATAAAGCTTATTTCACGAATGTAGAAGGTGAATTAAAGCTTCCATCTGAAGAAGAAACTATCATTCAGAACAGAGAATTCGATATTTCAGAAGGAATAACATTTATGGAATTCAAAGGAACTGCAATTCAAAATAATGAAATAGAATTTGTAGTGGAAGCTTCAAATGGTATTCGTAAAACGCAAACGATAAAATACAATACTTTACCTACTGATTTTGAAATTATTATAAACCCAAAGAAGAAAAGTGTATCAGTTTGGGATGCTGCTCAATTTTCTTTGAGTATTATTATCCCTGATGTAAATCAAAATTTAGAGTACAATATTTATTTTAAAGGAGAAAATTCAAATGCCTGGATAGAAATAGGAAATGTAGGATCAGGAATGACAGCTGTTCCTGGTCAAATAAGACCTCTTGGCACAAATTCACATACCTTCATTAACATTCGATTAATAGGCTCACTCGCAGCAATTGAAGACACTTTCACAATAGTTATTATTGATTCTAATGGAGTAGAAAGATCCGAAAAAGTAACTGTTGATTTTTTTAAGTAAGACTTAATCAAGTAGCTTATTTAGGGCAAAAAAAATCTAATCAGGATTCTAAATTTCACTTATCTCGATCAACTTCACAAAATTCCTGTTAAGGCCTATACAGGCACTTACCAGGAATCTTTGTTCGTTTCACTTCGTTAAGCAAAATTTAGAAGAAATCAAAACAAGAAAATAATTAATTCACAAAGAATAATAAATGAGTACTATCTTTTTTACTTCTGATCATCATTTCGGGCATAAAGGAATTATTAAACATGCTAATAGACCTTTCGGAACTGTTGACGAAATGAACGAAACAATGATCCTAAGATGGAACGAGAAAGTAAAAAAGAATGATATCGTCTATCATCTTGGTGATATTGGATTAATGGCATCTAGTAAGTTGGTTGAGATCTTAGAGCGGCTAAACGGGAAAATTCATTTAATCAAAGGAAATCATGATGATTTGAATCGGGACTGCAAGGAACGATTTGAATGGATTAAAGACTATCACGAATTAAAATTACCTGATCCAGATTCTGTAAATAATCAATTAATAGTAATGATGCATTACCCATTGATGACTTGGAAAGGTAAGTATAGTGGGGCTTATCATCTTTTTGGGCATTCTCATGGAAAATTGACAAATTTTAATCGAAAAACGGCATTGGATATTGGTGTGGATTGTCATAACTTTTATCCATTGTCTTATGAGGAAGTAAGATTAATAATTAATAACAATAATTTATAAAATGACATCAATTTAGAATTCTATCATTATTTAATAATCTCCAAAAAATACCACATGAATTATTTGCAAAAAGTATTAAATACTGTTAAAAAAACGTTGACTATATTATCGAACAAGCCTATCGTATTTTCTAAATGGTTAAATAAAGAGTCAAAGGTTAAGCAAGCATCATTAAACTTAAAATTAATTAAGAATTTTATTTCTGGAACTATAATCATAACTCTCTTTTGTTATTCTTTTACTACAAGTTATTATGCATCTTTTGGAGTAGATTATTTTCTTCATTTTGAATATGTGGATATTTATAACTTTACGCTTGGTAGGTTTGATTTATTTTTTAACTCTATTTTATTAGTATCTTTACTAGCCTTAATGTTTGGTGGTTTTTTTGTTAAATTAAAAACAAATAAAGAAGATGAATATTTTTCAAAAGGACAAATATTGATCTTAGGTTTAATGCTTTTTTTACCCCTATTTTTTGTTAGCTGGCTTGTTTTCGATTACTCTAATTCTATTGATAATGTCTTAATAACTATAGCTCTGCTAGGATTAGCAATATTATCTATTTATCTACATCGAAAAGCTAAGCATGATATTTTTTTGATATTTTTTATTATTCTTATTTCGATTAAAGGAAAGATATTAGGAAAAGTTTTTGCAAAAGAAAGATTCCAGTACGAAAAAGATATTAACCTGATTGATGTAGAAGGAAACGAAAAGTTAAAAAACTCTCAACTCGTTATAGGACAAAATAAAACCACATTTATAATTATTAACAAAAGGGATTCAGTTGTAGAGTTTATTCCAAAATCAAAAGTGGATAAAGTAAGCTTAAAGAGTAAAGATTAGTTTAAGTAAAAAAGAATCTAACAAATAGACACAGAACATTCATATTGTCACAAAAACATACTACTTTAAAAACATACTACTTTTGTGACAATATGATGTTCACAATAGCATAGAAAAACAGGATTACCTTCCTCTACTGTAGAAAAATATTGTTAAAAAAGACAGAAAAAAGATATAAAAACTATATATTTGCAGTAACAGTACACACCACGCTACCCATTAGAACAGCGTCCCAGGGTGTGTCTTTTGCTTTATAGACCTTTCTGTTTTAAAATTACATACTTATTTTACCACTAATATGTTTAAAAAAGAACCAACCACCATACAAGAACAAATACAAAAACTTAAAGATAGAGGCCTAGAAATAATAACAGAAGATAATGCAGAGCACTACCTTTCACACATAAGTTATTATCGATTAGGTGAGTATTGGCATTCTATGCAATCTGATAAAGAACAACATATTTTCAAAGAGAATAGTCGTTTTTCAGATGTTATTGCTCTTTATAGCTTTGATAGAGAACTGCGTATTTTACTTTTTGATGTCATTGAAAAAATAGAAATTAGTCTAAGAACAAAACTTATTTACCATCTATCACATGAAATAAACCCATGGTGGTTTCAAAATTTTGATTTATTTAGTGATAGTATGGCTCTTGTAAAAACACTATCTAATTTAGAGGAAGAATTGTCTCGATCGAAAGACCCTACAATTAAAAACCATAGAAAAAAACACAAAGATGATTTACGCTTCCCTCCTGCATGGAAATCCTTAGAACAAACTAGTTTTGGAGCTTTATCTAAATTATATGGGAATCTCAAAAACACTGTAAAAGCTAAGGATAAGATTGCACAAGAATATGGAGTAGTAAATCATACCTTTCTACCTAGTTGGTTACAATCTATAGCGCAAATACGAAATTATTGTGCACATCATTCAAGACTTTGGAACAGGAACTTACCAGGAGCACCAAAATTATTACCAAAGCCCCCAAATCCTTGGATACTTGAAATAGAAAATGTACCAAGACAATTTCAGAAACTATATGTACATCTTTGTTTAATGAAATATTTACTCAACACAGTACAACCAGGTAATACTTTTACAAGCAAATTGGACACCTTATTTCAAAAATACCCTAATGTTGATCCAGATGCCCTTGGAATGAAGCCTAACTGGCAGAATGAACCTTTATGGAAGTAGTTTAACTCTTATTATTTCATTTTCAAAAAATTTTTCCCTTCTTTCACAAGCCAACTTCCAGCTATTTAACCCTTCGTATTCTCGAATACCATTTAAATACCCCTCTTCAATGATTATTTCTTTAAATAAATTTAATTGAGGTATCACTAACTCGAACATCTGCTCAAGTTGCTCTGTCAATTTATTATCTTTTATTTCTAAAATATTATAAAAAATTTGAAGTTTTTCTTTCTCAAAAGAATAATATCCCAAAGGAAATAAATCGATAGTATATATTTCCTTTCCAAGTAGACTCTGTCTTTCTTTATCTTTTTCATCCAACTCAGCTACTTTATCCGTATATACTTTAACCTTTTCTATTTTATCATCATGTTCTTTAATCGCTTCTTCTAAAAACTCCTTTAATCGAAAAAACTTAGTATCTCCGCTACTAAGAAGATTAAACCTTCTTTTAAAATCTCTCAATTCATATAGATCTATAATATTTGCGATTTCGTTTCCTAATTTATTAGCTTCTTCACTCTTATTCAAAAACAAAAGCATTTCATATTCCTGAGTCATACAAACAATTTTATTTTCAATATGATTAATTTCATCATATTTCAATTCAATTTTTCGAATTTCATCTATTAGAAAATTTATCCTATTGAAAATTTCATCATTATCCGCTTTAAGCACTCCTTCAGAATCTGATATTATTTTAGAAATCACAAAGGATTCATAGTGATAATTTATTCTATAAGTTTCCAGTAACCAATAATTAAAAAAATCTTTATCCTTGATTATTTTTTCTTGAATTTCTTTATGGTAATGCTCTAGTTCAATAATCTGTTTTTGTTGACTCTCTATTGAATTAATAATTCCAGGCGAACTTACCTCCTTATTAACAAGCATTGAATTTTGAAGCCCTCTAAGGTTAATATCCATTGACCAATATTTATAATATTCTGATTTTGCAATATTCACAATAGATTTCGGTACATCTTCTCCATCAATTAACTCATCCAAGTCCTTTTTATAGTTATTTAATGAATAAACACCAGATCCATCATTATGCTTTCTACCCAAGGATTCAATTTTGACATAATATTGAATAAAACTTGATTCTTCAATTGTAGTTATTTTTTCAAAATATTCCTCATTTGTCATTATTCCTAAGGAATATCTCACTTTTGCTGTAAAATAATCAAGTAGACTCAAATCCTCTTTCCTTAAATCCTCTTTATCCTTTTCTGCCTGTTTAAGAAGCGATAAAGATTCTAGCATATTTCCTAAATTGTAATTTGCAATAGCAGTAACCAAATTGAATTTAGCATAACCTAATTGAAGGTTTTTAGAGACTAGACTTGCTGCTTTAACCACAAGCTTGGAATTCCCCTCATTAACTAAACCTAAACCAAATTGTTCTAATTTATCTCTAATCTCATCCTCAGAATAAAAACTTAAATTTTCATCAGTAATGGATATTTTACCAAAATTATCGCTGGACGAAAGTGCTATTCTTTGATTAAGTTTCCTTAGGTTTTTTCCACGTTCTAGAACATTCCTGTATATCTCCTCGACTACTTGAGAATTTACTCCACTATCAAATCTTAAAGTATTTGTTTTTTGGCTCTCCCAATTTTCATTACTATTTGACAATTTTTTAATAAATTCATTAATACTTGCATAGTAAAATTCGTTGGAAGGCTTGTGATACAATACATAATACGCCTGTTTACCAGAATTAAACAAATACTGAATATTCGATGTGTCAATAGATTTACTGTAAGAACCATCAGAATTTTCTTCAATTGTCTCCGTAGCTTTCAATTGAACTATGAATCTGAAATTAGTATACTTATTATCATATTTCAACTCTATATCAAGATCAACCCCCTTATCTCTATATACTTCTTCTCGAATTTCGAATAATGTTAAATCAAATAATGGACGTAATTTATCTTTTGACAATTGTTCGAGTTCTTCTTGTTCATTGCTATTTGGCAATTGCATACTATCTAAAAAGTCGGTCATATTATATGTTATAATTTCACAGGTAAATCCTAAATAGTAAAGTTACATATTATAAGAAAATTGATAATCTTATTTTTAACAAACATTGATAAACAAATGAATTACAGCAATATAAGATTCAAAATTTAATTACACTATAAATCGCATCAGAATACTATATATGTTAAAAAGTTGCCCTATTAGTTGCCCCTAAAAACAACAAAACCCCTAAAATCAAAAGATTTCAGAGGTTTCTCGTACTCGAGGTGGGAATCGAACCCACACTCCCGAAAGAACTGGATTTTGAATCCAGCGCGTCTACCAGTTCCGCCACTCGAGCATATTGAGATGGCAAAATTAATAAAATATTCCTTTCTCACCAGCAAATAAGTAATAAAATAAAGCATAGAGTGAAAATAAATTTCTAAATTTGCACCTTATTTTTTTAGAATTAATTTCAACTCATTACAAAACAATAATTTACAGTATGCCAATTGGAGTTACAGAAGCAAAATTTTTTGCTTGTGGTCAGAGTACAGAACTCGCAGAAAAAATAGTAGCGGCCTATGGCGCTAAACTAGGTAAAGTTATTACCTCAACTTATAGTGATGGTGAATTCCAACCTTCTTTTGAAGAATCTGTAAGAGGATCTAGAGTTTTTATCATAGGATCTACCAATCCTAGCTCAGATCATCTGATGGAATTATTATTGATGCTTGATGCTGCAAAAAGAGCTTCAGCAAGACATATTACTGCCGTAATACCATATTATGGATGGGCACGCCAGGACAGAAAAGATAAACCTAGAGTACCAATTGCAGCAAAATTAATTGCCAAAATGCTTGAAACGGCTGGGGCAACAAGGATCATTACAATGGATTTGCATGCAGATCAAATTCAAGGATTTTTTGAAAAACCAGTAGATCATTTATATGCCTCTACAATTTTTCTTCCTTATCTGCAATCATTAAATCTAAATGATCTTACGATTGCATCTCCTGATATGGGAGGTTCTAAAAGAGCTTATGCTTATTCTAAAGCTTTAGAAAGTGATGTAGTAATATGTTACAAACAAAGAGCAAAAGCCAATATCATTTCACACATGGAACTAATTGGTGATGTTACAGGAAAAAATGTTGTATTGGTAGATGATATGGTAGACACAGCAGGAACCCTTACCAAGGCAGCGGATTTAATGATCGAGAGAGGAGCAAAAAGCGTAAGAGCTATTTGCACCCACCCTATTCTTTCTGGTACCGCATATGAGCGACTAGAAAATTCTAAACTAGAAGAATTAATCGTAACAGATTCTATTCCTCTAAAACAAAAAAGTGATAAAATCAGAGTTGTAAGCTGTGCAGATTTATTTGCAGATGTGATGAACAGAGTTCATAACAACCAGTCGATCAGTTCTAACTTTATAATGTAGTAAATACTAATTAATATTTTTTAAAAAATGAAATCATTAACAATCAATGCATCTCAAAGAGAAAGCGTAGGCAAGAAAGCAACAAAAGCCTTACGTAATGCTGGACAGGTTCCTTGTGTAATTTACGGTGGAGACACTATTATACACTTTGCAGCACCAGAAATTGCTTTCAAAAACTTAGTGTACACTCCAGACGTTCATACCGTGGTTATTGCGTTGGATAATGGTACTACAGTGAATGCAATCCTACAGGATATTCAATTTCACCCAGTGACTGATAAAATTTTACATATTGACTTTATTGAAATTTTTGATGACAAGCCAATTACTATGGAGATTCCTTTCAAAACAGTAGGGAACTCTCGTGGTGTTCGTAACGGAGGGGTATTACGTTATAACCTAAGACGTATTAAAGTAAAAGGTCTAGCGTCTAAATTGCCAGACGTTTTAGAAGGAGATATCTCTGAGCTAAAAATCGGAAACAAATTATATGTTACCAACTTAGCTAGTGATGACTTTACTATCCTACACCCAGACAACACAGTTGTTTGTATGGTTAAGACTTCTCGTACTGCGGTAGACGAAGACGAAGACGATGAAGAAACTGAAGGTGCAGCTGAAGGTGCAGAAGCTCCTGCAGCAGAAGCATAAACCTACAGGTTTTAATAGAATATAAAAGCATTCTGAATTGAGTTCAGAATGCTTTTTTTTATTTTTACACAAATTTTAGAGGAACTCTCTACATGCTTAAACATAAAGAGCAAGGGCATTATACTATTTTACAAGCTTCTAGCTATATTCAAGACAGTAAAAAAAATCACCCCATTCCTCACAGAAATAAAAACAACATGTTTTCGATAATTAAACAATTATTTTCAAAACAAAAAATAGAGGAAACTCAAGAAGATCTCATGAAAAAATTTCTTGTTGTTGGACTTGGCAATATTGGTCCAAAATACCATAACACTCGTCATAATATTGGCTTCAAAATTCTAGATGCTTTGGCAAAAAAAGAAGATCTTTCTTTTGAAACTCAAAAACTAGGCGATCTCACTACTTATAAACACAAAGGAAGAACGATCATCCTACTCAAGCCCAACACCTATATGAACCTTAGCGGGAAAGCTATTCGATATTGGTTGGGTAAAGAAAAAATACCAATAGAAAATCTTTTAGTCATCACAGATGATATCAATCTTCCTTTTGGCACTATCAGACTCAAAACCAAAGGTAGCGCAGGTGGACATAATGGCTTAAAAGATACCGAAAATCAACTACAAACCTCTAAATACTGTAGATTTAGATTTGGAGTAGGTGATGAATTCAACAAAGGTAGACAAGTAGACTATGTTTTGGGAGAATGGAGCTCTGAAGAAGAAACTGCAATGCCAGAAAGACTAGACAAAGGAATTGAACTCATCAAATCATTTACCACTGCAGGAACTGCCAATACAATGAATACCTTTAACGGAAAATAAAGAAATGTCTCAGAACTATTTTTTATTTTTACAATCGCTTTAAATTTTCCCTCTGGAAAAAAGCCTTAATAATACAATTCATGCTAATCATAATGCCTACTGGCGATTTTTTATCTGGCATACATAAAAAACAGAACAGATGAAACGTTATACCAACGCCAAAACATACGAAAACTCTATACCTTCTGTAGTCACCATAGGCACTTTTGATGGTGTACATATTGGTCATAAAAAAATAATAGAACGCCTTGTAGAAAGCGCCAAAAACAATGGTTTAGAATCAGTAATTCTTACCTTCTTTCCTCATCCAAGGATGGTCTTACAACAAGACTCAGGAATCAAACTCATCAATACCATAGATGAGCGTATTCAAATACTAAAACAAACAGGTCTTTCTAGTCTAGTCATTCATCCATTCACCAAAGAATTCTCTCGCCTTACCGCAGGAGAGTACGTACAACAAATGCTAGTTGAATGCCTTAATGTAAGACACGTGATCATAGGATACGACCATAGATTTGGACGCAATCGTAACTCCAACATCACAGATCTTGCATCCTATGGTGTACAAAAAGATTTTACTGTAGAAGAGATCTCTAAGCAAGATATTGATGATGTTGCTGTAAGCTCAACAAAAATAAGAGAAGCATTATTACAAGGAAACATTATCAAAGCCAATACCTATCTCGGATATGAATTTATGCTCACTGGTACTGTCGTAAAAGGAAAAGAACTAGGAAGAAAATTAAACTTCCCTACCGCAAATCTACATATAGAAGAAGCCTATAAATTGATCCCAAAAAATGGAGTTTATATTGTAAAGTCATGCATTGACAACAAAACCTATTTTGGAATGATGAACATAGGCACAAACCCTACAGTAAACGGAACTCAACAAACAATTGAAACTCATTTCTTTGATGTCTCTTTTAACCTGTACGACAAAAAAATTCAAATCCAACTACTGAAACGCATTAGAGATGAGAAAAAATTTGATTCTATTGATGAGCTACAAAATGCAATGCAACATGATGAAGATTTTTCTCGCAATTATATAAACTCATTAGTATGATCAATCGTTGGTTGTTTACTCATATTGATAATAGCGCTCTTATAATATTTAGAGTTTTTTTTGGATTCCTTATCGCTGCAGAAGCTATAGGTGCCATTTTTACAGGTTGGATATCACGCACACTTGTTGAACCTCAATTTACTTTTAATTTTATTGGTTTCGATTTCTTACAACCCTTACCAGGTAATGGCATGTATTACTATTTTGCGGTTATGGGGCTTTTTGGACTGCTCGTAATGATTGGTCTTAAATATCGATGGAGTATGATTAGCTACACTATAATGTGGGCAGGGGTCTATTTTATGCAAAAATCATCCTACAACAACCATTATTACCTTTTACTACTGCTTTGTATACTTATGAGTGTGCTACCTGCAGGAAATTATTTTTCTCTCGATGCTAAGCAAAACCCAGCTATCAAGAAAATATCTATGCCTAGGTGGTGTCTATTAATTATCATTGCTCAATTATGGATTGTTTACACATATGCATCTGTCGCCAAACTATATCCCGATTGGTTAGACTTTACTGTCGCCAAAAACCTAATGACAGGAAGAGCAAATTACCCCATAGTAGGAGCGATATTACAAAAACACTGGACTCATGTATTCATTGCCTATTTCGGAATTTTATTTGATCTCTTGATTGTCCCCCTTTTATTATGGAAAAGAACGCGATTAGCAGCATTTTTTTTCAGTATATTTTTCCACATATTTAATTCTATTGTTTTTCAAATAGGAATATTCCCATATCTATCTTTAGCATTCACTGTTTTTTTCTTTTCCCAAGAAACAATACATCGCGTTTTTATGAAAAAGAAAGAATTTTATACCCGTGCAGAAATAAAAACTCCAACATATAGTAAGCCATTATTTCTTATCATGATACTATGGTTTAGCATACAAATTCTACTTCCTCTTCGTCATTGGGTTATTCCAGGAGATGTACTCTGGACTGAGGAAGGACATAGAATGAGTTGGCGTATGATGCTAAGAGGGCGATCTGGAATTACAAATTTTTATATTTTAGATAAAAACGATCCTAAAGCGCAAAAGCAATTAATCAACAAAAATAAATACCTCACAAAAAAACAATTACGCCTTGTATCTTCTAAGCCAGATGCCATGTGGCAATTTGCACAGCATCTAAAAGAAGAATATGCTACCAAAGAAAAAGATATCGCAGTTTATGTAAATAGCAAAATATCCATCAACGGAAAAAAGCGTAAACTATTTATAAATCCCGAAACAGATCTTGCCAATACACCATGGAACTATTTTACCACCAATCCATGGATTATTAAATACGAAAAAGCAGCATCTCCTAATTAATATATCTATTTCACAAAAAAACTTTCTATTTTTAAGCACTTATAGCGCTCCATTGCAAAACCTTATGTAATTTTGTAGTACTTATAATCATTGGAATACGGTTTTAAGTCAAATCACGCATCTTAATTTTATGCATAACTATTTTTTGATCCTGCAAAAATCATTATCAATGTATCAACATATGATAAAAGGCTTATTAGCCATACTCATAGTATCTTCTACATCTCTATATAGCCAAGAAGATGAAGACATTACCTCTTTTTCTTTTTTTGGATTCATTCCCAATACTGTAGATAACAGTTTGTACCAAGAATTACATACAAGTACTGATCATTCTACTAGGCTACAACTCATCACCAAAATAGCAAAAATCCACTTACTAGCTGGAAACACTGACTCTATCACTCATTACGGCCAACTTCTTAAAAAAGAAACACTAAAAGAAAATGATTCAGACAAACAACTATACTTATCTAAAGCCAATAACATTATAGGCTGGGGAAAACTTAAAAACGAGCTCTATGATGCGGCAATGAAATATTTTTTGGAAGGGATTGCCATTTCTCCTGTTCAGGAAATGCGCACGATGCACTACAAACATCAATTAGGATTAGGTATCGTATATCTTGAACAAGGTAATTACGAAAATGCACTTCCTATTTTTGAATCTTGTATTGAAGAGACAAAAGACAAAGAAACAATAATACTTGCTAAGAAATTTTTGGGAGACATCTATTTTAATCAAAAAAGTACTGAAAGAGCATCTTTCTATTACTTAGACGTTATAGAGAGCATCCCTAATGACATTCCTAATAAAATAAGTCTTGAAGCCCAAATGAATTTAGGGAAAATAGAATTTTTTCATGACAAAATTCAAGAGGCAATGGATTACTTTATACCCATAAAAGAAGAGGCAAAAAAAAATCACTTTTATGATCTATATATAGATGCTGTATATCACATTGGTCGTGTATACTACAAACTAGAGCAATACGAAACTGCAGAAATGGTCATAAATACTGCATACATGAATGCTGTACAATGGGGACGTCTAGAATTACAAAAAAAGGTGATTTCTATGCTCAAAAACCTATATGTAGACCAAAAAAATTATAAAAATGCCTATGGGTTAATGACTCAATATGTTAGTGTATCTAATCAGATCATAACAAAACAAAATAAAAAAGCTACAAAAGAATTAGAGATTAAATACCAAACGCTCCAAAAAGAGAAAGAAATACTTGCTC
This sequence comes from Aquimarina aquimarini, assembly GCF_900299535.1. Taxonomy (GTDB): domain Bacteria; phylum Bacteroidota; class Bacteroidia; order Flavobacteriales; family Flavobacteriaceae; genus Aquimarina; species Aquimarina aquimarini. The sequence continues at coordinate 45,679 of NZ_OMKE01000012.1, read as the reverse complement.
TTAAAGAAGAACAGTTAGTAAAAGAAATTGAGATTAAAAGACAACGAACAATCAAACAAGCATTCTTGATTGGTTTTCTTATTATTTTACTCCCTATTATCGGTTTACTAATTATGTACTTTCAGAAGTTAAAAACACAAATAGCCCTCAATAAGTCGCAGAAAGAAGTAAATACTCAAAAAGTATACGGACTCATGAAAGACCAAGAACTTAACTTGATCAAAGCTACGATGGAAGGGCAAGACAAAGAACGTCAACGATTGGCACGTGAGCTTCATGACGGTATAGGAGGTAATCTAGCAAGTATAAAACTACAACTCTCTAACACTTCTAATATCAACAATCAACAAGACAATATCATAAAACAACTTGACGAAACCTATAATCAGGTACGAGATTTTTCGCACAATCTAACCCCAAAAAAATTTCAAAAAAACCCAATCACTGCCTTAATAAAAGAGTACATCAACAATGTAACTAGTGGTAGCAAACAATCTATATCATTTCATCCCTATCCTGAAAACCAAATTGATCAAATAGATACCACTATCAAAGAAGAGTTATTTAAAATCATACAAGAGCTTTTAACCAATTGTTTAAAACACGCCAAGGCTAAAAATATTGATATATACCTCAATCATTACAAAGATCAAATACAGTTGCTCTTTGAGGATGATGGAGTAGGTTTTGATACCAATAAAATTGTTGAAGGAATCGGTTTCAAAAACATCAAGAACCGTCTAAGCTCATTATCTGGCAATATATTTATTGACTCAACCCTACTGAGAGGAACTGTTGTTAATATAGAAATCCCTATATAATTAATATTTTCTCTCCGCTTAAGAAGCTTCTTAAACAAATTTCTTAAAATTCGTAATAGAACTAGACCTATACATCTCACTTTTATTTAAATTTGCCTTTACAACACAACAAAAGACAACAAAAAATAGTGCACATCATATAAAAAACACACCATGTTATTAGTACAGAATATTTTAGCAAATAAAGAAGTTTACATCAAAGCTTTGGCAAAACGAAATTTTGATGCAGCTCCTGTTTTAGAAGAAGTCATTGACCTTGACAAAAATCGACGTGACACTCAAGCTAAACTGGATAACACATTGGCTGATTCCAATAAATATTCTAAAGAAATTGGGGTCTTATTTAAGAATGGTGAGCAGCAAAAAGCAAATTTACTAAAGGAGAAAACTGCACAGCTAAAAGACACCTCTAAGCAATTATCGGCTGAACTTACAGAGATACAAGAAAAATTAATACAATTATTATATACTATTCCTAATATCCCTCATGATTCTGTACCAAATGGACAAAGTGATGAAGATAATGAAGAAGTGTATCGTGAAGGAGATATCCCTAAACTAGAAGAAGGAGCACTCCCTCATTGGGAACTAGCCAAAAAATACGATATTATTGATTTTGAGCTTGGGGTAAAAATCACTGGAGCAGGCTTTCCTGTTTTCAAAGGAAAAGGCGCTCGATTACAAAGAGCCTTGATCAGCTATTTTTTAGATAAAAATACAGAGGCAGGATATAAAGAGTATCAAGTACCTCACCTTGTAAATGAAGCTTCAGGATATGGAACAGGGCAATTACCAGATAAAGAAGGGCAAATGTACCATGTAACAGGAGATGATCTATATCTTATTCCTACTGCAGAAGTACCTGTAACCAATATGTTTCGAGATGAACTTCTAACTGCAAATAATCTACCTATCTGCTGTACTGGGTATACCCCATGTTTTAGACGAGAAGCAGGTTCTTATGGAGCACATGTACGTGGATTAAACCGTTTACATCAATTTGACAAAGTAGAAATTGTAAGGATAGAGAAACCAGAAAATTCGTATACCGCCTTAGACGGCATGGTAGATCATATAAAAGATATTCTCAAAGAACTTAAATTACCTTACCGTATTCTAAGGCTTTGCGGAGGAGATATCGGATTCACATCTGCCTTAACATATGATTTTGAAGTATTCTCAACCGCACAAGATCGTTGGCTTGAAATTAGCTCTGTATCTAATTTTGAATCATACCAGGCAAATAGACTAAAGCTTCGTTTCAAAGATGAAAATGGCAAAAATCAATTAGCTCACACTCTTAACGGAAGCTCACTTGCATTACCTCGAGTACTTGCAGGTATTCTAGAAAATTACCAAACACCAAAAGGCATTAAAATTCCTGATGTATTAGTTCCATACTGTGGATTTGAATACATCGATTAACAACTATTCAAAAGGGAAAATGCTGGTTTATAGTTTTAAAAAAAATATTTTTAATAACTTCTTTGCAAAGAAACTAAAGCTGGACGTTTTAGTTTCTTTGTAACTTAAAAGTTATATTTACATAAAACTTGCTAAAAAATGCGTTTTACTTTTTTCTATATTGCTTTGCTATCTTCTTTTTTGACCTTTGCTCAATCAGAGTTATTGGCTAAAAACTATATACAACAAGGTCAATATGAGAAAGCTCTTTCTATATACAAAAAATTATATTTAAAAAAACCAAGTAGAACCAGTTATCTCCTAGGACTAGCAGAAGTATATCAGCAATTAGAACAATTTGAAGAGGCTGAGAAAATCTTAAAAAAAAAAGTAGAAGAGACTCCTTACAACGCACAAATTTTTGTCGAGTTAGGGCATCACTATGACTTGCAAGGAAAAAAAGAAGAAGCACGTATTTATTACGACAGAGCGATAGAAACATATAGTAAATACAAGAAAAACCACGCATATTCTCTAGCGCAAACTTTTGAAAAATATAGCTTATTAGATGAAGCTGCTTTGATCTATGAAAAAGGGATGATACACAATCCTCTCGCTAATTTTAATGTGCAATTAGCTAAAATTTATGGAGAGCAAGGTAAACTTGAAAAAATGTTTGACAGCTATTTGGACCTCTTAAAACAACAACCAAATTATAAAAACATCGTACGACGAAATTTTGGTGATTATATTACAGAGGACCCCAGCAATGAAGCCAATTTAATTTTTAGAAAACTACTCATCAAAAAGTTACAACAAAACCCAGATATTCTTTATAATGAGATGCTAAGTTGGCTTTTTGTACAGCAAAAAGAATTTAAAAAAGCATTCATACAAGAAAAAGCTATTTACCGAAGAAAAGAAGAAGGGCCACAAGGCATTATTGGTCTTGCCAGAATTGCTATATCAGAAAAAGACATTAAATCTGCTACAGAAATATTAAACTATATTCTGCAAACTCCTGCCTCAAAAGACATGAAGCTTACTGCTCATAAAATTATTTTAAAAGCAAAAGTAGATAACGCCACCAAAAAAGAACACAAAACCATTGTTGAACAATACAATACCGTATTTGAAGAATACGGAAAATCTAGAGAAACCATAGGTTTACAAGTCGATTATGCCCATTTTATGGCATTTGATCAAGACAAAAAACAAGAAGCTATTCAATTTTTAAAAGAAATACTAGACAGAGAACGCCTTTCAAGATTTCAATCTTCTCGTATAAAAATGAAAATTGCTGATATTCTGGTACTAGACCAAAAATTCAATCAAGCTTTAATTTATTATACTCAAGTACAAAATGCTTTAAAAAACAATTTTCTTGCCCAAGATGCTAGATTTAAAGTTGCCAAAACGAGTTATTACAAAGGTGACTTTGCATGGGCGCAAACACAATTAGATGTATTAAAATCTTCTACTTCTCAGCTGATAGCCAATGATGCTATGGAACTAAGCCTTATCATTAGTGATAACTCTCAAGAAGATTCTACTCAAACAGCCTTAAAGATTTTTGCAAAAGCTGACCTATTAGCTTTTCAAAATAAAAACCAGGAAGCAATCTCAAAATATGAAATCATCTTAACACAACATAAAGGTGAAAAAATTGAAGATGAGGCTTTTTTAAGACAAGCAAAGCTATTTGAAGAAGAAAAACAATACGAAAAAGCAAAAGTTAACTATCTAAAAATAATAGAATTTTATAGTGATGACATATTAGTTGATGATGCTTATTATTGGCTAGCAGAACTTTATGTAAATCAATTAGGTCAACCTGAAAAAGCTAAGGAATTATATGAAAAAATCATTTTTAATCATGCAGATAGTATTTTCTTTGTAGAAGCCAGAAAAAAGTACAGAGCACTTAGAGGAGATACAATAAATTAGAATTTCATTTTTTTAAAATGACTATACCCAAGTTTATGCTTCTTTGTAAATTTGCGTACTCATAACTCAAACACAATACACATATAATGCACATATATAATGTTACTATAAATATAGACGAGACTATTCATGATGAATGGCTGCATTGGATGAAGGAAGAACATATTCCTGAGATGTTATCTACAGGAAAATTCACTAAAGCACTAATGAGTAAAGTTTTGGTAGAAGAAGAAATGGGGGGACTTACCTACTCTGTACAATACACAACAAAAAGTAAAGAAATATTACAAAAATATTATGATGAAGATGCCAATCGTCTCAGAGCCACTTCTGAACGTTTTGCAGGTAAGTTTGTAGCATTTAGAACAGAACTGGAAATTGTAAGCGAACATTAATAAATGGCAAAGCCCAAGAAAAATAAAAAACAAAGCACTACTTACTCACGTTTCTCTGAAAAAACTGCTGTAAAAGCAAAAAAGCATTTAGGGCAACATTTCTTAAAAGATGAAGAGGTCGCAAAAAAAATTGGAGATACCCTTACTCTTCAAGGATATAAAAACGTGATTGAGATTGGCCCAGGAATGGGAGTACTCACCAAATACTTACTCCAAAAAGAGTTACATGTACTTGCTATGGATTTAGACAGTGAGTCTATTGAATATCTCAACACCAATTTTCAACTTGAACACAACAATACCTTAAAAAGAAATACTACATTTGAGGTAGTAGAAGCAGATTTTCTGAAATTTGATCTTGATAAAATATTTTCTGAAGAACAATATGCTATTACTGGTAATTTTCCATATAATATTTCTTCTCAAATAGTTTTTAAAACACTTGAGAACAGATCTAGAATTCCTGAATTCACAGGAATGTTTCAGAAAGAAGTTGCACAACGTATTTGTGCAAAAGAAGGAAACAAGACATACGGTATTCTTTCTGTATTCACACAAGCATTCTATGATGCTGAATATCTTTTTACTGTTCCCCCAGATGTTTTTAATCCTCCTCCAAAAGTTGACAGCGGTGTATTACGTCTAATTAGAAAAAAAGATTACACACTTCCTTGCGATGAAAAGTTATTTTTGCGAGTTATAAAAACTGCTTTCGGACAACGTCGTAAAACTTTAAGAAATAGTCTTAAATCTTTTCAGTTACCCGAAGAAATCAGAACGTTAGAACTATTTGCTTTACGTCCAGAACAATTAGCCGTAGATCAATTTATAGAATTAACTCAACTTATTGAGAAATTACCATCTTAAGGGTTTTAGTACAACCATAAAGCTCAATTAAATTCTTTGGCTATCTTTGTGAGCATTTGAACAAGGGGTCACACTAAATTAATCAGTATATGCAGTTTCAGATTTCTACTGAATTTATAGAAAAGGTAAAACATCTTATCCAAAATACTGGTGATACCCAACTGCGTAACATGCTCAGTGAATTACACTTTGCGGATGTTGCAGAAATCATTAGTGAACTCAACCTTACACAAGCCACTTATCTTATTAAATTACTAGATAGTGAGAAAACTTCTGAAGCTCTTATGGAGCTGGAAGAAGATTTTCGTGAACGTATTCTTGAAAATCTTTCTGTAAAAGAAATTGCAGAAGAGTTAGAAGGGATGGACTCTGATGATGCTGCTGATGTTGTTGCAGAACTACCTGATGATCGTGCAGAAAAAGTAATTGCAGAAATAGGTGACGAAAAACGTGCAGAAGACATCAAAGAGTTACTCGCTTATGATGAGGATACAGCAGGTGGTTTAATGGCCAAAGAACTGGTAAAAGTAAAAGAAACATGGACTGTTGCGGGCTGTGTTCGTGAAATGCGACGTCAAGCAGAAAGCGTTACTCGAGTACATTCTATTTATGTTATAGATAGAGAAGGAAAATTAAAAGGTAGGTTATCTCTAAAAGATTTACTTACAGCACCTGCAAAAACACATATCAGCGAAGTATACATACCTAAAGTAGATTATGTAGATGTTGATACAGAAGGTGAAGAGGTAGCTCGTATTATGCAAAAATATGACCTCGAAGCGATCCCTGTAATAGATAGAGAAGGTATTCTTGTAGGACGCGTAACAATTGACGATATTGTCGATTTTATTAAGGATGAGGCAGAAAAAGATTATCAGTTAGCCGCTGGTATATCTCAAGATGTAGAAGCAGATGATAATGTTTGGGAGCTAACCAGAGCAAGATTACCTTGGTTAATTCTGGGATTATTTGGTGGATTAGGAAGTGTATTTATTATGCAAGGTTTTGAAAATGTAATGGCTAACCCTAAAATCAGAGATCTCTTTTTTTATACACCACTAATTGCTGCAATGGCAGGTAATGTTGGTGTTCAATCTTCTGCTATTATTGTTCAAGGGCTTGCAAATAATGCGGTAAAGGGAAGTCTATTAAGCCGATTGCTAAAAGAAGTAAGCCTTAGTCTTATTAATGGTATTGCACTTGCTTTACTCATCATTATTTTTGGTTTTGTTATGCAATATGAAATTTCTTTTAGCATCACCATTGCCATAGCACTTATGAGTGTCATTATAGTAGCAGCTCTAATTGGCACATTTGTTCCGATTATCCTAGACAAAAAAGGAATTGATCCTGCAATTGCCACAGGGCCCTTTATTACTACAAGTAATGATATTTTTGGAATCTTCTTATTCTTCTATATAGCAAAACTTATTTTAGGATTTTAATAAAGAAAAATATACTTCGACTGGGTCGAACATGATCAAAAAAATAATAAAACAACAGAGTTTTATAGTCCTCTAACCAGTGTCCAACCCGTAGAATTAGTTCTAGAGTTCCCAGGAGCTTCCTAGCAAGTATGATCCTGTGGACAAACTATGTATTTATGACAGTATGCTGGACCTACAACAGTTCCTTTACAGTCACACCCACATAATGATAGGTCTACCCCTGCCTGCCCCTTTATCTGGCTTTGGCTTTTTCTGGATAGAACATTAACTCCTTCGATATTCAAAAGATTCGTTTTCATATAATTATATTTAATGGTTAATATTTTAAAACTATAATTATTTTTACTTGTAAAGAACAATTTTAACCTTTTTAAGAAAAAATTTAGATTATTGTATCTCACAGGGATTTTTCATCGAATATTTTTTACTTTTTATCGAAACTGTAGCTTCATTCCACTAATTTACAACTAATTACAAAAGGTTTTTTCACATTTTCGCAAACGAATAACCTGTTTTTACAATATATTTTCCTACAGTCTCAATACTGTTTAATTTCTTATTCTAATTGACCTATACACTGATTTTGCTACTTGTTTCATAGAAATAATGTTTAAAGGAAGTTCCATAAATACATGAATTAGACTACAAAATAAAAGCAAAGAAATAGCTATTTTATAATCATAAAAATACAATCCAATCGATATTGCCCATAAAAAAAGAATAAGAATAGATCGTTTTTGGGTAAGCTTTTTATGCCAACCAATAATTGTCGTTTTAGAAAACCAATTGAGATAGTGGTATGTATATGCAAATGAGATAAACATTTGGATTTTCAAGTCGGCTATTTCATAAAAAAAGAAAGTTGTTCCATCAGAAGCTCCTACTATTTTTGAAAGATTAGCATTTAAGACATGAAAACGGTTCCCTACATAAGTTGATTTTATAATATCAGAAAAGTAGTAAAAACTTTGATCAATGGTCAAGAAACTAATCATTATAGGAGCCACAGCAACAAGTAGCACATTAAAATACCCTATTCTTCCTTTCAACTTAATAGCACCATACAACATAAACAATAATGTAAATACATAAACATGGATTATGGTTGGCAAAAAAATCCCAAAAACTACATGATACAAAGGCAACTTATGTACCAAAACAGCAATAATAATACCTACCAATACAGAAATGAGTTGATATTTTTTATTTTTAAAAACAACTAATGAAAAGGCTATTACAACACTTAGAAAAAATAAAGAATTTAAGTACTCAGGCATCACAAACCTTACTTTATAAATCAACTGATTATTCTCTAAAATATCAAAAGCTGAAAGTCGTGCTAAGACTGGTACCGCAATCAAAAAGGCAAAAACTACTATTATAAAACTCCAAACCTTACTTTTTACAAAATAGTCATTGTTTTGTATCCAATTTATTTCTGTAAAATAATGTAACGGCCCTAAGATTGCATATACAAAAAGAAAAAGCTGAAAAGGTAATAAATAAGCCAACATAAAAGATATGAGAATCAAAAACGTATTTAGCGCATCTATATTATTAATCTTCATAAGGATTGAAAAAGAAAAAGCTCCACTGTATGGTGAAGCTTTTCATTAATTTATAAGGTTTAAGTTTTAATTTTTAATTACCATTTTCCTAGTATCTATTTTTATACTACCAACATACATAGTATAAAAATATGTTCCTGAAGCTAATCCATCACTATTTATATTAACCTCTTCAGTACCTGTTTTATTTAATTTAATATTAGATATCACCTGACCAACTGAGTTACTAAAAATAATTGAAGCATTAGTAATACCAGTAGGAAGATAATACTTGATTGAAGATGTCCCATTAAAAGGGTTAGGTATGTTTTGATACAATATTGGACCTCCGTTTTTATTCTCTTCATTACTACAAGCACAATTTTCTATTTCATCCAGCCTAGACACCATATCTGTTATTTGTGTTTGTAAAGCAACGACCTCGCTCTGAGTATCATCTAAATCAGTTTGTAATGAAGAAAAAATAGGTGACAGATCTACAGAAACAGAATTCCCTCCTTCTATAGCGATAGTTAAGTTCGACCCATCCAAAATAGCAGATGTAAGATTCTGATTATCCGAACTTGTAAATGCAGATAAATCAATTGTATTTGTCCCACCAGAAATACTTAACACATTACCAGCTAAAGATAATTCTTGTGCATCTGTATTATCTAAGTATCCTGAAAGATCAACTGTAGTCGTACCTCCTGAAATACCTAAAGTATTAGTAGCAAGAGATAATTCTTGTGCATCTGTATTATCTAAATACCCTGAAAGATCCACTGTAGCTGTACCTCCTGAGATACCTAAAGTATTAGTAACAAGAGATAATTCTTGTGCATCTGTATTATCTAAATACCCTGAAAGATCCACTGTAGCCGTACCTCCTGAGATACCTAAAGTATTAGTAGCAAGAGATAATTCTTGTGCATCTGTATTATCTAAATACCCTGAAAGATCAATTGTAGCCGTACCTCCTGAGATACCCAAAGTATTAGTAGCAAGAGATAATTCTTGTGCATCTGTATTATCTAAGTACCCTGAAAGATCAATTGTAGCTGTACCTCCTGAGATACCCAAAGTATTAGTAGTAAGAGATAACTCTTGTGCATCTGTATTTAATGAAGTTGTATTTAACCATTGGGTACTGTCCCATGTATATACAGTTTTATCTTCAGTATCATAAATTAACAAGCCCTCATCAGTAGCTCCAAGACTACTTTCTAAAGCTGTTTTTTGAGCATTCGTTAATCTGTTTATTTGCAACCCTTTATTAGATCCTGATAATTCTAATGATGCATTAGCATTTGGGATATCTGTTCCAATCCCTACACTCAGCGAATTGGTTGCCCCTCCTAATACCATCGTATTATCATTTACTGCTGTAGCTGCATTTCCAATTGCTATAGCATTTGTTCCACTTACACTTGCATTATATCCTATTGCGATATTATTAATAGGATTGGTTGCTCCTGGATCTGTTGAGGTTGCTCCTGTACCAATAACTATAGTACCGTCATTTTGTGCCACAGAGTTCGCCCCAATAGCAATCGCTTCTGTATTATCCACATCTGTAAGATAACCAATACCTATTGCACTATTTCTATCCATAGATCCTTGCCTACCAATCAATATAGAATTAGCAGAAGTATTATTATTCATATCTGCCAAATATCCCATAGCAATGGCTCCTGTACTTCGAATATCAACATCATTACCAATACCAATAGAATATTGACCATCATTAAAAATACTATACCCCAACATAATGACATCATTATTACTAGGTGTATTTGCAGCACCAATAAAAGTACATCTATATCTTCTATTGTTATCAAAATCTGCATATGCCCCCATACCTACATTATCTTCTCCTTCTCGATTAGTAAACCCAGCTTCGAAGCCAACATATGTATTTCTATTTGCATTAGAAGTAGAATTAGTTCTATTATTATCCCAACCCGATCGTGCACCAACAAAGGTATTATAATCTGCATGCTCTGTTGCCACACCAGATGCAGCCCCAACAAAAGTATTATAAATCCCTCTATTCACATCGATTCCTGCTGAATCTCCAAATGCAGAATTATGATGTCCTTCAGAAACATCAGATAGTGCTTCATCTCCTACTCCAGTATTACGATATCCTGTATCAGATGATATCCCTGCCTCATTACCTATAAATGTATTTCTATACCCTGTAGTATTACTGAAACCAGCATCCTCTCCTATAAAAACATTTTCATACCCTGTCGTATTCTTTGTTCCCGACTCTTCTCCCATAAAAGTATTGTCATATCCAGTCGTGTTATTTTCTCCAGATTCAGTACCAACAAACGTATTATCTCCTCCTGTTAAACTAAGCCTACCTGCTTCATTTCCTATAAATGTATTGTCAAATCCAGTAGTATTTTTGTGACCTGCCAAATATCCAATAAATGTACTCTCTGATGTTGTGTTATCCCTACCAGCACCAAAACCAACAAAGGTTGTCTTTGACCCACTGGTAAGATTTGATCCTGTACTATCACCGTACATGGTGTTATAATCCCCAGAAGTGATATTTACACCAGATCCAGTTCCTAAGGATTCATTTAAAGTTTGTGCTTGTAAAGACATGTATGTTGTTATAAGCAACGTATATATTAAAAATAGTAAAGGTTTTTTCATGGGTATAGGTTTAAAAATTTAATAAGCAAAAGTATATTTAAATATAACAAAACATTAAAAAACAATAAAGTTTTAAAGCGTTTATATTAACAACTCTTTAACGCGACTTCTCTCTCAATCAAAAAAAGCTTACCAAACCTATATTCTATTAAAACAAAGTGTTTAAAAATGAATTCAATGATGAACATTTTTACGCATTGGTCTATTAAAAATAATTCTTCTATCTTGCATAAGATTTGATCCATTATTCAATGAAAAAAACAGAGCAAGGCATTGGTTGGCTCCTCTTTATATTCGTATTTATCATTTATGCTTTTTGCACTCCTAGAACCATTACCTTTTGGGATAGCGCAGAGTTTATAGCCTCAAATTACAAATTACAGATCACTCACCCTCCTGGAGCTCCTTTCTACATGCTGTTTTGTAAATTCATATTGTCTTTTTTTCCAGTATCTATGGTTGCCTACATAAATAATTTGGTCTCTTCTTTATTCGGATCATTGACAATTGTTCTTTTATATTTTATCACCATAGAAGTAGCCAAGAGTGTCTTAAATAATAAACATACAAAACAGACACAAAACTGGCTACCTATCATTTGTGGAATTATCGCTTCATCAACACTCGCTTTTATTCATAGTTTTTGGGTTGCATCTACAGAAAGTGAAGTATACACACTTTCTTTTTCTCTTCTATTAGCTGTACTCTACACTATGATACAGTGGAAAAAAACTAACAATCAAAAAAAAGAAATTCGCTTACTTTTTTTAATCACTTTTCTTATTGGGATTTCGGTAGGAGTACATTTAATTAATATATCAATTGTTATCCCTCTCTCTATTCTATACACTTACAAAAAATTTGGGCTTACCTTAAAAAACTTATGCATCTCATTGGTTGGAGGAGCTTTACTTTTTTTTACCCTTTATGGAGTTTTAATCCAAGGGTTCTTAACTATTGCAAACAAATTAGACGTATCGCTGGTTAATGATTTTAATTTTTCTGTAAATTCTGGTCCAATACTACTTACTTGCATTCTCACTATCTGTTTTGGAATTGCTCTTCTGTACACCTATAAACAAAAGAAAATTGCAATACATCACTCATTATTAGCACTTCTATTCTTTTGCATTGGAATGAGCTCTTATACTGTCTCAATGATTAGAGCTAATACTCACACTCCTACATCCAACGAGCCTTCTACCAGTAATCAATTATTACAATACATTAGAGCAGAGCAGTTTGGTCTAGGTGAAGTTCCTTTACTTAGGGGACATCTATATAATGCACCTTTAGACAAAACAACCCCTTTTACTGATGGCCCAGTAATTACTAAATACAACAGGGAAAAGAAAAAATACATTACGATAGATCACGGTCACTATAGCAAACCCAATTATGCAAGGGAGTTTAGCTCATTATTCCCTAGGATGTACCACAAAGGAACTTCAAATATTAATGGGTATAATAGCTGGACACCTATTAAAGGAAAAACAATCCCCTACCCTGTACAAGGCAAAATTCAACAAATTAAAACGCCTACTTTTTTAGACAACTTTAATTTTTTTATAACCTACCAAATATCATGGCTCAACTTAAGGTATTTGTTTTGGAATTTTATTGGACGCCAAAATGACACTAAAGGTACTGGGGAAATTCTAAATGGAAATTGGAAAAGCGGAATAAACATTCTTGATTCTCATAGAATTGGTGATAAAAAGCATATTCCTGATCAATATCACAATGATTTAAGTAATGATTATTATTACTTTATTCCATTTATTTTTGGCCTTATTGGATTATTCACCCTACGCAAAAACTATACATACTTAGCAACTACAGTTGTATTTTTTTTAACCTTTGGTATTGGGATTACAATTTACGTAAACCCAACTCCCTCTAGTATTCTGATCAGAGAACGTGACTATATTTTTATGGGATCCTTTATCATTTTTGCATTATGGATTGGGTTATCTACACTATCTTTATTTAATTTACTCAGATTCATTGTTGTAGAAAAAACAAGATTAATCACTGTTGGTTTATCTATTGGAATACTCGTCCCTGTTCATCTTTTGGCAAAAGGCTGGGATGACCATAATAGATCCAGAGATCATTTTGCGTATGATTTTGCAAAATCATACCTAGATTCCTGCCCTACCAACTCTATTTTAATAACCAATGGAGATAATATGACGTTCCCATTATGGTATTTGCAAGAAGTAGAAGATTACAGAACAGACATTCGCATAGTTAACTTTGATCAATTGACCTTAGATTGGTACATAGAAAAGTTAAAACGAAAAGTAAATTCATCAAATCCAATATCAATAAGTTTACCTCAAGATATTTATACTAATAATCAACAATTACTACCATTAAAAAAAGAAGTAAACCAAGCTGTTGATGTCAAATTATTATTCGATTTTTTATCTGATGCCAAAACTCGTGTGTCATGGAATGGAAAAAAAATTCATTACATTCCTTCTGAGGTTTTTTCTATTCCCATTGATACTGTAAATATCCCACATCATCTCTATAGTCGTAAAGAATTACAACTTGATTATACAGATAAAATTACTTGGAAATTCCCAAAAGAATTTTATGCTGTCAATGATCTTGTTTTGTTAAATATCGTTCAGCAAAATATACTGAACAGACCTATTTGTTTTGCCATAAATGGCAACAAAAATCACTACATAGGTTTACAAAAACATACTATACAACGAGGTCTTGTAGATTTATTAGCCCCTGTAAAACGATCTAAACCCTCTTTAAACCCAAAAATTGTAGATACAAAAACAATGTATCCGATCTTTATTAAATCAAATATATTCAAAAATCTAAATGACCCTTCTATTTTTATTGATGATGAATCTAGAACATATGCTCAAAAAATCTTAAGAAAAAATTACTATTTCTTAGCTCAAGCCTTATTAGAAGAAGGGAAAACAGACCAAGCAATCAAAGTACTAGATACTTGTATTTCAATTCTCCCCGATACAACTATTCCATTTCGTCAATACGCATATGCTTTAGGAAAACTTTATTATAGAGCTGGTGATCACAAAAAAGGAAAAAAAATATGCCTAAGTGCTATGCTTAATATCTGGCAAGAATTACAATGGATAACCTCTTTTGATCCTCTTCACCCAATTATCAATGTAAAACATGCGACCCGACTTAAAAAGATGTATTCTCAAATGATTAATCAATTAAAAACTAATCATCCCAAAGAATCAAATAGACTATCTATTCAATTTCAAAAGTTTGAAGTCACATTTCAGAATTGGCATACAAGAAACTGGCCTTATTAATTTACTAATTAAAAATACATGTATTTCTTTTCTACAGAAGTCACTTCATCCAAAATATCTTCAGATAACCCTTTATACCAGAGAACACGTAAAGCTTATGAGTTAACACTAGACTCAATACAAGGAAATGTCCTTGAAATTGGTTGTGGAGAAGGATATGGAGCTACCATGTACCATAAAAGAGCAAAACAACTAACACTCATTGACAAATCAAAATATTCTACCTCTCTCATTAAAAAAAAGTTTCCTGACGCTACAGTTATTCAAAAAAAAGTACCTCTGCTATCACACATTTCAGATAATAGTTTTGATGTTATCCTTTTATTTCAAATTATTGAACATATCAAAAACGATAAACTGCTTATTGAAGAAATAAAAAGGGTTCTAAAACCAGGAGGAACAGCTTTTTTAACTACTCCAAACGCCACAAAATCCATTGCTCGAAACCCATGGCATTATAAAGAATATACGTATGATCAAATCAATAATTTAATCAAAAACGTATTTAACACATACACTATTATGGGTATCGAGGGAAACGACAAAACAGACCATTACTATGCTACAAATAAAAAAAATGTAGAAAGAATATTAAAATTAGACATCTTTAACCTCCAGTACAAAACCCCTTCATTTATCCTAAAAATTCCATATGAAATATTGAATCGGTATAACAGAAAAAGGCTTTTTAAAAAAAATAATGAATTAGTTAATACCATCAATAGTCAAGATTATAGTTTACACAAATATTCAAAAAACACACTAGATTTTTTTTGCACAATGGTCAAAAAACAATGATTCAAAGGAAACATCATAAAAAACATCAAACTCAGGAAACAAAAATAAAGCCCTCAATTAAATCACAATAATAGCCATAGCAAATACAATTATTAATCCTTAATTTTGAATATCAATACAAAGTCTATGAAAATACTCCATCTCGATACAAATCACTCTCTACTTACCAATCAACTTAAAGAAGCAGGATTTCAAAACGACGAAAATTATACGGCTTCCAAAAAAGATATTGAAACGATTATTCATACTTATGATGGTATCATTATTAGAAGTAGATTTGCAATTGACAAAGTTTTTCTTGACAAAGCCAAAAAACTAAAATTTATTGGCCGAGTAGGTGCTGGATTGGAAAATATTGATATTGATTATGCCACAAAACTAGGTATTAAGTTATACAATGCTCCAGAAGGCAACCGCAATGCTGTTGGAGAACACGCCCTAGGAATGATCTTATCTTTATTCAATAAATTAAACAATGGAGATCAAAGTGTACGAAAAGGACAATGGCTTAGAGAGGAACATCGCGGTGTTGAACTAGATGGCAAAACCCTTGGTATCATAGGATATGGAAATATGGGTAGAGCTTTTGCTAGAAAACTACGTGGTTTTAATGTAGAAATTATCTGCTACGATATTCAAGAAGATGTAGAAAACAGTGATGCCACCCAAGTAAGCATTCAGGAACTCTATGAAAAAACAGATATTCTAAGCTTACACACTCCTGAAACTCCTAAAACAATTGGTATGATTAACACCAGTTTTATAAACAAGTTTAAAAAACCATTTTGGCTCATTAATACTGCTCGTGGAAAAAGTGTGATTACCTCTGATCTTGTTAAGGCGATAAATACAGGCAAAATTCTAGGTGCTGGTCTCGATGTTCTGGAGTATGAAAAATCATCTTTTGAAAACCTATTCTCCTCTGATAAAGAGATTCCCACAGAATTCAATGAGCTTCTAAAAATGAGTAATGTAATTCTAAGCCCACATGTAGCTGGCTGGACAGTCGAATCCAAAGAAAAGTTAGCACAAACTATTGTAGATAAAATTAAAACAGAATTTTGTTAAAAGATATTTTCATTTCCTTAGCCACTAAATATTCAAATAATACTGAATATATAACCTCTTTATGGAATGAAATTGAAAAGAAGCACTCCAAATCCAACAGACATTACCACAATCTCACTCACCTTTATCATCTTTACAGCAATCTAAATCAAGTAAAAAATGATATCGAAGATTGGAATATTATACTGTTTGCATTATTTTATCATGATTTCATTTATAATGTACATAAACACAATAATGAGGAGGAAAGTGCCAAAAAAGCTTCAAAAACACTACAAGAATTATCAATAAACAAACATAGAGCAACTCTATGTTCAGATATTATATTGGCTACAAAAGGGCATAATATCTCTGCAAAAAATGATATTAATTATTTTACCGATGCAGATTTATCAATACTAGGCAGTGATTGGAGAAACTACCAAACATACTTTGAAAACATTAGAAAAGAATATAAGTATTATCCAGACTTCATGTATAACAAAGGGCGCATTAAAATTCTAAATCATTTTATTAGCATGCCCAAAATATTTAAAACAGATTATTTCTACACCAGATTTGAATCTCAAGCCAAAACAAACATTACCAACGAAATCAATTTACTCACTAAGTGAGATTTTAACCCTCCAAAATCAGCTTCGAAATTAAAGGTTCGCCTCAAACGAATACTTCGTAGATTTATCTCAAGGTAGTTTTTTTTCAAAACAAATCACAATTTTGCTAACTTTATAGAGTGAAGAAAACTATTTTTATTTTTACCTCTCTTATTATTGCATTACTAGCTCTTTTTCAAATAAGTAAGTATCATCTTATCAGTCAAGACGTATCTATACAATTTGTAATTGCTACAATTGCTGTTGTGTTCTTTATCATAGGAAGTGTAATCAATAAAAAAACCTCACACTCTATAACAGTAAGTTCACAAGAAATAAATCAAGCTAAAATAAATGAATTAGGCATCAGTAATCGAGAGCATGAAGTACTGTGTAAAGTTGCCGAAGGGTTGTCTAATAAAGAAATAGCTCATCAACTTTATGTTTCGGAGAATACTATAAAAACACATGTTTCTAATCTATTAGCAAAATTAAATGCCAAGCGTCGTACACAAGCAATACAAATTGCTAAAAAACTCAAAATTATACCATTATAGGTCTATTCTTACTACAATTAGTATGAAATTCATACTTTAGTATGAGTATAATTTAGCCTTCTAAATCTATTTTTGGGTTTAACTTTATAAAATATACCTAAAATGAAAAATACAATAATACGTTTTGGATCGCAAAGCGCGCTAACAATATGCATACTCTCACTTGTAGGGTGGTATTTAGGAAAAAACCTTGACTATTCTATACAAGAAGTAATTGGGTATGCAGGGATAATTGTTGCCTTACTATTTATTTTTTTTGGAATAAAACATTTTCGTGATAAAGAAAACAATGGTATTGTTTCTTTTAAGAAAGCACTTCTTATTGGAGTATTAATTGCTTTAATTGCTGCCCTTATATTTGGTCTATTAGATACAATTTATATCAAGTATATTAATCCAGATTTTATAACCGAATACTACACACATTATGAAGAACAAATGAGAAACACTCTTCCTGAAGCGGAACTACAAACCAAATTAGCAGAATTAGAATCTCAAAAAAAAATATTTTCAAATAGATTTATGAGTTTCTTCTTAATGTTTACCACTGTATTTATTATTGGATTTATAATTTCATTAATTTCTGCATTAATATTACAACGCAAACCTATTTAGAGATAATCAAAAACATTCTGTAAACATGCAATACAAGGCAAAAACACCAGATGAGTACATAGATGCTATTCCTGAAGAAAGAAAAGCACCAATGAGCACCCTTAGAAAAGTAATCAAAGACAATCTCCCAAAAGGATTCTCTGAACAGATCAGTTATGGCATGATAGGATATGTAATACCACATAACATATATCCAAATGGATATCATTGTGATCCAAAATTACCGCTACCTTTTATGAATATAGCTTCTCAAAAGAATTTTATTGCAATATATCATAGTGGTATCTATGCAGATCCTAATTTAATGAAATGGTTTGTTACAGAATATCCTAAGTATGTAAAAACAAAATTGGATATGGGTAAAAGTTGTATTCGATTTAAAAAAATAGATACAATCCCTATGAAATTAATTGGAGAATTAGCCTCCAAAATGACACCCAAAGCATGGATAAATCTTTATGAATCCCAAATTAAAAAGAAATAATCTTTTATAAAAAAGAGCATTAACACTATAAAAAAGAACTATGAAGCGAGTAACTGGAATTGGTGGAATATTTTTTAAAACTACAGATCCAAAAAAAACAAAACAATGGTACAGAGATCACTTAGGGTTTAATACAGATGATTACGGGTCTACATTTTGGTGGAAAGATCAAGAAGGTAACGATTGCTCAACCCAATGGAGTCCTTTTAAAGAAGATACTGATTATTTTACTCCTAGTAAGAAAGAGTTTATGATGAATTTTAGAGTAGAAAATTTAATTAAGCTTCTTGAGACTTTAAAAAAAGAAGGCGTGACTGTAATTGATAAGATAGAAGAATATGAATATGGTAAATTTGGATGGATCCTAGATCCCGAAGGAAATAAAATAGAGCTTTGGGAGCCTGTAGACAAAGCCTTTTTACCATAAAAAAAAGGTTGGAACAACCAACCTTTTCTGTATTATAATTTAAAACAAATTACTCCTCAGAGCCACCTGCTTTTGGATCAGAACCATATTGATTGTCTCCCTTTGTTCCTTCTGTAACCGCAAGAACAATATTATAGATAGGAATAAGAGCATACCACCACTCCTTATCTACATCATGCATTCTACGTACAGCTACAGCAATACTAGGCACAAGTGTTGCTAATGCATAAATACTACCCAGTGTAGCTAAAAGACCTATTTCTAGAACTGCTGCAAGAATCATTAATCCATACATAATGATAATATTGAAGAGAAAAAACATCCAATATTCTTTACGTCTGGCTCTTCCAGAAAATCCAGCATAGTTTTTTAAAGCTTTTAAATACCAATTCATATAGATTTATTTAATTAGTTAGTATAACCAAATATAACAATAAATATGATTTATAAAAAAATAAGACATCGTACTATCAATCAGCCATAAAAGATATGTCTCAATAAATATTAGTGTTCCCTATCGGGTTTTTAATTAATAATTTTGTAATTTTCTCAAAAATATAATAAACTATAGTGTAATCATGAGTGAAGAGAACAACAACTTAGGAGACGATATAAAAAAAGGAGCAGAAGAAGCTGCAGAAGCTGCTAAAGATTTTGCTAACGAAGCAAAAGAAACTGCTAATGATATGGTTGATGAGGCAAAAGAGATTGTCAATTCTACCGAGAACAAAAAGATGCTAGCAGGTATACTTGCTATTGTAGTAGGTAGCTTTGGAGTTCATAAATTTATGTTAGGATACACCAAAGAAGGAATAATTCAAATCGTTATAACCTTTGTAACCTGTGGTATAGGTTCTTTTATTGGATTAATAGAAGGAATTATTTATCTAACCAAATCAGACGAAGAGTTTTACCAAACATATCAAGTAGGTAAAAAGCCTTGGTTCTAATAATATTGTAAAGCCAGAATGCAAAAAAATGCTTTTGGCTTTTTTATATTATTTTATTATCGTAATATTGCAATATTAAAATACAAAAAAATGGGTATAACCAAAACACAGATGTTTGATGAACATCAAAACGAGTTAGCACAATTTTTCAAAATATTAGGTCATCCCGCGCGAATTGCCATACTACAATACATAAGTAAGCAAAATACTTGTATTTGTAATGACCTAGTAGAAGAGATCGGACTAGCTCAAGCGACCATATCACAACATCTCAAAGAACTCAAGAGTATAGGATTACTCAAAGGTGAAATCGAAGGCAAAAGTATATGCTATTGTATTGATATTGATCGATGGAATACCATTCAAAAAAATCTAAACTCATTTTTTAATACCACCAAAAAGAATTGTTGTTAAACTTTTTTAAATATTATAACTATGAATACATCAGAATTTATATCATTATTAGCTGAACATCAAGACAAACAATTATTATTTGAATACACAACAGGAATGCTAGTAGGAACAAACTATCACATTACAGAAGTAAAGCATATTACTGTAGAGGCTATAGACTGCGGTGCTCGTGCTGATTCCTGGAAAGAAACTATAATCCAACTTTGGGAAAGCCCAAAAGAGCTAGGCAAACCTGATTACATGAGTGCAAATAAAGCACTGGGAATACTGAGAAAGGTTGGAACAATGAAAACTTATGAAATGGACGCTGTTGTAAAAATAGAATACGGTAATACAATGTTTCATACAGCACATTTACATATCACTGATTTTGACATCAAAGAAAATCAACTAGTACTCAAGCTAGCGATAAACCCAACAGATTGCAAAGCTAAAGAAGCTTGCGGAGTTCCTGAAACAAATACTATGGAAGCCGAATCTTGTGCTCCGGGTAGTGGTTGTTGCTAATGAATAACTCTATCAAGATAAAAAAAATAACAAAGCAGGATTGGCCATCAATTTCTGCCATTTATCAGGAAGGAATCGATACAGGTATTGCCACTTTTGAAACTAAAGTTCCTACATGGAAAAACTGGAATATTTCTCATATAAAACCATGCAGATTCAAAGCAATTATTGATAATTGTATTGCTGGATGGATTGCACTATCTCCTGCATCAAAAAGAAAAGTGTATCAAGGTGTAGCAGAAATTAGCATTTACATAACATCAGAATACAGAGGTTTAGGCATAGGTAGATTACTTTTGTCTAGCGCAATTGAAGAAAGTGAAAATGTAGGAATCTGGACTTTACAAGCTGGAATATTTAGCCAAAATAAAGCAAGCATCTCACTACACACCTCTTTAGGCTTTAGAATAATAGGATATAGAGAAAAAATTGCACAACTAAATGGTATCTGGTATGATAATACTATTTTAGAACGAAGAAGTAACATTATATAGTATAACCACAATAATCATATTTTTTATACAAAACCACTAAAACAAAACAACTTATGAATATTTTAGTATTATGCACAGGTAATTCCTGTAGAAGTCAAATAGCAGAAGGGTATCTAAAACATTTTGCAAAAGAAAAGGCAACTATTTATAGCGCAGGCGTTGAAACTCATGGTGTAAACCCTAAAGCAATCACTATTATGGCAGATGATGCTATTGACATTTCTGACCACACATCAAATCACCTCGATGAATATTTGGATATTTCTTTTGATTACATTCTTACCGTATGTGATAATGCCAAAGAAAGGTGTCCTTTCTTCCCAGGGAAGGCAGAACGATTACATTTTAATTTTTTTGATCCTTCAAAAGTTAAAGGTACAGAAGAAGAAATTCATGCTGCATTTACTAAAACCAGAAACCAAATTAAAGAATATTGCCAAGACTTTGTAGAGAAACACATATCCAAAGTGACATCAATATAACTCCTGAATTTTACAAATATCAAACCCTGCAAAAAGACAACTTGTAGGGTTTATTTTTTTGAGAGAGTACCCTTTTTACTTATCACCATTTTTAAAATACTTCTGCTCTAATTCAGCTTGAAACTCTTCCATAACTGGTTTTACAGTACTATCAGGTAAATCCGCAATACGAATATACATTAAGCCATCTACAGCATTATTAAACAATGGATCGACATTAAATGCAACTACTTTAGCGTTTTGCTTAATGTATTTTTTAATCAATACAGGAATACGAAGACTTCCTGGCTCTACTTCATCAATAATTTTGTCAAACTTATTAAGATCACTCTTACTCTCATCAAAAACAAAATCCTTATCTGCATCCTTCAGTTTTACCTTAAACTCTTTTTTGGGCCTCACATACTGTGCTACATAGGGGTCATAATAATGAGACTTCATAAATTCAATCATCAGAGATTTAGAGAAATTACTAAACTTATTACTTATACTCACCCCTCCTATCAGATATTTATGCTCAGGAAAACGAAGTGTACAATGCACAATCCCTTTCCACAGTAAAAACAATGGCATAGGTCGTTGCTGATATTCTTTGATAATAAAAGCTCTACCCATTTCTATAGATTGACTCATCATTTTATACAACTCTGGCTCAAATCTAAACAAGTCTTGAAGATAAAATCCATCAATACCTCGATTAGCATAAATCTCTGACCCCATTCCCATACGATATGCTCCTACCATTTTTTTTGCTCCATTATCCCACAAAAACATATGATGGTAATACTCATCAAAAGGGTCAAGGTCTAATGAATTATTAGTTCCTTCTCCGATTTCTCTAAATGTGATCTCTCGTAATCTACCTATCTCATGTACTATATTTGGAATATGCTTCTTCTTTGCCAGAAAAACTTCGTAATTTTTACTTACCAATAATCGTTTATCATTCTCTCTACAATATTGTAGCTCTGACTCAACTGCATCAATATTTCCTTCTACCGCAATTTCTTTAGGTGATTTTGGTAATTTAAGGTTTTGGGGTATTGACTCCCGTAGTGTTTTCTTTTCAAAAGGATTAGCCAGCATATACGTCTTTTTCCGTAAGAAATTCGTAAAATCCTCAAGGTTGGTATATCCTTCCTGATCTTTTACTGAGATAGGGTTACCAATTCGTATTTTGATAATTTTATTTTCTTGAGAAAAAAGTTCACTAGGTAATTTGGCAGTCCTAAGCAAATCACTTATTGATGCTAGGCGATAAAACAATCGACTATTACGTGCATGAAAATATATAGGTATTACAGGAACTTTTGCTTTCTGAACCAACCTCATTGCACTTGGTTCCCACGGTCTGTCTACATAATTTCTCCCTTCTTTAAAGGTAGATACTTCTCCTGCTGGAAAAATACCCAATGGGTGCCCTTCTCGAAGATGCAAAATAGCTTCTTTAATCCCAGTATGACTTGATTTTACCTGTTTCCTATCCTCAAACGGATTTACAGGCATAATATAAGGTTTTAACGGAGCAAAACTATGTAGTAAAAAATTAGCAATAACTTTAAAATCAGAACGGTGTTCTACCATTAATTTAAGTAACATTCCTCCATCAAGTCCTCCTAATGGGTGATTTGATAATGTAATAAACGGACCTTCTTTTGGCAATCGTCTTAAGTCCTCTTCAGGAATTTCAAACTTAACTCCATACAAATCAAGAGTTTTATTTATATATTCTAATCCTTCTAAATGACTATGCTTATCGTACTGACGATTTATTTTTGATATTCGGGTGACCTTTAGAATCACCCAACCGATAAAGGTGCCTATAAAACCAAGTTTATCTAATTTGAGCCCTGTGGCTACTTCTCTTGCTGTGACTATGGGCATTAAATACAATTTGCGCTAACTGCAAATATAGCAAAATCCTTGAATTCACACTCGTTAATCACTAGTAACCATTTGATAGGTTTCTCTAGTTATTTGCTTTAACAAAATATTTTTATTTTTTTCTAAACTTGCAATGGCATCATTTGTAAAATGTCTAATCGTAAACAATGAAACATTTGTATTATACGTAACCTTAAATTTAGCTTTAAGCGTATTCAAAAGCATTTCAAAATGGTTAAACTTATCATTCAAACATACAGAAAAACTGATTGCCGAGTTTTGAATTAAATCTACTTTTATGTGATACTGATGAAAAAGATTAAAAATCTCGCTAATATTTTC
Source organism: Aquimarina aquimarini (assembly GCF_900299535.1). Classification (GTDB taxonomy): domain Bacteria; phylum Bacteroidota; class Bacteroidia; order Flavobacteriales; family Flavobacteriaceae; genus Aquimarina; species Aquimarina aquimarini. Next base: position 21,645 of record NZ_OMKE01000012.1, on the reverse strand, counting down.
TTCGACTATAAATGAAAAATCTAAGGAAGAAAGCGACAATAAAATCTGATTTTTCTTTACAATATAACAAGGAAGATGAGGTTCTAAAGGCTGTCCTTTTTTTACAGTAGTTCCTAAGTTCGATGGGTTAATAAACGATTTAACATACAATGGAATCTCCTTACGTTGTAATGGCTGTATAGTTTTAGGGTGAATTACAGACGCCCCATAAAAAGCAAGTTCAATAGCCTCTTCATAAGAAATATGAGATAATAACTCTGTTGTATTAAAAACTCTAGGGTCTGCATTGAGCACCCCAGGAACATCTTTCCAGATACTTACACTATCTGCATTTAAACAATACGCAAAAATCCCTGCAGTATAATCACTCCCTTCTCTACCCAAAGTAGTCGTAAAATTATTATTATCAGAACTTATAAACCCCTGAGTAACACTGAGCCCATTTTTATTAACTTTATCAGAAATAAGGTTTTGAGTTGCTCCCCAATTTACTTCTGCATCTCTATAAACCGTATTTGTTTTTATAAAATTACGGGCATCTAACCACTCATTTTGATATCCTGTATGATTCAAATATTCACTAATTATAGTAGTAGAAATTAATTCTCCATAACAAACTATTTGATCATAAATATAATCATACTGAGTAGACTTATTTCTTTTTAAAGTCATTCTCATATCAGCAAATAATCCTTCTATCTTTTTAAAAACGGTATGCTGTTTATCATCAAAAAGAATAGCTAGAATATTTTGGTGATATTTCTCTATTACCCTAATTTCTTTTTCAAGTTCAAGGGTATTATGGCTACAATACATTTCTACCACCTGTTCTAAAGCATTTGTTGTTTTGCCCATTGCAGAAACAACAATTACGAGATTAGAGAATCCCGTTTCTCTCAATACTTTGAGTACATTTTTTACTCCATTGGCATCTTTTACTGATGCTCCCCCAAACTTAAAAACTCTCATTTGTTACGTGTGTTTTTTGATAAAAGTATGTAACTGTGTCTGCCCCATTTGCACCACCCTCCAATCTTCTAAAATTTCTGCTCCGCTTTTTTTATAAAAATCAACAGCATGTGTATTCCAATCCAAGACAACCCACTCTACTCTCTTTACTCCTTTTTCTTGTGCATAGCACATCACTTCTTTATAAAGAGCCATTCCTATCCCCGATCCTCTCATATCTTTTTTTACGATAAGATCTTCAAGGTGAATTGTTCTCCCTTTCCATGTAGAAAATCGATAATATACCAATGCAATACCTACGATTTCTTCTGACACCTCTGCTACAATACAATGAAACAATGCTTTTTCTCCAAACCCTTCATCTACAAGGTCTTCTACAGTTACCTCAACCGCATCAGGTTCGTTTTCAAAATCTGCCAATTCCTTAATAAGTCCCAACACCTGTGGCATATCTTGTTTTTGGGCCTCTCTAATCACATAATTCATAAAAAAAATTTATCAAAACTATAAAATATGTATTAGAAACTGAGTAATTTTATGTTGTTATACAATTACCCCTACTCATTTTTGCAATTATTACAGAAATTTCTCTATAAATTAAATTTCCGAAAACGTTATAGTTGCTTAAAAAATAATACTTTTGCAACAAACAAATTTCACCGTAAATGACAAGAAGAAATCAGACCTTAGGAGAGTTTATCATTGAAAACCAAAAGGATTTTCCATACGCAAGTGGAGAGCTTTCTCGTTTAATCAATTCAATTCGATTAGCTGCAAAAATGGTAAATCATGAGGTAAATAAGGCAGGACTTGTTGACATTACTGGAGCGGCAGGTGAAACTAATATTCAAGGAGAGGACCAACAAAAACTTGATGTTCTTGCCAATGAAACTTTTATAAATACTCTTACCAATAGGGAAATTGTATGTGGTATTGCTTCTGAAGAAAATGATGAATTCATTACTATTAAAGGGCAAAAAAATGACCATCGCAATAATTATGTTGTCCTTATGGACCCTCTAGACGGTAGCTCCAATATAGATGTAAATGTATCTGTAGGAACCATCTTCTCTATCTATAGAAGAATAACTCCTATGGGAACCCCTGTTACACTAGAAGATTTTTTACAACCAGGTAACTTACAAGTAGCTGCTGGTTATATTATTTATGGTACTTCTACTATGTTAGTATACACTACTGGCCATGGTGTTAATGGTTTTACACTAAACCCTGCATTAGGAACCTATTATTTATCACACCCTAATATGAAATTCCCAAAAGATGGTACTATCTATTCTGTAAACGAGGGGAACTACATACATTTTCCACAAGGGATAAAAGATTACATAAAATATTGTCAGGAAGAAAAAGAAGATCGCCCATATACTTCAAGATATATTGGTTCTCTGGTAAGTGATATTCATCGTAATATGATCAAAGGAGGTGTTTATATGTATCCTAGCACATCAAAATCGCCTAAAGGTAAACTTCGTTTATTATATGAATGCAATCCAATGGCCTTTATTACAGAGCAAGCAGGAGGTAAAGCTAGTGATGGATACACCAGAATAATGGATATCAAACCCACTCAATTACATGAACGTACTCCTTTTATTTGTGGTAGTAAAAACATGGTTGAAAAGGTTGAATCTTTTATGGAATAAATCTAAATAGGCAAATACACAACATAATCTTTCTATTTCTACCTGATTTTAATTCTATAAGTTAACATTATCTCCATAATAACCACTTATTTAACGTTTTTATGTTAATTTTACGGGAGTTCAAAATTACGAATCTAATAAACTGATCAAAATGGCTAAAGAAAGTAAAGCTATTGAAGAAAAAATTTCTGATGATCCTTCTTCAAAAATAGAAGCAATAAAGAACCTAATATTTGGAGAAAATATTGCTGCTTACAATTCAGAATTTGAAAAAGTAAAAAAAGAAATTACTTCAAAAAAGAAGGACCTTGAAGACTTGATTGATGACACTCGTAAAGAGTTATTTCAAGCAATTGATAATTTGAGCACTGACCTCAATATCAGGATCACAGAATTAGAAGATAATTTGGCTGACAAAACAGATATGCTTGACAACAAAAAAGTTGACAAAAAAGTATTAGGAGACCTTCTAATTAATCTGGGAGAAAAAATCAATCAAAAATAATCCAATCTGTCCAAGGGTATGGGAGAGCAGGATAAACTTAAAATTCTTAAAGAACTTCTTTTTACAGAAGAACATGAATATGCTGACTCCATTGCTCAAAAAGTTGAAGAATTAACCAAAATAGTAAATCAGAAAAAAGAACTCTCTCATAAAGTTGATCCAATTATTGATGACAGATTAGAGGAATTTGTAGAAGAAATCCCTAAAACATTAGGACCAACTATTACTCAAGCCCTAAAAGAGGAAATAAAAAACTCACAAGATGCCGTAGTAGAAGCGTTGTTTCCTATCATTGGTAAAATGATAAAAAAGTATATCGCTCATGAAATGAAGTTATTGAGTGAAAATATCAGTAAAAAAACCAAAAAGGCATTTTCTTTCAAAAACTGGTTTCGCAGAACCAAAGCAAGAGCACAAGGAATTAGCGAAGGAGATCTCGCAATAAACGATTATGCCAAACCTAGATTAATTCAGTTATTTGTAATAGAAAAAAATTCTGGAATATTACTTGCTGACTATAGCCCATTATCAGAAAACACTATAGATAAAGAAATGGTCGCTGGAATGCTTACTGCCATAAAAAGCTTTGTTGAAGATGCTTTTCAAGGTGGAAATCAAAATCTAGAACTCATAGAATACGAGTTATATACTATACATATACAAAACTTTTATTCATATTATGTTGCCGCCGTAATTTCAGGAGCTTATAATATGATGTTTAAAGAAGTTTTGGAAGATCAAATTATCGACTTTGCCAAAAACCATATTTCGAGCAAAGACTTAGAAGACAGTAGCCTTTTTACTAAAAAATTAAAAAAACATTTTGCAGATGAAATTGTCTAAAAAAGTAGTGCTTTTAGGACACTTCGGTGTTGGAAAAACGTCCCTTTTCAGGCGTTTTATGGACAACGAATTTTCTGAAGAATACAAAGTGACTCTAGGAGTCCAAATAAAAAAGAAAGTTATAACGCTACCCGATGGCAGAGAACTATCAATGATTATTTGGGACGCAGAAGGACATTCTGATAGTGTTGAAGACACCAGAAAATCCTATCTCTTAGGCTCACATGCCTTTATATATGTGTTTGACCTCACGAGAGAAGAAACATATATAACCCTTACTAAAGACCTAAAGTACCTAAAAGAAAATTACAATAAAATACCCGCCAAAGTAATAGGTAATAAATTAGACCTAGTTAATGAAAAAGAAATTAACACCCTTTTGACGGAAAAAAACATACCCTTTGATTGTTTAACTAGTGCCAAAACAAATAAAAATGTTGAACATTTCTTTTCTGATTTGGCAAACGAAATAAGTAAATAAAAGAGTATGGCTAATCAGAATAACCCTTTGCAGTTTAATCCTCAAGTACAGATTATTAATGCTTCTTATGATGGTATCATTACAGAAACAGATAAAAATCTTTTTAACTGGCAAAAGGATACTTCAATCTATGATGCGCATCCTTTTTTTGAGGTACTACGCTCTTTTGCAGAAGATAATGATCTCGATAAAAAGGCACTAAATTTTCCGTGCATTCATCTAGAAGATAATCAGTCTGAAAAAATATGTGATATCACCGTTACATTCAAAGAGCAAGAAATCATAATTATTCTTTTTGATTATACAGGTAAATACAAAGACCTTAATCAAATAGCACAACAAAAAAATGAATCGATTTTATTATCAAAAGAACTAGAACTCAAGAATAAATATCTTATAGAAAAAGAAGAGTTCAAAAATAGTTTTATTGCTAATATTAATCATGAGATAAGAACTCCTCTAACTAGCATATTGGGGTTTGTAGAAGTTCTAGAAAAAACCAAGCTTACTTTTGAGCAAGAAGAGCTTGCCAGAATCATAAAAAGAGAAAGCCTTCATCTTAATGCATTAATAGATGATATGATCGATCTCTCAAAAATAGAATCTGGAAAATTAAAAATAGTAGAAGAACGTTTTGCTTTTCAAAATTTGATTGATGGGTTTAGAGAATCCTTCTCTAAAATAGCTGAGGAAAAACAAATTGTTTTTGAAACCAATATAGATTCTGGCGTACAAGAATACCTTATCGGTGATAGAACAAGGATATATCAAATCCTTAATAACATTCTTACTAATGCTTTTAAGTTTACCGAAGAAGGAAAAATCATCTTTTCGATAACAAAAAATTACCAGCGAACTAATAAAGTAAGCCTTAATTTTAAAATTGAAGACACAGGAATTGGGATTATGGAAGAAAACATCCCGTTTCTTTTTGACCGTTTTTCTCGTTTTGAAGCTAACAAACGTGTTCCTGGAACTGGACTAGGCCTTGCTATTGTAAAAAACCTTGTAGACCTCTTAAACGGAGAAATAAAAGTTACTAGTGAACTAGAGAAAGGAACGGTCTTCAATATCAAACTTCCATTTAAATTTGAGGTTACAAAAGCTGCTCCAGAACGAAAAAAGAAAAAATATAAATTACCTAAAACAAAAAACAAGTTTAGAATTCTTGTTGTTGAAGACGAAGAGATCACACAATACCTAATCATGAAGGTACTAATCTCTCAAGGTAATTTCTTTGTTGATATTGCTATCAATGGAGAAGAGGCTATTAATTACATAGAGCGCCGTCGATATGACCTCGTATTAATGGATCTTACTCTATCTAAAATTGATGGATATCAAGCAACTCACATGATCCGTAATAATTATGGAGATAAATTTATCTCTGATGTACCTATTATTGGATTCTCTGGAAAAGCTAGCCATGTCGCCAGAGATAAATGTATACGATCTGGAATGGATGATTTTATAGCCAAACCTTTTGAGCAAGAAGAACTAATCTATAAGATTACAAAACAAATAGCAAAAAAGGCTGTCTCATAGAGGCAGCCTTTTTAAATTATAGTTTTTAAAACAAAACAGCTATAAATTACCTGTTCATATTCTTGATCTCTTCTTCAAAAGTATCGCCATCAACTCCTTTATCAATAAGATTTAAGGCTTTATCTACTACATATTTAGCATTTTCAGGTTTAAAACCTAAACCTATACTAAGTTTTTCTAATAAAACTACTTGATCATCTCCTTTTATATGATCTGCATATACCATTCTAGACAGATCATACAAACGTTCTAATCTTCTTTCATAACTTATCGGAGGATTGATAGAATGAGAATTGTAATCTTTTAAAATCTCTTTATAATCATTCTCAGAAATATCAAGTTTTCTGGCTAATCTATCCAGAAAAGCCCTTTCTTCATCAGTAATCACACTATCGCTCATTGCAACTTTTACAATTGCAGCAAAATGATCTTGGTTTCTTTTCTGAAATCCGCTATCAAATAAATCAGATATTGACATCTTATATTTTGGTTTAATTTGCCGCAAATATAACTAAACTATACACCTTTTAAAATTTAAAACACCCCTTTTTTAATTCAAAATAGTTCTTACCGTATTTTAATCCCTTGATACAATGAAAAATCTATTACGTCTTGGATCTACTGCAAATACAATCGCTTTGCTCTGTTTTTCTATTTCTCCATAGCAGTACTATACAAAAATGACTAAAACACTTGTATATATAACACTTCCAAACTTCATAACGAAGCTCTGTTGCACAAAGTACACTTACTCTTTTTACCCAGAAACATACCGCCCATATTTGTTTTTTTTGAGCAGATAAACAATCCCCCCAGAAACTAATAAACTCACAATTGTTAACAATGGAATGCTAAACGCAGGATGAATCCAACTCCAATCCAAGCCTTGTCTTTCAAGTATAGATAAAACCAGAATATGGCTTAAGTAAATCCCAAAACTATGACTACTAAGAAATGTAATTGTTTTTATTGCTATCTTATTTTTTATAGACCATTTTTTAAATAATAAGAAAACACCTATTGAACTCATCAATACATTTGGAGTCAAATAACCGTAGAGGTATTCACAAAACTCTTGTTCTTGATATGATAAATAATATGTTCCAAAGATGGTTATTAATGTTCCAATAACTACTAATATCACAGGAATGTAATTGCTTCGTACTGTTTTATTCGCCAGATAGTATCCTAATACCAGATACCCTATAAAACCAGAAAAATTTACCAATGTAATCTCTGGCAAATAATCACTAATCCCAGGAATCCTATAAAGCAAAGTAATTCCCCAAATCAATATAAAGTAATGTATTTCTTTATTAGACGCATTTTTAATCCATTTTCTTAGTATTGGAATACACAAATAAAGCCCTAGTAATACATAGATAAACCAAAGATGATATTCACTTCTTTGAAAAAGACCTTTTATTATTTTACCTCCAAATTCTAACAGGGTAACACTTTTTTTATCCACTATAAAAGTATTGTAGACTATATACACAAGGCTCCAAAAAACCAATGGGGGTATAATTCTTAGAAATCTTTTTCTCAAAAAATCAGACAAAGTACTATCCTTACTCAACAATAGCGCCCCAGTAATCATAAAAAAAATCGGAACACAAAATCTAACTGCACTATCATACACATTACCTACCCACCATAATTCATTAGATACCTTACCATATTCATATAACAAAGGAGCTGCAACATGTAAAAATATTACTGCGATCGTAGTTATAGCTCTTGCATTATCTAACCAAACTTGTTTTTCTCTCAAAACCCATATATTTTAATACAGGTTAAATCTAGAAAATTAAATGCATATAATCCTCATGAAACAACCTTCTATTCTCATCCTATCACACTACTTAACCTAAACATTGGCAAATACATAGCAATAAGAATGATCCCCACTATGATTCCTACAAATATTGTGAGTAAAGGATTAAGGACGTTAGAAATTACTTGAGACTGATATTTTACTTGTTGATTATATTGCTCATTTAGTTTTTGAAAAATAAATTCTGTCTGATTCGTTTCTTCTGCTACCCGAATCATAGCTATCATCTTTTTATCAAATATAGAGCTCTTTGCAAAGGAAACACTTAAGGTATCTCCTGCCAAAACGCTATTTTTTGTCTTATGCAATCCCTCTTGAAGTGGATAAAAATCAATCATATTTTTTACCAGATCGATACTCTCTACCATAGGAACTTTTGATGATGTAAGCAAAGAAATCGCTTGTGTAAACTGTGCCATATAGATTTTTCTAAAATAATTCCCTAGAATCGGCAACCTCAACTGTATACTCCCCAATATTTTTCGAAACCATTTTTTTTTGGAAACAAAAATTAAAACTCCAATAGTAATTAACAAACATCCAAACACCAACCAACCAGAATCACTTATAAAATCAGAAAAATTAATAATCCCTTTGGTAACACCAGGAAGTTCTACATTATTTTGCTTAAAAATATCTACAAACATTGGCACTACATATCGAAGCATAAAAACAATAACAATCATAGCAGTACACATTACAATTATAGGGTATGTAAGTGCAGATACAATCTCTCTACGCAGTTCATTTTTTCTTTTATAAAACTCACTAAGCTCTAGTGTAATTTTTGCCAATTCACCCGTTTGCTCTCCAATCTTAATAGCATAATATTCATAGTCTGTAAAATTTTTATTCTGTTTCAAGATTTCAGAAAAAGGAGTTCCTGCGACCAGCTTAGCAACCATAGATGCCATCAATTTTTGATCTTTTTCTTTTTTTTGAGTCTCAGACAATAGTTCTAACCCACTTCTTAGATCAATTCCAGACTTTAGCAATACACTGAGCTCTGCATACCATTGTTCTTTCTTTTTTGATGTAAATGCATTTCCAAACAGTGTAATTTCTTTGGTTAGTATCTCAGAAATAGCAAAAGAAGATTCCTCTTGGTATTGTTTTTTGGTCTTTTCTATTTTTATTCCCATATTTTAAAAATGTATCGTAGGGTCATTATATTTAAACACAAAAACACGATGTAATTTTCTAGTATTATAAAAAGTCAATTTTATCGCATCAATAGCTCCAGAATTTACAGCCTCCCCCTCAAAGTAAAATGTTTTTTCTTTTAATTGTAAAGGGTACGTATGAATAGCTGTCACTATACTATCGCTAAAGAACTTATACTCCTTCTCTTCTATAGGAGAATACATAGACAACGTACTCTCATATGAATTCCATTTTACAGAAGTCAATCTATTAAAATCTATTGTCAAAGCGACCTCAAAAGATTGCATTTCTTCTTTATACTCATAGTTCTCATCAATACTGCTCATGCTTTCTTGTACTATCCTCAATACTGAAAATGCCAATCCAACAACTATAGTAGAAATTACAATCACTACCATAACTTCTGTAAGGGTAAAAGCCTTGATTTTTTGATTTATTTTAATCATTTTACAATCAGTCGCTTTTTTAATTCAACATCTCCTTTACTATACAATAAAACTGTATGATTTGACATTGAAGTTATAATAACCTCCCAACCGTCAAAATCTTCTGTATAAGGCAATTTAATTTTATGATGAATAAAAAGATACTCCAACTCCTTCACTCTATTATCAATTGCAGTACGATCTCTTTTTATTTGATTACTAAATACTGTATTAAAACTTAAACTGGCTATCATAAATACGATAACGATCAAAACTGAAGCTGTAAGAACCTCTATCAATGTAGCACCTTTTATTTTTTTTAATACAACCATTTTGCAATATTGTATTTTGAATTTACAAACGGTAATCCTGCATAGTCCAAAACAGGGTTCAACAATATTTTGCCATTATAGATATGATTTAGATACACTGATCCTGATTGCCTAGCTATACACTGTTGTGCATATAATGATCCCAATACCGTTCCCTGAAAATCAACATTACCTTGGCAATACACTTCTCCTATAACGGTAGCATTAGAAGCGATCTCTACATGTGTTTTAATACGATTGTTTGTACTCTTATTTTTATTTAAATATACAATGACACCTTCAATAACTGCTCCTTTATCAATTACAAAATCAGGTTTCGCATATAGAAATTGATTGTTTTGCTGACCTTCTTTTATTATCTTTTTATCAATAAGAATAGCCGAAGAAGGATATGATAAATAGCATTTTCTTTCGATTTTTATGTTTTTGGTAGCAATACTTTGAAAACTACCTATAACTCCTGTTTTTATTATTATTTCTGGAGCTATCAAAACAACATCTGTCAGTTTTGCTCCAGACCCAACAATAATTTTAGTTCCTGATTGAATAACAATATTCCCTGTTATTTTTTCATCATCCAAAAAAATAGAACCTCTATCATAAATTACTTGAAGAGGGTTATAAAATGTATTCTTAAGCTCTTTCTCTAGTACGATCACCTCTCCTTGATTAAGAAGATCGCCTTGTATAATATTCTCTAAATATCTAATCCATTCGGGATTCATTTCAGGTAGAGATGTTTTACTTTCCAAAACACGACCATAATACAGGGCATTACCTTGATAATATTTTCCAGAAATATTCCCAGCCTTGATCCCTTGCTTAGGAATATAACTTTTACCTTCTAGTCTGGTTGCTCCCACCACTACAATAGGTGAATTTCTATCTTCAATATACAGATTTGGTGTATTCTCTGATCGCTCTGCTCCTGTGTATGCAATTCTTACAGCTTTTTGATTATGTACATCTACTTCTGTATATCGTTTTTGCCAAACTCCATGATAATTTGCGAATTGCTTACTAGTTTTAACATCGACTATAGAAACGATAGTATCTTTTGTTATTTTATTTTGTTCTAATGATTCAAACAACTGCCTATTTGCTTGATCAAAGGCTACTACTACTTCCTGAGATTTGATTCTAAAAAAAGAATGTACGTGGGTAAGCAACAAAAAAGCACTCAGCAATACTGCTACCAATACTGAAATGAGTATAGCAAATTGCATAGCCTGTGCTTTTATTTTTGAAAAAAAAATCAATTCGCTATTTTAAAATCCTTTGTTTTTCCTTTATACCGTAGTCGCACAGAACCCGAAAAAGCTTTTACCAACGTTACTTCAGAAACTGTTTGCCGTAATTTAACAAGTTGATCTGTATTATTGATTTCAATAAGATAAATCGCATTTGCATTACCTTGTCCAGAAACCACTCCTTTATATTGAATAGATGGCCATACCAGAACTGTTTTTTTTGCCTTTACTTTTACTTTACTTATTTTCTTCTTCTTAGGTTTATACAATGTCCCTAAAAAAGGGTCTCGTTCTACCACACCCAATTTAAAACGTTCTCGTTGCTTTGTTTCAATTGGAGCTACTGATACTTCTTCTGTTCCCACAACAACTGGACCTTCATCAGAAAAAGCACCTATTACCTGAAAAACAATTGCTCCCCAAATAAATGCCACTAATGGTAATAAAACATATAATCCTTTTTTACCTTTTAGCATATGTTATTTAATTTATTGTAAATTTTGAGGTGGTACTAGATTCACTTTGATTACCAGCCTCATCAAATCCTTTTAGAAACCAATAATATACTGTACTCGCTTCCAATTCAATATCTGTAGGTGAGGTTACTTTGTTTTTGTGTGCCAATTGTGTCAATTGTTCATCTTTATAGATATAAATACTATCAAACTCTGCCGTTCCTTGTACTTCTTCTCTTGTCCAAGCAAATGCAACCGTTGTTGCTGTTTGAGAAGCATCATTTACAGGCGCCGTAGGTACAGGTTTTTTGGGATTCTGGCTATCTACTGTCAATGTTCTAGTAGTAAAGAGTGTGCTTTGAGTATTGTTTTCTGCTCGTACTTGCCATGTAGTGGTTCCTTCAGGAAAAGTAATCGTTACTGCTGTTTCTGTAGTTGTTTGCTCACTAATTACTTCAGTACTTGAGTTGAGTAATTGCACTCTATATAAAGTAGCATCTGCCACTGCTTGCCATTGCAAACTTGAGGTAGTGGCATTGACAATTCCATTATTTTGAGGTGCAATCAACAATACTTCTCTTGCCGAGAAGTCCTCACTTTCAACTATTTTAAATTCAGCATTAGCATATGGTGTAGCCGAACCCGAATTCTCTGCCCTTACTCTCCATTCATACTCGTTTTTAACCAAAGTTGTATTAAAACTGGTTGATGCAACGGTTGTATCCATCAGTATTTGAGTTGCATTCTCAAAATTAGGTTGCGCCAACTGAAGGTGATATTCTGTTGCTTGATCTACTGCCTCCCAACTGAAAGTTACTGAGGTATTCTCTACTGTAGTTTTATCAGAGGGAGCAATCAGCACGATTTCTTTATCAGATAAATCTTCTTCAAAAAGCACCTCTTCACAACTAAAAATAGCTAAGAGACATATAGGGATATACAAAACTACTTTTTTCATAATCAAAGTTTAAAATAATTCATTTTTGCTGTTGCCTTTTCTGCATCTCTATATGCATTTTTGGGGCATGACGATTTTTCTTCAATAATATCTGCCAGCATTATTTGTTTCCTATCATTTTCACCCCAGCAAAAAAATGACAATCCATAAGCAAAGATTGTGGTATTAGAAAAATCAATTGCCTTATACTTTCTTCCATCTTTTATCAACGACAATTCATACTGCTTATAAGCACCACTACCTATAAAAATTGCCTCCGCCTGCTCTATTTCCTGCATAAGTGATTCAGGCATTGCCAATGATATCGAGGTTACTATACTAGCTACTTTTTGATTTTTTATATATGCTAGAGCTTCTATATTATATTCTTTTTGAAGTTCACCAAGTATCGTAACCCTATCCAATAACTCAAATGTCATAAAACGAGGTTTGCTCTCAAGAGAATCCACGTATTTTATTTGTTGCTTATTATCTTTTGAAACGTTCAGGTATGCATTAAATGTGGTTTGACTAAAATCAACTCTTGTAGCATTCACTCTAATACGCCTTTTATACTCGGGTATTGCAGAAACCTGAAATTCAGAGCTGTATATTCCATTTTTTTGCACCCCGATTAATCCAGGAGCAATAGGGTTCTTTACCGCAGTATGCATTTTACTTTTGTCAACCTTGATACTTTGGCATCCTACACAACAACATATCAAAAAAAATATATAACCAACTATTCTATAATTCATACTATTGTTCTTCTATTTTTATCGTAATTAATTAAGACGTTGCAATAACACCTTGCATTGCAAGTATTTTGCTCCTGATCTAAAATTTTTCTTTTTCTCAAAATAAACTTGGGCAATATTCCCAAAACTATACTCTTGCTCTAATGCATATATCACTCCTATCAACCCTTTATAATCACCTTGTAAAACAAAATCATAGGTGGTTGTTCCTTCTTTTATATCTTTGTTAAAATAAATATGAGGTTCCTCAAAAGAAATTATTTTAATCCCTGATGTTGCAGACAACGAATGCAATGTTTTCAACAGATTATGTTGCAGAGAATTTCCTTCTACATTATTTTTTGCTAAAATAACATCAAGCTGTTGTTCTTTTTTTGTCAATGCTACCAATTGCTTTGGTGCAGCCAAGTATTTCTCTTTCTCGTATTCTAACTTTGCAACTTCAGACCGTATCGCAAAAGTTTTAGAAAAACCAAAACGATACGCAATCAAAAGCACGCAAAATAGCACTATACTCAGTATAATATTTTTAGTCTGTTGTTTCATTACTCGTTTTGATATTAATCGTTAACTCAAAATCTGAAGTATTCTTTTTGTTTATCCCATATTGTGTAATTGTTACTGAATCTACAAACTCTAATCCTTCTATTGTTCTTAACCAGATGGTAAAATCCGATTTATCTATTGAGGTCCCCGAAATAGCAATCATTTCTTTCTCAAGAATAATACTCTTATCCTTTCTAATTGGTTTTTTTAAAGGCTGATATGCAAATGATGTTAATATAATCGTACTGGGTTGGGCTTGTACTATAGAATTGATAAACCATGAACTTTTAGAAAACCCAGTAGCCAATATACTTTCCACCAAAGCTTCTTTGGTAGTAACCTCAGCCTGTTTATTTGTTATTTGCTCCTTTTGTACTGTATACACCTGAAGTTCTTCTTGCAATCCTTGCCATTTTTTATAGTTTGCATTAAAAACAAAAAAATTAATTAACAATGCTACCAAGAGAAACCCAACACCTATTTGTAATGTGTTTTTAAAAAACCTAGACTCTTTATATGCCTTTTGTAATTTTTTATTTCTGGCATCAAGATTCCCAGAAATTTTATTGTTTTTTATCACGGCATCCAGAGCTGTTGCCAGTGATAATGTATGTGTAGAGGAAAAGGCTAAACCTTCTATAGTATAATGCTCTATTACTTCTTCTTTTTTGGTATTAATTGATATGATTTCTTCATTTTTGAAACCTATCGCTACAGTATGACTATGTAATATTTCTCCTTCTGCATATGCTGCCAAAGCTATTGTTGCTAGAGCTCCCAAAGAAATTGTAACAATCTTACCTTTTATACCTTTAAATTCCTGAATACAGTTTTCTACATATTCTTTTCTACTTACTGCTATAAATGATTTTTCTGTTGATCGAAGAATTTGATAATAAAAATCATTCAGATTCAAATTAGGAAAAGCCTCACCTACTACCTCTGCATCTGTACCTGTATTAAAAACTTCTTTATATAATACCTGATCATCTGTTATGACCAGATGTACTCCTGCTGTTGTTTTTAAAACAGATTGTAACTTCTCTAATTCTTTTAAAGTAAACGTTTGGGCAATATTTAATTCGCCTTTTTTTTGCACCAGTTCCAAACCAAAAACAACCAATTCTTCTTGCTGAATAGAATATTCTAGAGCAACTAGGGTTTTTCCTATAGGGTTATATGACGATAACAGACTCCTCATTAATAAAAAACAGTTGGTTTAATAATTACATTTAATTTTTTCTTACTGTCCTCTCGAGTTCTTTTACTAAATAGCCATTTCAAAACTGGGATACGCGATAATAAAGGCACTCCTGACCCTGAGTCATTCTTAACTTTTTGTTCTATACCGCCAAGAATAGCAACATCATTTGCTCGCATTCTCATAATTGATGAAAATCTACGACTATTAATATCTGGTGGAGCATTTTCTGCAATACGATCTCCACTAAAACTGGATTGGATCACCTGTATATCTAACGTTATTTGCCCATCTCCTGATACAAAAGGCTTGAATTCTAAAGCCAACTCTGCATCTATTGGAAGGTAATTGACCACTTCTGATGTTTGAGGGATCTGCGATCCAAAGAAGTTTTGATTGGTAACCGCATAATAGGTAGTTTGCCCACTCGATAAATAAGCTTTATGTCCATTTAGAGTACTTAGCTTGGGAGTAGACAATATTTTTATATTACCATTACTTTCCATGGCTTTGATATCCATATAAAAATTAGGCACTACATTGCCTAAGTTTAAAGATCCAAAACCATCAAATCCACCAATTACCCTATTTATTGTTGAGGCACCCAAAGTAATTTTTGCATCAGGAAAAATCCTTCCTTCTGTAGTAACGGGTTCTTTACCAATTCCAAACTCTACCCCCGTCTCTACCTTCGCAGAGCGATTTACCTCTAGAATCATTACCTCGATCAAAATCAAAGGTACTGGTTTATCTATGTACTTAATGAAATTTTTAAATTTCTCTACACGTGTTCCTGCACCGCTCACCACAAAACTATTAAGCTCTGTATCTATCTTGACATCTAATCCTGCTGTTACTGTTGAGGGAAAAATATCTGAAATAGATCCTACCCGCTGTGTTCCTGCAGAGGAAGAACTTGTATTTCTAAAAGATGATCCCCGCTGGTTTATGGCATTACTTCCATTTTGATTGAACCCTGAACTGGAACCTCCTGATATATAATTAACTCCTCCTGTTGTAAAATTAGAATTATTAAAACTATTGCCATAAGAATTAGAAGGGTTTGCATCTCCAAGCATAGCAATAGAGCGATGCATCATTTGTACCAGTTCTATTTTTTTGAGTGCCAACTGATCTTCGGTACCAAAATAATATACATTTCCTTCTCTTTTGAATGTAAATGCATTTGATACGGGTGCTCTATTTTGTGAGGGTGACTGTGTATTATAGTTATTGGTATTGTTCTGCCTAGACTCATTACCTGATGTAGTTTTCTGCGCTGTATGTATATTACTCTCAAAAATTTTGACCAGCAAAGCATCAAAAGAAATCGATTCTGCTTTTACGGTTACTGTTCCTGCGTTTTCTAATGGAGAAGCAGTAAAAATATCAAGTTTCAGATCTTCTGACAGTGTATAGATTACATTGGATATGGGTGTATCTCTAAGATCAACAGATATAACCCGTGCTACAGTATCTATTACCTTATATGAAAAATTAGCTCGTCTGGGGCGGTAACCAACCTGATTACTTCCATCAGCTCCTTGTTGAGGAAAAGCAGCAAACTCATAAAACCCGTCTCTTGTTTTATTAAAATCAAGATCATTGGCCTCTGCTAGTTTTTTCATAGCAATATCAAAAGAAACATTACTTATAAAGAGGTTTAGATTTTTACTATTCAACTCTGGTGTAAATAATAGATTCTTACCTGAAGCTTCTGTTATTTTTCTAAATACCTTTGGCAAAGGGTCATTTTTCAAATCCAGCGATAGAGTAGTTGCAAGAACATCATATTGCGCTATAATTTCTTTTTCTGCAGGAACAACTACTGGAGGGGTAAATGGTTTTATCGATAAAATATTACCTGTAAACACAATATCTAATTGATATTCTTTGACCAAAAACACTAATAAATCCTGAACACTTACATTATTAAATCCATTGACAATAGTAATATTGTTTAACTCCTGTGATAGATTAATATTTATTTTATGTACTTGAGATACTGCACGTAAAAAATTAAGTAATGAGGTGTTAGAAATATTTACATTTACTTTTTCTGATAATCCAGGAATATCTACATTCAGTAATTGCAACTTATTTTCTATCGTAGCAACTCGCGTATTATCTTGCCCAAGAGTTTGGTAATTTTCCTGCGCAAAAAGCTGTATTCCTATTGCCAGTGTAAAAATAAGTATCAGTCGATGTATTTTCATAATAATTAATTATCCGCCAACAGTGCATATACTTCTTCTACAGAAGTTTCTCCATTAAGAACCATGCGTATGGCGTTATGTTGTAATGTGTTTATATTTCTTTTTTCTAAATAGCTATCGATCTGCAATTCATTATGCCGTATAGCTGTCTCCAATTCTTTTGTAATAGGCAGTATCTCATAAATTGCCTTACGACCCATATATCCTGTATGATAACATTGATTGCACCCTACAGCAATATAATGTTGTTCTATAGCTTCGGGAATTTCAAACCCTGCAGGAAAATCTTTACTTTCTGTCTTTTTCTTTGTTTTACAATGAGGACACAGCTTTCTTACCAATCGCTGTGCAATACTCATAGTGATTGTATTGGCCAGTAAAAATGCAGGCACCTTCATATCTATTAATCTAGAGATGGTTGCCCAAGCCGAATTGGTATGTATTGTAGACAAAACCAAGTGTCCTGTCAATGCCGCCTTGATAGCCATTCCTGCAGTACGATCATCTCTGATCTCTCCTACCATAATAATATCTGGATCCTGACGCAAAAAGGCACGTAGTGCGGCAGGAAAATCAAATTCGATATCTTCTCTAAGTTGTACCTGATTAATCCCCTGCAATGTATATTCTATAGGGTCTTCTATAGTAAGAATATTTGTAGTCTCCTTATTGAGTTCTTTTAAGGTAGCATACAGTGTCGTGGTTTTACCTGACCCTGTAGGTCCAGAAATCAGGATAATTCCTTGAGGGTTTTTGATAGCTTCACGATATTCATGTATTTCTTCTTGAGTAAACCCTAATTCATTCAAAGAAACCTCTTGTGTATTCCTATTTAATAACCTCAATACTATCTTTTCTCCATATAATGTTGGCATAGTAGAAACCCTGATATCAAATTCGTCTGTTCCTTCCTTAAAAGTTATTCTACCATCCTGCGCGAGTCTTTTTTGAGATATATCTAGTCCTGACTGTATTTTGATTTGATTGACTAATTGTGGGTATTCTGTACTAGAAATTGTGTATTGCTCTTTTAGCTTACCGTCTAGCCTAAAACGTACTCTACAAAACTTCTCATAAGGTTCCATATGAATATCGCTACTCCCAAAATCTTTGGCTGTAGCAATCAATTTTTGCAAAAATTGATCTTCATATTGTAGTTTTTCACTAGAAGAAGTGGTTGTCTTACGATAATTAAAAGCAAGATACGCCTGTATATTTTCTGTGGTTTCCTCTACTATAGCAATCTCACATCCCAAAATAATGGTCAGCTCTTTTTGTAGCGCATTGGCTTGCTGAGTATCAGATTTGAGATGAAGTATCCCCTCTTCTTTTACTACTGGTATTATTCTATAATGAAATGCTTGATTTGAAGTAATCATCTGTTTCAAATGCACTGGTATTTCATAATTTTTTGTAGTACTCATATCAGATACAGTGTTAATGAATTAGTCACCCATTGCATTATAAACAATACTCCAAAAAATATAGACATATATCCCGCCAACGGTACTGAATCATGTTTTGCTCTTTTTTTAAGAACCAACCATACCAGCAAAGAAAAAATTAATGAAAAGACAAATAAAATTATAAATGTCATGGTAGGAAATCCTATAGCAAGTGCTACAAAAAAGAGCACATCACCCATCCCGAATACTTCTTCAAAAAAAGGTCGTTTTATTTTTACTATTGTATATAGGTATAATAAACCTATAATAATAGTAAGCATTGCAATATTGATACATATCGCACTTATAAAAGTAATTATTTCTACGCTTTGATAGTGTAAATATCCTAATAAGCCAATAAGCACAGGGAATACAAAAGTATACACTTTTCTATCGCTAAGATCTTGATAAGCTATTGCTGCTAATACCACCAGGCTAAGTATTTTGACCAAAAGCATCAGTCTTTTATTATTTGTTTAGGGTTACCGTTTTCGTCTATTTCCCACACATTAAACACGCCATCTCCATCAAAATCAACTACGGCTGTGGCTCTTGCTTTAAAATTAGATACACTCGCCTGAAGCACTTCATAGCTATAATTGGCAGTACCCCCATTCTTTACCGTTTTAGGGGCTTCATAATTAAGCTCAGTAAAATCCATCGAATACTTAGAATTAAGGTATCGATATTGCGTTTGCATATTACTAATCGTTTTGAGCTGTATTTTGGCTTCTTGTGCCTTGGTTTGTGCTATCAAAGGCAAGAAATTTGGCAATGCTATCAACAACAAAATACCAATAATGGCCAGTACAAGAAGCATCTCCTGTAAATTGAAGGCTTTTATTTTTGTGGGTAGGACTTTTCTCATATGTTTATTCTATTGTGCTTCAAATATATGTAGAAACACTATAATTTCTTATCAATATCAAAAGGAAATGGCATGGCTTGTATTAGCACATTTCTCTTTAAAACTATTCCTATTTTTTTATGTCTACTCTTTTTTATTCAACACAAAAATCTGGATCAATACATCCTTTTCTGGTACAATAATACTACATAGAAGTACCGTTTTTTGAAACTGGCCTATTTTTTAATCATTTTTTTAACTTTTAAGTTCAAAAACTTAGTAAAAAACACGCTACAAACACATGTCTCTACATTTTAACACAAAAAACAAAAGCACACAAAACACTGAAAAAGAAACACATACATTTAACTTTATTTTTTGGCACAACAATTGGTTATACTATGATCAAACAAAATGAATATTAATTAAAATAATTACAGTTATGAAAACTTTATACACTATTACAGTAACCTTGAACCTTAAACCGCTTATCAAATTCATAAAACAGCTTCCTGCATCTTCTAGCTATGCAATTCACAGGTAGGCTATGATGACACATAGGAGATTATTGCTCTTTATACCAAAGGAGCACTACAAAATATAAAAAAGCGAGTGTAAAATTTTTACCTCGCTTTTTTTAGTTTTCTTACTCGTGTTTATCACTATTGACCTACCAATCTTTATTGTTATCAGTTACAGGCTCAAACCTACATATCTAGATAAAAATATTATTACAAGAACCCCCGAGCGGGGGTAAAATTCACAAAATACAAACCAGACTTATTCTGAAATTTATAATTCCTGCTCATTTATCTGAAATATTCATAGCTTACTTACTCAGAACGCCACTAAGCACAACTTAGCGGGAGCGGGGGGGGGGCCATCAAGGGTGGTTAATTTACAATATAAAAAACTATCTTCATGATTTGATAGAAATGGTATTTCGTCAATGTCATTATAAAATAATTCTATTTTTATATCATGGTTCTTATTAATATTTGAAATAGATAGCTCTATAATCGGAATAAAACTTCTTTTTGAGTCATTTATAATTATATAATTACCTTCTATAGAATCTTTCTTTTGAGAATTGAAAGATGAAATGAATTTACCATTTACATAACCCTGAAATTTATAATCATCAAGAAAGTTTATTGTTACATTATTATCACTCCATTTTCCTAAAATTTCATCCTTTTGTAATTCTTTATTACAATTAGTAAATAAAAGCAAGCAAATAATCATTGATAAATTAAAACCTAATTGTTTCATTCCAGTTAAAATTTTGATAAATATTAGAAGTAGGCCCAGATTCTGTATTTAAATTATTAGTTATTGAAATCCAAAATTTAGTATAACCTAAACCAGGAGGTCTAGTAGCGGATTCAATTGATGACCTATTGTGTACACTAAAACTTACTTTAGCAATTCTTCTATTGACATCAACATAAGTTACTTTATATGAAACAGAATACCCACCTAAAAAGAATGCAGCTCTATTATGACGACTACCTTTATTCCCAGGTAAAACATAATCAGCAAGAGGAAATGCATCAACAATTCCAACATCTCTCAAATATTTAAAACCTTGTGTTCCTCCAAGATTATATGAGCTATTACCAGTAAAAGGCTCTGCATTTGCACTAAGCCCCTGTCTTATTGCATTTCTGGTATTTTCCATATGATAATGATCCGCTAAGGTTCGTGTGAAATTTGAGCTTTGATCAAAATTTCTAATTCTTGGTCCCCCGCTCCCGCTAAGCTGTGCTTAGTGGTCACAAAAGTTAATCCAAACATTATAAAAATATTAATACTCAGCCTAAAAAACCAGTGCTATCGATTTCTAATATAGTATTATCTTCTTGAAAGTTTCTTGCACTACTATATTTCCAGTGGGTTGGATCTGTAACAAAACCCGCCTCAACAGGATTATTATGGATATAGTCTATTTTTTGTTTTATAACCGCTTCACTCCATAACTCAATAGGTTTATTATGATGTTGCCAAAATTGATACTTTGCTCCATTACCTTTCTTTTTTCCAGCTCTTTCAAAAAACCAAAGCAAATACTCTCTTCTACTTTCTTGCGAGTTTTCTGTTATAGCTTCGATTATTTTTCTAGCTGTATAGCTTTTAAAATCTCTTAATAACCCTGCTGGATTATCATCTGCCGATCTAAAAATTAAATGAATATGACTTGGCATAAAACAATAAGCATATAACTC